>NZ_LYXF01000008.1:0-161074 GCF_001709195.1 Micromonospora sp. II | reverse complement strand
CACCGACGCCCAGCAGGCCAAACTCGCCTGGATCGCCAAGACCCACCCCCGCCTGCACCGGGCCTGGGCGTTGAAAGAAGGCCTCCGACTGGTGTTCACCCTGGCCAAGACCAGCCCGACAGCCGCAGTCGAGGCCCTCGACCGATGGATCGGGTGGGCCCGCCGCAGCCGCATCGACATCTTCATCGACCTACAACGACGCGTCACCCGTCACCGCGACCAGATCATCGCCGCCATCACCCATGGCCTGTCCAACGGCCGCATCGAGTCCGTCAACGCCAAGATCCGCCTCATCACCCGCATGGCCTTCGGCTTCCACTCATCCGAAGCCCTCATTGCCATGGCCATGCTCAGCCTCGGCGGCCACCGACCCGAACTACCCCGCCCATGAACACCCGACCCACACATCCGTCACAAGACCCATAATTATGACTCTCAGGTATATCGCTCACTAGGGGATGCCGTCTCAGCCGCCAGCACGGTCCGGACCGGATGTCAAGCCGCGACGGACATGCCGCGCGGACCGGCGCCCGGACCCGGAATCAGCGGGCGCCGACCAGCTCCGGGGCCGGGGCGGGCGGCGGCTCCACCGCCGGGGCGACGACCGTACGGCGGCGCATGAAGCGTGGCGCCCACCAGTTCGCGTCACCCAGCAGCGTCATCACCGAGGGCAGCACGACCGCCCGGATGATCGTGGCGTCCAGCAGGATCGCCGCCGCCAGGCCGATGCCGAGCTGCTTGAAGTCGATCATGCTGAGCGTGGCGAAGATGGAGAACACCGCCACCATCACCACCGCCGCGCTGGTCACCACCCCGGCCGAGGAGGTGATGCCGTGCGCCACCGCCTCCCGGTTGGGCATGCCCCGGTCGATCGCCTCACGGATCCGGCTGACCACGAAGACGTGGTAGTCCATCGACAAGCCGAAGAGGACCACGAACAGGAACAGCGGCAGCCAGGTGACGATCGCGTCCATCGAGGTGAAGCCGAGGAGCCCTTCCGCCCAGGTGCTCTGGAAGACCAGCACCAGCAGCCCGTACGCGGCCCCGGCGGAGAGCAGGTTCAGCAGGATCGAGGTCAGCGCCACCACCACCGACCGGAACGTCCACGCCATCACCAGGAACGTCAGCGCCAGCACGAACGCGGCGACGATCGGCAGCTTCGCCCAGATGTGGGCGGCGTAGTCCTCGCTGGCGGCCACGCCGCCGCCGACCGCGTACTCCACGCCCGGGATGCCGCCGAGCGTGGCCGGCACCAGGTCCTCGCGCAGCTCGTGCAGCGACCGGGACGCCTCGTCGGAGCGGCTGGCGTGCGGCGTGGCCACCTCCAGCACCGACACCCGCCGGTCCGCCGACACCTGGATCTCCGGGCCGTCCCCCTCGGCCGGCGCGAAGAGCGGGTCCGTGGCGGTCCGGCCGGCCAGGTCGGTGAGCGCGGCCCGTACCCGGTCGGCCTGCTCGGCGGGCGCCCGCACGGCGACCGTGTGGCTGGTGCCGTTGCTCGGGAACGCCGCGGTGAGCCGGTCGTACGCCTGCATGGCGGCGGTGGTGCGCGGCACGTCCTCCGGGCCGGGGAACTTCAGCTTCATGCCGAGCGCGGGCGCGGCCAGCGCGAGCAGCAGCGCCACCGAGATCAGCAGCGTCGCCACCGGCGCGCGCAGCGCCGGCTTGAGCACCGCCGGCCAGAACCGGGGCCGGGCCGACTGACCGGTGCGCGGCGCGGTGAGGCGCCACAGCAGCGGCACCCGCGGCCGGTCCACCCAGCGGCCCAGCTTCGCCAGCAGCGCCGGCAGCACTGTGAGCGAGCCGATCACCGCGACCGCCACCACCAGGATCGAGCCGACGGCCAGCGAGGAGAAGATCGCGTCCTGGGCGAGCAGCAGACCGCCCATCGAGATGATCACGGCGGTGCCGGAGACCACCACGGCGTGCCCGGAGGTCTCCGCCGCGATCTCCACCGCGTCCAGACCGGAGCGGCCCTTCGCTCGTTCCTCCCGCTCCCGCCGCACGTAGAACAGCGAGTAGTCGACGCCGACCGCCATACCGATCAGCAGGATGACGCTGGCGGTGGTGTCGGTGGCCGGCACCAGGTGCGAGGCGAGCGTGGAGAGGCCCATCGCGGCCGCCACCGAGGAGAGTGCCAGCAGCACCGGCACACCGGCGGCGATCAGCGCGCCGAACGCGATGATCAGGATGGCCAGCGTCACCGGCAGGCTGAGCAGCTCGGCGCGCTTGAAGTCCTTGCCGAGCGTGTCGTCGAGCGCCTTGTCGATCGACGGGCCGCCGACCTGCTCCACCCGCAGCTGCGGGTGCGCGTCCTGCACCTTCGCGGTGGTGTCCCGCAGCGGCTGCACCCGGTCCCCGGCGGTGCCCGGGTCGCCCGACATGGTGATCGGCACCAGCAGCGCGCTGCCGTCGCGCGACGGCATCGGCGTACCGATCGACGCCACGCCGTCGACCTGCCGCAGCCGGTCGGCCGCGTCCTGCGCGGCGGCCTTCGCCGCGGTCTGGTCGAGCGAACCCGAGCGGGCGGTGATCAGCACGTTCTCGGTCGCCGGCCGGTCGAACCCGCCACTGTCGACGATCAGCTGTGCCCGTCCGAACTCGCCGATCGCCTGATCCTCGTCGGTCGCCTCGTTCAGCCCGGCGGCGCTGCCGCCCACGAAACACACCGCCACGAAGACCACCCACAACGCGATCGCGCGCCACGGATGCTCCGCACTCCACCGTGCCAGCCGCACGGTCACCGGTCGCCTGCCCATGTTCCGGGTTCCACCCTCCTGATGCCGGCCCTGCGCCGACCCAGATGACGCTAGGCAGCAGGCGGGGCCCCGGCATCGGGGAACGGCCCCCGCTCGTCCCCGATCCGGCGGGCGCGGTCCGCGCGGCCGGAACCGGCCGCACGGACCGGGCGGAAAAGGGCATCTCCGGGTACGCTCCGGCGCGTCTCCGGGGACCGTCGGGCGATGCACACCGGCGCAACCCCGAATCGGCTCGGGGTCAACCCCGGAGGGTGCCCCGGGGCCGCGGCTGGCATCGCGGGCAGCTGTAGGAGGACCGGTTCATGAACGCCTCCCGCCGGATCGGCGCGCCGCAGCGCGGGCAGGGTTCGGCCTCCCGGCCGTAGGCGTTCAGCGACCTGTCGAAGTAGCCGCTCTCGCCGTTGACGTTCACGTACAGCTCGTCGAAGCTGGTGCCGCCCTGCTTGATCGCCTCGGCGAGCACGTCCCGGACGTGCCCGAGCAGCCGCAGCGCGGCCGGGCGGGTGAGCGCGTCGGCCGGGCGGGCGCCGTGCAGCTTCGCCCGCCACAGTGCCTCGTCGGCGTAGATGTTGCCCACCCCGGAGATCAGCGTCTGGTCGAGCAGCGCGCGTTTGATCTCCGTACGCTTGCGGCGCAGCGCCGCCACGAACGCCTCGTCGGAGAACTCCGGGTCCATCGGGTCGCGGGCGATGTGCGCGATCTCGGCCGGCAGCTCCGCCCCGCCTTCGGAGACGGACAGCCCGCCGAACGTGCGCTGGTCGACGAAGCGCAGCTCCGGCCCGTCGTCGGCGAACCGGAACCGGACCCGCAGGTGCAGCTCGTCGGCCGCGCCGGCCGGCTGCAACAGCAACTGGCCGGACATGCCGAGGTGGCCGATCACCGCGTCACCGCTGTCCAGCGGCAGCCAGAGGTACTTGCCGCGGCGGCGTACGCCGGTGATCGTCCGCCCGGCGAGCACGTCGGCGAAGTGCGCGCTGCCCGGCGCGTGCCGGCGTACCGCCCGGGGGTGGCGCACCTCGACGGCGGCGATCCGCCGGCCGATCACCCACTGGGCCAGTCCCACCCGGACGGTCTCGACCTCGGGCAGCTCAGGCACGGCCGGCGCCCGCCTCGACGTCCGCCGTCTCGTCCTGCCCCGCCGTCTCGTCCCCCGCCGCCTCGGCCTCGGCCCGCTCGGTGATCATCCGCCAGGCCGACTCGGCGGCGCGCTGCTCGGCTTCCTTCTTGCTGCGCCCCTCCGCGCCGCCGTAGCGGTTGCCGGCGACCACCACCCAGGCGGTGAACGTCTTCAGGTGGTCCGGTCCGGTGCCCTCGATCCGGTACTCCGGCACGCCGAGCCCCAGCGCCGCGGTCAGCTCCTGGAGGCTGGTCTTCCAGTCCAGCGCCGCGCCCCGGCCCGCCGATTCGGCCATCAGCGGGTCGAAGAGCCGGTGGATCACGATGGCCGCGGTGTCCAGGCCGTACTGGAGGTAGATCGCGCCCAGCAGCGCCTCCAGCGTGTCGGCCAGGATGCTCGCCTTGTCCCGCCCGCCGGTGGCCTCCTCGCCCTTGCCCAGCAGCAGGTACGCGCCCAGCCCGTCCGGGCCCAGGCCACGCGCCACGTCGGCGAGCGCCCGCATGTTGACGACGCTGGCGCGCAGCTTCGCCAGCTGACCCTCGGGCAGGTCGGGGTGGTTGTGGAACAGCGCAGTGGTGATCACCACGCCGAGCACCGAGTCGCCCAGGAACTCCAGCCGCTCGTTCGTGGGCAGGCCGCCGTTCTCGTACGCGTACGAGCGGTGGGTCAGCGCGCGTTCCAGCAGTTCCGGGTCGAGCGACACTCCGAAGGCCGCCTCCAGGTGGCCGACGGGAGCACGCCGCCGCTTGTCGTTGGTCATGGTGCTACCTCGGTGTCGTGTCGGTCAGGTGCGGGTTCGTGCGCAACGTCGGCGAGCAGGGCGCGGACCGTTCCGGCGGCGTCGCGGCGCCACAGGTGAGCGGCCAGGGCGATGCCCGAGGCGACGTCCTCGGAGCCGGCCGCGCCGTGGCACACGACCACGGTGCCGCCCACCCCCAGCAGGGCGGCGGCGCGGGGCGCGCCGCCGCCGGGCGGAGGGCCACCGGCCATCGCGTACGCGCCCTCGATGGCCTTCAGCAGGACGTTGCCGGTGAAGCCGTCGGTCACCACCACGTCGGCGCGGGCGCCGAGGGAGATGTCGTACCCCTCGACCAGGCCGACGTAGCGCGCGTCACAGGGCAGCGCCAGGGCGGCGATCGCGGGATCGGTGTGGCGGCGCAGCCGGTCGCCCTTGCCGGTCTCGTGCCCGACGGAGAGCAACCCGACGCGGGGCGCGGTGACGGAGTGCGCCACTGCCGCGTAGGCGGCGCCCAGGACGGCGTGCCGGGTCAGCGTGGCGGGGCCGGGTTCGAGCGTGCCGCCCACGTCCAGCAGCACCACGGGCCCCTCGACGGCGGGCAGCGTGGCGACGAGCGCGGGGCGGCGTATCCCGGTCCAGCGGCCGAGGCCGAGCGCGGCGGCGGTGACTGTGGCGCCGGTCGAGCCGGCGGAGACCACGGCGTCGGCGAGGCCGTCGCGGACGGCCTGCACGGCCGTGCGTACCGTGCTCTCGCCGCGGGCGGCGGTGGGATGGTCGGCCATGCCGACGGCGGTCCGCACCGGGCGGACCGTGACCCGGGCTCGCTGCGCCGGGTCGAGCGCACCGATCAGCTCGCCGGCCACCTCGATCGGGCCGACGAGCATCAGGTGCAGGGCGGGATCAGTGCGTACCGCTCGCAGAGCGCCGTCAACCACGACGGCGGGAGCATCGTCCCCGCCGAGGAGGTCGACGGCGATCCGCGCGGTGCCCGGCTCCGCCGGCCCGCCGGCCGGGGGCCGGTCGGCGGTGGAGGGAGCCGGGGCACCGGGCGTGAGCCTTGGTGCGCGCGTCACCCGACCGGTGGTCGGGGACGTCACTCGGCGTCCGCGTCAGACCTCGAGGACCTGACGGCCGTTGTAGGTGCCGCAGACGGAGCAGGCGGCGTGCGGCAGCTTGGCCGACTTGCACTGCGGGCAGGCCACGGTCGCCACCGCCGAGGCCTTCCAGTTCGCCCGGCGGGCGCGGGTGTTGCTGCGCGACATCTTGCGCTTGGGGACGGCCACGGTTCTTACTCCTCTGTACGGGTCAGTTGCGTCAGGCTCGCCCAACGCGGGTCGACCTGCTGATGGCTGTGATCGGCCGGCAGATCGTCCCAGTGCACCCCGCAGTCGGGGCACAGGCCTGGGCAGTCCTCCCGGCAGAGCGGGTTCGTCGGCAGCGCCAGCACCACCGCGTCCCGCAACGCCGGCTCCAGGTCGATCAGATCGCCCTGCATCCGGCCCACCTCGTCCTCATCGGTCGTGTCGTCCGTGGTGCTGTTCTCGTACGCGTACAGCTCCTGGATCGTCACGGCCAACGATTCGTCGATCTCGCGCAGGCAGCGGCCGCACTCGCCCTTGACGGGACCGGTGACGGTCCCGGAGACGAGCACGCCCTCGGACACCGACTCCAACCTCAGGTCGAGGTCGAGGTCCGCGCCCTCCGGCACACTGATCAACTCCACGCCGAGGTCCGCCGGTGCCGGCACGACCCGCTTGTGCGTACGCAACGCGCCAGGTCGGCGCGGCAGTTCCCTCGTGTCGAGGACCAGCGGCGACCTGGGGTCGAGTGTGCTTGGCGAGTGTTTGGGCATAGTCAGACTCCGGCCGATGAGAGGCCGACAAAGAAGGTTACCTGCCTGGCGGCGGACCGTCGAACCGGGGGCGGACCTCCGGCTCGGCGGCAGCCGGCTGTCGGCGACCGGCCCGCGCGCCGCTCAGAAGGGTAGCGGGCGGTCCGGCTCGTCCCCGGCGAAGGTGCCGATCTCGCGCAGCGCGTGCATCTTGTCCCGGCCGCGCTCTATCGAGGCGAGCGCCCGGGTGAGGAACTGCTCGAAGTTCGCCAGCGCGGTGTCGACGTAGTCGTCCACCTCCTCGCGGAGGCGCTGCGCCTCGGCCCGCGCCTCGGCGATGATCCGCGCGCCCTCGTGCTCGGCCGAGACGGTGATCTCGTTGACCGAGACCAGCCGGGCGTGTTCCGCCTCACCCTCGCTGATGATCCGGTCGGCCTCGCGCTTGCCGGCCTCCATGATCTTGTCCCGTTCCTCCAGCAGCGCGGCGGCCCGGCGCAGGTCGGCGGGAAGCTCCGCGCGCAACTCGTCGAGCGCGGCGATCATCTCGCCCCGGTCGACCATGCAGTTGTTGCGCGACATCGGGACGGAGCGGGCCTGCTCCACCATGGCGATCAGTTCGTCGATGCGATCGAGCGGGTCCACCGGTACCTCACTCCTGTCTTCGTCGGCCGCCCTCCATGATGCGGCCTGCGCCCGGCTTCGGCGCTGCACACATCATGTCGCGCCCGAGCCACCCACGCCCCACCCGCCCCACCCGGCGCGTCGCCCACCCCCGGCGGAGGGTCAGGGGCGGAGGCGGGTGGCCAGCTGCTCCCGGACCAGGTCGGGGACGTGGGCGGAGACGTCGCCGCCCCACTTCGCCACGTCCTTGATCAGGCTGGACGAGATGAACGAGTAGAGCGGGTTGGTCGGCATGAACAGCGTCTCCACGCCGGCCAGGCCGATGTTCATCTGGGCCATCTGCAGCTCGTAGTCGAAGTCGCTCACCGCCCGCAGGCCCTTGATCAGCACACTCGCCTGCTGCGCCCGGCAGAAGTCGACGAGCAGACCGCGGAACGACTCGACCCGGACGTTGTCGTACGAGGCGGTGACCTCGTGGAGCATGTCGATCCGCTCCTCGACCGTGAACAGGCCCTGCTTCGACTGGTTGACCAGCACCCCGACGATCACCTCGTCGAACAGCCGGCTCGCCCGGCCGATGATGTCGAGGTGACCGTTGGTGACCGGGTCGAACGAGCCCGGGCAGACCGCACGTCTCATGATCGGCGACCGTACCAAAGAGTGGTCTCGCCGTAACGTCTGCTGCGCTCCGGAGTGACACCTTCCACCCACGTGACCGATCCGGAACGACTGGACCGCTCGACGATCACCAGGGCGTCCGGGGCGAGCCAGCCGCCGTCGACCAGCGCCGTCAGCATCGCGGTGATCTCGGCGTCCGGCACCGCGTACGGCGGATCGGCGAAGACCACGTCGTACGGGCCGTCGGCCGGACCGGCGGCCAGCACGGTGGCGACCTTGCCGGTGACCAGACGCGCGGCGGGAGCGGCCCGGAGCGCGGCGATGTTCTCCCGGATCACCCGGGCGGCACGCGCGTCGGACTCGACGAGCAGCACGTGCGCGGCGCCCCGGGACAGCGCCTCCAGGCCGACCGCGCCGGAACCGGCGTACAGGTCGGCGAAACGTGCCCCGTCCAGGTCGACGTGCGAGTGCACGGCGCTGAACAGCGCCTCCCGGACCCGGTCGGAGGTGGGCCGGGTGCCGGCGCCGGGCGGCGCGGCAATCCGCCGCCCGCCGAGCGTGCCGGCCACGATCCGGGTCACCGTCGCTCCCTGCGCATGCCCCGACGCTACGCGACCCGCGCGCCGGGGTGGATCGAGCACCCGAGGTGACGCCGGGTGACTCGACGTACATCAATGATCTCGGATTCATAACGGACCCTTTACGACCCGTCGATCTCGGTAACGCCCGCACTGTCGATCTCGCTAGGGTCTGGCCCGATTGCCGGACGGACGCGCGGCTCCGGCCCCTCCGCCCGGTCTCTCCCATCCTCCCCCTCGTCAGGAGCAGGCGTGAATCGTCTCCACCTCCGGCGTGCCGCCGCCCTCACCGCCGGCACGCTGCTCGGCCTCGCGGGCGTCGCCACCGTCGCCGGCCCGGCCGCCGCCCACCACCCCGAGCCGTCCGGCAGCTACTGCGCCACCCCGAACGGCGCGGTCACCGTCACCTGGTCCGTGACCAGCAGCGAGACCGACATCTCCGGCCGCATCACCAAGCTCGTGTCCACAGTGCCCGGCCCGGTCAGCGGGGACCTGGCGGTCGGCGCCGAGCTGAAGCCGGCCGGCAAGGGCACGCTCACCGGCACCCAGACCCACACGTTCGCCGGCGCGATTCCGGAGCTGAAGCTGACCGTCGGGGCGCACTGGGACCGGGGCCGCAAGTCGCACGAGGGCGAGCGGACCGTGATCGCCCGCCCGGCCCGCGACTGCGTGACGCCGAGCCCGTCGCCGTCGCCCAGCACGCCGCCGAGTCCCACGCCCACGCCGAGCACGCCGGCCTCGCCGACCCCGACGCCGTCGGCGTCCCTCCCGCCGAGCCCGTCCACCCCGCCGTCGCCGTCCGCCCCGCCGGCGGAGCCGATCTTCAAGCTGGACCAGGACTGCGACTCGATGACGTTCGTCGTGGAGAACCCGGCCCAGGGCGCGCCGTTCACCGCCACGCTGACCACCGAGAAGGGCGTCACCAGGACGCTCGCGTCCGAGCCCGGCAAGACCAGCTCGGTCGAGTTCGGCGCCTACCCGGGTCTCAAGGTCACGGTGAAGTACGACGTGGTCGAGGACGCCGAGACCATCCCGTACACCCAGCCGGACGACTGCTCCGGCCAGGGTGGCGGCCTGCCCGTCACCGGCCCGGCCGCCGGCGCCATCGTCGGCGGCGCCGCGCTGCTGCTAACCGCCGGCGCGGTGCTGTTCGTGGTGGCCCGTCGCCGCCGGATCCGCTTCACCGCCTGATCCGCACCCGAGGGCGCGTCGACCACCCGGTCGGCGCGCCCTCGCCGTGCCTGCCGCGGGTCCGGCACAGGGCGCGCGGGCGGTCAGACCGTGTCGAGCACCGACGTGACCGCGACCGGGTCGACCTCGGCCTGGTTGGTCAGCAGGACGAGCCGCTCGTCGGAGTCGGGCAGCCAGGCGGCGAACGCCTTGTAGCCACCGTTGTCCCCGGAGTGGTGCAGCGCCCGCCGGCCGGCCAGCGGGCCGACGAAGAACCCGTAGCCGTACGCCTCGTCGGGCCGTCCGGTGGGCGCGTGCGGCGCGGTCATCGCCGCCACCGAGGCCCTGGCGAGCAGCCGCCCCCGGCGCGGTACGTCGAGCCAGGTGAGCAGGTCCGCCCCGGTGCACCAGACGTCACCAGCGCCCATGCTCACCGTCACCAGGTCCCAGGACGGCACCGGGCGGCCGCCCTCGTGCCCGGTCGCCACGTCCGGCCGCCCCTCGCCGGAACCGGCGAAGCTGCCGGTCATGCCCAGCGGCGCGAAGACCTCCCCGGCGAGGAACTCGGCGTACGGCCGGTCGGCCACCTGCTCGACGGTCCGGGCCAGCAGCACGTAGCCGGGACTGCTGTAGTGCCACCCGGCGCCGGGCGGGAACAGTGGCGGCAGCGCCGCGAACCGGTCGAGCAGGTCGTCCGGCTCGGCCGGCCCGTGCAGGTCGATCGCCGGGTAGTCCTCCCAGTGCCCGAGCCCCGAGGTATGGGTGAGCAGGTGGTGCAGCGTGATGCCGGACCACTGCGGCGGCGGCGTGCCGGGCAGCCGGCGTACCACCGGGTCGGACAGGCTCAGCGCGCCCCGCTCGGCGAGCAGCAGCACCGCCACTGCTGCCATCTGCTTGCTGATCGAGGCGATCTGGAATCGGGTCGCCGGGGTGCAGCGCCGGCCGGACGTCTCGTCGGCGACCCCGGCGACCCGGTCCACCAGGAGCTCGTCACCTCGGGCCAGAAGCAGCACGCCGCGTTCGGGTGATGGTGTCGACATCTGCGCGAGCCTAGGCACGCCACGGGCGTGCCGCTGCCCCGCGACCGCACCGGCCCGCCGTCAGCCCTTCTCCAGGTATTCGGCGCGTTCCTCGTCGACGAGCGCGGCCACCGAGGCCGCGAGCGCCGGATGCCGGGCCAGGTCCGGGTCCTCCTCGACCAGTTCGATCGCCTCGGCCCGCGCGTCGCGGATCAGCTCGGCGTCGCGTCTCAGCGACAGCAGCCGCAGGTGCGAGCGCCGGCCGGACTGGGTCGCGCCGAGCACGTCGCCCTCGCGGCGCTGTTCCAGGTCGAGTTCGGCCAGCTTGAACCCGTCGGTGGTGGAGGCGACCGCGTCCAGCCGTTCCCGCGCCGACGAGCCCTCGACCGCCTCGGTGACCAGCAGGCACAGACCGGCGGCCGAGCCCCGGCCGACCCGGCCGCGCAACTGGTGCAGCTGGGAGACGCCGAACCGGTCGGCGTCCAGCACGATCATCACCGTCGCGTTCGGCACGTTCACGCCGACCTCGACCACTGTGGTCGCGACCAGCACGTCCAGCTCGCCGTCGGCGAACGCGCGCATCACCGCGTCCTTCTCGTCGGCGGGCAGCCGCCCGTGCAGCACCCCGATCCGCAGCCCGTGCAGGGGCCCCTCGGCCAGCAGCGGGGCCACCTCGGTCACCGCCAGCGGCGGGCGCCGGCCGTTGTCGTCCTCCCGCGGCGCCTCCTCGTCCGACACCGGACCCTCACCGATGCGCGGGCACACCACGTACGCCTGGTGGCCCTTCGCGACCTCCTCGCGCAGCCGGCGCCAGGCCCGGTCGAGGAACGCGGGCTTCTCGGCGGCCGGTACGACGTGCGAGGCGATCGGCGAGCGACCCTGCGGAAGCTGGGACAGCGTGGAGGTCTCCAGATCGCCGTAGACGGTCATGGCCACCGTGCGCGGAATCGGGGTGGCCGTCATCACCAGCACGTGCGGCGGCTGGTCGGCCTTGGCGCGCAGCGCGTCGCGCTGCTCCACGCCGAAGCGGTGCTGCTCGTCCACCACCACCAGGCCCAGGTCGTGGAAGTCGACGCCCTCGTAGAGCAGCGCGTGCGTGCCGAGCACGATGCCGGCCCGCCCCTCGGCCACCTCGGCCAGCGCCCGGCGCCGGGCCGCCGCGCCAAGCGAGCCGGTGACCAGCTCCACCCGGGTGGCGTCCTCGGCGGCGCCCAGCTCACCGGCCCGGCCGAGCGGGCCGAGCAGGTCGAGGATGCCCCGGTGGTGCTGGGCGGCGAGCACCTCGGTCGGCGCGAGCAGCGCGGCCTGCCCACCGGCGTCGACGACCTGGAGCATGGCGCGCAGCGCCACCACGGTCTTGCCGGAGCCCACCTCGCCCTGCAGCAGCCGGTGCATCGGGTGCGCGGCGGCCAGGTCGGCGGCGATCTCCCGCCCGACGACCTGCTGGCCGGAGGTCAGCTCGTACGGCAGCCGGGCGTCGAACGCGTCGAGCAGGCCGCCCGCCTTCGCCGGCCGGGCCCGCGCCGGCCACGCCGCGGCCCGGTGCTTGCGCTGCACCAGCGTGAGCTGCACGGCGAACGCCTCGTCCCACTTGAGCCGCCGACGCGCCCGGTAGAGCGCCTCCTTGCTGGTCGGGCGGTGGATCTCGCGCAGCGCGGTGCCGATGTCGGCCAGGTTGCGGGTGGCCCGCACGGTGGCCGGCAGTGGGTCGTCCGGCGGGGTGAACGTGTCCAGCACGACGCGCACGCAGCGGGCGATCACCCAGGTCGGTACCGCCGCCGCGGCCGGATAGACCGGGATCAGGGCACCGGCGAACTCCTCGACCTCCTCGTTCGCCGCCGCCTCGCCCTCGCCGCCCTCGCCGAGCAGGACGTACTCCGGGCCGTTGAGCTGCCGCTTGCCCCGGAACTCGGTCACCTTGCCGGCGAACAACCCCCACCGGCCGGGCCGCAGCTCCCGCTCCCGCCACGCCTGGTTGCCGAAGAACGTGCAGGTGAGCACGCCGCCGGAGCCGTCGCCGACGGTGACCTCCAGCAGGTTGCCGCGCCGCTGGCGCATCGGGCGCACGGCGGTGCGCTGCACCTGGGCGAGCACTGTGACCTGCTCCCCCACGTCGAGCGAGCGGATGTCGGTGTGCTCGCCGCGCTCGTCGTACCGGCGCGGGAAGTGGTAGATCAGGTCGCCCGCGGTGTGCAGGTCGAGATGCCCGGCCAACGCCTTCGCGGTGCGCTCGCCGACCAGCTTCTTCAGCGGCGTGTCCACAGTGGCCGCCTCGCTCGTCATTCGACCCCCACCAGGAGCGGATAGTGCGGCTGCCCGCCCTCGTACGCCTGCACCTCGACGAACGGCCAGGCCCGCTCGACATGCTCACGGACCCGGTCGGCCAGCCCGGCCGGCGCATCCGCGCCGCACAGCAGCGTGACCAGCTCACCGCCACCGCCGAGCATCCGGTCCACCACCGCGATGCAGGTGTCGGTCAGATCCTGCCCGATCAGGTGCACCTCGCCCTCGACCAGCGCCAGCACGTCACCCGCGCGGGCCGGGCCGGCGACGGTGAGCGCCTCCCGGGCGGCGTGGCACACCTCGGCGTACCGGCAGGCGCCGGCCGCCTCGGCCATCGCGATCACGTCGTCCTCGAAGCGCCGTTTCGGGTCGCGTACTGCGAGCGCCGCGAGCGCCTGCACCGGGGAACGGGTGGGCACCACGCTCACCTTGACGCCGAGGCCGTACGCCTCCTTCGCGGCCGCGCTCGCCACCGACTGCGTGTTCGGGTCGTTCGGCAGCACCACCACCCGGGCGGCGCCGGTGGCCCGGATCGCGTTCAGCAGCTCACCGGTGGACGGGTTGGCCGGCACCACCACGGCGCCCTCGGCGGCGAACAGCTCGGCGATGCCCGCGCCGGTGGCCACCACCACGGCGGCCCGCCCCTCGGGCAGCGGCGCCTGCGGCCCCGGCGCCGGGGCGGTCTGGTCGGCGAAGCGGGTCACGCCGATGCGGTGCGGCCGGCCGGCGACCACGCCCGCCTCGATCGCCGCTCCGACGTCGTTGACGTGCACGTGCACGTTCCAGGTGCCGGCGCCGTCGCCGACGATCGCCAGCGAGTCGCCGAGCACTGCCAGCTCGGCGCGCAGCCGGGCCACCGCCTCGTCGTCCGCGTCGAGCAGGTACTGCACCTCGTAGGCGTACACGTCGGAGCCGCTCTCCCGCACGGCGGTGGCCGGCGGACGGCGGGTGGGCGGCGCGGGCGCCGGCTGGGCCGGGCTCTCCCCCGTGACCACCTCGACCAGCGCGTCAAGCAGCAGACACAGGCCGCGCCCACCGGCGTCGACCACGCCCGCGCGGGCCAGCTCCGGCAACTGCTCGGGGGTACGCGCCAGCGCGTGCGCCGCCGCCTCGGCCGCGGCCCGGGCCACTGTGCGCAGGTCGTCGCTGTCCACGAGACGGGCCGCGTGGGCCGCCGCGGCGACCACGCTGAGCAGCGTGCCCTCGACCGGCCGGGCGACCGCGGCGTAGGCGGCTGTGGTGGCGTCGGCCAGCGCGTCGGCGAGTTGCCGCCCGCCCACCGCGGGAGCGGCGGCGAGCGTGTCGGCGAGGCCGCGCAGGATCTGCGAGACGATCACCCCGGAGTTGCCGCGCGCCCCGAGCAGCGCGCCCCGGGCCATCAGCCGCAGCGCGTGCCCGTGCGGGGTGTGCCCGTCGTCGGGGAGGGTGCCGAGGTCCATGGCCAGGGCCTGCTGGGCCGAGGTCAGCGTGAGGACCAGGTTGGTGCCGGTGTCGCCGTCGGGCACCGGGTAGACGTTCAGCTCGTCGATCTCGCCCTGGTGCCGCCGGAGGGCGGCCAGCCCGCTCGCGCACCAGCGGCGCACCGCGGCGGCGTCGAGGGTCTCCAGCACGTCGGGAAGCCTACTGGCGCGCACCGACACGCGCCGGGGTCGTCCGCCGCGTGTCCGCCCCGCCCGCCGGCCCGGCCGGGTCGCCGGTACGCTGGGTGGGCTCGCGAAAGGGCCGGTTGGGCGTACCGACTGTCATCGGGTAACCTGACCAGGTTGCCCGGGCAGCGCCTGGCGGCGACCTCATGAACGTTTCAATCCCAGGAGTATCCCGTGGCTAGCGTGTGCGACGTCTGTGGCAAGGGGCCGGGCTTCGGCCACAACGTGTCCCACTCGCACCGGCGGACCAACCGCCGCTGGAACCCGAACATCCAGTCGGTGCGCACCCCGGCCGGTGGCGGCAACACCAAGAAGTTGAAGGTCTGCACCTCGTGCATCAAGGCCGGCAAGGTCACCCGCGCCTGACGCGGTAGCGCCACCGAACATCGTCGGTCGCCGGCGGATCCCTCGGGATCCGCCGGCTTCTGTCGTATCCACCGACCCGCGCCGCACACCTGACCGACCGTACGGCGACCGGCTGGTACGGGCCGGTTAGGGTGCTGCTGCGCCGGCCGTCCGGTTCCGGCGCGAGCCGTGGGGAGGGTGACCGGTGGACCTCGATCTGGGTCGCGAGCAACTGGTGGTGGTGGGCGCGTCGTTCGGCTCACTGAGCTGGTTCGACCAGCAACTGCCGGCCGGCACCGTGGTACTGGTCGAGGAGCCGGACGTGATCGCCCGCCGCGACCTGGCCCGGTTCGCCGAGCGGCTGCCGATGATCGGGCGACTGGTCGAGGCCGAGTACCAGACCGGCTTCGACGCCGACGCCCTGCTCGCCCGCGAGCCCGCCCTGGCCGACGCCCGGCTGGTCCTGCCCGGCCTGGAGTACGCGGTCGGCGCCGCCGCCCGGCTCGCCGAGCGGCTCGGGTTGCCCGGCGCCGGGGCGGAGGCCGCTGACATCTTCTCCGACAAGCACCGGATGCGGCTGCTCGCCGACCGGATCGGACTGGCCAACCCCGTCTACGAGCTGGTCGACGACCCGGCGCGGGCGGTGGAGTTCGCACGGGCGCACGGCGGCCGGTGCGTGCTCAAGCCCACCCGCCGTTCCGGCAGCCTGGGCGTGCAGCTGATCACCGACCCGGCCGAGGTGCCCGCCCGCTGGGCGGCGAGCGCCGCGCCGCCGGACCCGGCCGAGGCCACCGAGCGCGGCCTGCCCACCGGCGTGCTGGTGGAGGAGCTGCTGGTCGGCTCCGAGCACAGCGTCGAGCTGCTGGTCGCCGACGGCGAGGTGATCTTCGCTAACGTCACCGACAAGCGGATCGCCGGTGGCCGGTACCCGGTCGAGACCGGCCACACCGTGCCGTCCGCGCTGCCCGCCACCGAGCACGACGCGCTGCGCGCCGCCGCGGTACGCCTCGCCGAGGCGGCCGGCTTCCGCAGCGGCATGCTGCACAGCGAGTGGATCCTCGTCGACGGCGTGCCGACGCTGGTGGAGTGCGCGGCCCGGATGCCCGGCGACATGATCACCGCGCTGATCTCGATCGCCTACGAGCGCGACGTCATCGAGGCGTACCTGCGGGTGCTGCGCGGCGAACGGCCGACGTTGCCGGCGCGGCCGACCGGCGCGGCGGCCATCGAGTTCCTGATCGCGCCGCCCGGACAGGTCACCGCCGTCGACGGCAAGCGCGACGCGCTGCGCGTGCCGGGCGTGCTCGACGTGCAGGTCGAGACGAAGGTCGGTCAGACCGTGCCGGAACTGCTCTCCTCGGCGCACCGCAGCGGGCACCTGATGGCCTGGGGCGCGACCCCGGACGAGGCGGCCAGTGCCGCGCGCCGCGCCGCGAACGAGATCCGCATCACCGTCGGCTAGAGCGTGCGGCCGTAGGACAGGCAGCCCGGGGCGTCCTTGTAGTAGCCGAAGTTCGGGATCCGCTCGTAGCCGGACGAGGTGTACATGGCGATCGCCTCGGGCTGCTTGTCGCCGCACTCCAGCACGATCCGTTTGCGGCCGTGGTCACGGGCGGAGCGCTCGACCGCGCCGAGCACCGCACGGGCCACGCCCCGGCCCCGGGCCGCCGGGTCGGTGTACATCCGCTTCAACTCGGCCGTGTCGCCGTCCTCGCCGTGGCTGCGCCAGCCGCCGCAGCCCACCGGACGCCCGTCGAGGTAGGCGACGAGGAACGCGCCGTCCGGCGGGGTGAACTCGGCCGCGTCGACAGGGGTGTCGTCGCCGCTGCCGCCGTAACGGGCGCCGAGGTCGGCCAGCGCCGCCCGGATCAGCGCCTGCGACTCGGGCGCGTCGAAGCGCCGCTCCCGGATCTCGATCTCGCTCACCGTGCCAGGTTACGACCGCCTCCGACCCCCGCCCGGCCGGGCGGCCGGGGGTCGGACGCAGATCACTCCGCCGTTCGGCGGAAGTGGTCCCAGCCGCGCGGGCCGTCGTACCCGGCGCCGTCGACGGTGACGCCGGCGCCGGCCGCCACCCGCCCGACCGGCCGCCAGCCGTCGGGCAGCGCGGCGTCGGGCGGGAAAGTCGCCGCCAGGGCGTGGTCGTCGCCGCCGGCCAGGATCCAGGTGTACGGGTCGACGCCGAGCGCCGCCGCCGCGTCGCGCATCTGCCGGGGCACCTCGAACGCCTCCCGGCTCAGGTCGACGGCCACGCCGCTGGCGGCGGCCACGTGCCCGAGGTCGGCCAGCAGCCCGTCCGACACGTCGATCATGGCGGTGGCGCCGGCCGCGGCGGCGGCCGGTCCGGCCGCGTACGGCACCTCCGGGCGGCGGAACGCCTCGACCAGCAGCCGGGGCGTGCGGAAGCCCCGGGACAGCACCGTGTAGCCCGCCGCCGCCCAGCCGGTGCGCCCGGCCAGCGCCACCACGTCGCCGGGCCGGGCGCCGGAGCGGACCACCGGTGGCCGCCCGGCCAGGTCGCCGAGCGCGGTCACCGCGATGGTGAGCGTCGGGCTGGCCGACATGTCCCCGCCGACCACGCTCGCGCCGACGAGCGCCGCCTCCGCGCCCAGCCCGTCGGCCAGCTCCTCGGCCCAGGCCGGGTCCAGCTCGGCCGGCATGCAGAGCGCGACGAGCAGCGCGGTCGGGGTGGCGCCCATGGCGGCGATGTCGGCGAGGTTGGCCGCCGCCGCGCGGTGTCCCACGTCCCGCGCCGCCGACCAGTCGCGCCGGAAGTGCCGTCCCTCCACCAGCACGTCGGTCGATGCGACCACCCGCCGGTCCGGCGCCGCCACCACCGCGCCGTCGTCGCCGGGGCCGAGCAGGCAGCTCTGTCCCTGTGCCAGCCGGGCGGTCACCCGGTCGATCAGCCCGAACTCGCCGACATCCGTGACCGTCATGCCGTCCCCTCGATCCGCTGCGTCGTTGCGCACGTTCCACCCCTGTCCGCGCCGGCGTGTGCTCGCTCACCGCGTACGACCGGCAACCGATAGGGATCACTGCCGCTCAGTACGGTAGTTTCACCCTTCGGGTCGCCCGGAGGCGACGGACGGAGGTCGAGTCGTGGTACAGGCGTACATCCTCATCCAGACCGAGGTCGGCCGGGCGCGTGACGTGGCCGGTCTGATCGCGGACCTGGCCGGCGTGGTACGGGTCGACGCCGTCACCGGGCCGTACGACGTGGTGGTGCTCACCGAGGCGAACACCGTCGACGAGCTCGGCAAACTCATTGTCAGCAAGGTGCAGATGGTGCCCGGCATCACCCGCACCCTCACGTGTTCGGTGGTGCGGCTGTAAGTGGACGAGAAGACTTCCCCGCGCCCGGACCGCTCCACCCGCCGCGCCGCGCTCTGGGCGACTCTGGTCGCCGTGCCGGTGACGGTGGCGGTGGCCGGGTTCACGTTCGCCAAGCTGGCCCCGGAGTCGCCGGACGCCGGGCCGAGCGCGTCGGCGAGCCCCCGGGCACAGTCGAGCGCGCCGGTCGAGATGGCCGCCCCGGCGCTGGCCGAGCGCCCGACCGTACTCTGCCGTGCCCTGATGTCGCAGCTTCCGGACAGCGTGCGTGACCTGCCGCAGCGTCCGGTCACCGCGGGCCCGGAGCAGAACGCCGCGTACGGCGACCCGGCGCTGACGGTGGCCTGCGGCGGCAGCCCGGCGCAGTTCCCGCCCACCGACGAGGTGTGGACGGTGAACAAGGTCTGCTGGCACGCGGCCGAGGAGGCCGACGCCACGGTGCTGACCACCGTCGACCGGGAGACGCCGATCCGGGTGCGGGTGCCGAAGTCGTACGAGCCGCCGCTGCAGTGGGTGACGACGATCTCCGACACCATCGTCAGCTCCGTGCCCTCGGCGAAGCAGGCCCCCTCGGGCTGCTCCGCCTGACGCCCGGCCGGCCGGTTCAGCGGCCGGCGCGGCGGTGCAGGGCGGTACGGATCAGCCGATTGACCAGCTTCGGGTACTCCAGCCCGCTGGCCGACCACATCCGCGGGAACATCGACGTCGGGGTGAAGCCCGGCATCGTGTTGATCTCGTTGAGGTAGACGTCCATCTGCGGGGTCACGAAGAAGTCGACCCGGGCCAGGCCGGAGCAGTCGAGCGCGGTGAAGGCCCGGGTGGCGTAGTCGCGCACCTGCCGCGCGACCGGCTCGGGCAGGTCGGCCGGTACGTCGTACTCGCAGACCTCGTCGGCGAAGATGTACTTGGCCTCGAAGTCGTACCAGTCGCGGTCGCCGATCATCCGCACCTCGGCGAGCACCGAGGCCTCCGGCGCGCCGCCGGCCTCGCCCTCCAGCACACCGCACTCGATCTCGCGGCCGACCACGGCGCCTTCGACGAGCACCTTGCTGTCGATCTCCCGGGCGGTGACGAGCGCGGCGTCCAGGTCCGCCCAGTCGTCGACCTTGGTGATGCCGAACGAGGAGCCGGCCCGGGACGGCTTGACGAAGACGGGCAGCCCGAGGCGCTCCTTGTCCTCCTCGCTCAGCGACATCCCGGCGCGCAGCACCGCGTACGGGCCGACCGGGATGCCCTCGGCGGCGCAGAGCTTCTTGGTGAACTCCTTGTCCATGGCCGCGGCGGAGGCGAACACGTTCGCGCCGACGTAGGGGATGTCGGCCATCTCCAGCATTCCCTGGATCGTGCCGTCCTCGCCGTACGCGCCGTGCAGCACCGGGAAGACCACGTCCACGTCGGCGAGCGCGACCGGCCCCTGGGCCGGGTCGAGCACCATCAGGCCGCCCGCGGCCGGGTCGGCGCGCAGCACCAGCTCGGCGCCGGACCCGGCGGTGATCTCCGGGAGCTTCCGGTCGGTGATGGCGAGCCGGCTCGGTTCGCCGTCGGCGAGCACCCACTGGCCCTGCCGGGTGATGCCGACCGGCACCACCTCGAACTCGTCCGGGTCGAGCGCGGCCAGCACGCTGCCGGCGCTGACGCAGGAGATGCCGTGCTCGGGGCTGCGGCCACCGAAGACGATCGCCACACGGGTCTTGCCTGGGGTGGTCATGGTCACCTCATCGTCGCGACTGCGGCTGGCCGTGCTCGCCGGTGGCGCTCACCCGATTGACCTTACTGTGCGTTGTCGGCGGGGGTGGTCGATACCCGGGGAGACGCGGAGCCGCGTGGCAAACGGTCAAGGTGACATATACAGGGAGTAACCATACGAGGGTGGCTCCGACTCAGAAGGCCGGGTGCCGGGGCCGGCGGCCGACCGCGATCACCTTGACGCGCTGCCGGCCGGCCCGCACCATGCCCAGCGCCATGAACGCGCCGGCGATCCGGTCGGCCGCCTCCCGGCTGTTCGCGCCGACGACCTGCCGTCGGCGTTCGGGGCTGGTCCGCTCGTCGCGCCCGGCGCCGTCCGGGGGTCGCACGTCGGTGAGGACCACGAGGAACCGGGTCATTCCCGGCCACCTCCGCTCCGCAGGCGGCAGGCCGTCACCGTCATCGCGGAACCCCTCCCCATCTCGTGGACCGGCAGGGGCACGCGGCGGCCGGATCGTGGGGGAGTAGAAATCCGACCACCGCGCGCCMCATCCCCTCCGGTCGCTCACCGCCACCGTCGCCACGACAACCGGCGGTGAGGACGCCGTCACAGGTTGACAGGTTCACGGGCGTGAATGCAACTCTCATCGACTTTCTCTCACGCACATTTTCCCACCAGATGTGCGACCATCGATGCATGGCGCCGAAGACCGCCCGGGCCCGACGGCTCGGCATCGCACTGCGGACCCACCGGGAGGCCGCCGGCCTCACCCTGGAGTCCGCGGCCGACGAGATCAACAGCACCCGGAGCACGCTGTCCCGCTACGAGAACGCGCAGACGCTGATCAGTCCCGCCACCGTGCGCGCGTTGCTGACCAGCTACGGCGTGGGCCCGGACGAGATCGCCGCGGCCGTGGAGCTCGCGAAGGACGCCCGCAAGCCCGGCTGGTGGGTGTCCTACTCGTACCTGCTGGACCGCCGCACCATCGACTTCATCGCGCTGGAGGCCGAGGCCACCGGCATCGCGAACTTCGAGCCGTCGGTGGTGCCCGGTCTGCTGCAGACCGCCGACTACATCCGCGGCGTGATGCGCGGCGGCCCGCACACCCTCAGCGACGAGCAGGTCGAGCAGCGGGTGCAGCTACGGCTGGACCGCCAGCAGCGGCTCTCCGGGGACGAGCCGCCGATCCTCGACGCCATCATCGACGAGGGCGCGCTGCTGCGCCCGGTCGGTGGGCCCTCGGTCATGTCCGCCCAGCTCCAGCACCTGGTGAAGATGGCCGAACTGCCGAACATCACGGTGCAGGTGATCCCCCTGGCCGCCGGTTACCACCGCGGCACCCGGGGCTCGCTGCACATGCTGGAGTTCGCCGACCCGGAGGACCCGATCATCGCCTCGGTGGAGACCGTCGCCGGGCAGATGATCCTCGATCGGCCGGGCGACCTGCGTACCTGCACCAAGATCATGGAGCACCTGCGGACCGTGGCGCTGAGCCCGGCGGCCAGTCGGGACCAGTTGCTCCGCCTGCTGAACGAGAGGTGACCCAGATGAACGGCACGAACCGTCCGCACCCGACACCGGCCGGCTGGCGCAAGAGCAGTCACAGCGGCGACGAGGGCGCATGCGTGGAGATGGCGCCGCTGCCCGGCTCGGTGGCGGTCCGCGACTCCAAGGACCCGGCCGGCCCGGTGCTGGTGTTCCGGCCGCACGCCTGGGCCGCGTTCACCGCGGCGCCGCCGCGCCCCTGACCGCGGCTCCTCAGGCGGACGCGCCGCCCGGCCGCAACGGCGCGGCCACGGCGGCGGCACGCACCACCTCCAGAGCGGCGATGGCCACCCCACGCGCCCCGGCCATGTCCCGGTCCGGCACCAGGGCGAAGGTGGCCACCGCCCGCTGCTCCGCACGGAGCACCGTGTGCTCGGCGACAGCGGCGAGGAACCAGTCCCGGAACTCCGGCGCCGCCTCCACCACGCCCCCGCCGACGAAGTACGCGTGCGGGTCGGTGAAGTTGGCCGCGATGGTGAACAGCCGCCCCAGCGCCCGCGCCTGCTGGCCGAACACCTGGCGGGCCAGCGGGTCGCCCCGCTCGCCGTAGCCGCGCAGCAGCTTCGCGGCCCGGTCCGGCTCCTCCGCGGCCAGCGGATGCTCCGGATGCCGGGCCAGCCAGTACGGCAGCAGGTTGCGCCGGATCGCGGTCAGCGAGGCGACGCTCTCCGCGTCACCGGTGAAGCCGCACGCGCAGACCGGCGCCGCCTGGTCCGGCTCGACCAGGCCGTCCAGCGGGATGTGCACGTGCCCGAACTCGCCGGCCATGCCGGCCGCGCCGCCGACCACCCGCCCGGACTCCACCACACCCCCGCCGAGCCCGGTGCCGACGATCGCGGCCACCGAGGACCGGGCCATCGCGTCCGCGCCGAAGTGCACGTGGTGGGCGTAGAGCGCGGCGGCGTTGCCGTCGTTGGCGTACACCACCGGCAGGCCGAGCCGCCGCTCCAGCGCGGTACGCACGTCGAAGCCGCGCCAGGCCGGCTGGGAGAAGTTGGTGGAGCCCCGCGAGGAGATGACCCCGGTGGCGCTGGCCGGGCCGGGCGTGTCCAGCCCGACCGCGCGTACCAGGTCGCGGGGCACGCCGGTGTGGGCGAGCACGCCGTCGAACGCCCGCGCCAGCGCCTCCACCGCCGCCTCCGGCCCGGCGCCCACGTCACTCGGGATCTCCAGCAGCCCGTCCACCAGGAACCGGCCGTCGACGGTCAGCACAGTGGCGTTGTCGCTCGTGCCCCCGTTGTCGAGCCCCACCACCACCGGCACACCTGCGCTGCCCACCGCCACCGCCTCCCGCCGCGCCTGACCCGAGGCTAGTTCCCGTCCGGCCCACCCGCCACGCCCCCGGCGGGACTCCCCCACCGCGATCAGCCGGGGCTCCCCCGCCGCGGTCAGCCGGGACGGCGGGCGGTCACCGCTGTCGCCTCGCGTTCCTCGTCGCGGACCACCGCCGGCTCCAGCCCGGCGGCGGTGAACACGGCGCACAACTCCGGGGCCTGCGCGACGCTCACCTCGACCACCACATGCCCGCCCGGGGCGAGCCACTCGGCCGCACCGGAGGCGACCCGGCGCAGCACGGCCAGGCCGTCCGTGCCGCCGTCCAGCGCCACCGGCGCCTCGTACAGGCGCGCTTCGGCCGGCAGCGAGGTCACCGCGGCGGTCGGCACGTACGGCGCGTTCGCCACCACCAGGTCCAGCGTCCCGCGCCGGCCGGCCGGCAGCGCGTCGAACAGGTCGCCCTCGTAGACCGGGACGCCCAGTGGTTCGAGGTTGCGCCGGGCGCAGGCCACCGCCACCGGGTCGATGTCGGCGGCGGCCAGCCAGCGCGGCGTCAGCCGCTCATGCAGCACCACGGCGGCGGCGCCGGAGCCGCAGCACAGGTCGAGCACCGCGGGGGCCGGCCCGGCCAGCGCCGTCGCGGCGTCGACGAGCAGGGCGGTCCGGCCGCGCGGCACGAACACACCCGGGTGGACGGCGATCCGCCGACCGCAGAACTCGGCCCAGCCGAGCAGATGTTCCAGCGGCAGGCCGGCGACGCGACGGTCGACCAGCCGGGTCAACGCCTGCGCCGAGTCGGCGGCGGCGATCAGCAGTTCCGCCTCGTCCTCGGCGAAGACGCAACCGGCGGCGCGCAGCCGGCGGACGAGGGCCGGACGGTCGGGAGTGAACACGGTGGATGCCATGGCAGGCCTTTCGGGAAGCGCTCGTCGGCGCTCCCGGCGTCGCCTCAGCTCCTGGGCGACGCGGACTCGGAGGGAACGCCGGTCCTCTGCTGGGGGATCGGACTCACCTCCTCGGGTCGGGGCCGCACGGGCCGTGGCTGCCCGTCACGATAGCCCAGCGGACGTCGCGCCGTCAGCCCGCCGCGTCCAGCGCAGCCGCCACGTCGGCGAGCAGATCGGCGGTGTCCTCGATGCCGCAGGAGAACCGCACGAAGCCGGGCGGCGTGGCGTCGCCCCACTGGGCGCGCCGGTCGGCGGTGCTGTGCAGCCCGCCGAACGAGGTGGCGGCGGCCACCAGCCGGGAGGCGCCGAGGAACCGGGCCACCCGGCCCTCGTCGCCCAGGTCGAACGAGACCACGCCCGGCACGCGCCGCATCTGTGCCGACGCGACCGGGTACGCCGGGTCGTCCGGCCGTCCGGGCCAGCGCACCCCGGTCACGTCCGGCCGGGCCGCGAGCAGGTCGGCCAGCGCCCGCGCGTTGGCGGTCTGCCGGGCCAGCCGCAGGTCGAGCGTGGCCAGTGACCGGTGGGCCAGCCAGCAGTCGAACGCGCCGGGCACCCCACCGGTGGCGTTGCGCCAGGTGGTCGCCGCGTCCCGCAGCCCGGCGTCGCGGGTGGCCAGATAGCCCAGCAGCAGATCCGAGTGGCCGGTCAGCGCCTTGGTGCCGGAGGCGACCACCACGTCCGCGCCGAGGTCCAGCGGGCGCTGCCCGAGCGGCGTCGCGGTGGTGTTGTCCACCGCCACCAGCGCCCCGGCGGCGTGCGCGGCGGCGGCCACCGCCCGCACGTCGACGACGTCCAGGCCGGGGTTCGCCGGGGTCTCCAGCAGCACCAGCCGCACGCCGTCGAACGATGGGTACGGCCCGGCGGTCGGCACCAGCGTCACCCGTACGCCGAGCTGCTCCAGCGTGCCCGAGGCGAACGAGCGCACCGAGTAGTAGCCGTCGGCGGGCAGCAGCACGGTGTCGCCGGGTCGCAGCACCGTCAGCAGCAGCCCGGTGATGGCGGCCTGGCCGCTGGCGAAGACGCGGCAGTCGGCGCCCTCCAGCTCGCCGATCGCCGTCTCCAGCAGTCGCCGGGTCGGGTTGTCGGGCCGCCCGTACCCGTCCGCCGCCGCCGACGGGCCGCGCTCCGGGTCGAGGTGGTACGGCGCGGCGAAGACCGGGCCGGGCAGGAACGGCTGCCCGGGTACCGCCTCCGGCAGTCCGGCGTGGACGCTGCGCGTGCCGTCGCCCCAGTTCTCGCCACTCATCCCGGCTCCGCTCACTCGTACGACTCAGGCTTGGCGGTACGGCTCATCAGCGCGTCCACCGCAAGGCGCGGGTCCATCCCCTCGTGGCAGATCCGCTCGATCTGCTCGGTGATCGGCATCTCGACCCCGTGCGCGCGGGCCAGGTCGCGGATGGCCAGGCAGCTCTTGACGCCCTCGGCGGTCTGCCGGGTGGCCGCCTGGGCCTGCTCCAGCGACTCCCCCCGGCCGAGGTGCTCGCCGAAGGTGCGGTTACGGGCCATCGGGGACGAGCAGGAGGCGACCAGGTCGCCCATGCCGGCCAGCCCGGCGAACGTGATCGGGTCGGCGCCGAGCGCCACGCCCAGCCGGGCGGTCTCGGCCAGCCCCCGGGTCATCAGCATGGCCCGGGTGTTGTCGCCGAAGCCCATCGCGGTGGCGATGCCGTACGCCAGCGCGATCACGTTCTTCACCGCGCCGCCCAGCTCGCAGCCGATCACGTCGTCGTTCGTGTACGGGCGGAAGTACGGGGTCCGGATGGACGCCTGCACCAGCGCGGTACGCCGGCTGTCGGTGCCGGCGACCACCGTCGCGGCCGGCTGCTCGGCGGCGATCTCCGGGGCCAGGTTGGGCCCGGAGACGACCACCACCCGGTCGGCGGGCACCCCGGCGGTCTCCATGATCACCTGGCTCATCCGCTTGGTGGTGCCCAGCTCGATGCCCTTCATCAGCGACACGAGCGTGGCGTCCGGCGCCACGTACGGCGTCCAGTCGGCGAGGTTGCCGCGCAGCGTCTGCGACGGCACCGAGAGCACCACCACCTCGGCGCCCTCGATCGCCTCGGCGGCGTCGCCGGTGGCGGTCACCCGCTCCGGCAGGCGCACGCCCGGCAGGTACTCCGGGTTCTCCCGGCCGGTCCGGATCGCCTCGGCCACGGCGGCGCGGCGGGCCAGCACTGTGACGTCCCGCCCGGCGTCGGCGAGGATCTTGGCGAACGCGGTCCCCCAGGACCCGGCGCCCAGCACCGCCACGTGCCCGCTCATTCGCCGGCCTCCCGGATGCCGGTGCGGGCGGGCCGCTGCCAGAGCGGCGGTGGTGTGCCGCCACGGATCTCCGCGACCAGATCCCGGATGCGCAGCATGATGGTGTCCGTCATCTCCTCCAGGATCGGCCGGGTCGGCGTGGCCCCGGCCCAGGGGCTCAGGTCCACCGGCGGGCCGGCGACCACCGTCACCGGGGTACGCGGGCGCAGCCCGAACCGCGCCGTACGCGGGTCGAACATCCGCTCCGGGCCGACCATGGCGATCGGGACCACCGGGGCGCCGGTCGCGAGCGCCAGCCGGGCCGCGCCGGTCTTGCCCTTCATCGGCCACAGGTCCGGCTCCCGGGTGGTGGTGCCCTCCGGGTAGATCACCACGGCGCCCCCCTCGGCCAGCGCGGCGACCAGCTTGTCCAGCGACTTGACCGCCTCGACGGTGCCCCGTTCGACAGGGATCTGCTGGCAGCGGTGCAGGATCGCGCCGACCACCGGCACCCGGAACACGCTGGCCTTGCCGAGGAAACGCGGCCAGCGCCCGGCGTCGTAGATGTAGTGGGCGACCACGAGCGGGTCGGCGTGCGAGATGTGGTTCGGCACGAGGATCACGCCGCCGTCGCCGCGCAGGTGCTCCATGCCCCGCCAGGTGCGCCGGGTCCAGACCGTCATCAGCGGCTTCACCAGCACCACGGCGAGCCGTCGCCAGAACCCCAGCCTCCGCCGTGCCACAGTGCCTCCTCGATCCGCCCACGCGCCCCGGCACAGAATCATGCCTGTTCGCCCCCGCTGCGGCCAGTGCGGGTACCGGCGCTCCCGCTGGCAGGATGGTCGGCGTGTCTGAGGCCCGCTGGACCGTGGTGATGCCGGTGAAGCGCCTGGGAGCGGCGAAGAGCCGGCTGCGGGGCGCGCTGCCCGGCGTACCCCATGAGGAGCTGGCGCTGGCCCTGGCGGCCGACACGCTGCGCGCGGCGCGGGCGTGCCCGGCGGTCGCCGGGGTGCTCGTGGTGACCGACGACGCGCGGGTGCGCGCGGCGGCGGACGCGGCGGGCGCCCGGGTCGCCGCCGATCCGGGCGCCGGGCTGAACGCGGCGTTCCGGCACGGCGCGGCCGTCGCCGGGCCGCGCGCCGCCGTGGCCGGCCTGACCGCCGACCTGCCCGCGCTGCGACCGGCCGAGCTGGCCGCCGCGCTGCGTGCCACCCAGGGGGTACGCGGGTACGTCGCGGACGCACCCGGCGGTGGCACCGTGCTGCTGGCCGCGCCGGCCGGGGTGCCGCTGGCGCCGCGGTTCGGGCCCGGCTCGGCCGCCGCCCACGCGGCGAGCGGGGCGCTGCCGCTGGCCGGTGACTGGCCCAGCCTGCGCCGGGACGTGGACACCCCGGCGGACCTGGCCGCCGCCGCCGGGCTGGGTCTGGGGCCACGCACGGCGGCGCTGCTGGCCGGGGCCGAAGTCCGGTACGGTGCTGGCATGCAGGGCACGGTGGCCACCTACGACGCGTCGACCCGCAGCGGCGTGCTGCTGCTCGACGACGGCACCGAGCTGGCGTTCCCGGCCCGCGCGTTCGACGCCTCCGGGCTGCGGCTGCTCCGATTGGGGCAGCGTGTCCGGATCGAGCGGGACGCCGACGGCGAGGTCGTCCGGGTGACCTTGCCGACCATGGCGTGAACAACCTGGCCGGAGTTCATTTTCCGTTCACCCTTATCGGGGAATCATGAGGTGGTGAGCACCCCTCGCGAGCACCCCGACGGCCCGCCGCCGATCCTCGACCCCGGCCCGCCCCACAACGGCCGCCCCAGCCGCGGCCCGGACGGGCGGTTCCGCCAGCCCCGGCCCCCGGAGGAGCGCCTCGGCGCCGACCCGGACGCGGCCGGCGCCACCGGGCTGGACGAGCCGCTCGACCCGGTCGAGGGCCCGGACGAGACCGGCCCGGACGAGACCGGCCCGGACGCCGGGTCGCCACCGGCGCAGCCGCTGCCGGAGGACCGCTTCCTCAACCGGGAGCTGTCCTGGCTCGACTTCAACGCCCGGGTGCTGGCGCTCGCCGAGGACCCGCGCACCCCGCTGCTGGAACGGGCGAAGTTCCTGGCCATCTTCGCCAGCAACCTGGACGAGTTCTACATGGTCCGGGTGGCCGGGTTGAAGCGCCGCCTCTCCGCCGGCCTGCCGGTACGCGGTGGCGACCGGCTGCCGCTGCGCACCCAGCTCGAACTCGTCACCGAGAAGGCCGCCGGCCTGGTCGCCCGGCACGCCGCCTGCCTGGTCGACGACGTGCTGCCGAAGCTCGCCGCCGAGGACATCCGCATCCTGCGCTGGAGCGACCTGGACGACGCCGAGCGGGAGCGGCTGCGCACCTGGTTCCGGGAGCACATCTTCCCGGTGCTCACCCCGCTGGCGGTCGACCCGGCGCACCCGTTCCCGTACATCTCCGGCCGGTCGCTGAACCTGGCCGTCTCGGTACGCGACCCGGACGGCGGCTCGGAGCTGTTCGCCCGGGTCAAGGTGCCGAACAACGTGCCCCGGTTCGTCCGGGTCCACCGGGAGCAGCCGGGCGTGCGGTTCCTGCCGGTGGAGGACCTCATCTCGGTGCACCTCGGCCAGCTCTTCTCCGGCATGCAGGTGGTCGAGTGCCACCTGTTCCGGGTGACCCGCAACGCCGAGGTCGAGGTGGACGAGGACCGCGACGAGGACCTGCTCCAGGCGCTGGAACGGGAACTGGCCCGGCGCCGGTTCGGTCCGCCGGTACGCCTGGAGGTGGCCGCGTCCATCTCCGACCACATGCTGGAGCTGCTCGTCCGCGAGCTGGACATGGACGACCACGACGTGCTGCGGGTACGCGGGCTGCTCGACCTGTCCGCGCTGTGGCAGGTCTACGGCGAGGCGGACCGGCCCGACCTGAAGGACCCGTCGTTCGTGCCGGCCACCCATCCGCGCCTGGCCGAGGGCGAGGTGCCGCGCAGCGTCTTCGCCACGCTGCGCGACGGCGACGTGCTGGTGCACCACCCGTACCACTCGTTCGCCACCAGCGTGCAGCGCTTCGTCGAGCAGGCCGCGGCCGACCCGAACGTGCTCGCCATCAAGCAGACGCTCTACCGCACCAGCGGCGACTCCCCGATCGTGGACGCGCTGGTCGACGCGGCCGCCGCCGGCAAGCAGGTGGTGGTGCTGGTGGAGCTGAAGGCGCGCTTCGACGAGGTGGCGAACATCGGCTGGGCGCGCACGCTGGAACGGGCCGGCTGCCACGTGGTGTACGGCCTGGTGGGCCTCAAGACGCACTGCAAGACCGCGCTCGTGGTACGCCAGGAGGGCAACCAGATCCGCCGGTACTGCCACATCGGCACCGGCAACTACCACCCGAAGACGGCAAGGCTCTACGAGGACTTCGGCATGCTCACCGCCGACCCGGAGATCGGCGCCGACCTGACCGACCTGTTCAACGTGCTCACCGGCTACAGCCGGCAGACCGCGTACCGGCGGCTGCTGGTGGCGCCGCAGGGCATCCGCAGCGGCCTGATCGAGCGCATCGACAGGGAGATCGAGCACGTCCGGCTGGGCATGCCGGGGCTGGTGCAGTTCAAGGTGAACTCCCTGGTGGACGAGGAGATCACCGACGCGCTCTACCGGGCGTCGCGGGCCGGCGTGCACGTGGACCTGCTGATCCGGGGCATGTGCACGCTGCGGCCGGGCGTGCCGGGGCTGTCGGAGAACATCCGGGTCCGCTCGATTCTCGGCCGGTTCCTGGAGCACTCCCGGATCTTCCGGTTCGGCAACAACGGCGACGCCGAGTTCTGGATGGGCTCGGCCGACCTGATGCACCGCAACCTGGACCGCCGGGTCGAGGCGCTGGTGCAGGTGAGCGATCCGGTGGCCCGCGCCGAGCTGGACCACGTCCTCACCGCCGCGTTCGACCCCGACGTGGACGCGTTCGAGCTGGCCGCCGACGGCACCTGGCACCGGCGTACCGGCGACGGCGACACGCCGCTGACCCACCTGCAGGACCTGTTGCTGCGCCGGGTCGGCGGCCGGGCGGACTGAGCGGGCCGTGGCGCGTGCCGGGCGGGCATACGGTGAGCGGGTGAGCGACGACGAGCCGGTACGGATCCGGGCCGCGGGCGGCGTGGTGTGGCGCCCGGGCCCGGCCGGCGTCGAGGTCTGCCTCGTGCACCGCCCCCGGTACGGCGACTGGTCGTTGCCGAAGGGCAAGCTGGACCGCGGCGAGCATCCGCTGGTCGCCGCCGTCCGTGAGGTCGCCGAGGAGACCGACGTACGCGCGGTGCCGCAGGTGCGCCTGCCCACCGTCCGCTACCGCAGCGAGGATCACGCCAAGGCGGTCGACTACTGGTCCATGCGGGCGGCCGGCGCCGGCGGCTTCCAGCCCGGCACCGAGGTCGACGACGTGGCCTGGTTCCCGGTCGACGACGCGGTACGCCGGGTCAGCTACCCGCACGACGCCGAGGTGATCGCCGCGTTCGCGGCGCTGCCGCCGGTCACCGCGACCGTGCTGCTGGTGCGGCACGCCAGCGCCGGCAAGCGCGGCACCTGGACCGGCCCGGACCACGGGCGCCCGCTGGACGACGACGGGCAGGCCCAGGCGCTGGCGCTGGTGCCGCTCGTGGCCCTGGTCCGCCCGGCCCGCCTGTGCTCCGCCTCGGCGCGCCGCTGCGTGCAGACGCTGAGTCCGGCCGCGGCCCGGCTGGACCTGCCGATCGAGGTGTGCGGCGACTTCGACGAGCCGGAGCCGGGCCAGCAGGCCGAGGAGTGCGCGCTCGCCGCCGCGGCCCGCCTGGTCGCGCTGGCGCAGGCCGCCGGGACGGTGGCGGTGTGCAGCCAGGGCAAGGTGATCCCGGGCGCGCTGGAACGGCTCACCGGCCGCGTGGACGAGGACTTCACCACCGCCAAGGGCGGTGGCTGGCTGCTGCCGTTCGCCGGTGACCGGCTGGTCCTCCCGGACCGGCTGTGAGGCGGCTCAGGGCAGCGTGACGGTGAGCGTCACCGGGAGGTGGTCGCTGGCCTCGGTACGCGGCGCGCGTACCTCGGTGGCGGTCAGGCCCGGGGAGACGAAGACGTGGTCGATCTGGGTGCGCGGGTCGTCGGCCGGGCTGGTCCGCAACGGCCGGGCCGGGGCCAGCGCGTCCACCAGCCCGGCGCCGGTGAACTCGGCGAACGCCGGGTCGGCCGGCTCGGTGTTCAGGTCGCCACCGAGCACCAGCGGACGGCCGGCGGCGTACCGGCCGGCGAACTCGGCCACCTCGCGGGCCTGCTCCACCGGATCCCGGCCGGGCGGCGGTTGCAGGTGCGTGGCCACGACTGCCAGCTCGCGACCACCGAGGTCGAGCGTGACGCCGAGGGCCTGCGCACCGGTCGGCGCGCTGTGCGCGGTCAGCCGCCGCGTCTGCCCGGAGCGCGCCGGGAACCGGCTGAGCACCGCGTCGCCCCAGACCGGGTCGGCGGCGGGCGCGAAGACGTACGGCATCTCCAGCCGCCGGGCCAGCAACGCCAGCGTGTCGTGGCCGCCGTTGAGCCACCAGCCCCGGTCCACCTCGCTGAGCAGCACGATGTCCGCGCCGCGCAGCTCCCGGGCCAGCGCGTCGAGGTCCAGCCGGCCGTCCAGGCCGAACCCCATCCGGATGTTGTACGCGGCCACCCGTACCGCCGCCGGCGCGGCCGTGGCCCGGGCCGGCGCGGGCGGTACGTGCAGCACGGCGGCGAGCCCGGCCAGCGCGGTGAGCGCGGCCAGGGCCGCGACCCGGACCGTGGTCGGCAGCACCGGGCCGGGTGCGGCTGCGCCGGGCGCCGTCGGGTCGGGTGCCGTCGGTGCGGGCCGGAGAGGCGCGGTAGCCGCCACCAGAGCCACCAGGACGGCCGTGGCGACCGGCGCCCAGCCGTTGGGGTACCCCAGGTCGTAGGCGGCGTAGTAGGCCACCGTGGCCACCGCGAACACCAGCATCCCGAGCGCCGCCGCCCGCCCGCGTCGCGCCCCCGCCCGTCCGTCGTCGCCCGGCCCGGCCGCGTCGTCGGCGGCTGCGGGCCCGTCGCCGGTCGTGTCGGTGAGGGCCAGGCAGCCGCCGAGACCGGCGGCGGTGAGCAGGTACGCCGGAACGAGATGCCCGGTCACGAACAGCACCGACCCGGCGAGCAACGCCAGTGGCCACAGCACCCGCGCCACGCGCGCCGGTGCCCGGAACAACGCCGCCGCGAGGAACAGCAGCACCGCGAGCGCGCCCGGCAGGGCACCGCTGCCGGGACGGGCGAGGCCGGGGAAGTCAGGCGATCCGGTGCCGGCGGCGGCGCTCCAGAGCGCCGGGGCGAGCGCCACCTGACCGGCCAGCAGCAGCGCCGGCCCGCACAGCAGCCAGGCCCGGCGTCCCGGAACGCGGATACGCCGCCCGGTTGTGCCGTGGCCCGCGCCCGTCGGGGACGGCCCCGCCGCCGACGTGTCCGCCCGCTCCCGCCGTACCGCCACCGAGGCGGCCAGGAACGCCGGCACCAGCAGGGCGCTCAGGCTCCAGGCAAGCACACCGCCGCGCCACACCAGGTCCTCGGTGCCGAGCAGGGCGTGCCCGACCGCGTTCCCGGCCATGCCCAGCGCCAGCCCGGCCACCGGCCGGGGCACGGACGCGGCGGTGGCGGCGAGCCAGACCAGGCCGGCGAGCAGCCCGGCGCAGGCCAGCCAGAGCTGGGCCGGACCACCGGGTTGCGCGGTGAGCGCCAGCCGCGCCGCCGCCAGCACAACGGCGGCGACGAGTCCGACCGGGGCGGCGCCGGTGCGGCGTACGAGCGCAGGCGCGGCGAGCGCGAGCAGGAACCAGCCGAGCGCGAACGCGCCGAGCAGCTCGGCCGGTGTCTCGGCGGCCCGCCCGAAGAGGGTGATGACCGACGGGAGCCAGACCCGCAGCACGTCCAGCAGGACCGCGATACCGAGCGCGAGCGTGAGGGTGGAGAGGTGACGGTGCCGCACGGGCGCCTCTTCTCGTGACCGACGGGGGTTTTCGGCACGGCGATTCTGCGGGGCGCGACGGCGGGCGGTCAACGGCGTACCCATGCGAAAGGGCGCCCACCGGCAACGGTGGGCGCCCTTTCGTGGGCCGTCCGGTCAGCGCCGGGTGGCGGCCTTCTTGGCCGGTGCCTTCTTCGCGGGCGCCTTCTTGGCCGCCGTGGTCTTCTTGGCCGTGGCGGACTTCGCCGCGGTCGTCTTCTTGGCGGTGGTGGTCTTCTTCGCCGCGGTGGACTTCGCCGCGGTCGTCTTCTTCGCCGCCGTGGTCTTGGTCGCGGCGGCCTTCTTCGCCGGCGCGGCCTTCTTGGTAGCGGTGGTCTTGGTGGCCTTCGCCGCCGTGGTCTTCTTCGCGGCCGCGGTGGTCTTCGCCGCTGTGGTCTTCTTCGCGGCGCCGGTGGTCTTCTTCGCGGCGGCGGTGTCCTTCGGCACCTTGCCGCTGGCCACCATCTCCTTGAAGCCCGCGCCCGCCCGGAACGTCGGGACGGAGGTCTTCTTGACCTTCACCGCCTCGCCGGTACGCGGATTGCGCGCTGTTCGGGCTCCCCGGACGCGCTTCTCGAACGCTCCGAAACCGGTGATCGCCACCTTCTCGCCCTTGGTGACCGCCGCCTGGACCTCAGCGAGAACCGCGTCGAGCGCGGCCGTCGCCGTCTTCCGGTCCCCCAGGCGAACGGCGAGCGCCTCGATGAGCTCGGCCTTGTTCACGACTTCCTCCCGATTGTGCAACTGACTCGACGCGAGCCATTCTGCGCGCACGTTATGCCCTGTGCTGCCTGGACACAAACATTCGGTGGAAAAAAGCCCTTGTGTCGTAACGGATTCGCCCCCACCGGGCGCACCGGTGGGGGCGAATTCGGGCCGGAGTCAGGCTACCGAGGGCAGGAACGACGGCCGGGACGCCTCGTACGAGGCGATCTCCGCCTCGTGCCGGAGGGTGAGTCCAATGTCGTCCAAGCCCTCCATCAGCCGCCAGCGGCTGTGGTCGTCCAGCGGGAACGCCCAGGTGGCGTCACCGGCGTGGACCTGGCGGGCGGCGAGGTCGACAGTGATCGGCGTGGTCGGCTCGGATTCCACGAGATCCCACAGTTCTTCCACGGCTTTCAATTCCAGCTCGACCGGAAGGAGGCCTTCCTTGAGCGCGTTGCCGCGGAAGATGTCGCCGAAGCGGGGCGAGATGACGGCCCGGAAGCCCCAGTCCCGCAGCGCCCAGACGGCGTGCTCCCGGGATGATCCGGTGCCGAACTCGGGGCCGGCGATCAGAATCGACGCACCCGAATGGACGGGATCGTTGAGGACGAATGACGGGTCCTCCCGCCACGCGTTGAACAGACCGTCGGCAAATCCGGTCCGGGTCACCCGCTTGAGGTACACGGCGGGGATGATCTGGTCGGTGTCCACGTTGGATCGGCGCAGCGGCACGGCGGTGCCGGTGTGGGTGGTGAACTTGTCCATCTCTCGGCTGCCCTTCTACAGGTCGGCGGGGGCGGCCAGCCGGCCGACCACGGCGGTGGCGGCGGCGACCGGCGGGGACACCAGGTGGGTACGCCCGCCCCGGCCCTGGCGGCCCTCGAAGTTGCGGTTGGAGGTCGAGGCGGAACGCTCACCCGGCTTCAGCGTGTCCGGGTTCATGCCCAGGCACATGGAGCAGCCGGCGAAACGCCACTCGGCGCCGGCCTCGGTGAAGACCTTGTCCAGCCCTTCGATCTCGGCCGCCTCGCGGACCGCGGCCGAGCCGGGGACCACGAGCATGCGTACGCCGTCGGCGACGCGGTGCCCGCGCAGCACGTCGGCGGCGGCACGCAGGTCCTCCAGGCGGCCGTTGGTGCAGGAGCCGACGAAGACCACGTCCACGGCCAGGTCACGCATCGGCGTGCCCGGGGTGAGGTCCATGTACTCCAGCGCGCGCCGGGCGGCGACCCGCTCCGGCTCGGTGACGAAGTCCTCCGGGGCCGGCACCGTCGCGCCCAGCGGCACACCCTGCCCGGGGTTGGTGCCCCAGGTGACGAACGGCGTGATCCGGCTCGCGTCGAGCGTGACCTCGGTGTCGAACGTCGCGCCGTCGTCGGTGGGCAGCGTCCGCCAGTACTCCAGCGCCGCGTCCCAGGCGTCGCCCTGGGGCGCGTTGGGCCGCCCCTTCAGGTACGCGAACGTGGTCTCGTCCGGCGCGATCATGCCGGCCTTGGCGCCCCACTCGATGGACATGTTGGCGATGGTCATCCGCCCCTCCATGGAGAGGTCGCGGATCGCCTCGCCCCGGTACTCGACGATGTGACCGCGACCGCCGCCGGTGCCGACCTGCGCGATCAGCGCGAGCACCAGGTCCTTGGCGGTGACGCCGGGCGCCAGCTCGCCGACCACGTTCACGGCCATGGTCTTCGGCCGGGCCTGCGGCAGCGTCTGCGTGGCCAGCACGTGTTCGACCTCACTGGTGCCGATGCCGAACGCGAGCGCGCCGAACGCGCCGTGGGTGGCGGTGTGCGAGTCGCCGCACACGATCGTCATGCCGGGCTGGGTGAGGCCAAGCTGCGGGCCGATGACATGCACGATGCCCTGGTTCTCGTCGCCCAGCGCGTGCAGGCGGACGCCGAACTCGGCACAGTTGCGACGCAGCGTCTCGATCTGGGTGCGGGAGGTGGGGTCCGCGATCGTGAGCAGGTCGCCGCGCCGGAGGCGGAACGCCGGGTCGTCGTACCCGGTCGGGGTGTTGTGGTCCTCCGTCGCGATCGTCAGGTCGGTACGGCGGACCCCGCGCCCGGCCAGACGCAGCCCGTCGAACGCCTGCGGGCTGGTCACCTCGTGCAGCAGGTGCAGGTCGATGAAGAGCAGGTCCGGCTCGCCGTCGGCGGAGCGGACCACGTGTGCGTCCCAGACCTTCTCGGCCAGGGTCCTCGGTTGAGTGACTCCCACCATCTGGACATCCTAAATTCTGGGAGGTAAATTTCGGCTTGTGGGACACAGTATGAGCGGTGTCGGCGTTCTCGACAAGGCGGTGGTCATCCTGGCCGCCTGTGTCGACGGCGCCAGCCTGGCCGAACTCGTTGAACGCACCAAGCTGCCCCGGGCCACCGCGCACCGGCTGGCACAGGCGCTGGAGATCCACCGGATGCTCGTCCGGGACACCCAGGGGCGCTGGCGCCCGGGTCCACGCCTGGGCGAGCTGGCGAACGCGGCCCCGGACGTGCTCCTGACCGCCGCCGAGCCGCTGCTCGCCGCGCTACGGGACGCCACCGGCGAAAGCGCCCAGCTCTACCTGCGGCGCGCCGACGAGCGGATCTGCGTGGCCGCCGCCGAGCGTGCCAGCGGCCTGCGGGACACCGTCCCGGTCGGCTCGGTGCTGCCGATGACCGCCGGGTCGGCGGCGCAGATCCTGCTCGCCTGGGAGCCGCCGGAGGCGGTCATGCCGCTGCTCCCCCGCTCCAAGTTCACCGGCCGCACGCTGGCCGAGGTGCGGCGGCGCGGCTGGGCCCAGAGCGTCGCGGAGCGGGAGGCGGGTGTGGCGAGCGTCTCGGCGCCGATCCGGGACCGCACCGGCCGGGTGATCGCCGCGATCAGCATCTCCGGCCCGATCGAGCGCCTCGGCCGCCGCCCCGGAGAACGCCACGCCATGGCCGTCGTCCGAGCCGGCCAGCGCCTCTCCGGCCTCTGACCCACCCACCCCCACCCCCCTCTCGCGTTGATCATGAAGTTGGCGGCATTTTTGATCTCCCAGACTGCCGCTAACTTCATGATCAACGGGGTGGGGCGGGGAATGCGAACGGCCCGCCTCGCGTAGCGAGACGGGCCGTTCGGTGACGTAGCCCCGACCGGATTCGAACCGGCGCTACCGCCTTGAGAGGGCGGCGTCCTGGGCCGCTAGACGACGGGGCCAGGCACTTTTCCTGCTTCGCCGCCCTGCCGGGTGGCGTGGCAGTAGTCTAGCGGCATCGCGTCCGGCACCGCGCCGCGGGGGTCACCCCCACCGCACGCGGAAAACGTTGCCCGGACAGCAGAAAGCCCGCCCCGGGGAAACGGGACGGGCTGTCGGTGCTGTAGCCCCGACCGGATTCGAACCGGCGCTACCGCCTTGAGAGGGCGGCGTCCTGGGCCGCTAGACGACGGGGCCAGAACCTTCATTGCACTCCGCCAGCGTGACCTGCCGGAATCCAGCGTCCGCGAGCTCTTGCGAACCCGCGGCTGCGCTGGGGTACCAGGACTCGAACCTAGACTAACTGAACCAGAATCAGTCGGGCTGCCAATTACCCCATACCCCATTGGCCCCTTGCGGCGCCGGGAATGAACTTTACCCTCCCGGTGCCGACAGGCCAAATCCAACCCCTCGAAACCCACCTGACCAGCGGAAACGAGGCATCGGAGCGAATCAGGCGACAGGGACCACCGGGTTGCTGAGCTCCCCGATCCCCTGGATCCGCACGGTGACCGTATCCCCCTCGGTGAGCGGACTAACCCCCGCCGGCGTGCCGGTCAGGACCACGTCGCCGGGCAGCAGCGTCATCACGTGCGAGATGTACGACACCAGGCCCGGTACGTCGAACACCATGTCCTTGGTCCGGCCGAGCTGGCGTACCTCCATCTCCTCCGGGTTGCGGCCCACCTCACACCGGATCTCCAGGTCGCTCACGTCGAGCCCGGTGGTGATCCACGGCCCGATCGGGCAGAACGAGTCGAAGCCCTTGGCGCGGGTCCACTGGCCGTCGGAGCGCTGGAGGTCCCGCGCGGTGACGTCGTTGGCGCAGGTGTAGCCGAAGATGGCCCGCTCGGCGGCGGCCCGGTCGGCCCGGCGGGCGCCCGGAGCGCCGATCACCACGGCGAGTTCCGCCTCGTGCTCGACCTGCTTGGAGAAGATCGGCAGCCGGATCGCGTCGCGCGGACCGATGACCGACGTGGACGGCTTGAGGAAGAGCAGCGGCTCCTTCGGCACCTCGCTGCCGTGTTCGGCGGCGTGCTCGGCGTAGTTGCGGCCGACGCAGACCACCTTGCTGGGCAGGATCGGCGACAGCAGCCGGACGTCGGAGAGCGCCCAGCGGGCGCCGGAGAACTGGATCTGCCCGAACGGGTGGCCCTCGATCTCGGCGATGGTCAGGCCCTGCGGCCCGGCCTCCGGCTCGCCCTCGACGACCCCGAACGACATTCCCTTGGCATGAGCGAAACGAGCGATACGCACCCGGCCAATCTATCCCCGCCCGCGCGTCGCCCGTCGGACACCGGCAGGCAGCGCGCCCGGGCGGCCCGCGCCGCACCCCTCGCCGCCCGCCGGCGCCGGGACCGGCGAGAGAGCGACAGGGTACGCCGGATCGCGCCGGACGGGGCGGGAATGGCGGCTTCGTACCCGCCCGGCGGGGCCCGGCCCATAGCTTCGGTTCCGGAGGTTCGTTGGTATGCCTGCATCGAGACGACACCACAAGGCCCTGGCAGTGTTCGTGAACTGCCTCGGCGTCATCGCCGCCGTACCGGCGCTGTCCCCGGCGACGCCCCGCGCGGCCGAAACCCCCGCCCGACCGGCTCCACCGCCGGCCGCCGTCCCGGTCGCCCTGCCCGGCGCGGGGGCGACCCCGATCCCGACCGGCGTGCCGGCGGTCCCGCCGGCGGTGCCGACCACCGGCCCGGCGCCGGTCCGCCCGTCGATGCCGCCGGTGAGCGTGGCGGTCGGCGCGGCGGGCACTCCGGCGCCGGGTTACCGGATCGAGGTCCGCAACGCCGGCACGGCGCCGGTCGACACGATGGTGCGGCAGGAGCTGCCGAGCGGGTCGCGGGCCACCACGGTGACCGGCGGCGGGCGGACCACCCGGCCCGCCGGGTCCAGCGCCGGGGAGGTGACGTGGCGGCTGCGCCTGCCGGCGAAGAGCACCACCACGTTGCACACCGCGCTGTCGGTTCCCGGCCCGGGCCGGTCGGTGACCGCGCCCACCTGCGTCTACGGCACCGACGGCACGCGCCCGTACGACTGCGCCACGGCGACCTGGGTGGGCGCCGCGACGGCCCCGGCGGCGCAGGTGACGGCCGCCCCCGCCTGGCGGCGGCCACCGGTGCTGCTTGCCGCGTTCACCGCGTTGCTGGTGGTGACCGCGGGCGTGCTGTGGTGGGCCCTGTGGCGCCGCCGCCGGCGCACGGCCGCGACGGCGGGCACCGGCCTGTCCGGAGGCGGGGCGATGTCCGCCGGTGCCGGCGCGCCGGGAAGCGGCGTCCCGGGGCAGGGCAGCCCGGCCGAACGGGGCACGGTCTATCCGCGTACTGCGGTGCCGGCGCCCGCGAGCCGCCGTCGCCGGCCGCCGGTCTGGCTGGTGGTGGGCGTGGCGGCGGCGGTGCTGGCCGGGGTGGTCGGCGCGGCGGCCTGGTCGGCCACGCAGCGGGTGGCGGCGATGGACACCACCAAGCAGCCGACGAGCGGCGCGTGGGTGGGCAGCAGCGTCACCGGCGCGTTGGGCCAGCCGCTGCGGGAGACCGCGTTCGAGTTCACCGTCTACCGGGTGAGCTGCGGCGCGGACGTCCTGCCGGCGGCGCCCGGCGGCGGACGCCCCTGTCTGGCCACGGTCGGGGTGCGCAACGTCACGAACGAGGACCAGACCTGGCACGGGCAGTTGCAGCGCGCGTACCTGCCGAGCGGGAACTGGGTGGCCGCCGACGAGGACGCGACCCGGGTGGCGAACCTGGGCCGGGACGTGTTCTCCCAGCCGGTGGCCGCCGGGCGGCGGGTGCTGCTGCCGCTGGTGTTCACCATGCGCGGCGACGAGCCGCCGAAGCGGCTGGAGCTGCGCAGCGGCGTCTTCTCCGCGGGCGTGCGGGTGGACGTGCCGTGACCCGGCGACGGGCGGCGGTCGTACCCTGGGGTGCGTGACCGCCGCCCTCGCCCCCGCGCTCGACGTCGCCGACTGGCAGGCGCGCCGGGCCGCCCACGAGCAGCGGGTGGACGCCTGGCTGACGCCGCATCTCGGCCGCCGCCGGGCGGGCGTGAAGCATCCGGTGGAGGACTTCCTCTTCACCTACTACTCGCACCGGCCGGCCCAGGAGCAGGTACGGCACAACTCCTGGCCGCTGCGGCTGAGCCCGGCGGCGACGGCGGCGGTGGCCGAGGAGCGCGGCGTGCGGTGCAGCCACTTCGAGTGGGGGGTATGCAAGCGGCACGAAGCGGACAACAAGGGTCCGAGCCGTTGACCAGCATCCCCGCCGCGAGCTGGCTTCCCCTCTTCGAAGCTCACGAGAAGCGTGCCGACTCACTTACCGCAGGCCACCGTGCCCGCAGGGCCACGAGGGAGCGCCACGCGATCGATGACTTCTTGTACGACTACTACGGCACCCGACCCTCTGTGCTCCGACGCTGGCACCCGGGCGTGGGCATCTCCTTGGAGCCCGGACCGAACGGCCCCGCCCCACACCGACAGTGGCGTTGGTACGGCACCGACGCAGACGGAGTCGTGAGCTTCGACGTCACAGCCTTCCTCGCCGACCGAGCTGAGTCGGTGCGCTTCATCCACCGGCTGTTGTCCGCGATCGCGTCGCGACCAGCCTTCACTGGCTGCTTCGGCCTGCATGAGTGGGCGATGGTGTACCGCCAACGTGAACATCGGCATCCACTCCCCCTGCGACTTGGGCAAGAGGGAACTGACGCGGTAGTCGAGTCTCACCAGATCCGCTGCACGCACTTCGATGCGTTCCGGTTCTTCACCCCTGACGCAGTCAGCCTCAACCGGCTCCAACCAACGAGGGAGAGCCAGGTAGAGCTTGACCAGCCAGGCTGCTTACATGCCTCGATGGACTGCCACAAGTGGGCAACCAAGCTGGGCCCTGCGGTGCCGGGGGATCTGGCGCTCGACTGTTTCGAGCTGGCGAGGGACATCCGGCTACTCGACATGCAGGCGTCCCCGTACGACTTCTCCTCCTACGGGGAACCGGCGGTGGCCATCGAGACACCCGAGGGCAAGGCCGAGTACGTCGCTCGTCAACGCGCGTTCTCGCAGCGCGCGGGCCGGCTACGTGCCCGGTTGATCGATGTGTGTGCGGCGCTGCTTGAGGGAGCGGAGCCACCGGCAAGGGTGGGGCATGACCCCCTGAGACACCCTCTCCGCACCGCTACGTCATAGCATCCGCCATCTTGCCCCGGTTCTTGGGATGCAGGGGCACTGACGCGAAGCGTCCGCGCCACAGGATCACTGCGCTCCCTGGTGTTCATGCGTCGGCGGAGAACCCGAAGATCAGGAATCTCTACAAGTGGGCGTACAAGCTGTCGCCGCTGGTCTGCTCGGAACTCGTGGCCGACTGCTTCGAGCTGGCCCGGGAGATCCGGACGCTGGACATGCGCGCCAGCCCGTACGACCTGGCCGCCCTGGGCTACCCGCCGGTGCCGGTGGAGACGCCGGAGGGCCGGGCCGAGTACGCCGCCGCGCAGCGCGGGTTCGCCGAGCGTGCCGCCGGGTTGCGCGCCCGGCTGCTGGCCGCGCTGGACCGGGCGGTGCCGGCCGACCACCGCTGAGCGGGGCCGGCCGGCACGCGACGGTCAGCTCGGCGCGCAGGTCAGCGCCGGGCTCGGCGCGGTTCCCTCGGCCAGGAACCCGAACGTGGTCTGGGCGGCCGGGGCCAGCGCGCCGTTCCAGCTCGCGTTCCGGGCGGTCACAGTGGTTCCGCTCTGCGTCACGTCGGCGCTCCACGCCTGGCTGACCCGCTGTCCGCCGGCGAGCGGGAAGCGCACGGTCCAGCCGGCGATCGGCGCGGCGCCGTCGTTGCGCACTGTCACCTCCCCCTGGAAGCCGCCCGGCCACTGACCGGCGAGGCGCCAGGTGGCGGTGCAGCCGCCGGGCGCCGACGTCGGGCTCGCGGTGGGCGACGGGCTGGTCGTCGGTGACGGGCTGAGCGTGGGCGACGGCGTGGGGCTGACGGTCGGGGACGTGGTCGGGCCGGGCGTGGCGCGGCCGAGCGCGGCGACCAGCGCCGGGTACCACCTGTCGGACATCTTCTGGTCCCCGGCCGCGTTCGGGTGCACCCCGTCGTAGGTGTCGGTGGCGGTGCTGAACCCGGTCCACTGGTCGACCACCACGATCGGGGAGGCGGCCGTGGTCTTCCCGGCCGCCCAGCCGTCGATGAGCGAGTTGAGCGCCACGGTCCGCTGGCCGCACTCCGGGCAGCTCGCCGGGTTCATCGGGATGATCTTCGCGACCAGCACGGTCGTGGCCGGGTTGGCGGCCCGCATCTGGTCCACCAGCTTCGAGTACGCGGCGAGGATCGTGGCGGGCGCGATGTTGCTCCACACGTCGTTGGTGCCGAAGTGCATTAGCACGACGTCCGGGCGGGTGGCGGCGAGCCAGCCGGGCAGCAGGTTCTGGTTGGCCACGTTCGTCGCGAGGTAGCCGCCGTGGCCCTCGTTGTCGCCGTCGTAGGGCACGCCGCAGCCCTGCGGCCCGAGCGTGCCGACGAAGTCGACGTCGGTGTGGCCGGTGGACTGGAGGCGGTTCCAGAGCAGGGCGCGCCAGCAGCCGGGCGACCCGGTGATGGAGTCGCCCAGTGGCATGACGCGGACCGGCGTGGCCGCCGCGGCGGCCGGGGGTGTGGTGGCGGTGAGGGCGAGGCCGAGAGCGAGGACCGGTAGCAGCGCGGCGAGCGCGGTCAGCGCGGCGCGTACGGGGTTTCGGGACATGCGGAAGGGACTCCTGTCACTGTGACGTGGTGGTCGGTGACGGCCCTGAAGCTCCCGTACGCATTGAAGCGCTTCGACGCCTCCGGCTCAACCCTCCGGGTGCCCCCGGTGCCGGTTCCACTCCGGAGCGAGGATCGACATGACAGTGGCGTCCACCCAGCCGTCGCCGTCGCGCAGCACCTGCCGCAGCGTCCCCTCGGCGACGAAGCCCACCTTCTCGTAGGCGCGCCGGGCACGCGGGTTGAACGCGAACACCTCCAGGCCGATGCGGTGCAGGCCGAGCTGCTCGAAGCCGTACCCGACGATCAGCCGCACCGCCTCGGTGCCGAGGCCGCGGTCGCGGCCGCCGGGACCGATCAGCGTGCGGAAGTTGCAGCTCGCGTTGGCCCGGTCCCACTCGTTGAGGACCACCTCGCCGACGCAGGCGCCGCCGGCCCGGTCCACCACCGCGAGGTCGAGCCGGTCGTCCTGGCTGTTGCGGGTGCCGTACCAGGCGCGCAACCGGGCCGGTTCGAACGTCTCGCCGGCCGGGCTGCCGGTCAGCCGGACCACCTCCGGGTCGGCCAGGATCTCCGCGAGCGCCGGCAGGTCGTCGTCGTGGAACGGGCGCAGCGCCACACGCTCGCCGGTGAGCGTGGGCTTGACGGAGAAGTCGATCACGGGGCGGAATTCTCCGGTCGGCGCGCCGGGCGGTTCAACCGTTTTTCGGTCAGTCGCCGTCCACCCGGCGGTCGCGTTTGCGCTGGGACTGGCGCTTCTTCTCGGCCAGCCGGCGCTCCTTGGCGCCACGGGAGGGGCGGGTCGGGCGGCGCGCCTTCGGCGGCGGGGCGACGGCCTCGCGCAGCAGCGCCGCCATCCGTTCCCGGGCCGCTTCCCGGTTGGCCAGTTGCGCGCGGTGCTCACTGGCGGTCACGGTCAGCACGCCGTCGACCAGGCGTCCGGCGAGCCGGGTCAGCGCCCGTTCCCGGAGCGTCTCCGGCACACTCGGCGAGCGGCCCAGGTCGAAGCTCAGCTCCACCCGCGAGTCGGTGGTGTTCACCCCCTGGCCGCCGGGCCCGGACGACCGGGAGAACCGTTCCCGCAGCTCGACTGCGGGCACCACGAGCCGATCGGTCACCCGCAGTCCGTCGTCCACTCCCCGAGGCTAGCGCCCGGCGCGGTGACTCGGGGTGGGGGTGGCGCTCGGGGTGGGACCGGCCCGTTCCTCGCCGCCGCCGGAGGCCGCGTACGCGGCCGCGCCGACCAGCAGCAGGGCGATCACCGCGAGCTTGACGACCACGCCGCGAATCGCGAGCCAGGCGTTGCGGCGGGCGCCCGGCACGCTGGTCCGGATCGTCTGGTAGTCGGTCCAGCCGCGTTTCGCACGCGCGTAGGACGCGCCGACACCGGCGCCGATGATCAGGCCCATCACGAGGAGGGCCGCAATGACAGCTTGCTCCACCTCCGCCAGTATCCATACTCAGCGTAATATTTCTATGCCCCAATGATCCCACGCCGGATATCCGACAGTTCGCACCGATCTTGCAGTGCTTGTGCAGGTCAGCGCCGCGCGAAGCGCCGAGGCGACCCGCGCGGGAGACCGCGCCCGGTGACTCAGCCGCCCCGGCCGATGATGGTGTCGGCGGTCTGCTGGACCTGGTCGATCGGGATGGCGAAGCCGATGCCGATCGACCCGTTGCCGTCGATGGTGGCGATGGCGGTGTTCACGCCGACCACCTCACCGCGCGCGTTCACCAGCGGCCCGCCCGAGTTGCCCGGGTTGATGGAGGCGTCGGTCTGCACCGCCGTGTGCCGGCCGTTGCCGATCCGCACCTGCCGGTTGAGCGCGCTGACGATACCGGCGGTGACGGTCCCGGCGAGCCCGAGCGGCGACCCGACCGCGAGCACCGGCTCCCCCACCCGGGTCGAGTTCGCCTTGGCCAGCGGCAGCGGCGGCAGCCCGGCGGACGCGGGCACCTTGAGCACGGCCAGGTCGCTGGCGGGTTCCCGGCCCACCACCTCGGCCGGGAAGCGACGCCCGTCCGAGGTCTCCACAGTCACCGCGCCCGAGCCGCCGCGGGCCAGGATGTGGTCGTTGGTGACGATGTGCTGCTCGTTGTCGATGGCGAATCCGGAGCCGGACGCGGACGCGCCGGATCGACCCCCGACCATCACCGAGACCACGCCGGGCACCGTCTTGCCGGCGGCGGTGACCAGTTCCGCGGGCACCGGCGCGGCGGACGCCGCGCTCGGCCCCGGCGAGCCCTGGTCGGCCGCCCAGGTGCCGGCCACCGCGCCGGAGACGGTGGAGAGCGCCACCACCGCCGCCACGCTCAGCAGCCGGTGCCGCAGGCTGCGCCGTCCGGCCTCCGGCCCGCCCCCGGGTACGTCCCGGTGGCCGCGCCCGTCCGGGTCCAGCTCCGGCGAGACGAACCACGGTCCGCGTGGCTCGCCGAGTCCGGTCTGCACTGCCATGCCTGGCTCCTCACATGTCGTGCGGTAGTGGTGTGCGGGTCAGGGCAGCCGGGAGAACCACCGCAGCGAGCCGGCGGCGGCGCCCATCGCCAGGACCAGCCCGAGGCCGATGAAGCGGGCCGAGATGTCCTGCCGTTCGGTGCGGTAGCCGACGGAGGTGCCGATGTCCTCGTAGACGTCCTTCAGCTCGGCGGTGGTGGACGCCTCGTGGAATCCGCCACCGGTCTGCTCGGCGACCGCCCGCAGCGTCTGCCCGTCCACCGGCACCTGGATCGCCCGGCCGCCCCGGTCGACCGATCCCCCGGGCGTGCCGAAGGAGATCGTGTGCACCGGGACCTTGGCGGCGACGGCCTGGTCGGCGGCCTCGATCGGGTCCATCCCGGAGGTGTTCGCGCCGTCGGAGAGGATGATGATCCGGGCCGGCGGCGGGTCCTTCGCGGCAGTCGCGTCAAGGCTCTTTACCGCGCCGAGCGAGGTGCTGATCGCCTCGCCGATCGCGGTGCCCTGCACGCCGGTGATGCCCTCGGCCAGCCGCCCGATGCCGTCGTGCAGCGCCTCCCGGTCGGTGCTCGGCGGCACCAGCACCGCGGCGCTGCCGGCGAACGCGACGAGGCCAACGTTGAACTCGTCGGGCAGCCCGTCGACGAACCGCCGGCCGGCGTCCTTGGCCGCTGTCAACCGGTCCGGGTCCACGTCACCGGCGAGCATCGAGGTGGAGACGTCGACAGCCACCATCACGGTGGCCCGTTCCCGGGGGACCCGCACCTCCGCCTCGGGGCGGGCGAACCCGACCACGAGCAGCGCCAGCATGGCCAGGAACAGGCCCGCCGGCACGTGCCGGCGCCAGGCCGGGCGGCGCGGGGCGACCCGGTCCAGCAGGCGCAGGTTGGTGAAACGCACCGCGTACCGGCTCTGCCGCCGTTGCAGCACCAGGTAGCCGGCGACCAGCGCGAGGACGGCGAGCAGCAGCCAGAGGCGGGCTGGTGACTGCCAGGTCATGCGACACCTCCGCGGGCGGCGGCCGGCACGGTGGCCAGCCGGCGCTGCTCGTGCACGTGCCGCACCACGTCCGCGCACCAGTCCCGGTCGGTGCGCAGTGCCATGTGGGTGGCGCCGGCCCGGCGCAGCGTGTGGCGTACCTGCTCGCGCTGCTCGGCGGCGGCGCGCGCGTACCGCTCGCGCAGGTCCGGGTCGCCGGTCCACACCTCGCGGTGCCGGCCGCTCTCCGGGTCGACGAGCGTGATCAGCCCGACGTCGGGCAGTTCCAGCTCGCGCGGGTCGGTCACCTCGACCGCGAGCACCTGATGACGGACCGCGAGGCGGCGCAGCGCCGCGGCCCACGGCGGGGGCGCGGCGTCCGGGTCGTCGGGCAGTTCGTCGAGGAAGTCGGAGACGATCACCACGAGCCCGCGCCGGGTGGCGACACGCTGCAGGCCGTCCAGGCCGTCGGCCAGGCCCGGCCCCGCGGCGGGCGGGCGTGCGCCGGCCGCGCCCGCGCCGTCCGGGTCCCGCCGGTCGTCGGTACGCGGGGCGCCGAGCAGCGCGCGGAGCAGCCCGAGCAGATGGGTACGCCCGCTGCGGGCCGGGAATCGGCGCAGCCCGTCGGGCGTGAGCACCTGCGCGCCGAGCCGGTTGCCGACTCCGGCGGTGAGGAAGCCGATCGCTGCGACAGCGGCCACCGCCAGCTCCCGTTTGTCCAGCGTGGAGGTGCCGTACTCCATGCTGGGGCTGGCGTCGACGAGCAGCCAGGTGGTCAGTTCCCGGTCCGCGTCGACCTGGCGGACGTGCGGCACCGTGGTCCGGGCGGTGACCGCCCAGTCCATCCGGCGTACCTCGTCCTCGCCGGGGCGGTACTCCCGGCTGCCGGCGGCCTCGCTGCCCGGCCCGGGCAGCAGGCCCCGGTACCGGCCGTGCAGCAGGCCGTCGAGCCGCCGGGTCACCGTCAGCTCCAGCCGGCGCAGCCGCTGGTCGGGCGCGAGGTCGGTCAGCCCGGGCTCGGCCGCGCCGGTCATGCCGCCGCCAGGTCCGGCGCCGCCTCGGTGGGCCCGTTCACCAGCCGGGGTGGTGGCACCGCCTCGATCACCCGGCGCACCACGTCCTCGCCGGAGATCCCGTCGGCGACCGCGTCGAAGGTGAGCACGAGCCGGTGCGCCAGCACGTCCACCGCCAGGTCCCGGATGTCCTCGGGGAGGACGTAGTCGCGGCCGTGGATGAGCGCCTGCGCGCGGGCGGCGGCCACCAGGCCGAGCGTGGCCCGGGGGCTGGCCCCGTACGCCAGCAGCGGCGCGATGTCGGGCAGGCCGAAGCGTTGCGGGTCGCGGGTGGCGAGGATGAGGCGGACCACGTACTCGGCGAGCGCGTGGTGGACGAAGACGTCGGTGGCGCGGCGCTGGAGTTCCCGCAGCCGGATCGGGTCGAGCACGGTGCTCGCGGTGGGGCGCTCGGTGCTCATCCGGTAGAGGATGGCCAGCTCGTCGGCGTCGCTCGGGTAGTCGACCACGACCTTCATGAGGAAGCGGTCGCGTTGCGCCTCGGGGAGCTGGTAGACGCCCTCGGACTCGATCGGGTTCTGGGTGGCCAGGACCAGGAACGGCTCCGGCACCGGCCAGCTCCGCCCGCCGATCGAGACCTGCCGCTCGGCCATTGCCTCCAGCAGGGCCGACTGCACCTTGGCCGGGGCCCGGTTGATCTCGTCGGCGAGCACGAGGTTCGCCATGATCGGTCCCAGCTCCACGTCGAACTGCTCGGTCGAGGCGCGGTAGATGCGGGTGCCGACGATGTCGGAGGGCACCAGGTCGGGCGTGAACTGGATCCGGGAGAAGGTGCCGCCGACGACTGTGGCGAGGGTCTGCGCCGCGAGCGTCTTGGCCACCCCCGGTACGCCCTCCAGCAGGCAGTGACCGTCGGCGATGAGGGCGGTGAGCAGGCGTTCGACGAGCCGATCCTGCCCGACGATCACGCGTTTGACCTCGGCGAGGGTCTGTTCCAGCTCGACGCCGCTCGCGTCGGCATCGACCGGGCTGGGCACGCTGGCCAGGGTGTCCGAGATGTCCGTCACGGTGCTTGCTTCCCGGGCCGGACCGGCGACAAACGTCGGATTATCGGACCCGGACCGGCAGTGGCCGAACCGGACGGGCAGCATCTCCCCGATCGGGCGGCAACGGCGCGAACCCCATCGGTCCGGGCGGGACCGGGACGGAACACGACACCGGCCCCCGCCGCAGCGGAGGCCGGTGCGCGGCCGGACGGGTCAGTTGGCGACCAGGATGTGGAACGGCCGGTCGGCGAAGCCGCCGGTGGAGTTGCGGGTCTGCACGAAGACCGCGTTGGGGGTCAGCGTGCGCGGCGCGGCCGAGATCTCGCCGCCCGGCGGCACGTTCGCCGAGTCGTTCGTGCCGATCGAGACGTGGTACGCCTTGGCGGACACGTCGTAGTCGAACAGCACCTGGTACTGCCCGGCGGACACGCCCGGGCCGGGTACGAACCGGAGCGAGGACACCACGTTGCCGGAGTGCTGCAGCAGCGTCCCGTTCGCCGACACGACCGCCCAGGCGACCTGACCGGGGGCCGGCGGGGCCAGCGTGGCCCGCATGGCGGCGCGGGCGGCCTGCCGCTCGGCGGCGGTCACCGGCGGCTGCGCGGTGCTGTGCCGGGCGCCGGGCTGGGGTCGCGCCTCCGCCTGGGCGGCCGCGGCGATCCCGCCACCGGCCAGGGTGAGGGACAGCGCGGCGAGCGCCACCACCGTCGCCTTTCGCTTGAAGAATGTGGCCATGAGTTCTCCCTTGGTTAAACCGTGGTGATACGGCGACTGCGCGCGTCAAATTGCGGATCATCGGGAATCCGCCCGGGGAGCGCACCGCTCGTGAGCTGGCCTTACTACAGAGAGTCGCGACGTCTCAACCAGGGGGAACGTAGCACCGGAAAACGCGGGCGGTCAATAGCTCATATTGCGTGTCCGACCGATCGAAAAAGTGCTCAGAAATTGCGGTCGAGCATTCACGAAATTGTTTCGCCGGGCATCGCGGCAGCGCGGACCCGGGTAGCCTGACGGCCATGATCACAGCTCCGGACCTGTCCCGGGGCGGCACCCGGGGCGGCCGCTGGGCCACCGCCGCGTGCTGGCTGGCAGCGGCGCCGGTCGCCGCCTGGGCGCTGGTACGCCTGGCCGGGCTGGAACGCGGTCCGCTGGTGCTGGCGATCGCCTTCACGCCGTACGTCGCCGCGCTGGCCCCGGTCGTGGCGGTGTCGGCGCTCGCCCTGCGGCGCCGGGCCCCGGCGGTGGTCGCGGCCCTCGCCGCGCTGTCGTTGATCGGCGCGGTGGCGCCCCGGGCGGTCCCCGACGCCCGTCCCCCGGCCGACGGGCCGACGCTGCGGCTGCTCACCGCCAACCTGCGCCTCGGCTCGGCCGACCCGGCGGGACTTGTCGACCTGGCCCGGGTCCGGCGGGTGGACGTGCTCACGGTGCAGGAGCTCACCCCGGCGCTCGCGGCCGAGCTGGACCGGCTCGGCCTGGCCACGCTGCTGCCCTACCGGTCGCTGAGCCCCGAGGTCGGCTCCACCGGCTCCGGCGTGTACGCCCGCCACCCGCTGCGCGACACCGGGCACCGCCGCAACAAGGGGTTCTTCTTCACCCAGGCGTACGCGACGGTGACGGTGCCGGGCGCGCCGCCGTTACGGGTGGAGTCGGCGCACCCGGCCGCGCCGTACGCGGTGGACGTGGTGCCGGACTGGTGGACCGACCAGCGCGCCCAGCCGCCGGCCACCCCGGACAGCGGGCTGAGCGTGCTGGCCGGGGACTTCAACGCGACGCTCGACCACGCGGCGCTGCGGGAGCTGATCGCCACCGGTTACACCGACGCGGCGGACGCGGCCGGGGCCGGGTTCGGCGGCACCTGGGGGCCGTACGACGGCGACCCGATCCCGCCGGTCACCATCGACCACGTCCTGGTGGACCGGCGCATCGCGGTGCGCGCCGCCGGCACCTTCCCGGTGCCGGGCAGCGACCACCGCGCGTTGCTGGCCGAGCTGCGCCTGCCGGCCGGGTGAGTCAGGCCGCGGTCCCGCCCGTCACGCGGGTCCGGTCCAGGCCGTAGGTGAGCGCGTCGACGAGCGCGTGCCAGCTTGCCTCCACCACGTTCGGGTGCACGCCCACGGTGGTCCAGTCGCGGCCCGCCCCGGCGGTCTCCACGAGTACGCGCGTCACCGCGCCGGTGCCGTGGCTGCCCTCCAGGATGCGGACCTTGTAGTCGGCCAGCTGGAACTCGCGCAGCTCCGGGTAGTGCCGGGACAGCGCCACCCGCAACGCCTCGTCCAGCGCGTTGACCGGGCCGTTGCCCTCGGCGGTGGCGATCACCCGCTCGCCGCGTACCCGGATCTTCACAGTGGCCTCGGAGACCACCGCGCCGTCCTCGCGGTGCTCGACCAGCACCCGGTACGACTCCAGCGTGAACGGCCGGACCGGAGCCGCGCCCGGCAGTTCCGAGCGGACCAGCAGTTCGAACGAGGCGTCGGCGGCCTCGAACGACCAGCCGTCGGCCTCCAGTTCCTTGACCCGCCCGGTGACCTTGGACAGGGTGTCCGGATGGCCGGCCAGGTCCAGACCGAGCTCACGGCTCTTGAGCTCGATGCTGGCCCGGCCGGCCATCTCGGTCACCAGGATCCGCATGTCGTTGCCCACCACGGTGGGTTCCACGTGGTTGTAGAGCAACGGGTCGACCTTGATCGCGCTCGCGTGCAGCCCCGCCTTGTGAGCGAAGGCGGCGGCCCCGACGTAGGCCTGGTGGGTGTCGGGGGCGATGTTGGCGATCTCGGCGATGGCGTGCGAGACCCGCACCATCTGTTCCAGGCAGCCCTCCGGTAGGACGGGCATGCCCAGCTTGAGCTGAAGATTGGCGACGATCGCGAAGATGTCGGCGTTGCCGGGGCGCTCGCCGTACCCGTTGGCGGTGCCCTGCACGTGGCGGACGCCGGCCTCGACGGCGGCGATGGTGTTGGCGACCGCGCAGGCGGTGTCGTTCTGCGCGTGCATGCCGAGCCGTTCCGGCGCGATCCCGGTGCGCGCCACCAGCCCTTCGATCACGGCGGTGACCTGGGAGGGCAGCATGCCGCCGTTGGTGTCGCAGAGGACGAAGCGCTCGGCGCCGGCGGCCAGCGCGGTCTCCGCCACCGCGGTGGTGTAGCCCGGGTCGAAGCGGAACCCGTCGTAGCAGTGCTCCCCGTCGACGAAGACCCGCCGGCCCTGCGCCACCAGGTACGACACGGTGTCGCGGATCATGGCGAGGTTCTCCTCGGCGGTGGTGCGCAGCGCGCGTTCCACGTGCCGCAGGTCCGCCTTGGCGACCAGGGCGACGGCCGGGGTCTGCGCGTCGAGCAGCCCGCGCACCTGCGGGTCGTCCTCGACCGCGAGGCCGGCCTTGCGGGTGGCGCCGAAGGCGACCAGGATCGCGTGCCGCAGTTCCAGCTCGGTGCGGGCCCGGCGGAAGAACTCGGTGTCCTTGGGCACCGCGCCCGGCCAGCCCCCCTCGATGAAGCCGACCCCGAGGTCGTCGAGCAGGCGGGCCACCGCCAGCTTGTCGACCACCGAGTACGTGAGTCCTTCGCGCTGGGCGCCGTCGCGCAGCGTCGTGTCGTACACCTGGAAGGTCATCGGAGTCCTCTTCTCGTGTCCGTCCTGGGGCGCAAACAAAAAGACCCCCCGCGGATGCGGGAGGTCTGCGCGCTCGGCGAGGGAAGGCCGGCGCGCTAGCTGCTAATGATCAGGACGAAGCTGGTCACGACCAGTACTCTGCCACCCCGCCCCCGCTTTTGGGAGGCGAAACCCATATTCCGGGACGATCGCGGGGCTGGTGACCGCCTTCACACCCGGCCACCGCCCGCCACGAGCGCAAACAGGGCTGCGGAAGAATCTTGAACAGATCCAGTTACTGGCCCGGCGGTGCTGCCGGGTCACGCTCAAGGAGGACCCGTGCTCACTGTCGGTGACCACTTCCCCGAGTACGAACTCACCGCCTGCGTATCGCTCGACGCCGACAAGGCGTTCGAGACGATCAACCACAAGTCCCACGAGGGCCAGTGGCGCGTCGTGTTCTTCTGGCCGAAGGACTTCACCTTCGTCTGCCCCACCGAGATCGCCGAGTTCGGCCGCCTCAACGGCGAGTTCGCCGACCGCGACGCCCAGGTGCTCGGCGTCTCCGTCGACAACGAGTTCGTCCACTACGCCTGGCGCAAGGACCACCCGGACCTGCGCGAGCTGCCCTTCCCGATGCTCAGCGACATCAAGCGTGAGCTGACCTCCGCCTGCGGCGTGCTCGGCGCCGACGGTGTCGCCCAGCGGGCCACCTTCATCGTGGACCCGAACAACGAGATCCAGTTCGTCATGGTGACCGCCGGCTCGGTCGGCCGCAACGTCTCCGAGGTGCTGCGGGTGCTCGACGCGCTCCAGACCGACGAGCTGTGCCCGTGCAACTGGAACAAGGGCGCGGCGACGCTCGACGCCAACGCGCTCCTCGCCGGCGCCGGGGCCTGACCATGGGCCTGGACGCGATCAAGGCGGGCCTGCCCGAGTACGCCAAGGACATCCGGCTCAACCTCGGCTCCACCATCACCACCTCGACGCTGAAGCCGGAGCAGGCGTGGGGCACCGCCCTGGCCTGCGCGGTGGCCGCCCGCAACCCGGTGGTGCTGCGGGAGATCGCCGCCGAGGCGGCCGGTCACCTCACGCCCGAGGCGGTCGAGGCGGCCAAGGGCGCGGCGGCGGTCATGGCGATGAACAACGTCTACTACCGGGCCAAGCACCTGATCGGCGACGAGCAGTACGCGTCGCTGCCGGCCCGGCTGCGGATGCAGATCATCGCCCGCCCCGGCGTGGAGAAGACCGACTTCGAGCTGTGGTGCCTCGCCGTCTCGGCGATCACCGGCTGCGGCGTCTGCCTGGAGTCGCACGAGAAGACGCTGCGCGCCGCCGGGTTCAGCCGGGAGCAGGTGCACGAGGGGCTGCGGATCGCCGCCGTCGTACACGCCGCCGCGGTGACCCTGGACGCGGAGGCCGCGCTGGCCTGATCCACCGGCCCGGACGCGCCCGACCGGCGCCGCGCGGGCCGACCTCCCGAGGGGCCGGCGTCACCACCGTGGCGCCGGCCCCTCGGCGTCGGCGGGCCGGCCGCCGGCGGGTTGGTGCCCGGACAGGGTGGGTAACCCTCCCGACTGATGACGGCGCCGCGACGGCCGCGGCCCTGGGGACGGGAGGCGGCACATGGACGGACTGGACCCGCGCGCCACGCACGGCGGCACCGAGCCGATCCTCGACGACGGCCGGGGCACCGTCGCCGGGGGCGCCCCGGCGGGCGCCTTCGACCCGTGGCGCTACCGCGACGAGGCGGGCGTGGCGAGCGCCGACCTGACCGGCTACAAGGTCGAGGCCACCGACGGCGCCATCGGCAAGATCGACCGGGCGAGCCACGAGGTGGACGACAGCTACCTGGTCGTGGACACCGGGCCGTGGATCTTCGGCAAGAAGGTGATGCTCCCGGCCGGGACCGTGAACCACGTCGACCACGACGCCCGCACCGTGCACGTCGACCGGGAGAAGGACCAGATCAAGGCCGCCCCGGAGTACGACGAGTCCAGCCACGCCGACCCGGGCTACCGGGACCGGCTCGGCGGCTACTACGGCGAGAGCCACTCGGCGCTGCCACCGGACGTGCCGCCGCGCATCTGACACCGCGGCGACGGCCGGCGGGGACGTGGGAACGCCCCGCCGGCCGTACCGTGTCGGATGTGGACGCCCCGCAGAGCCCCTTCCCCACCCTGTTCAACTTCCGCGACGTCGGCGGATACGCCGCTCAGGACGGGCGCACCGTGCGCCGCGGCCGGCTCTACCGTTCCGACTCGCTGCACCGCATCGACGAGACCGACCGGGCGGCGTTCACCGCGCTCGGCATCCGTACCGTGATCGACCTGCGCCGCCCCACCGAGGTGGAACGCGACGGGCGGGTGCCCGCCTACGACGGGCTCGCCTACCGGCACATCCACCCCGAGCACGCCGACTGGGGCGCGAACCGGTTCGACGCCTCCGGCGTCAGCCTGGCCCGCTACCTGGCCGACCGGTACGCCGACCTGGCGCGTACCGGGACCGCCGGGCTCGCCGAGGCGGTCGGGCTGATCGCGGACAGCGCCAACGCGCCGGTGGTGGTGCACTGCGTCGCCGGGAAGGACCGCACCGGCATCGTCTGCGCGCTCACGCTGTCCGTGCTCGGGGTGCCCGACGAGGACGTGGTCGCCGACTACGCGCTCAGCACCGCGGCGTCGCAGCGCTTCACCGAGTGGGTCCGCGCCACGCTGCCGGACGCGGAGGAACCGCCGCCGCCGTTCCTGGAGTCACCGGCCGAGACGATGGAGCTGTTCCTGGCCGAGCTGCGCGCCGGCCACGGCTCGGTCGAGGGTTACCTGACCCACGCGGGCGTCACCGAGACGCAACTGGAGTCGCTGCGCACCCACCTGCTGGACTGACGCCGCGCGGTGAGCAGGGAGCGGACTCGCTGCTCACCGCGCGGTCGGGCGGTCAGATGACCCGGGTGACCCAGCCGTGCGGGTCCTCGGCGCGACCGCGCTGGATGTCCACCAGCTTCTGGCGAAGGGCCATGGTGACCTGGCCGGGCTCGCCGCCGCCGATGAGGAACTCGCCCTCCGGGAAGCGCACGCCGCCGATCGGGGTGACGACAGCGGCCGTGCCGCAGGCGAACACCTCGCGCAGCCGCCCGCTCGCCGCGTCGGCCTGCCAGTCGGCGAAGCTGACCGGCGCCTCCCGCACCTCGTGCCCGGCCTCGGCGGCCAGGGTGAGGATCGCGTCGCGGGTGATGCCGGGCAGGATCGTGCCGCCCAGCGGCGGGGTGACGATGCTGCCGTCGTCGTAGACGAAGAAGACGTTCATGCCGCCCAGCTCGTCCACGTAGCGCCGCTCGACCGCGTCCAGGAAGACCACCTGGTCGCAGCCCGCCTCGATCGCCTCGGCCTGCGCCGCGAGCGACGCGGCGTAGTTGCCGCCGCACTTCGCCGCGCCGGTGCCGCCGGGCGCGGCCCGGGTGTAGTCCGGCGAGACCCAGACCGTCACCGGCTTCACCCCGCCGGAGAAGTACGCCCCGGCCGGCGAGGCGATGACGCAGTACAGGTATTCGTTGGCCGGGCGCACGCCGAGGAAGACCTCGCTGGCGAACATGAACGGACGCAGGTAGAGGCTGGCGTCCTCGTGCTCCGGGATCCACGCCTGGTCGATCTCGACCAGGCGGCGCAGCGACTCCACGAACGTCGCCTCCGGCAGCTCCGGCATGGCGAGCCGGCGGGCGGACGCGCTGAACCGGGCCGCGTTGGCCTCCGGGCGGAACATCGTCACCGCGTCGCCGGTGCGGTACGCCTTCAGCCCTTCGAAGATCTCCTGCGCGTAGTGCAGCACCGCCGCGGCCGGGTCCATCGGGATCGGCGCGCGCGCCTCCAGGCGGGCGTCGTACCAGCCCTTGCCCTCGGCGTAGCGGATGGTGACCATGTGGTCGGTGAAGACCCGGCCGAAACCGGGGTTCGCCAGCAGGGCGGCCCGGTCGGCGGCGGATACCGGCGCGGGATTCGGACGGATCTCGAAATCGAGCTTGTCACCACCGCTCATCGCGCTGACCTCCCTGCGGGTTCACGGCATGCGGGATCGCACGCCGACGTCACTGGTGCCAGAAACTTACCCCGAACGGTCGTTCAGCGGATAGGTCCGCCCCTCGGACGGCTGCGCTGCACCGGACCGCCGAATCGGGCCCGGAGACGGGTCTGGCGGCCCGTTACCGGGCCGCCAGGTGAGGATCGGCCCGGTCAGGATACGGCGTACCCGGCGAGCCGGTCGCCGACCTCCTCGGTGCGCAGGGGCGCGCCAGGCGTGCGCGCGGCCAGCTCGGCGCCGACCGCGGCGGTGACCCGGGCGGCGGCGTCGGCGTGGCCGAGCTGGTCCAGCAGCAGCGCGGCGGAGAGCACGGCGGCGACCGGGTCGGCGACGCCCTTGCCGGCGATGTCCGGCGCGGAGCCGTGCACCGGCTCGAACATCGACGGGTAGCGCCCCTCCGGGTTGATGCAGCCGCTGGCCGCCAGCCCGATGCCACCGGTCACCGCGGCGGCGATGTCGGTGAGGATGTCGCCGAAGAGGTTGTCGGTGACCACCACGTCGTACCGGGACGGGTTGGTCACCAGGAACATCGCGGCGGCGTCGATGTGCTGGTACTCGGTGGTGACGTCGGGGTGCTCGGCGGCCACCGCGGCGAAGGCGCGCGACCAGAGCGAACCGGCGTGGGTGAGCACGTTGGTCTTGTGCACGAGCGTGACCTTGCGCCGTTCGCGACGGCGGGCGCGGGCGAAGGCGTCGCGGATGACCCGCTCGACGCCGTGCCGGGTGTTCAGGCTCTCCTCGGTGGCCACCTCGGCCGGGGTGTCCCGGTGCAGCGCGCCACCGGCGCCCGCGTACAGCCCCTCGGTGCCCTCGCGGACCACCACGAGGTCGACCTCGCCGGGCTTGACCGCGGCGAGCGGGCCGCCGACGCCGGGCCAGAGCCGGGACGGGCGCAGGTTGACGTACTGGTCGAAGGCGAACCGGAGCTTGAGCAGCAGGCCGCGCTCCAGCACGCCCGGCGGCACGGTCGGGTCGCCGACCGCGCCGAGCAGGATCGCGTCGTGACCGGCCAGCTCGTCGAGGACGGAGTCGGGCAGCGCCTCGCCGGTGCGGTGCCAGCGCGCCGCGCCCAGGTCGTACTCGGTGGCCTCGATGCCGGGCAGCACCGCGTCGAGGACCTTGCGGGCCTGCGCGACCACCTCGGGTCCGATGCCGTCGCCGGCCACCACCGCGATGCGTGCCACCTGATGCTCCTCGTCTCGACGTTCCCGGCAACGGTACGTCGGTGTCCCGTCCCCCGGTACGAATCTTCCACCATTCGGGAACGCGAGTCACAGAATCCTCCCAGCTGACACCCATGGCGCGGTCATCTCCACTGCTTAGGGTCGGGTTTCATCGGGTCGACGCAGGCCCGGAACCGGCCACCGCCGCGACACGGCGGCGACCACCGAGGGGCAGGTGTCATGCGGATCGAGCACCGGCGGACCCACTGGGCGGACGAGCAACCACGTACCCGCTGGGTCGACCAGTCCGCGTTCCGCCCGGTCCGTCCGGACCTGCACCTGGGCGCCAGCAGCCACCGCGTCGAGCGGCCCGGCGCCGGCGCGTCCGGCCGGATCACCGTCCGGCACACGGTGGCCACCTCGACCGCCGACTACACACTGCTGCTCAACGCGCCCGAGTGGCTGGGCCACCGGGTGGTGGGCGAGGCGCTGCGGGACGCCGTCGCCGAACTGCGCGCCATCGACCTCACCTACGGACCGAACCGGCCGGACAGCCTCGTGTCCCGGCTGCGCCGCGACGAGATCAGCCCCGACTCGTACCCCCCGCTGGCCGACCTGATCGACCTCTGCGCGTCGATGCGGGCGGCGACCGACGGCTGGTTCGACGCCTGGGCCGTGCCCGGCGGCTTCGACCCGGGCGGCCTGCTCGGCGGCTGGGCCGTGGAGCGGGCCGCGGCGCGGTTGCGCGCCGCCGGCATCCACGACTACGCCGTGCTCAGCGGCGCCGACCTGACGGTACGCGGGCGCGCGGCGCACGGCGGGCCGTGGCGCGTGGCCGTGCACCACCCCACCGACACCCGGCGCACGCCGCTCGTGCTGGAGATGACGACCGGCGCGGTGGGCACCTCCGGTGTCACCGGGCGGCGGGGGCACGTGATCGACCCGCACACCGGCGAGCCGACCGACCGCCTGGCGGCCGCCACCGTGATCGGCCCGGACCTCGCCGTCGCCGACGCCTACGCCACCGCCCTGTACGCCGCCGGACCGGCCGGACTGGCCTGGTTCCGCCAGGACTCGGACTACCGCCCGCTGTTCGCGCAGCACCGGCGCTGAGCCGCGATCGGCCCCCGCGGTCTCGGCAACGACCGTGGGGGCCGGTCAGCGACGAGTGCGCGTGGCTCGCGCAATCGAGGGGTGCGGGCCGACGGGGCGGACGCCCGACCGCGCCACCCGAAGACGGGCCGGGGAATCGACTCAGCCGGAAACCGCAACGGTACGCTAGCGAATCGACGCAACTCGACGCAAGAGTCTCCACAGCGGACGCCGGGGAATCGGTGTCGGCAATCAGCCGGTGAACGCACGGTGGGGCAGAGGTGACGGGCCGGGCCCGGGATGGCACGCTGTCCGCCGTGAGTTTCGATCTGAGCGTGTGGGCCCTGCCGAACGGGGCGACACCGGAGCAGGTGCGGGCGGCGGTGCAGCAGTGCCGCGAGGGCTGGCACGGCAAGCAGCAACCCGACCCGAGGCTGGTCGCCTTCTACCGGGCGATCACGGCGAGCTACCCCGACGGTCCGACCCGGCCGGGTACGCCCTGGGAGGCGCCGCTGCACACGGCCGCCGACCACATCGAGATGAACCTGAACCCGACCTGCCCGGACCAGGTCCTGCTGGACATCGAACGGCTGGCCGGCGAACACGACCTGATGCTCTTCGACGCGCAGGACGGCTCGGTCTACCCGCCACCGGCCCGCGTGCGTTCCTGACCGGCCGGAACGACGAAGGGCCCGGCCGCATCCGGCCGGGCCCCGATGTGTCCTGTCCGGACTACACGTCGCGCAGGTCGGCCGCGCTGGCCGCCACCGCGCCGATCGAGTCGGCGGCGGAGGTGAGCAGGTCGGCGCCGAGCGCCTGGTCGACGGTGAGCGTCATCAGCGTCTCGCCGCCGGCCTCACGGCGGGCCACCTGCATGGCGGCGATGTTGACGCCGGCCTCGCCGAGCAGCGTGCCGACGGTGCCGACCACGCCGGGCCGGTCGGCGTAGCGCAGGAAGACCAGGATGCCCTCCGCGCCGATCTCGACGTCGAAGCCGTCCACCTCGGTCAGCTTGAACACGTCCCGGGCGCCGGTGTGCACCACGGTGCCGGACACCCGGACGGTACGGCCGTCCGGCAGCGCGCCGCGCACGGTCACCAGGTTCGGGTGGTCGACCGTCTCGCCCGGCGTGGCCAGCGTGACCTCGACACCCCGCTCGGCCGCCAGGTGCGGCGCGTTGACGTAGGTGACCTGCTCCTCCACCACGGAGCTGAACAGGCCCTTGGTCGCGGCCAGCTTGAGCACCGACACGTCGTGGGCGGCGATCTCACCGCGCACCTCGACGGTGACGCTGGCGGCCACCCCGCCGGCCAGGGCGGTGAACGCCCGGCCCAGCCGCTCGGCCAGCGGCAGCAGCGGGCGTACGTCCTCGGCGACCACGCCGCCGGCCTGCACGTTCACCGCGTCCGGCACGAACTCGCCCTGCAGCGCCAGCTTGACGCTCTTGGCCACGGCCAGACCGGCCTTGTCCTGCGCCTCGTTGGTGGAGGCGCCCAGGTGCGGGGTGGCCACCACGTTGTCGAAGGCGAACAGCGGCGAGGAGGTGCAGGGCTCCTTGGCGTACACGTCGACGCCGGCGCCGGCGACCCGGCCCTCCGCGATCGCGTCGGCGAGCGCCTGCTCGTCGACCAGCCCGCCCCGGGCCGCGTTGACGATCCGGACGCCCGGCTTGACGATCGCCAGCTCCTTCTCGCCGATCAGGCCCACCGTCTCCGGCGTCTTCGGCAGGTGGATCGAGATGAAGTCGCTCTCCCGCAGCAGCTCCTCCAGCCCGACCAGGCGGACACCGAGCTGCGCGGCGCGGGCCGGCTGGATGTACGGGTCGTACGCGATCAGCCGGGTGCCGAACGCGGCGATGCGCTGTGCGAACAGCACGCCGATGCGGCCGAGGCCGACCACGCCCACGGTCTTGCCCTGGATCTCCACGCCGGTGTACTTGGACCGCTTCCACTCGCCGGCCTTGAGCGCGGCGCTGGCGCTGGCGGTGTTGCGGGCCACCGCGAGCAGCAGCGCGACGGCCTGCTCGGCGGCGGAGACGATGTTCGAGGTGGGCGCGTTCACCACCATGACGCCCCGGGCGGTGGCGGCGGGCACCTCGACGTTGTCCAGACCGACGCCGGCCCGGGCGACCACCTTGAGCCGCGGCGCGGCCGCGATCGCCTCGGCGTCGATCTGGGTGGCGCTGCGTACGATCACCGCGTCGGCCTCGGAGAGGGCGGAGAGCAGGGCCGGGCGATCGGTGCCGTCCACGTGCCGCACGTCGAAGTCGTGGGCGAGCACCTCGATGGCGGCGGGGGCGAGTTCTTCGGCGATCAGTACGACAGGATTCATCGGTCCTCGTAGACGCTCGGTAATGGTGCGGCCTGGGACGCCGGGGCGCCGCGCTGCGCCCTACGCCGATCCGTGCCATGGCCGTCGGGTGCGCCGGGGCACCACACCAAGGATGGTAGGTGGCTGCCCGCCCGGCGTGTCCCGGAGTGCGGGGTGAGGGCCCTCACAAAGGCCCGTCGCACGCCCGTCATCCCCCGTTAACGGGTGCGGTACGGGACGAGGCGCTACTCACCGTGTCTCAACACGTGAACGCACGGCGGCCCGCGGCCGGACGCCGGGGAGAGCGTCGGGCCACGGGCCGCACGAGGGAAGAACTCAGGCGGTCTCGGTGATCGGCCGGTCGACCCAGCTCATCATGCCGCGCAGCTTCTGCCCGGTCTCCTCGATCGGGTGCGCCGCGCCCTCGGCCTGCCACTTGGCGAAGTTCGGCCGGCCGGCCTCGTCCTCGGCCACCCACTCGCGGGCGAACTCGCCGGACTGGATCTCGCCGAGGATCTTGCGCATCTCCTCCTTGACCCGCGAGTCGATCACGCGCGGGCCACGGGACAGGTCGCCGTACTCGGCGGTGTCGGAGATGCTGTAGCGCATCCGGGCGATGCCGCCCTCGTACATCAGGTCGACGATCAGCTTCAGCTCGTGCAGGCACTCGAAGTAGGCCACCTCGGGCGCGTAGCCGGCCTCGGTGAGCACCTCGAAACCGGTCTGCACCAGCGCCGCCGCGCCGCCGCAGAGCACCGCCTGCTCGCCGAACAGGTCGGTCTCGGTCTCCTCGGTGAACGTGGTCCGGATCGCGCCGGCGCGGGTGCCGCCGATCGCCTTGGCGTACGCCAGGGCGAGGCCGAACGCGTTGCCGCTGGCGTCCTGCTCGACGGCGACCAGGCAGGGCACGCCCTTGCCGTCGACGTACTGGCGGCGGACCAGGTGACCGGGGCCCTTCGGGGCGACCATCGCCACGTCCACGTCGGCCGGGGGCTTGATCAGGCCGTACCGGATGTTGAAGCCGTGCCCGAAGAACAGCGCCTTGCCCGCGGTCAGGTTCGGCGCGATGGCCTCGGCGTAGATGTGCCGCTGGGCCGTGTCCGGCGCCAGGATCATGATCACGTCGGCCTCGGCGGCCGCCTCGGCGGGCGTGAGCACCCGCAGGCCCTGCTCCTCGGCCTTCGGCCGGCTCTTCGACCCGGCGGGCAGGCCGATCACCACGTCGACGCCCGAGTCGCGCAGCGACAGCGCGTGCGCGTGGCCCTGGCTGCCGTACCCGATCACGGCGACCTTGCGGCCCTGGATCAGGCCCAGGTCGGCGTCGTCGTCGTAGAACACCTCAACGCTCATTGACTTCCCTTTCGTACGGCGGAGCCCGTCGGCCCGTCGAAAAAACTTGTGGGTACGGATCAGGCGGCGCGCAGGGCCGGGCCGGCGGTGATGGCCCGGGAACCCCGCCCGATGGCCACCGTGCCGGACTGGACCATCTCCTTGATGCCGAACGGCTCCAGGTCACGCAGCAGCGCGTCGAGCTTGTCCGGCGTGCCGGTGGCCTCGATCGTCAGCGTGTCCGGCGCGACGTCGACCACCCGGGCACGGAACAGGCCGACCGTCTCCAGCACCTGGGCGCGGGCCGTGCGGTCCGCGCGGACCTTGACCAGCAGCAGCTCCCGCGCCACCGACACCTGCGGATCCAGCTCCACGATCTTGAGTACGTTGACCAGCTTGTTGAGCTGCTTGGTCACCTGCTCCAGCGGTGAGGACTCGGCGTTGACCACGATGGTGATGCGGGAGACGTCCGGGTTCTCGGTCTCGCCGACGGCGAGGCTGTCGATGTTGAACCCGCGCCGGGAGAACAGCCCGGAGACCCGGGCCAGGACGCCCGGCTTGTTCTCCACCAGCACGGACAGCGTGTGCATCGTCATTTAGAGTTCGTCCTCGTCGAAAGCAGGGCGCACGCCCCGCGCGAACATGATCTCGTCGTTGCTGGTGCCGGCGGCGACCATCGGCCAGACCATCGCGTCCTTGCCGACCACGAAGTCGATGACCACCGGCGCGTCGTTGATCGCCATGGCCGCCTCGATGGTCTTGTCCACGTCGGCGGCGTTCTCGCAGCGCAGCCCGACGCAGCCGAGCGCCTCGGCGAGCTTGACGAAGTCCGGGATGCGGTGCTTGTGCGTGCCCAGCTCGGTGTTGGAGTAGCGCTCCCCGTAGAACAGGGTCTGCCACTGCCGCACCATGCCCAGGTTGCCGTTGTTGATCACGGCGACCTTGACCGGGATGCCCTCCAGCGCGCAGGTGGCCAGCTCCTGGTTGGTCATCTGGAAGCAGCCGTCGCCGTCGACCGCCCACACGGTGGTGTCCGGCTTGCCGACCTTGGCCCCCATCGCGGCCGGAACGGCGTAGCCCATGGTGCCCAGGCCACCGGAGTTGAGCCAGGTGTGCGGCTTCTCGTACGAGATGAACTGGCTGGCCCACATCTGGTGCTGGCCGACGCCCGCCACGTAGATCGCGTCCGGGCCGGCGATCTCGCCCAGCCGCTTGATCACGTACTGCGGGGAGAGCGTGCCGTCGGCCGGCTCCTCGAAACCGAGCGGGTACCGCTCGCGCAGGTCGTCGAGCTGCGCCCACCAGTCGGTCAGGTCGACCGACGGGTGCGCGGCCTGCTCGGCGGTGACCGCCGCGATCAGCTCGTCGATGACGTGCCGCGCGTCGCCCACGATCGGGACGTCGGCGTGCCGGTTCTTGCCGATCTCGGCCGGGTCGATGTCGGCGTGGACCACAGTCGCGTCCGGCGCGAACGAGTCGAGCTTGCCGGTCACCCGGTCGTCGAAGCGGGCGCCCAGCGCCACGATCAGGTCGGCCTTCTGCAGGCCGTAGACCGCGGCCACGGTGCCGTGCATGCCCGGCATGCCCAGGTGCTGGCGGTGCGAGTCGGGGAACGCGCCGAGCGCCATCAGCGTGGTGACCACCGGGATGCCGGTCTGCTCGGCCAGCTTGCGCAGCCCCTCGGTGGCGCCGGCCTTGAGCACGCCGCCGCCGACGTAGAGCACCGGACGGCGGGCCGAGGTCATCAGCCGGGCCGCCTCGCGGATCTGCTTGCCGTGCGGGTGCAGCGTGGGCCGGTAGCCGGGCAGGTCGAGCGCGGGCGGCCAGGAGAAGGTCGCCGGCGCCTGGAGCACGTCCTTCGGGATGTCGACGAGCACCGGGCCGGGCCGGCCGGTCGCGGCCAGGTGGAACGCCTCGGCCAGCACCCGCGGGATCTCGTCGGCCGTCTGCACCAGGAAGTTGTGCTTGGTGATCGGCAGCGTGATGCCCTGGATGTCCGCCTCCTGGAAGGCGTCCGTGCCGATCGACGGCCGGGCCACCTGGCCGGTGATCGCCACCATCGGCACCGAGTCCATGTAGGCGTCGGCGATCGGCGTCACCAGGTTCGTCGCGCCCGGGCCGGAGGTGGCGATGCAGACGCCCACCCGGCCGGTGGCCTGCGCGTAACCGGTGGCCGCGTGCCCGGCGCCCTGCTCGTGCCGGACCAGGATGTGGCGGACCGTGGAGTCGTAGAGCGGGTCGTACGCGGGCAGGATCGCACCGCCCGGAATGCCGAAGACCACGTCGACGCCGAGCGCCTCCAGCGACCGCACGAGCGAACCGGCCCCCGAGACCTGCGCGGTGGCGGGCTCCCGTACGGGCGTCTCGGTGGTGGCGGCCGCCGGGGCGGCACGGCCGGGGCGGGCGGCGGAGTCGGAGTCACCGGCCGCGCCGGTGCCGGAACGGGCACGGCGGGCGGAGTGGGCGAGGGTCTCGGGCGTGGGTCTCGTCATGGCGGTTCAAGCCTTCGGAAGTGAGTGGGTGACGCGCTTCTCAGGATGGGACGCGGAGGTCCCGCGATGGGTCCGACGGCAACAAAAAAGCCCACGTGCAGGATGCACGGGGCCAGCGCACTCTCGGTGGGAGAGTGCGCTCAGGTAAGTACTCGCGGCGACCGGTTCGACGACATGCGGCTAAGCCTGACGCATCTCACGCGATGAGTCAACTGATCCCACATTTTGGTTCACGGACGTGGGCGTTTCGGCACCCGGCATGCCCTCCACTCCCGGCGCCACCTGCGAAGATCCCTCCATCGGAGGACGCTGGGCGGGCACCGTGGCGGGCGGGTTGTTGCGCAGCCGGGGCAGCAACGGAGACGGGCTGTGCGCCGGCGGGGCCGGTGGTGTCTGCGGCATCGCGGTGTGCCGGTTCCCGGGCGCGGTCGCCGCCTCCAGCATCGCCTCCAGGTGCTCGGCCGGCACGCCCCAGCCGAACAGCGCCCCCTGACCGAACCGGCAGCCGGCGGCCACCACCGCGGCCAGCTCGGTCGGATTGGTCACGCCCTCGGCGATCACCTCCAGGCCGAGCTGATGCCCCAGGCGCATGACGATGTCGACCATCGGCGCGAACGCCGGACCGTCCCGCCCGACCGGCCGGACCGGCTCGTGCTCGGCGACCAGACTGTGGTCGATCTTGAGAATGTCGATCGGCAGCCGCCGGAGCTGGCCGAGCGACGAGTAGCCGGCGCCGAAGTCGTCCAGCGCGATCCGGACGCCGGTCAGCCGCAGCGCGGTGAGCCGCCGGATCAGCTCGTCCAGGTCGGTGGCGACCGCGTGCTCGGTCACCTCCAGCACCAGCCGCTGCGGCGGCACGTGGTGCGCGCGCAGCGCCTCGGCGACCTGGACCACGTACTCCGGCGCGTGCAGCTCGCGCGGTGAGACGTTCACCGACACCCACACGTCGTGCCCGTCGGCGAGCCAGCGGGAGAGCTGGTAGCAGGCCTGGTGCAACACCCACGCGCCGAGCTTGGCGATCATCCCGCACTCCTCGGCGAGCGGGATGAACTCGTCCGGCCGGACGTTGCCCAGCTCCGGGTGCCGCCAGCGCAGCAGCGCCTCGGCGCCGACCGGACGCACCGACGGCAGCGAGGCCACCGGCTGGAAGACCAGCCGCAGCTCGTCGCGCTCGATCGCGCCGCGCAGCTCGTGCTCCAGCCGGGTACGCCGGCTCAGCAACTGGTCGTACGTGGCGTCGTAGCGCTCGATCCGGTTCTTGCCCCGCTGCTTGGCGTAGCGCAGCGCCAGGTCGGCGTTGCGCAGCAGCAGCTCCACGTCCGCGTCGCCGTGCCCGGCCGCCACGCCGATGCTCACCGACAGGAAGACCGGACCGTCCCCCTGCTCGTACGGGCGGCCGAGCACCCCGAGCAGCCGGTCGGCCACCGGGCCGGGATCGGCCGACCCGTGCATCAGCACCGCGAACTCGTCGCCGCCGAGCCGGGCCGCCAGGTCACCCGGCCGCAGGTTGCCCCGCAGCCGCCGCCCCACCTCGATCAGCACCGCGTCGCCGACGTCGTGGCCCCGCATGTCGTTGACGTTCTTGAACCCGTCCAGGTCGAGCCCGAGCAGGACGCAGGGCACGCCCGACTCGGCGCAGCGGTGCAGGGCCCGCAGCAGCCCGCGCCGGTTCGCCAGCCCGGTGAGCGGGTCGGTGTGCGCCAGCTCACGGAAGTGCGCCTCCCGCTCGGCCAGCCGGCCCGCGTAGCCGCGTACGTCGTTGAGCGCCAGGTACTGCCGGGTGACCAGGGCGAAGCCCTCGACCGTGCCGGCCACGATGGCGTACCCGTCGAACCCGCCACCCTGCACCAGGTGGTACATCGCGGAGGCGGCGATGGCGAACATCGGCACGAAGGCGTACTCGCCGTCGCGGCGGATGAGATCGACGTCGAGCTGCGTCAGGTCGGCCCGGCGTCCGGCCACGGCGGTGGCGAGCAGGCCGGCGGCGGTCAGCGCGGCGCCGGTCAGCGCCAGGCCGGGACCGGCCTGGCAGAGCCCGGCCGAGACGCCCAGACCGCCCGCGGTGACCGCTATCGCGCCGACGCCGAGCAGGGTCAGCCACCCGCGTGGCGGCGCGACCCGCAGCACCAGGATCACGGTCAGCCCGGTGGTCAGCGCCGCGATGATCGAGGCCAGCACGATCGGCAGGCAGGCGACCGGGGTGGCCTCACCGAGCAGCCGGGTCGGCTCGCTGAACGCCACCCAGCCGACGAACCAGAGCGCGCTGCCCATGATCAGGCCGTCCAGCAGCAGCCGGGCGGTGGCGGCGCGGGTCGCGGCGGCGCCGGGCAGCCGGAGCACGGCGGCGCCGAGGCCGAGCCCGGCGAGCGTGGTGCCCACCGCGACCACTGCCGCCCAGCCGGTCCGCTGGCCCTGCCGGTGCGCCCAGTGGTCCCCGGCCGCGAGCAGACCGCCGAGACCGACCAGCAGGCTGAGCAGGGCCGCCCCGGCGGCGACGGCCAGCAGCAGGTGGGCCTGCCGCCGAGGGCCGGTGCGCCGCCGCGCGGACGCGGCGAGCAGCACCGTGGCGGCGGCCGCGGCGATCCCGCTCAGCGCCGCGACGGTGACCATCCCCGGGGACGACTGCACGCGTCAACTGTGCCGGATGAGCGCCCCCCGTGGGGCACCGGGTGTGCAACTGTTGGGACACAGGGTGCGCGGCGGGGGCGCGCCGCCGGGATGGTGTCAGACTGGTTGTCATGCCTGAGCTGCGGTCGAGGACCTCCACCCACGGTCGGACGATGGCCGGCGCCCGGGCCCTGTGGCGGGCCACCGGGATGACCGACGACGACTTCGGCAAGCCGATCGTCGCCATCGCCAACAGTTTCACCCAGTTCGTACCCGGTCACGTCCACCTCAAGGACCTCGGCGGCCTGGTCGCCGACGCGGTGGCCGAGGCCGGCGGCGTGGGGCGGGAGTTCAACACCATCGCCGTGGACGACGGCATCGCCATGGGCCACGGCGGCATGCTCTACTCCCTGCCCAGCCGGGAGCTGATCGCCGACGCGGTCGAGTACATGGTCAACGCGCACTGCGCGGACGCCCTGGTCTGCATCTCCAACTGCGACAAGATCACCCCGGGCATGCTGCTCGCCGCGCTGCGGCTCAACATCCCCACCGTCTTCGTCTCCGGCGGCCCGATGGAGGCCGGCAAGACGGTGGCGATCGAGGGCGTCGTGCACTCCAAGATCGACCTGATCGACGCCATGATCGCCTCCTCGAACGAGGCGGTCACCGACGACCAACTCGGCGAGATCGAGCGCTCCGCCTGCCCGACCTGCGGGTCCTGCTCCGGCATGTTCACCGCCAACTCGATGAACTGCCTCACCGAGGCGATCGGCCTCGCGCTACCAGGCAACGGCTCGACGCTCGCCACCCACGCCGCACGCCGGTCGCTGTTCGTCGAGGCCGGGCGCACGATCGTGGAGATCGCCAAGCAGTGGTACGAGAACGACGACGCCTCGGTGCTGCCGCGCTCGATCGCCGGCCGGGAGGCGTTCGAGAACGCGATCGCCCTCGACGTGGCCATGGGCGGCTCCACGAACACGGTGCTGCACCTGCTCGCCGCCGCCCGCGAGGCCGAGCTGGACTTCGGCGTCGCCGACATCGACGCGATCTCCCGCCGGGTGCCGTGCCTGGCCAAGGTCGCCCCGAACTCGCCGAACTACCACATGGAGGACGTGCACCGGGCCGGCGGCATCCCGGCCATCCTCGGTGAGCTGGACCGCGCCGGGCTGCTGCACCGAGACGTGCGCGCGGTGCACTCCCCCGGCCTCGACAAGTGGCTGGCCGACTGGGACGTGCGCGGCGGCGCGGCCACGCGAGAGGCGATCGAACTGTTCCACGCCGCCCCGGGCGGCGTGCGCACCACCGAGCCGTTCTCCACCACCAACCGCTGGTCGTCGCTGGACACCGACGCGGCCGGAGGCTGCATCCGGGACCGGGAGCACGCCTACAGCGCGGACGGCGGCCTGGCCATCCTGCACGGCAACCTCGCGCCGGCCGGCTGCGTGGTGAAGACCGCCGGCGTGCCCGAGGAGTGCCTGACGTTCCGCGGCCCGGCCAAGGTCTACGAGTCGCAGGACGACGCGGTGACCGCGATCCTCGCCAAGGAGATCGTCGCCGGAGACGTCGTGGTGATCCGGTACGAGGGCCCGAAGGGCGGCCCCGGCATGCAGGAGATGCTCTACCCGACCTCGTTCCTCAAGGGCCGCGGGCTGGGCCGCTCCTGCGCGCTGCTCACCGACGGCCGGTTCTCCGGCGGCACCTCCGGCCTGTCCATCGGGCACGTCTCCCCGGAGGCCGCCTCCGGTGGGCTGATCGCGCTGGTCCGCGACGGCGACGAGATCGTCATCGACATCCCGGGCCGGTCGATCGAGCTGAACGTGCCCGCCGACGAGCTGGAGGCGCGCCGGGTGGCCGAGGAGAAGCGGGATCGCCCGTACACCCCGGTCGACCGGCAGCGTCCGGTGTCGGCGGCGCTGCGCGCGTACGCCTCGATGGCGACCTCGGCCAGCGACGGCGCCTACCGCCGCGTCCCGGAGTGATGTAAGGAAGGGCCCCTTCTTAACGCCTCCGGTAGAGGAGGGGGCCCTTCTTAACACCCGCACGCCGGTAGGGTCCGGCGGCGTGGAGACGACGGTGAGTTACGCGCGACTGGTCCGGCCGGCGATCGACCGGGTGTACGTGGGCGCCCGCTGGGCAGCGCGCGCCCGGATGGAGGCGTTCTACGCCGAGCGGGGCTGCACACTCGGTGCGGAGAACAGCTTCTTCTCCGGTGTGCTGGCCCGGCCGATGCCCGCCGAGGCGCTGGCCGACGGCCTGATCTACACGTCCGGCAGCATGGACGAGGAACTGGCGCAGGGCGTCGTCGTCCGGGACGCCGAGGGCGCGTGGCACCTCACCGAACTGGGCCGGGAACTGACGCTGTTCGCCCAGCGGGCCACCGGCGAGGCCGCCGAGGAACTGTGGGCCATGCTGCCGGGCGTGCTGCCCGGCCTGGGCATCGTGCCCCGGCTCGCCGACCTGGTCGGCCGGGTGCTGGCGCACGCGCAGGCCACCGGCGGGCCGGTGTTCCGGGCGATGTCCCCGCCGTACGAGCCGGAAGGGGCCTCCCCGGCGCTGCTGCTCGTGACCCGGCTGGGCTCGCTGCGGCACCACCGCGCGGACGCGCACCGGGCCGCGTGGCGGGCCGCCGGGCTGACCGCCGACGAGATCCGCGCGCTGCCGGACGGCCCGGAACGCGCGGCGATCGAGGCGGACACCGACCGCCGCGACGAGCCGGCGTACGCGGCGCTCACCAAGGCCGAGCGCTGGGAACTGCTGGCCGGCCTCGCCGCACTGCCCAACTAGCGCCCGCGGCCTCCTCGGCCATCGGGTGGAACGTCATGGGTGTCTCGGGACCCGTTTGACACCCATGACGTTTCACTCACCGCTGGGTGGGGTCCTCCTCGGCCGGGGCGGTGCCATCTATCGGCAGGCCGAACTCCGCCGGTGAGTTCTCGTCGGTGCCGTCCAGGTCCGCGTGCGGCTCGTCCGGGATGACGTCGTCGGGATCGGCGCCTCCGGCGTGCAGTTCGGACAGCTCAACCGGATCAGTCATGCCGTGCTGGTACCCGTCCGACGCTGTCCGAACCCGCCGGTCCGGTGGGACGTCCGCATCGGCGGGGCGTCGCACGGCGCTCCATGCAGAGGTGGGATCACTCGTCGGTGCGATCCGAGGAACCGGAGCCCCCGTGCGTTCCCTGGGTGTCGAACTCGGGGCTGTCCTGGGACGAGATGGCGGTGGAGACGAGGCTGGAAGCGACCGGCTGAACGGGGATCACATCCTCCGACGTACGCAACCGGGGTGCCGCGGGCATCCACGGCTTGAGGTTCTGGATGATCTGCTCGTAGAAGTCGTCGATGGCGTGCAGCACAGAGTCGATGAAGGCACCCCGACCACTGCCACGCTTGGTTCCCGCAGTTGCGCTCTGGGCGATCCGGAAAGCCCGAAGTTCACGCGAGGGATCGTTGATGAGTGTCGTCGGCTCGGCACGTACCTGACGGAGGAGATCGGTGGCGCCACCGCCCCGGGCGTGCATGGCGAACGCCTCGATCCGCACCGTGTCCGGTGCGTCCTTCAGTTGACGGACCAGCCAGTTCACCCGGGTGGTCGGACGGCCTGACCGCGGAGCGTCGACATCGACGTGGCAGACGATCTGCCCAGCCCGCAGATCGGCCGTCACGTGAAGATGCCCGACCGCGCCCGGGATCCGGATGCTGCCGCTCAGGGTGCCGGCGCTGGCGAGCTGGTTGGCGAGCGATTGGGTGCGTGCGGCCGGATCGGCGAGGTCGCGGCGGCTCAGCGCGGGGGTCACGTCGGTGCCCAACTGCCGGCCGAGTCGGAGGCATGCGTAACGAATCAAGGCGTCGAAGCGCCCGGCGACCTGCGCTGCCGCGTCGTCGCCGGCCCGCAATGTCCCGGCCGACACCCCGTCCCGGACCTGCACCCAGGCCGGCCCCATGTCGCTGAACTCGAGAGCGCCCGAACGCGGGTGTTCGAGGTATCGGATCAGTTCGCCCAGAACCCACGCCTGATCCGGGTCTGCGACGCCACGGTACTCCTTCTGGATCACGGCCTGGGTCAGGATCTCCGTCCACGGCAGGTGATACAGGGCGACCCTGCGCAGTTTCCGGCGATCGACGGTCGTCGGATGCTGGCCCGGGACGGGAGCGATCTCGTTCGAGATCGTGATGAGGGCGTCGAATCCCTGCTCCCGCGCAATGTCCAGGTAGGCCTCCAACTGCTCGGATCGCAGCGGGTTACTGCCGGTCTTCACCTCCACGAGCGCGGTCCACTGGCGCTGCCCCCTGGTGACGCGGATGAGGCCGTCCGGAAAGAGTTGCTGGTTTCCGAGTTTGAACGGAACCTCGATGAAGGTCTGCACGACTCCGGCCGGCGCGCCGACGGACTGGGTCAGGACACGCCCGAACTCCCGTACCGAGCTCATCACCGCCAGCAGGGCGGAGGTCGCCCGGCGTTCCTGCTCCTCGGCGCCATTGATACCCGAGGTGGGAATCAGACGCGCCGCGAGCCAGGTTTCCTCAGACATAAGTGACTCCTCGTGAATGCGGTGGTACGAGAAGTTACTCGCGAGGCCAGCTGGAAAGCAGCGCGACAATTGGCGTGTACGAACGGAAAGAGTTGACCGGTCGGATGTCGAGCGATCCGTCCCGGCCGAAAGCGAATGCCGGACGGATACGCTGTCTCATCAGTTCGGCTTTCGTCGGCTTCTCAGTCCGATACCTGACTGCGAATAGCGCAGGCCGGGTCAATGGCTCGGCAGGTGTCGTTCGAGGCCGTCGAAGAGCAGGTCGAGGGTGAACTCGAACTCGGTCTGGGAGTCGCACCAGCCCAGCGTCGGATCGGCCGCGTCGTGCGTCTCGGCGGCCACCATCGCGGCCAGGTGCGGCAGCCGTTCGGCCAGCGCCACCATCTCCGCTTCCGCGGCTGCGGCGTCGGCCGCCCCGCCCGCGTCCGGGCGGAACACCTCCTGGGCGAAGCCGAGCGCCATGCTGCCGAACGCGTGCAGCGCCCGGTGGGCGATCCGGTACGAGAAGCCGCCGTCGACGAGCGTGGCGAGGATGCCGTCGTAGTAGGCGTACACCCCGGCGGGGACGGTCGGGCGGGAGCTGAGCAGCGCGGGGGCCCACGGGTGCCGCAGCATGACCGCGCGCGCGGCGAGGAAGCGCAGCCGTAGCCGAGTCCGCCAGTCGCCGCCGGGCGCGTCCGCTTCGGCACGCTCGGCGGCCGAGGTGATCTCCGTGGCGACCGCGTCCACGAGGCCGTCGAGCAGTCCGGCCTTGCCGGGTAGGTGGTGGTAGAGCGACATGGCCTCGACGCCGAGTTCGGCGGCGAGCCGGCGCATCGTGAGCGCCTCCATCCCTTCCGCGTCGACGAGGGCGATCGCGCTGGCCAGGGCCCGCTCGCGGCTCAGCGGCTCCCGAGGTTTCCGCGCTCCCATCCGGCTCCCCATCTCCCCTTGACCTTACAACGTATGGTTGGCCTTACGGCGTAAGGCAAGCCCCGCCACCGCGTCGCTCACCCCCGAAGGAGCCGCCATGCACCAGCTGATCCGTACCGCCCGGGTGACCGGGCTGTTCTACCTCGGGCTCGCCGTCACCGGCGCGCTGGGGTTCCTCACCGTCCGGCCGATGATCTTCAACCCGGACGACGCGGGCGCGACGTTCGCCAACCTGGTGGCCCACGAGTCGCTGGCCCGCGTCGGCGTCGCCCTCGAACTGCTCGTCGTCCTCACCCAGGCGCTCACCGCCGTCTGGTTCCACCGCCTGTTCCGCACTGTCGACAGCACCGCATCGGGCAGCATCGCCGCCTTCGGGCTCGTCAACGCGGTCGCGATCCTGGGCAGCGCCGCAGTGCTCGCGACGGCCCTGGGGGTGGCGACCGGCGGGCCGGGCGACGCCGACACGGTCCAGCTGCTCTACCTGGTCAGCGGGAACCTGTGGGAGGTGGGCGGCCTCTTCTTCGGGCTCTGGCTGGTGCCGATGGGCTGGTGCGCGCTCCGGTCGGGCTGGCTGCCCCGACCGCTGGGCCGGCTCCTCGTCGCCGGTGGCGTCGGCTACGTGCTCATGACGTTCGTCGCGTACCTCGCCCCCGGCGCCGGCATCGTCGGCGATCTGCTGGTGGTGCCCGCCACGGTGGGCGAGGTGTGGATCCTCGGCTACCTGATCATCTTCGGCGTGCGAAAGCGCGCGGAGACGGATGCCAGGGCGACCGCAGCCTAGGCGGGGCTCGCGGCCAGGGCGACACCCCGGGCGTACCGGATGGCGGCCGGGGTGTCCGCGAACACCAGGCCCTCGCGGCGCAGCTCCTCGGCGACGCCGAGCGTGCTGAGCACCTGGTCGTGGCCCGGGGTGATGCCGGAGAGCAGCACCGTGATCCCCCGGGCGCGCAGCCGGGCGATGGCGTCGCCGAGCACCTGCGCGCCGGTGGCGTCGATGGTGGAGACGCGGGACATCCGCAGGATCACCACCCGCACGTCGGCCACCTCGGCCAACTCCAGCAGGAACGTGTGCGCGGCGGCGAAGAAGAGCGGCCCGTCCAGCCGGTACGCGACGATGTGCTCGGCGAGCAGCGCGTGCTCCTCGGCGCTGTGCTCGCCGGTGTCCAGCGGCACCTGTTCCAGCTTGGCGCTGCGGGCCACCGCGCGCAGCGCCAGCACGACCGCGACGGCGAGCCCGACGACCACAGCTGTCACCAGGTCCCAGATGACGGTGACGGCGAACGTCAGCACCAGCACCACCGCGTCGGCGCGGGTGGCCCGCATCAGCGCCAGCAGGGAGGCGGCCTCCACCATCCGGACGGTGGTGGCGAGCAGCACCCCGGCCAGGGCGGCCAGCGGGATGCGCCCGACGAGCGGGGCGGCGGCGAGCACGATCGCGGCGAGGGCGACCGCGTGGGTGAGCGCGGCGAGCTTCGAGGACGCCCCGGCGCGGACGTTCACCGCGGTACGGGCGATGGCGGCGGTCGCCGGGATGYCGCCGAAGACCGGGGAGGCGAGGTTGGCCAGGCCCTGGCCGAACAGTTCGCGGTCCGGGTCGTGCCGCTCGCCGACTGTCATGCCGTCGGCCACGGTGGCGGAGAGGAGGCTCTCCAGCGCGGCGAGCGCGGCCACGGCGAGCGCGCTGGGCAGCAGTACGCCCAGCGCGCCGAGGTCGACGAAGTCCAGCGACGGCGCGGGCAGCCCCTGCGGCAGCTCGCCGATCCGGGCCAGGTCGATCGGGGCCAGCTCGGCGAGGAGCGTCGCGGCGGCCACCCCGACCAGGGAGAACGGCACGGCGGGCCGCCACCGGCCGCCGAGCAGCATCAGCGCCGCCACGCCGAGCGCGACAGCGATCGCGGCGGGCCGGGGATGCGCGGCGAACCGGGCGACCGCGTCGGCGGCCACCGCCCACACCTTTTCGCCGTGCGCGCCGGTGACGCCGAGCGCGGCCGGCACCTGTTGCAGCGCGATGACCACGGCGATGCCGGCGGTGAACCCCTCGATCACCGGGGACGGCAGGTAGCGGACGTACCGGCCGAGGCGGGCCAGGGCGAGCGCGATCAGGATCAGCCCGGCCAGCGCGCCGACCATCAGCACGCCACCGGCGCCGAACTGCTGCACCACCGGCACCAGCACGACAGTCATCGCTCCGGTGGGGCCGGAGACCTGGAGGTTGGAGCCGCCGAAGACCGCCGCGACCGCTCCGGCGACGACGGCGGTGACGAGGCCGGCCTGCGCGCCGAGGCCGGAGGTGACGCCGAAGGCGAGCGCCAGGGGCAGCGCCACCACGGCGACGGTGAGCCCGGCGAGCAGGTCGCGCCGGGGCGAACGGCGCGCCGCCGCCCAGTCGGCCCGGCCGGGCAGCAGCCCGCGGAACAGCCGGCCCGTCTGCCGTACGACGTCACCGGCGCGAAGGGCAGTCGCCGCGCTCACCGGTCCGTCCCCGAGGCCCGCAGCTCGTCCAGCAGGCCGTCCCGGTCGGTGAGGACCGCGCCGAGGATGCGCCGACCGGCGGCGAGCAGGTCGGCGACGTCGGGGGTGCTGAGCGCGTACATGACGAGGGGGCCGTCCCGGTACGAGGTGACCATGCCGGCGCGGCGCAGCACGGCGAGCTGCTGGGAGAGGTTGGACGCCTCCACGTCGATGGCGGCGAGCAGGTCGCGGACCGGTCTCGGCCCGTCCTGGAGCAGTTCGAGCACCCGGATGCGCACGGGGTGTCCGAGGGTGCGGAACAGCTCCGCCTTGGCCTGGTACAGCGGCACCGACACGACACACCCCTCCGACGACGACTCTGAAGACTTTAGCACTTGCAGAAATCTTCACATCGATGGAGATGGACGGCGTCCCTCTCAGGCCAGGTCGTTGACGCAGCGCAGCACCGGCCGGGAGGTGAGCGCCTCGGCATCCAGCGGGCACGTGGTGCTCACCGTGAAGACGACGCTCTCCCCCGGCAGCAGCGTCACCAGGGCCGCGTCGACCTGGGCGGACGGGTCCAGCCGGTCCGGGAACAGCGTCAGGTCGCGCAGCACCGTCCGCGCGGTCACCCGGACCCGCCGGCCGCCGTCCACCGGCTCGACCGCCGCGTCCCACTCCGCCGCCGGCCACCGCACGTCGCGGTCCTCGGCGAAGAACCACAGCGCGCGCTCCGCGGCGTCCCCGGCGTCCGCGACGAGCAGTTCCGCGCGGCCGTCGTCCGGCCGCGCCAGCTCCGCCGGCAGTTCCACCACGACCGAGGAGTACGCCGGGACGTCGAGGTCGACCGAGGTCTTCGCCCTCGGCTCCCCGGTGACTGTCAACCGGGTGACCGTGGCCGGCCCGCGCCACGCCTGCGCGGTCTCGTTCACCGCCACCAGCGCCGGCCGGCCGTCGCGCGGCTGCACCGTGAGCAGCCGGTCGGCGTAGGCGCGGCGCAGCGCGTACCACAGGGGTTTGCGGCGCCCGTCGCCGTCGATCGCCGACCACGACGTGACCGGCCAGCAGTCGTTGAGCTGCCACACGACGGTGCCGGCGCAGACCGGCCGGTGCGAGCGGAAGTGCTCCACGCCGAGCTGGATGGCGCGGGCCTGGTTGAGCTGGGTGAGGTAGTGCCAGTCGTCGAAGTCGGCGGGCGGCGGCAGGTGGGCGTCGAGCCCGCGCCGCAGCTTGCCGTCCCCGTCGGTTGCCTTCTGGTGGTGCGTCATGCCCGGCGAGTCGTGCGCGAGCGGGTCGTCGGAGAGGGCCCGGCGCAGCGTCGCGTACGCGGGCGGCGCCTGGTAGCCGAACTCGGCCACGAAGCGCGGCACGTAGTCCCGGTAGCGCGTGTAGTCGTCGGTGTTCCACACGTCCCAGATGTGCGTGGTGCCGTGCGCCGGGTTGTTGGGGTGAAGTTCCTCGCTGCCGGACCAGGGACTGCCCGGCCAGTACGGGACGGTCGGGTCCAGCTCCCCGACGACGGCGGGGAGCAGCTCCAGGTAGTAGCCGCGTCCCCAGGTGCGCCCGGCCAGGGGTTCCTGCCAGTCCCAGTCGTGCCAGCCCCAGATGTTCTCGTTGTTGCCGGTCCAGAGCACCAGCGACGGGTGCCCGGCGAGGCGGGTGACCTGCTCGCGCGCCTCCGCCTCGACCTCGGTGCGGAACGGTTCCTCCTCCGGGTACGCGGCGCAGGCGAACAGGAAGTCCTGCTGCACCAGCAATCCCATCTCGTCGGCCAGGTCGTAGAAGTCGTCCGACTCGTACCGGCCGCCGCCCCAGACGCGCAGCAGGTTGACGTGCGCGCCGGCCGCCTGGCCGAACCGCTGCGCGAGGCGCTCCCGGGTGACCCGGTTCGGGAACGCGTCGTCGGGGATCCAGTTGACGCCCCTGACGAACACCGGCACGTCGTTGACGTGCAGCGCGAACGGGGTGCCGTGCGCGTCGGGCGTGGTGTCCAGGCGTACCGAACGGAACCCGATCCGGCGGGACGCGGCGTCCAACTCCCGGCCGTCGGCGGCGTGCAGGGTGGCGTCGAGGTCGTACCGGGGCTGGTCGCCGTACCCGATCGGCCACCACAGCGCGGGGCCCGCGACGGTGAGCGTCACGACGGCGGTCCGCTCCCCCGCCGGTACGGGGACCTCGGCGGTGACCCCGGCGACGGTGGCGCGGACGGTCAGCGGCTCGTCGCCGGTCCGCTCGACCTCGGCGTGCAGCTCCACCCGGCCGACGCCGTCGACCACGGTGACGATCGGCCGCACCGACGCGAGCCGGGCGGTGGACCAGGCGTGCAGGCCGATGTCGCGCCAGATGCCGGCGGTGACGAGCGTCGGTCCCCAGTCCCAGCCGAAGTTGCAGGCGGTCTTGCGGATGAAGTGGAACGGCTCCGGGTACGCGTTCGGCCGGTCACCGAGCCGGTCCCGGTGCGCCTCGGCATACCGGTACGGGGAGTCGAAGCGTACGGCCAGGGTGTTGCCGTGCGGGCGCAGCAGCGCGCGGACGTCGAAGCGGTACGAGCGGTGCTGGTTCTCGGTGCGGCCGACCTCGACGCCGTTGAGCGTGACGGTGGCGACCGTGTCCAGGCCGGCGCAGACCAGGTCGACCCGCTCTTCGTCGCCGGGCTGCCATCCGAACGTCGTCTCGTAGACCCAGTCGGTGCGCCCGATCCAGGTGAGGCGGTTCTCGTTGTCGTCCAGGTACGGGTCGGGGATGAGGCCGGCCGCGAGCAGGTCGGTGTGCACGCATCCGGGCACTGTCGCCGGCACCGCCGTCCCGGCGATCTGCGGCGGCACCGCCGGACCGGGCTCGGCCCGCAGCGTCCATCCCTCGTGCAGCAGAGTTCGACGGCTCACGACTTCACCGCGCCTTCCATGATTCCGCGGACGATCTGACGTCCACCGATGAACAGCATGACCAGCAGGGGCACGGTGGCGATGAACGCACCAGCGAGCACCCGCCGGTAGATCACGTAGTTGCCGCTTGCGAGGTCGGAGACCGCCACCATCGACGTCGGGTAGTCGGTGCCGCTGAGCGTGATGAGCGGCCACTGGAAGTCGTTCCAGGTGGCCACGAACGTGAGCAGGCCGAGCACCGCCAGCGCCGGGCGGATCGCGGGGAGCACGATCGTCGCGTACACCCGCATGGTCGTGGCGCCGTCGACCCGGGCCGACTCGATCAGCTCGTCCGGGACGGTGTTCAGGATGAACTGCCGCATGTAGAACACGCCGAACGCGGTGACCAGGCCGGGCGCGATGACCGCGAGCAGCGTGCCGTTCCAGCCGAGCTTGCCCATCACGATGTAGAGCGCCACGATGCCGAGCTGGTTGGGCACGGTGAGCGTGAGCACCACGAACAGCATCAGCGCGCGGCTGCCCCGGAAGCGCAGCTTGGCGAACGCGAAGCCGGCCAGCGAGCAGAAGAACAGCACCGAGGCGGTCACCACCACCGAGACGATGACGCTGTTGATCAGCGACGCGGCGAAGTAGACGTCCTGGAGGGAGAAGACCTCCTCGACGTTCGTGAGGAACCGGTCGCCGGGGACCACCGCGGGTGGCAGCTTCGCCAGCGCCTCGTCGTTGCTCGTGGCGATGACGAACATCCAGTAGAGCGGGAACGCGGCGAACAGCATGCTGACCGCGAGCAGCAGGTAGGTCCAGAGCCCGGCCGGGGTGTCCTGCGGGGCCCGGGCCACCACACGTCGGGTCGTCACCGGCGGCCTCCGGAGAGTCGGTTGGTCAGCAGGTAGTTGAGGCCGGCCACGATCAGGATGATCAGGAACAACGCCCAGGACATGGCGGCGGCGTAGCCGAGGTTGAGGTCCTTCCAGCCGACCTTGTAGATGAGCTGGGCGATGGTCTGCCACTCGCCGTCCGGCCCGCCGGTGGCGGCCTGCGCGTTCGGGTCGAACAGCATCGGCTCGGTGAACAACTGCAACCCGCCGATGGTGGAGAGGATGACTGTGAACAGGACCACCGGTTGGATCATCGGCACGGTTATCCGCCAGAGCTGCTTCCACTGCCCGGCGCCGTCGATGGCGGCGGCCTCGTAGACGTCGCGCGGGATGGACTGCATGGCGGCCAGGTAGAGCAGCGCGTTGTAGCCGATCCACTTCCAGTTGACCATGGTGGCGATGGCGATCCAGGCCTGGAGCTTGCCGGCCCGCCAGTCGATCGGGTCGTCCGCACCGCCGATGCCGAGCAGGCCGAGCACCCAGTTGGCCATGCCGAAGTCGCGGGAGAAGAAGACGCTGAACACCATCGTCGAGGCCACGATCGGTGTCACGTACGGCAGCAGGACACCCACCCGCCACCAGGTCTGCGCCCGCAGCTTCCGGTTGAGCAGCGACGCGACGAGCAGCGCGAGCAGCAGTTGCGGCACTGTGGAGAGCAGGAAGATGCCGAACGTGTTGTAAAGGGCGTTCCAGAAGTCCTCGTCGGCGGCCAGGCGGCTGAAGTTCTCCAGGCCCGCCCAGTACGGCAGCGTCGGGTCGTCCAGGCGGTAGTTGCGCAGCGACACGACCGCGTTGAACAGCAGCGGGAACAGCCCGAACACGAGGAAGAGCAGGAAGAACGGCGCGATCATCAGGTACGGCATGTAGCGCATGTCGAAGCGGTACAGCCGGTCGCGCCAGGTCATCCGCCGGTCGCCGGCACTGCCGCCCTGCGGCGCGGGTGGGCGGCGGGGCGGTGCGGCACGGGTGCTGGACATCTGTTCACTCCAGGGCCGGGAGATCGGACGGTGACGGGGCGGGCCGGGCCGCCCCGTCACCGCTGACACGTCAGGACTTCGCGGCCTTCTCGGCCTCCTTGACCGCCTCGTTCCAGGCGGCGTCGGACTTGAGCGACTTGTTCTCCACCCGCCGGATCACGTTCTCCACCGCCACCCGGGTCGGGCCGTTCTTGCGGCCCAGGTACTGCGGGGTGAGGCCCTGCGCCATCTTCGGGAAGATCTGGCCGACCGGGGCGTCGTTGAAGAACGGGTTCTTGAAGTCGGCGATGGCCGGGTCGGTGTAGAGCGCCGGCTGCGACGGGAGGTTGCCGACCTTCTTGAAGATCTCGATCTGCTGCTCCGGCGCGACCAGCCAGGTCAGCAGCTTGTACGCCTCGTCGACGTTCTTGCCCTGCTTCGGCAACGTCAGGAACGATCCGCCCCAGTTGCCGCCGCCACCCGGTACCGCGGCGATGTCCCACTTGCCCTCGGTGCCGGGCGCGGTGTCCTTGATGTGGCCGAGCATCCAGGCCGGGCAGGCGAGCACCGCGAACGCGCCGCTGGTGAAGCCCTTGTCCCAGTCGGCCTGGAAGCTGACCAGGTTCGCCGAGAGCCCGGCGCCGACGGCCTTGACCGTGTAGTCGAACGCGACTTTCGGGCCCTGCTCCATCCGGAGCTGGTCCTGCTCGTCGTAGAACCCGACCGGCTGCTGACCGAGGATCGGGTTGAACAGGTTGGTGCCGGCGTCGATGAACTTCTTCTTCGTCGTGGTGGTGTACTGCTGGCCGACCTCGATGAACCTGTCCCAGGTGGGCCAGAGCGCTGACACCTGGTCGCGTTCGGTGGGCAGGCCGGCGGCCTTGAACAGGTCGGTGCGGTAGCACATGGCCAGGCCGCCGACGTCGGTGCCGAGGCCGATCTGCGTCTTGCCGTCCGCCGACAGCGACTGCTTCCACTTCCAGGGCAGGTACTTGCTCTCGTACGAGCCGGCGCCCTTGTCGAGCAGGTTGACGAACTTGTCGGACTGGCTTCGGAACTGGACCATGAAGCCCTCGTCGATCGCCGCGATGTCCGGCGCGCCGTTGCCCGCGACGAGCTTCTTCTGCAGGTCCTCGTGCTGGGCGTTGTACTCGCCCGAGTTGAGCTGGATCTTGACGTTCGGATGTTCGGCCTCGTACCTGGCCTTGAGGTCCTGGAGCCCGAAGTCGCCCCAGAAGTTGATTTTCAGCGTGACCTGACCACCGGCCGGGTCGGAGCCGCCGGTGGTGCTCCTGCCGCTGCAGGCGGCGATCATGACCAGGCTGACGGCACCGACGGCGGTCACCCGCGCCAGGTGCGTCCAGGACCGTCTCATCTCATCCTCCGCGCCGAAATGGGAACGCTCCCGAATATCGAGAGACGTTGACTGAACCGGATAAGTGACGCCACCGTACGGTTCCCATTCACGACTGTCAACGGCCGGTTACCGATGTGCCGATCCGGTAACCTCGCCGCCGCTCACGACCACGCTGCGGGCGGTCTCGTCGGGTCCGCGCTCTAAGCTGAACCGCACAAGCGACTGCCGCCGGAAGCGGTCCACCGATGCCGCCCGCGGCACCCGGACCCGGCACCGCGTGCAGTAGCGTCACCAGACGCCGGTGATCCGGCGACCGGAAGCGCCCGCGAGGGCCGGACACAGTGGAGGAACGCTCCGGTGAAGCGGCCGACCATCGCCGACGTCGCCCGGCGCGCCGGGGTCTCCAAGGGCGCGGTGTCGTACGCGCTCAACGGCCAGCCCGGCGTCTCCGAGGCGACCCGCCAGCGCATCCTCGCGATCGCCGCCGAGATCGGGTTCCGGCCCAGCAGCGCCGCCCGCGCGTTGTCCGGGGCGACCGCCAAGGCGGTCGGGCTGGCGCTGTGCCGCCCCGCCCGGATACTCGGCATCGAGCCGTTCTTCATGGAGCTGATCAGCGGCGTCGAGGCCGAGCTGTCGGCCCGCTCGTACGCGCTCACACTCCAGGTGGTCAGCGACCAGGACGCCGAGATCGCGGTCTACCGGCGGTGGTGGGCCGAGCGCCGGGTCGACGGCGTGCTCGTCTGCGACCTGCGCACCGACGACCGGCGGGTGCCGGCGCTGGAGGAGCTGCAACTGCCGGCGGTGGTGATCGGCGGCCCCGGCCACACCGGCGGCCTCGCGAGCGTCTGGGCCGACGACGCGGCGGCGCTGGTCGAGACGGTGGAGTACCTGGTCGCGCTCGGCCACCGGCGCATCGCCCGGGTCGGCGGGCTGCCCTCGCTGCTGCACACCGAGATCCGCACCGAGGCGTTCACCGGCGTGTGCCGGCGGCTCGGGCTGGAGGAGGCGCAGACGGTCTGGTCCGACTACACCGGCGAGGAGGGCGCGCGGGCGACCCGCCGGCTGCTCAGCTCCGCCGCACGCCCCACCGCGGTGATCTACGACAACGACGTGATGGCGATCGCCGGGCTCTCGGTGGCCCAGGAGATGGGCCTGGCCGTCCCCGGCGACCTGTCCATCGTGGCCTGGGACGACTCGCCGCTCTGCCGGCTGGTGCACCCGCCGCTGACCGCGCTGGGCCGGGACATCCCGGCGTACGGCGCGCACGCCGCCCGGCAGCTCCTCGCCGTGATCGCGGGTGAGCCGGCCGCCGTGGTCCAGGACGAGACCGCGCACCTCACGCCGCGCGGCAGCACGGCCCCACCTCGTACGACGGACCGCTGAACCGGTTCAGCTCAGCGGGCGGCGGACGGGAACTCCTCGAACCACGCCTCGACCCGCTCGGCGGTCGCCGGGCGGGCCAGCGCGAAGCCCTGCCCGTACCGGCAGCCGGCCCGGCGCGCGCCCGCCACCTGGCCCTCCGACTCCAGCTCCTCGACCACCAACTCGACCCCGAGCCGGTCGGCCAGGTTCGCCACCACGTCGATGAGCGGACGCTGCCCGTCCCCACCCGGCCGGACCAGATGCGGGCCCACCTTGAGCAGGTCGATCGGCAGGCGGCGGAGCTGGGCGAGCGAGGCGTGCTCGGCGCGGAAGTCGTCGAGCGCGGTCCGCACGCCGATCGAGCGGAGACCGGCGAGCCGGGCCACCACGGTGGACAACTCGGCGCCCACCCCCGGCTCGGCCACCTCCACCACCAGCCGCTCCGGCGACACGTCGTACGCGGCCAGCGCGGTCGCCGTACGCGCCACGAAGTCCGGCGCGGCCAGCTCACGCGGCGTCACGTTGACAGCCATCCACAGCTCCCGGCCGCCCCCCGACCACGCGGCGAGTTGGCGGCAGGCCCGGTCCACCACCCACCGCCCGATCTCGCCGACCAGATCGAGGTCGGCCGCCACCGGCAGCAACTCCGCCGGCAGCACGGTGCCCAGCGTGGGACTGCGCCAGCGCAGCAACGCCTCGGTGCCGACCGGTGTCCGCTCCGCGAGCGCCACCACCGGCTGGTAGACCAGGTCCAGCTCACCGCGCGCCACCGCGCCGGGCAGCTCCCGTTCCAGATCCAGGCGCCGGACCAGTTGCTCCTCCAGGTAGGCGTCGTACCACTCGACCCGGTCCCGGCCGAGCTGCACCGCCCGGCGGCGGGCCAGGTCGGCCTGACGCAGCACGTCCTCCGGCTCGCCGCTTCCGGTCTCGGCCAGCCCGACGCTCACCCGCACCCGGGCCACCCCGCCCGGCCGCGGGTACGGCTCGGTCAGCGCCGCCAGCAGCCGGGTGCCGAGCGCGTACGCCAGCACCGGCCCGACATCGGTGAGGACCGCGTACTCGGTGTCGCCCAGCCGGGCGACCAGGTCGTGCGCCTCGACGCCGGCTCGGAGCCGGCGCGCGACCTCGGTGAGCACCGGCCCCTCCGGCACGGCCGCGCCCTCGCCGTGCAGGTCGACCACGAGCAGGGCGCCACCGCTGCGCTGCGCCAACGCCCGGACCAGATCCGCGCGCGTCAGCGGCGCGGGCTCGACGGCCCGGGCATCAGGCCCGAGACGGCGCCGCAGCCACGCCTCCCGGGCCGCCAGTCGTTGCACCCGGCGACGCTGGTCCGCGGCGGCGAGCAGCTCACCCACCATGATCGGCGGAACGACCGTCAGGCCCAGAGCCATCGCGCCGGTGCTGAACTCCCCCACCAAGCACAGATGGACACCGGCGGCCAGCGCGGCGATCCCGGCCGGCGCGGTGAGGCGGGGCCAGGCGGCCGGGGCCACGTCCCGGTCCGGCCGCTCCCCGGCCCAGGCACGCCGGAGGCCCGCGACGGTCAGCAGCGCCCCCGCCAGCAGCGGCGCCGCGACGACCGGCAGCGCCCGGTCCGGCGCGCCGTACGCCAGCAGCACCACAAGCAGCGTCAGCCCGCCGAGCGTCAGCGCGGCCCCGGCGTGACAGCGTGCGGCGCCCGGCCGGCGGTGACGTTCGGCGAGGGCCGCCACCACGAGCACGGCCAGCACCACCGCGCCGCCCGACGCGGCGATCCCGGCGGCGGCCGGGACCGGGCCGCCCGGCAGCAGCATCCAGCCGGCGAAGACCAGGCTGACGCCGAGCGCGAGCACGTCGACGGTACGGCGTACCAGCTCGGGCCCGGACAGCCGGGACCGGCCGGGCAGGCGCAGCAGCGCCGTCACGTGCAGCGGCGCGGTGAGGCACAGCCCGGTCAGCGCGATCGGCAGCCGGTACGCGGGATCACTCAGCGGCAGCACCGCCACGGAGAGCCCGGCGACCAGGACGGCGGCGTCGAGGATCGCGGCGACCCGGCGGGACAACGCGACCCGGCGCGCCTGCCGCCCGGTCGTCACGCCCGCCGCGAGTGCGTCCCGGCGCTCGGGTGGGCCGGTTTCGGCGCTCCAGGCTGGTGATTCGGCGGTTCGGGCGTCGACGGTCGGCGGCGCGTTCGGGGCGAGGTCGCTCGGAGCGGGCAGCGCTCCGCCGGCCAGCCAGGCGAGCCGGACGCAGGCGAGCGCGGATCCACCGGCGACGGCGAGCGCGGTCGCGGCCGGACCGGGTAGGAGCCCGGCGACGCCCGCCAGGAGAAAGGCCGCGCCGGTGAGCGACACGGCGACATCGGGCAGGGGTGGCCGCCGACGGGGACCGGCGGGAGGAGGGACGGGCACGGCGGTCGCCTTCGTGAGGGGGCACGGGGGCGGTGCGGTTGCGGTTCGCGGTTACGACGTGCGGGGTCGGGGCGGGCGGGACGCATCGGCGGGGACCGCTGCGGCCACGCCTAGAAACGATCCCGGAAGCGCCCGGTGACGTCATCCCACCAGTGACATCCGTCACACCCCCGCCTCCCGACGAGATCTCGGAAGCAAAGGGCCACCATGAGGACCGTTTCCTTCCAAGATCTCCATCGCACGACCCGCCCGCGCCAGATCTTGGTACGCAGTCGCCCTCGGGAGGGCGGAGACGTACCAAGATCTCCGGAGTTGACGGGGCCGCCGGGGCTGCCGGGGCGCGGGGTGGCGGGAGTCGGCCGGGTGGGATCATCGGAGGGTGAGCCGTGCCGATACCGTCCGTTTCCGACACAACCAGGCCATCCTGGTCGCCGCGATCGTCGCCACCATCGGCGCGCTGCCGCTGGCCTCCGCCCGCTGGTGGCTGCTCTGGGTGCTGCTCGTCCCGCTCACCGTCGCGGTCTGGGCGTGGCGCGCCGGCACCGACGCCGACGCCTCGGAACTGCGGCTGCGGGCGATCGCCGGGCAACGCCGGGTGCCGTGGACGCGCGTCACCGAACTGGCCGGCGACGCCCGGGGCCGCGCGCTCGCCCGGCTCGACGACGGCGAGGTGGTGATGCTGCCGGCGGTACGCGCCACCGAGCTGCCCCACCTGATCGCCGTCACCGGGCAGGAGCTGCCCGGTGAGGCGAGCGCTCAGTAGCCGTCGACCACCCGGTTCGTCAGCTCCTCCCCGGCCACGTGCCGGCGCAGCTGCTCGGCCACCAGGCGGTACGCCCGGGGCAGCAGACCGCGTACCGAGCCGCCGATGTGCGGGGTGAGCAGCAGGTTCGGCAGCTCCCACAGGGGATGGTCGGCGGGCAGCGGCTCCGGGTCGGTGACGTCCACCGCCGCCCGCAGGCGCCCCGAGGTCAGCTCGGCGAGCAACGCGGGGGTGCTGACCACCGGCCCCCGTGCGGCGTTCACCAGCAACGCGCCGTCCGGCATCGCGGCCAGGAACTTCTCGTCGACAAGCCCCCGGGTCCGGTCGGTCAGCGGCACCAGCAGCACCACCACGTCCGCCTCCGGCAGCAGGGCGGGCAGCTCGTCCACCCCGTGCACACCCTGGTCCGGGCGCGGCGTACGGGCCACCAGCGTGAAGCTCACCTCGAACGGGGCGAGCCGGTCACGCACCGCCGTGCCGATCGAGCCGGCGCCCACGATCAGCACCCGCTTACCGGCCAGTTCGTCGGTCGGCGCCACCTCGTCGTACGCCCACTCGCGCCGCGCCTGCGCCCGGGCCAGCGGCGCGAACCCGCGCAGCGAGGCGAGGATCGCGGCCACCACCCACTCGGCGGTGGGCGAGTCGTGCACGCCCCGGGCGTCGCAGAGCGTCACACCGTCCGGTACGCGCCCCACCCAGGCGTCCGCGCCGGCGGAGAGCAGCTGCACCACCTCGACGTCCGGCAGGCGGGCCAGGAACGCGCCGGCGTCCGGGCCGGACAGGAACGGCGGTACCCAGAACCGCACCCCGGCCGGGGACGACGGGGGCCGTTCCGGGTCCTCCAGCAGCTCCACGGTGACGCCGGGCGGCAGCTCGCCGAGCAGCCGGAGGCCTTCGGGGTGCGGGATCCATGCCTTCACGACCGCCGACCATATCGGCAGCCCCGGGCCGGCATGGCGTGGGCCGTGACGAACGCCCCGCCCGGGGTCGATTGACAGTGCAGCGGGGTATAACCGAGGACGGGATGCCGGTCGGGTGTTCCGCTTGCTGAGGGCGGTGGCGATGAGCGAGGACGGCCGGGGCCGGGTGGCCGTGCCGATTGCCGCGCTCACCGATCCCGACCGGTTGCGTGCGCTCGACGAGACGCGGCTCGACGCCGTACCCGACGAGGCGTTCGACAGGTTCGCCCGCCTGGTCGGCGACCTGCTCGACGTGCCGGTCGCGCTGGTCTCCCTGGTCGACGCCGACCGGCAGTTCTTTCCCGGCGCGACCGGGCTGCCGGAGCCCTGGGCGGCGCGCCGGCAGACACCGCTGAGCCACTCGTTCTGCCAGCACGTCGTCGACATCGAGATGCCGCTGGTGCTGCCCGACGCCCGCCTCTACCCCCGGGTACGCCTCAACCTGGCCATCGAGGACCTGGGCGTGGTGGCGTACGCCGGAATGCCGCTCACCGACCTGGACGGGCGGGTACTCGGCTCGCTCTGCGCGATCGACAGCAAGCCCCGGGCCTGGACCCCCGAGCAGTTGCGTACGCTCGCCGACCTGGCCGCCGCGTGCTCCTCGGAGCTGCGGCTGCGCATCGCGGTCCGCGGCGCCGAGCAGGCCCGCCGCCGCGCCGAGGAGGCGCACGACCGGCTCGCCATGCTGGCCGGGATGAGCGAGATGCTCGGCGGCACGCTGGACGTGGCCACTGCCGTCGACCGGCTCGGGCACGCGATGGTGCCGCTGCTCGCCGACTGGTGCCTGATCACGCTCGTCGACCCGGCGGGCCGCCCGCGCACCGTCACCGGCGTGCACCGGGAGGCCGAACGCGGGGCCGACCTGGCCCGCTTCGCCGAGTTGCTGACGACCGGCCTCAGCGCGGAGTCGCAGATCCGTTCGGTGCTGCGTACCGGGCGGCCGGCGGTGCGGGCCGTGGCCGGACTGGACGACGTGGCGCGCGGCACCACGCGCCCGGAGCTGGTGCCGCTCGCCGACCGGCTCGGCATCGGCTCCCACCTGACCGTGCCGATCACCGCCGCCGGGGACCGGGTGATCGGGGCGGTCACCCTCGTCAACCGCCAGGGGCGGCGCGGTTTCGACGACAGCGACCTGCGCACCGCGCAGGACATCGGGGTACGCGCCGGACAGGCGGTCGGCAACAGCCGCCTCTACGGTGAGCAGCGCCACGTCGCCGAGGTGCTCCAGCACAGCATGCTGCCCACCCTGCCGACGGTGCCGGGGATCGAGCTGGCCGCCCGCTACCTGCCGGTCGCGGACCGGGTCGAGGTGGGCGGTGACTGGTACGACGCGTTCGTCCAGCCCGACGGCGAGCTGGTGGCCGCGATCGGTGATGTCGCCGGTCACGACATCGAGGCGGCGGCCACCATGGGCCAGTTGCGCAACCTGGTGCGCGGCAACGCGTACGGGCGCGACGACCCGGTGGAGTTGCTGGTGGCCCAGCTCGACCGGGCGATGGGCGGGCTGCGGGTGCCCACCGTCGCCACCGCGGTGCTGGCCCGGATCCGCCCGGACGGGGACGGGCTGCGGGTCTCCTGGTGCAACGCCGGGCATCCCCCACCGGTGCTGGTCCGGGCGGACGGCACGGTCTCGGTCGCCGAGGGACGCGGGCCGCTGCTCGGCCTGGCCCGGGCGCCCCGGCGTACCGGCCGGACACTGGTCCTCGCCCCCGGCGACACGCTGCTGTTGCACACCGACGGGCTGATCGAGCGCCGGGACCGGTCGATCGACGAGGGACAGGCCGACCTGCTCGCCCATCTCCGCGCCGACGGGCCGGGCGTACCGCTGGACCTGCTCTGCGACCGGCTGCTCGCCGCCGCCCACCGCCGTGAGGACGACGTGGCCCTGCTCGCCCTGCGTGCCGGCTGAGCTGAGCGGCCCGGTTCGGCGCTTCGCCCGGCTAGGCTGGGCCGGGTGAGAGCGCGTCTTCCGTACCCCCGTGCCCGCCGGCTCCGCACGGCGCTGGCGGTGTCCTGCGCGGCGCTGCTGCTGGGCAGCGCCGGTTGCGCCCTCGGCGAGCCCGAGCCGGACCCGGCCGGCGCGCCGCCCAACCTGCCGAGCCCGTCCAGCACCGCCAGCCCGGGTGGGGCCGGCCAGCAGGTGGTCGCCACCGTGCTGGCCAAGGGCCTGGAGGTGCCGTGGGGCATCGCGTTCCTGCCCGACGGCGCGGCGCTGGTGACCGAGCGGGACAAGGGGCGGATCCTTCAGGTCGGCCCGGAGTCCGGCCCGGACGGGCTGGCCGTGCGGCCGGTGCAGACCGTGCCGGACGTGGCCGCCGGCGGCGAGGGCGGTCTGCTCGGCATCGCGGTCTCGCCGGCGTACGAGCGGGACCGGACGATCTTCGTCTACTACACCGCCGAGAACGACAACCGGATCGCCAAGATGCGGCTCGGGCAGGCGCCGACGCCGATCCTGACCGGCATCCCGAAGGCCGGCACGCACAACGGCGGCGGGCTGGGCTTCGGCCCGGACGGTCTCCTCTACGCCAGCACCGGCGACGCCGGGCGCACCGAGAACGCCCAGGACGCGAAGAGCCTCGGCGGCAAGATCCTGCGGATCACCCCGGACGGCAAGCCGGCGCCGGGCAACCCGACCGCCGGGTCGCCGGTCTGGTCGACCGGGCACCGCAACGTGCAGGGCTTCGCCTGGACGCCGGACAAGAAGATGTACGCGGTGGAGTTCGGGCAGAACACCTGGGACGAGATCAACCCGATCAACAAGGGCGGCAACTACGGGTGGCCCCGGGTGGAGGGGCGCAGCGACGACAGGCGCTACGTCAACCCGATCACGCAGTGGCCCACCGGTGACGCCTCCTGCTCCGGCCTGGCCGCCGTGGATCGGCTGCTGGTCGCCGCCTGCCTGCGCGGGCAGCGGCTGTGGCTGGTGGAGCTGGCCGGCAACGGGACCGTCCTCGGTCAGCCGCGCGACCTGCTCAACGACAAGTACGGCCGGCTCCGGGCGGCGGCGGTGGCCCCGGACGGCTCGCTCTGGGTGAGCACCTCGAACCGGGACGGGCGGGGCCGGCCCGCCGCCGAGGACGACCGCCTCCTGCGGCTGGTCTTCGCCGACGGGGGCGCCGGCCGGAGCTGATCCGGGTCGGCAGGTTTGTCAAGATCGCTCAAGGGGCAGGTCAGGATCTCAGCATGGACGGCCACGACAACGAAGAGCACCGCGCGGGGGACGAGACGTCGCCCGGGCGCGGGCCTGCCCGCCGCTGGACGGCGTGGCGGCCGGGTCACCGGCTGCGCCGGCTGGGTGTCGTGCTGGCCCTGTTCGCGGTCACGCTCGGCGGCATCGTGGTCGGCACGTACGCGGGCGGCCACGTCGGCACCGACATCGGCCCGTTCCGGGCCGAGCTGAAGCTCAGCCCGTCACTGAGCGGCGGCACCACCGTCGACATCCCGCCGCTGGGCGCGTTGCTGCTGGACAGCCACGACGGGCCGGCGTACCTGACCGTCGAGGTGGGCGCGCTCGACCAGGGGCGCACCGAGGCGCTGATCGACGACCCGGCCAGCATCAGCCGGGCCAGCCAGTCGGCGGTGCAGGACGTCCGCGACGGCGTGATGCGGCTCGGGCTGCGTACGCTCGCCTCGGCGGTGCTGGCCACGCTGATCCTGGCCGCGCTGGTCTTCCGCGACGTGCGCCGTACCGCCTGGGCCGGCGGCCTGGCGCTCGTCATCACCGCCGGCAGCCTCGGAGTGGCCGCGACGACGCTGCGTCCGCAGGCGATCGAGGAGCCACGGTACGAGGGCCTGCTGGTGAACGCGCCCGCGATCGTCGGTGACGCGCGGCGCATCGCCAACGACTACACCAAGTACGCCGAGCAGTTGCAGCGGCTGGTCGGCAACGTCAGCAAGCTGTACACCACGGTCTCCGCGCTGCCGGTGGTGCAGCCGTCGCCGGGCACCACCCGGGTCCTGCACGTGTCGGACATGCACCTCAACCCGACCGGCTGGCAGTTGATCCGTACCGTGGTCGAGCAGTTCGGCATCGACGTGGTCATCGACACCGGCGACATGACCGACTGGGGCAGCGAGCCGGAGGCGTCCTTCGTCGGCTCGATCGGCCTGCTCAAGAAGCCGTACGTGTTCATCCGCGGCAACCACGACTCGCCGCGCACCGCCGCCGCGGTGGCCCAGCAGCCGAACGCGATTGTGCTGAACAACTCGATCACGACGGTGGGCGGGCTGACCATCGCCGGCATCGGCGACCCCCGCTTCACTCCGGACAAGGAGACCTCACCGGCCGGCAGCGGCCTCACCGCCGCCGTCGCCGACCAGGTGATCGGCGCCGGCGAACAGCTCGCCGCGACGGTCGAGAAGTCGCCGCGCAAGGTCGACATCGCGCTCGTGCACGATCCCGCCTCGGCCGGCCCGCTCTCCGGCACCTGCCCGCTGGTGCTCTCCGGGCACACCCACGCCCGGCAGGTGTCGAAGCTGCCGGAGGTGCCCGGCAAGCAGCCGACCACGCTGATGGTGGAGGGCTCGACCGGCGGGGCCGGGCTGCGCGGCCTGGAGGGCGAGAAGCCGACGCCGCTGACCATGACGGTGCTCTACTTCGACCAGCAGAAGCTGCTCCAGGCCTACGACGAGATCACCGTGGGCGGGACCGGGCAGTCACAGGTCAACCTGGAGCGGCACGTCATCCGCGACCCGGCCAAGGGCGACCAGGTGCCGGTCACCCCGACCCCGACCCGGGGACCCTCCGAGTCGCCGTCGCCGGGTACGACCACCCTGAGCCCCACCGCCGCCCCCACCCGCTGACCGTCCGGGCGTTCTCCGGCCGCCTGCCGCGCGGACGCCCGGTCACCGCGTGTCACCGACCCGTCCGGCACTGGCATGTCCTGCTGCCGCCTTTGCTCTGCAGCCATCGGCGCGGCAGGCACCGGGAGTGACCGCACGGACGGCCGCGCGCCGCGGGCACTCTTCGCCGCACCCCAGCTCAGGGCGATGCTGCGGATGTGGCTGCAGAGCAAAGGCGGCGAGAGGCGATCGCCCGGGTCGCCGGAGACGGTCACTCTCAGCAATCGGGCCAATCTGTCACGTTCCGTGACCACCACGGCCTGCCGCGCCGCCGGGTCGAGCCGGACCAGCCCGGCGCGGTCAGCGCAGCGCGATCGCGGCCAGCGCGGCGTTGACGATGCTGCCCGGCAGCAGGTCGTGCAACTCGTACAGCTCCCGGACGTTGCCGGACTGGCCGAACTCGTCCACGCCGAGCGGCACCGCCGGGGCGCCGACCGCCGAGCCGAGCCAGGCCATCGCGTGCGAGGCCGCGTCGTGCACGGTGACCACCGGCACCCGGTCGGCGAACGCCGACCGCAGCGCGCCCGGCACGCTCGGCACCGTCGCGGTCCGCACACCTTGACGCAGCGTCCGCTGCCACGCCCGGTAGAGGCGGTCCAGGCTGGTCACGTCCACGACGTGCGCGGCCACGCCCTCCTCCGCCAGCTCCGCGGCGGCGGCGAGCACCTCCGGCAGCACCGCGCCGGAGGCCGCGAGCTGCACGACCGGGGCGTCAGCCAGATCGGGGTACGCCTGGTGCGCGTCGACGAGCCGGTACGCGCCGGCCACCACCTGCCGCCGCAGCACCGCGTCCCCGAGCCGGGTCCGGGCCGCCTCGAACGGGGCCTGGTCGATCGGCCGGGTGCTGAGCCGGAAGTAGTACGCCCCGTCCTCGGCCGGCGCGGCGGTGGCGGCGGGCGCGGCGCCACCGGCGATCTGCCCGAGCGCGTCGCAGAGCAGCCAGTCGAGGCTGCCGGCGTACGCGGGCTCCAGGAACGTCACGCCGGGCAGCTCCAGGCCGACCGACGCGGTGATGGTGGACTGGTGCGCGCCACCCTCCGGGGCCAGCGTGATGCCGGACGGGGTGCCGGCCACCACGAACCGGGAACCGGAGTACGTCCCGTAGAGGAACGCGTCGAGACCGCGCAGCACGAACGGGTCGTAGACGGTGCCCACCGGCAGCAGCGGCTGGCCGGACAGGTCCCACGACAGGCCGAGCTGGCCCAGCAGCAGGAACAGGTTCATCTCCGAGATGCCCAGCTCGATGTGCTGCCCGGCGGGGCTCTCCGTCCAGCGCAGCATCCGGTCCTCGGTCCAGGAACGCTGCTCGGTCGGCGCGAACACGCCCGTCTTGTTGATGAACCCGGCCAGGTTGGTCGAGGTGGCCACGTCCGGCGCGGTGGTCACCAGGTAGGGCGCCACCTGCGGATCGCGGGCCAGGTCGACCAGCACCCGGCCGAAGACCTCCTGGGTGGAGACCGGCTTGTTCGCGCGTACCCGCGTGGTTTCCGGAACGGTGACGCCCAGCGCCCGCTCGCGCGGCGGGCGGGACAGCGCCTCCCGGCGCTCGCCGGCCCGGATGCCGGCCGGGGACGCCGGGTCGAGGCGGTCCCACTCGGTCTCCGGGGTCAGGCCCTGCGCGGCGCGCAGCGCGTCGACCTGCTCGGTGGTGAGCAGCGCCGAGTGGTTGCGCGGGTTGCCGGCGATGGGCAGACCCCAGCCCTTGACCGTGTACGCGAACACGACGCTGGGCCGGTCGGTCACCGCGTCGCACTGGGCGTACGCGTCGAGCATCGCCTGCGCGTCGTGGCCGCCCAGGTCGGTGACGAGCGGGCCCAGCTCGTCGTCGCCGATGTCGGCCACGAACGCGGCCACCTCGGCCGGCGCGCCGTCCAGGAACTGCTTGCGCAGCGCCGGGCCGGCCAGCCCGAACAGCGACTGGTACTGCTCGTTGGGCATCCGGTCGATCCAGTCGCGCAGCGCCGCGCCACCCGGCCGGGCGTACGCCTCGGCGAGCTTGCGGCCGTACTTGACCTCCACGACGTGCCAGCCGGCCGCCTCGAACTGGCCGCGCCACTGGTTGATCCGGATGCCGGGGACGACCCGGTCCAGCGACTGCCGGTTGAAGTCGACGAGCCACATCACGTTGCCCAGGCCGGTGGTGGCCGGGTCGGCGACCGCCTCCCAGATGTTGCCCTCGTCCAGCTCGGCGTCGCCGATGATGGCGACGAACCGGGAGTGCGGGCGCGCGCCGAAGTGCGCGTCGACGTAGCGGCGGGTCACGGCGGCGAACAGCGGCGCGGCGGCGCCCAGGCCGACCGAGCCGGTGGAGAAGTCCACCTCGTCCGGGTCCTTGGTCCGCGACGGGTACGACTGGAGGCCGCCGCGCGCCCGCAGCTTCGGCAAGTACGACTTGTCGAGGTTGCCGAGCAGGTACTGGATGGCGTGGAACACCGGCGAGGCGTGCGGCTTCACCGCGACCCGGTCCTCGGCGTCGAGGTGCTGGAACCAGAGCGCGGTCATCGCTGTCACCAGGGAGGCGCTCGACGCCTGGTGGCCGCCGACCTTCACCCCGTCGCCGGTGTCGCGGTCGTGGTTGGCCGCGTCGACGATGCGGGTGGCGAGCCAGAGCACCCGGCGCTGGATCTCGTCGAGGACGTCGAGGTCGTGCTGGTTCACGGTGACTCCATCCGGGCGTCGCCGTTGACGCCCACTGAGTGGGGGTGAGGCGTTAGGAAGGGCCCCTTCCCATGCACCAGGCGTTAAGAAGGGGCCCTTCCTTACAACACGTCAGGCGCCGAGGCGCGCCAGGATCAGCTCGCGGACCGTCTTCGCGTCCGCCTGGCCGCGGGTGGTCTTCATGACCGCGCCGACCAGCGCGCCGGCCGCCGCGACCTTGCCGCTGCGGATCTTGTCGGCCACGTCCGGGTTGGCGGCGATCGCCTCGTCCACGGCCGCGGTGAGCGCGCCGGTGTCCGAGACGACCTCCAGGTTGCGGTTGGTCATGATCTCGGTCGGCGAGCCCTCGCCGGCCACCACGCCCTCCAGCACGGTACGGGCCAGCTTGTCGTTGAGCTTGCCCGCGTCGACAAGGCCCTGCAGCTCGGCGACCTGGGCCGGGGTGGCGCCCACGTCGGCCAGCTCCACGCCGGTCTCGTTGGCGCGGCGGGACAGCTCGCCCAGCCACCACTTGCGGGCCGCCGCGGGGGTCGTGCCGGCGGCCACTGTCGCCTCGATCAGCTCGACCGCGCCGGCGTTGACCACCGACTGCATGTCGAGGTCGGACAGGCCCCACTCCTGCTGGATCCGCTTGCGGCGCAGCCGCGGCAGCTCCGGCAGGGCGGCCTTCAGCTCGGCCACCCACGCGGTGTCCGGGGCGAGCGGCACGAGGTCCGGCTCCGGGAAGTACCGGTAGTCGGTGGCGGTCTCCTTGGACCGGCCCGACGTGGTGTCGCCGGTGTCCTCGTGGAAGTGCCGGGTCTCCTGGGTGATCCGGCCACCCGCCTCCAGCACGGACGCCTGGCGCAGCATCTCCGAGCGCACCGCCCGCTCGACCGAGCGCAGCGAGTTGACGTTCTTGGTCTCGGTGCGGGTGCCCCACTCCTCGCCCGGCCGGTTCAGCGACGTGTTGACGTCGCAGCGCAGCGAGCCCTCCTCCATCCGCACGTCGGAGACGCCGAGCGAGCGGATCACGTCGCGCAGCTCGGCGACGTAGGCGCGGGCGACCTCGGGCGCGAGCGCGCCGGTGCCGGGGATGGGCTTGGTGACGATCTCGACCAGGGGGATGCCGGCCCGGTTGTAGTCGACGAGCGACTCGGTGGCGCCGTGGATGCGGCCGGTGGCGCCGCCGACGTGCAGCGTCTTGCCGGTGTCCTCCTCCAAGTGCACCCGCTCGATGCCGATGCGCACCAGCTCGCCGTTGACCTCGACGTCCAGGTACCCGTCGAAGCACAGCGGCTCGTCGTACTGGCTGATCTGGAAGTTCTTCGGCATGTCCGGGTAGAAGTAGTTCTTCCGGGCGAACCGGCACCATTCGGCGATCGAGCAGTTGAGCGCCAGCCCGATCCGGATGGTCGCCTCGATGGCGGCCTTGTTCGCCACCGGCAGCGAGCCGGGCAGGCCGAGGCAGACCGGGCAGACCCGGGTGTTCGGCTCGCCGCCGAAGTCGGTCGGGCAGCCGCACCACATCTTGGTGTTCGTGCCCAGCTCGACGTGGGTCTCCAGGCCGATCACCGGTTCGAAGCGCGCGACGACCTCGTCGTACGCGGGCAGTGTCGTCGTCATCTGAGCTCCAGGCGCGATCCGGACAGAACCGTTCCAGCCTAATCGGCTGGCCCGGCCACCCCGCTGCCGGGCTTCGAGATCACCGCGCGGGGCCCGGCGTCACTCGGGTGTGGTGAAGGTGCGGCGACGGTTGTACGCCAGCACGAGCAGGATGCCGCCGATGGAGAAGGCCACGATGCTCAACAGCAGCAGCACGAGCGGCGAACCCGGCCCGGTGATCGGCAGCCAAGCGCCGCTCACCTTCGACGGCGAGGCCGTCGGCAGCGGCGCCGAGGTGCTGCTCTCCGACGGTGTGGCGGCCGGGTCGTCGGGGGACGGCGTAACAGTCGGGTCGGCCGGGTCGGGCGTCGAGCCGGTCGGGGACGCCGTCGGGGTGCCCGGGTTGCGGGCGGCGACGGTCAGCGACACCTGCTTCGTGGCGCTGGTGCTGTACCCCTTCGCCGCGACGGTGAAGGCGAACGTGCCGGCGCTGCCCGGGGTGCCGCTGAGCTTGCCCTCCCCGTCGAGGGTGAGGCCGTCCGGCAGGGCCCCGGCCGCCAGGGAGAACACGATGTCCGAGTCACCGGCGGCGGTGAACCGGAAGGAGTAGCGCTTGCCGACCGTGGCGGCGGGCGGATCGCCGGAGGTGAACGCGGTCGCCGCCTCGGCGACCACGATGGTGGCGTCCTRCTCGTCGAAGCGGTCGTTCTTGTCGGTCATCCGAAGCGTGAACGTGTACGTCCCGGCAGTGGTCGGTGAACCCCCGAGCGACGTACCCACCACGAGCATCCCCGGCGGCAGACTGCCCGAGACCACCGACAACCGGTACGGCCCGGTGCCGCCGGTCGCCTCGACCGTGTGGATCGCGTACACCCGGCCCAGGTACATGGGCGACCGGGGCTTGCCCGACGTGATGACGACCTTGGGTTCGCGCACCTCGATCGTCGCCGTCTGCTCGTCGAAGAGGTCGTTCTGGTCGGTCATCCGCAGCGTGAACGTGTACGTCCCGGCAGTGGTCGGTGAACCCCCGAGCGACGTACCCACCACGAGCATCCCCGGCGGCAGACTGCCCGAGGTCACCGACAGCCGGTACGGCGCGGTGCCACCGGTCGCCTCGACGGTGTGGATCGCGTAGACCTGCCCGATGACCATGACCGAGCGGGGTTTGCCCGAGGTGATGGTGACGGCCTCGGTGGCGGCGGTGGCCGGTTGCGCGACGGCCGGCTGCCCGGCGCCCAGCAGCAACGCGACGACCATCGTCAGGGCCATGACCGGGCGAAGTGTCCCCATCGCACATCCAGCTCTCGGTCGGAACCGCTCGCGTCCGCCAGCGGGCCACAGTCCAGTCGATCCAGCAGAGTCGCAGTTTATTCGACCAGTGCCAGTGACCCCCGGCAATCCCCTGATCGGTGATCACCGTGTCGGTACGGAGGCGGGCGGGCCGCCTCCGTACCGTCCGGTTCAGATCGTCGGCGGGGTGAGCGTGCCGACGGCGCTCTCCAGCGCGGCGGCGATCCGGTACATCCGGTCGTCCGCCATGGTCGGCGCCATGATCTGGAAGCCGACCGGGAGCCCGTCGGACAGGCCGCACGGCACCGAGATGGCCGGGCCGCCGTACAGGTTCGTCGGGATGGTGAACAGGTCCGCCAGGTACATCTGGTACGGGTCGGCGGTACGCGATCCGAGCGGGAACGCCACGAACGGCGTAGTAGGCGAGATCAGCGCGTCTACCTGCTCGAACGCGCTGGTGAAGTCCCGCGTGATCAGGGTGCGGACCTTCTGCGCCTGGCCGTAGTAGGCGTCGTAGTAGCCCGAGGAGAGCGCGTACGTGCCGATCATGATGCGGCGCTTGACCTCGGGGCCGAAGCCGGCCTCGCGGGTCAGCGACATGACCTCCTCAAGCGACCGGTTGCCGTCGTCGCCGACCCGCAGACCGAACCGGACGCCGTCGAACCGGGCCAGGTTGGAGGAGCACTCACTCGGCGCGATCAGGTAGTAGGCCGGCAGCGCGTACTTGAAGTGCGGGCAGGAAACCTCGACGATCTCCGCGCCCAGCTTCGCCAGCGCCTCGGCCGCGTCGCGGAACGCGGCCATCACGCCCGGCTCCGCGCCCTCGCCGATGAACTCGGTGACCATGCCGAGCTTCACGCCGGTCAGGTCGCCGGTGGCGCCGAGGCGCGCGGCGGCCACCACGTCCGGCACCGGGGCCGGGATCGACGTGGAGTCGCGCGGGTCGTGACCGCCGATCACCTCGTGCAGCAACGCGGCGTCGAGCACGGTACGCGCGCACGGGCCGGGCGTGTCCAGCGACGAGGAGAACGCCACCAGGCCGTAGCGGGAGGTGCCGCCGTAGGTGGGCTTCGCGCCGACGGTGCCGGTGACCGCGCCGGGCTGGCGGATCGAGCCGCCGGTGTCCGAGCCGATCGACAGCGGCGCCTCGTACGCGGCCAGCGCCGCCGCGCTGCCACCGCCGGAGCCGCCCGGGATCCGGTCGGTGTCCCACGGGTTACGGGTCGGCCCGTACGCCGAGTATTCGGTGGAGGAGCCCATGGCGAACTCGTCCATGTTCGTCTTGCCGAGCATCACCGTGCCGGCGGCGCGCAGCCGCTCGACGATGGTCGAGTCGTACGGCGGGCGCCAGCCCTCCAGGATCTTCGACCCGACCGTGGTCGGTACGCCCTTGGTGGTGAGCACGTCCTTCACCGCGACCGGCACACCGGCGAGCGGGCCGAGTTCGTCACCGGCGGCGCGGCGCTCGTCCACGGCACGCGCGGCGGCCAGCGCCCCCTCGGTGTCGACGTGCAGGAACGCGTGCACCCGGTCGTCGACGGCGCCGATGCGGTCCAGGTGGGCCTGGGTGACCTCGACGGCGGAGGTCTCGCCGCTCGCCACCAGCCCGGCGATCTCAACAGCGCTCAGCTTGGTCAAGTCGCTCATGCCGGCACTCCGCTTCGCTCCGTGCCGTCATGAGCGACAGCCATGCTGGGCCCGATGATTCGCTCGCTGCGCTCGCTCATGAGGCCACATCCTCGTCCAGGATCCGCGGGACGCGGAACCGCTGCTCCTCGGCGTCGGGTGCGCCCGACAGCGCCTCCTGCGGGGTCAGGCCCGGCCGTACGACGTCCTCGCGGAGCACGTTCGTCAGCGGCACCGAGTGGGACGTCGGCGGGATGTCCGCCGCGGCGACCTCGCCGACCTGCGCGACCGACTGGAGGATCACATCCAGCTGGCCGGCGAAGGTGTCCAACTCCTCCTCCGTGACGGCGAGCCGCGACAGTCGCGCGAGGTGCGCGACCTCCTCGCGGGAGATGGCGGCCATCGGGTGCCCCCTTCGTGGCTGTCCTGAGACGTCTGCGGTGGGCCGGCCGCGCGTACGGGATGACGCGCGGTGACCGGAGCGAGTCTATTGTCCCGCCGTCACGACGACGCCTTCGCCTCCCCCTCCGGCGCCGCTCCGCTGCGGCTCCCGGCCTCCACCGGGCGCACCGGACGGTAGCGCGACAACCAGGCCACCAGGTCCTCGGCCGGCATCGGCCGGGCGTGGAACCAGCCCTGCGCCACGTCGCATCCGGCGGCGTGCAGCAGCCGCCAGGTGCGCTCGTCCTCCACGCCCTCGGCCACCACCCGCAGCCCGAGCGCGCCGGCCAGCTCGATCATCGAGCGGACGATCGCCGCGTCGTCCGGGTCGTCGGCCATCCCGAGGACGAACGAGCGGTCCACCTTCACCTCGGACAGCGGCAGCCGGCGCAGGTGTTGCAGCGACGAGTAGCCGGTGCCGAAGTCGTCCAGCGCGATGCCGACGCCGATGCGGTGCAACTGGGTGATGCTGGCGAGCACCCGCCGGGGGTCGGCCATCAGCGCGCCCTCGGTGATCTCCACCTGGAGCCGCTGCGGCGGCACCCCGTACCGGGCCAGCCGGTCGGCGATCTGGTCGGCGATCTCGCCGGTGTGCAGGTCACGGACGCTGACGTTGAGCGCGGCCCGCAGCGTGAGCCCGGCCGCCGACCACTTGGCCAGCTGCTCCACCACGTCGTCCACCACGCGGCGGGTGAGCAGCCGCATCACCGCGCTCTGCTCGGCGACCTGGATCAGCTCGCCCGGGTCGACCATGCCGCGGCGCGGGTGCCGCCACCGCAGCAGCGCCTCGACGCCCACCACCTCGCCGGTCGCGATCGCGATCTGCGGCTGGTAGTACATGGTGATCTCGCCCGGGTGCCCGGACTGGTCCTCCGGCTCGGCGCTCCCGTCGGCGGTCGGCCCGATCACGCCCGGCGCGCCGGTGCTCACCGCGGCCTGCGCGTCGTGCCCGGTGTCGGTCTCGTGCGCGGCCTCCGTGTCGCGCCCGGTGCCGGTCTCCGCCGCGTCGGCGTCCCCGCCACCGACCACTGGCGTCGCCACCACCGCTCCGGCGCGCGCGGCCCGGCTGCGGATCGGGTCGGCGCCGGTGAGGATCCGCTCGATCAGGTCGTCGTCGTGCCGCTCCGCGGCGCGGTCCCGGCGACGCCGCAGCCACCGGTTCGGCCCGTCGCCGGAGCGTCCGCCGCCCCGGCCGTCGTCGCGCGCCGGACGCTGGTTGCGCGACGGCCGCTCGGCCCGGGCCGGTCGCGGCGCCGACAGCGCCGGCGTCAGTGCCGCGCCGTCACCTCCGCGTACGCCCACCGTCTCCCCGCCCTGCGCGGACGGGCCCGACTCCAGCACCCGGCGCAGGTCGGCCAGGAGGCTCAGCCGCTCGGCCGAGTTGTGGTCGGACTCCGGCGCGTACACCGCCACCGTGTCGTTGCGATGCTTCGCGTCGTACATGGCCACGTCGGCGTGGCGCATCAGCGTGGCGAAGTCCTCGCCGTGGTCCGGGTAGAGCGCGATGCCGATCGAACCGCCCACGTCCAGCGGCAACCCGTCCAGCGGCACCGGCTCGGCGAGCGCGGCGACCACCCGGTCGGCCCGCTCGCGGGCCTGGTCGATGTCGGTGAGCCGGGGTACGACTATGGCGAACTCGTCACCGCCCAGTCGCGCCACCATGTCACCGGCGCCGACCACGCCCATGAGCCGGGCGCTCACCTCGACCAGCAGACGGTCCCCCACCGCGTGCCCGAGCGCGTCGTTGACGTGCTTGAACCGGTCGAGGTCGAGCAGCAGCAGCGCCAGGTGCGCGTCCGGCGCGCCCCGGGCGGCCCGCTCGCCGTGCAGGTGCACCTGCTCGGCCACCTCGGTGAGCAGCGCCTTGCGGTTGGGCAGCCCGGTGAGCGGGTCCACGTCGGCGAGCTGTTCCCGTTCCTCGGACAGCCGGGCCATCCGGTAGACGGCGAACAGCGGCACCAGCACCAGCGGGATCAGCGCCGCGCTGGCCCGGGCGGCGGCCACCAGCACCGGCGCGAGCAGCAGCAGCGAACCGGTGGACAGCAGCTCGTACGCCAGCCCGCTGCGCACGCTGGGCCACCACCGGTCGCCGAACCGCAGCCGCACGGCCGAGCTGACCAGCCCGTAGTTGACCACGAACCAGGCGAGCGTCGCGCCGCCCACCGCCGCCACGTCGGTCCAGTGCAGCCGGCCGTCGCCGAACAGCTCGCCCGGACCGAGCCGGCTGACCGCGTACGCGGCGGCGAGCGCGCACGCGTACTGCGCGGCGTTGAAGCCGGTACGCCAGGGCGCGTACCCGAGCCGCCAGCCGCTCACCGCGACGGCCACCGCCTGGACCGCCACCGCCGGGCCGAAGCCCCAGCCGAGCAGGATGGCGAAGGTGAAGCAGGTCGACGGGAACACGGCCGAGGTCTGCCGCCGCCCGGGCGGCACGAACGGGCGGGCGTCGCAGGCGACGGCGAGCGCCGCCATGGTCCAGAACGCGGCCGGCAGCTCGGTCAACCGGTCGGCGAGCGCGATCAGCGGCCCGGCCGAGACAAGTACGGCCACCACGCCGACCGCGCCGACGAAGCCGAAGAACGGCCCGCTCCGCCCGGGCGGGACGGAGTTACGCGGGTCGCCGGTCTCCATCGCACCTCCCGGGGGCAACGTCGTGGCGCGCGCCGTCACGCGCCGTACGCCAATGAAACGCCCTCCGAGGCGGTTTCCCCGACACGACAGTCACGAATCGGTCGGAGTCGTAATTAACTTGGTATCCGCGGACGATCGCCGTGACCAGCCCGTCAGTCCTCCACCCGGGCCACCTCGCGGGCCGCGTCCGGGCCGGAGTCCAGCAGCACCCGGAAGCCGTCCTCGTCGAGGATCGGCAGTTTCAGCGTGGCCGCCTTGTCGGCCTTGGAACCCGGGTTGTCGCCGACCACCACGAACCCCGTCTTCTTGGAGACCGAGCCGGTCACCTTGCCGCCCCTGACCTGGATCGCCTCGGCGGCCTGGTCACGGCTGAACCCGCTGAGGGTGCCGGTGACCACGACGGTGACGCCGTCGAGCGGTCGTGGCCCCTCGTCGGCGGCCTCCTCGGCCATCCGTACGCCCGCCTCGGCCCACTTGCGCACGATGTCGCGGTGCCAGTCGACGGCGAACCACTCCTTGACGCTCGCGGCGATGGTCGGGCCGACGCCGTCCACCGAGGACAGCTCCTCCTCGCCGGCGGCCTCGATGGCGTCGACCGACCGGAAGTGCCGGGCGAGCGCCTGGGCGGCGGTCGGGCCGACGTGCCGGATGGACAGTGCAACCAGCACGCGCCACAGGTCGCGTTCCTTGGCCTCGGCCAGGTTGTCGAGCAGCTTGACCGCGTTGCTGCCCAGGCTGCCGTCCTTGTTGACGAAGAACGGTGACCGGCTCAACTGCTCGGCGTCGAGCTGGAACAGGTCGCCCTCGTTGGTGATGATCTGCGCGTCCAGCAGCGCCGCCGCGCCCTTCTCGCCGAGCACCTCGATGTCGAGCACCTTCCGGCTGGCCAGGTAGAACACCCGTTCGCGGATCTGACCGGGGCAGGCGCGCCCGTTGGGGCAGCGGATGTCGACGTCGCTCTCCTTGGCCGGCGCGAGCGGCGTGCCGCAGGCCGGGCAGGTGGTCGGCATGACGAACGGACGGGCGTCGGCCGGGCGCAGCTCGACCACCGGGCCGAGCACCTCGGGGATCACGTCGCCGGCCTTGCGCAGCACCACCGTGTCGCCGATGAGCACGCCCTTGCGCTCGACCTCGCGGGCGTTGTGCAGCGTGGCCAGCGCGACCGTGGAGCCGGCGACCCGGACCGGTTCCAGGACGGCGAACGGGGTGACCCGGCCGGTGCGCCCGACGTTGACGTCGATGTCGAGCAGCTTCGTGTTCACCTCCTCCGGCGGGTATTTGAAGGCGATCGCCCAGCGGGGGGCCCGGCTGGTCGAGCCGAGGCGGCCCTGGATGGAGACCGGATCGACCTTGACCACCACGCCGTCGATCTCGTGCTCGACGTCGTGCCGGTGCTTGCCGTAGTAGGCGATGTAGTCAGCGACGCCGGCGAGGTCGTCCACCACCCGCCAGCGGTCGCTGGTGGGCAGCCCCCACGCCTTGAGCGCGGCGTACGACTCGGACTGCGCCGCCGGCCGGAAGCCGGTGCGGGCGCCGATGCCGTGCACCACCAGGCGCAGCGGGCGGGAGGCGGTGACCCGCGGGTCCTTCTGGCGCAGGCTGCCGGCGGCGGCGTTGCGCGGGTTGGCGAACGGCGCCTTGCCCTGCTCGACCAGGCTCGCGTTGAGGTCGGCGAACGCGGCCACCGGGAAGTAGATCTCGCCGCGCACCTCGATCAGATCCGGCACGTCGGGGAAGTCGTCGGCCGGGGTCAGCCGGGCCGGCACGCCCTTGATGCTGCGCACGTTCGCGGTGACGTCCTCGCCGGTGCGGCCGTCGCCCCGGGTGGCGGCGCGCACCAGCCGGCCCTTGGAGTAGGTCAGGTTGATGGCCAGCCCGTCGACCTTCAGCTCGCACAGGTAGGGCACCGGGCCGCCGGCGTCGCGCTCGACCCGCTCGGCCCAGGCGGCCAGCTCCTCGTCGGCGAAGGCGTTGTCGAGCGAGAGCATCCGCTCGGCGTGGGCGACCGGCGTGAAGTCGGTGGAGAAGGTGCCGCCGACGCGCTGGGTGGGCGAGTCGGGGGTGCGCAGCGCCGGGTATTCCGCCTCCAGCGCCTCCAGCTCCCGCAGCTGCGCGTCGAACTCCGCGTCGGTGATCGTCGGCGCGTCCAGCACGTAGTAGCGGTACTGGTGTTCGGTCAGCTCCTGACTGAGCGTGGCGTGCCGCTCCCGGGCCGCCGGGGTCGGCTCGGCCCCCGCCGCCGCCTCCTGGGCCGCGTCGGCCGCAGTGGGAACCGCTTCTTCGGACACGCCGCCGCCTTCGGACACCGCTGTCGCCTCCCGTGCTCGCGCTACCCGAGAACCGTAGCGGTCGGCTGTGACAACAGTCCGGCCACCCGCAGGAGCAGGGCGAACCGGCGCGCGTCGCGCCCCCGCGCGGTCCGGCCCCGGGCGTGCGACCATCGCCTCGGCGGCGCTGTGCGGGAACGGTCGGAAGGCGGGTACTGATGCGCGACGGGGTTCTCTGGGCGCTGGTGATCGTGGCCTGCGTCGCGGCCGGCTGGCTCTGGAACGAGTGGCGCCGCCGGTCGGCCGACCGTTCCGCCGGGGCGCGCGGCCGGGCCGACAGGCGACGGCCGGGCTCCGGGCGCGGTGGCCGGGCCGGCGTCGGCGTCCGGCGGGACCGGGGTGGCGTCCCGCCACGGCCGCGCGGCGCCGGGCGGACGGACCGGGACGAGCCCCGGCCCGGGGAGATCTGGTGGGCGGACGTGCCCTACGCCGACGGGACCGGCTCCAAGGTGCGGCCCTGCCTGGTGCTGCGGGTCGACGGCGGGGACGCCGAGGTCCTGAAGATCACCAGTCAGGACAAGTCGGACCGGGACGACCACCTGCCGATCCCGACCCGGAGCTGGGACCCGGACGCCGACCACGACAGCTACCTGGACATCAGCGAGCCCATCCCGGTGCCGCTCACCGCGTTCGCCGACCGGGCCGGCACCTGCGACCCGGACCTGTGGCGGGGCGTGCGCCGCCTGAACCACCTCACCGGCTGACGCCGGCGGCCTCCGGACCTCAGCGCTGCGACGCCCCTGCGTCGAGCGCGTCGGCGAGCGCGGCGAGCTGACCGGCGTACTCGATCCGGTCGGCCCACCCGGCCGGCCAGGCGGCCATGCCGTACGCGGCACCGGCGAACGCGCCGGCCAGCGCGGCGATGGAGTCCGAGTCACCGGCCGTGGTGGCGCCCCGGGCCAGCGCGCCGACCGGGTCGTCCGCGTGACGCAACGCGCAGAGCAGCGCGGTGGCGAGCGCCTCCTCGGCGATCCAACCCTCGCCGGTGAACCGGCACGGGTCGCCGCCGTCGTCGGGACGGGCGAGTGCCGCCTCCAGCCGGTCGAGCACCCGCAGGCAGTCGTCCCAGCCGCGGGCGACGAACCCGGCCGCGTCGCTCTCGCCGGGCCGCTGCCACAGGTCGCCCAGCCAGTCCTCCCGGTAGACGGTGCGCTGCTCCCGCGCCCGCTCGGTGAGCAGGCCGGGCAGCTCGGGCAGCGCCGCGCCGTCGCGCAGCAGCCGGACCGCGTACGCGGTCAGCTCGCTCGCCGCCAGCCCGGTCGGGTGGCCGTGGGTGAGCCCGGCCTGGAGCTGGGCCAGCCCGGCCATGGTGTCGAGGTCGACGTCGAGCAGCCCGACCGGGGTGACGCGCATGTTCGCGCCGCAGCCCTTCGAGCCGGCGACTGTGGCCTCCTGCCAGCGGGCGCCCCGGGCCAGCTCGGCGCAGGCCCGCAGGCAGGTCATGCCGGGCGCGCGGTTGTTCTCCGGGCTGACCGACCAGTCGACGAAGCGCTGCCGCAGCAGCGGCTCCACCGCCTCGGCCGTGTACGCGGGCGCCTCGTGCAGCGCCCACGCCACTGCGAGCGCCATCTGCGTGTCGTCGGTGACCAGGGCCGGGTCGCCGGTCAGCTCGCGCGGACCGCCCGGGCCGTAGCGCCGGACGATCTCGGTGACGGTGAGGAACTCGGTCGGCTTGCCCAGGGCGTCGCCGTAGGCCAGGCCGAACAGCGAGCCGGCGACGCGGCCGGTGGCGGTGGAGGCGGTCACGGTGGCGATCATGCCTCCGCCGCGCAAGCCCGGGAAGATCAGTCCCAGCAGAGGCAGAACGGGTGGCCGACCGGGTCGGCGTAGACCCGGAAGCCCTCCCCCTCGCCGGGTAGCCGCCGTGCGCCCAGCGCCAGCGCCGCCTTCTCGGCCGCCTCGATGTCGTCGACGCTCACGTCGAGGTGGAACTGCTGCGGCCGGGCCGGGTCGGGCCAGTCGGGGGTGCGCAGGCCCGGCGCCCGCTGGAAGGCCACCCGCGGCTGGTGCCCGGGTGGCCCGCCGAGCACCACCCACTCGTCGCCGTCGGAGTTCTCCTCCACCACGGGCAGGCCGAGCAGCTCGGAGTAGAAGGCGGCGAGCGCGCGCGGATCGGGGCAGTCGATCACTGTGGAACGCAGTCGTCCAATCATGCCGGTCATCGTGCCCGGCGGGTACGACGGAAAACGTCAGTCCTCGGCCAGCCGCCGGCCCGCGTCGCGGCAGGCGGTGAGCACCGCGCGGGCGTACGCCGGGGTGGCGCCGGCCAGGCCGCACGCGGGAGTGACCACCACCTGCTCGGCCAGCCGGCGGCGGGGGAAGCCGAGCTGGTCCCAGACCCGGCGGACCCGGCCCGCGACCTCGGCCGACGTCGGCGCCCGGCCGGAGGCCGGTGGCAGCGTCGGCGCGGCACCGGCCAGCAGCCCGAGCCCGGCGTCGATCGCCTCGCCGAGCGGGTCGAGGTCGGTGACCAGCGACAGGTCGAGCGCGACGCCCACCGCACCGGCCGAGCGGATCAGCTCCAGCGGTACGTCCGGCGCGCAGCAGTGCACCAGAGCCGGTACGCCCGCCGCGTCGATCACGTCGCGCAGCAGTCCCCGCGCCACCTCGGTCTCCACCGGACGGTGGGTGCCGAAGCCGCTCTCCGTGGGCACCCGCCCGGCCAGCACGGCCGGCAGGGACGGCTCGTCGAGCTGGAGCAGCACCGAGGCGCGGGGCAGCCGCCGGGCGACCGCCTCGACGTGCCCGCGCAGGCCTTCGCCGAGCGAGCCGGCGAGGTCGCGTACCGCGCCCGGGTCGCGCAGCATCCGGCCGCCGATCGGCAGCTCCAGCGCGGCGGCCAGGGTGAACGGGCCGGCGGCCTGGATCTTGACCGGTCCGGCGTACTCCTCGGCCTGCTCGGCGAGCTGGTCCAGGTCGCGTTCCATCAGGTCGCGGGCGCGGCGCAGGTCCCGGCCGGGGCGCGGGGCGATCCGCCAGCGGGCCGCGTACAGCTCGACCGGCAGTTCCACGAGCAGGCCGGCGCTGCGGCCGACGAGGTCCGCACCCGGTCCCCGGGCGGGCAGCTCGGGCAGGTGCGGCAGGGTGGGCAGCTCGCCGAGCACGATCCGCTGCGCCTCGGCGATGTCGGTGCCGGGCAGCGACCCGATGCCGGTCGCCGCTCCGGTGGGCCAGGGCCACGCCTGCTCAGTCACGGCCGCAGCCTATCCGCTGCCGATGCGAGGTCAGGCGGCGGTGATGGTGGCGGAGCCGAGGACCACGTCTCCGGCCGGGTCCGGCCGGTAGGCCACGATCGCCTGGCCGGCGGCGACACCCCGGACCGGGCGGCGCAACGACGCGCGCAGGCCGTCGGCGTCCACCTCGACGGCGGCCGGCACCACGTCGCCGTGCGCCCGCAGCTGCACCTCGCACTCGACCGGCCCGTCCGGGCGCGGCCCGCCGGTCCACACCGGGCGGGTCGCGCGTACGTCGGAGACCTCCAGCGCCTCGGCCGGGCCGACCGTCACCGTGTTCGTGGTCGGGGTGATGGACAGCACGTAGCGGGGCCGGCCGTCCGGCGCCGGGCGGTCGAGGTGCAGGCCGCGCCGCTGCCCGACGGTGTACTGGTAGGCGCCGCTGTGGCTGCCCACCACCGCGCCGGTGAGCGCGTCGACCACCTGGCCGGGCGCCTCACCGAGCCGCTCGGCGAGGAAGCCGCGGGTGTCGCCGTCGGCGATGAAGCAGATGTCGTGCGAGTCCGGCTTGTCGGCCACCGCGAGACCGCGCCGGGCGGCCTCCGCGCGCACCTCGGCCTTGGTCGAGTCGCCGAGCGGGAAGATCGACCGGTCGAGCTGCGCGCGGCTCAGCACCGCCAGCACGTACGACTGGTCCTTGGCCGCGTCGACGCTGCGCCGCAGCAGGCCGTCCGCGCCGAGCCGGGCGTGGTGGCCGGTCACCACGGCGTCGAAGCCCAGGGCCACGGCCCGGTCCAGCACCGCCGCGAACTTGATCTTCTCGTTGCAGCGCAGGCAGGGATTCGGGGTACGCCCGGCGGCGTACTCGGCCACGAAGTCGTCCACCACGTCGTCGTGGAACCGGTCGGCCATGTCCCACACGTAGAACGGGATGCCGAGCACGTCGGCGGCGCGCCGGGCGTCCCGGGAGTCCTCCAGCGTGCAGCAGCCCCGGGCCCCGGTGCGGTAGGTCTGCGGGTTGCGGGCCAGTGCCAGGTGCACGCCCGTCACGTCGTGCCCGGCCTCCACCGCCCGCGCCGCCGCGACGGCGGAGTCCACCCCGCCCGACATCGCCGCCAGAACCCTCACCGGCCCACTCCCCTCGTCCTCACCGAGCGTATCCGGGTCAGCGGGGCGTACGGAGGGCGGCCGCGCGGCGGGCCCGCTCCACAGCGGCGGGCAGCGCGGCGATCAGCGCGTCCACGTCCGCGCCGGTGCTGGTGTGCCCGAGCGTGAAGCGCAGCGAGGACCGGGCCCGGTCGTCGTCCGCGCCCATGGCCAGCAGCACGTGCGAGGGCTGGGCCACCCCGGCCGAGCAGGCCGACCCGGTGGAGCAGGCGATGCCCTGGGCGTCCAGGAGCAGCAGCAGCGCGTCCCCCTCGCAGCCGGGGAAGGAGAAGTGCGCGTTGCCGGGGAGCCGGTCGGCCGGGTCCCCGTTGAAGATCACCTCGGGGACCGCCTGCCGGACCCGCTGGACCAGTTCGTCGCGGAGCGCGGCGACGCGGGCCGCGTACTCCTGCTGGCCCTTCACCGCGGCCTCGACGGCGACCGCGAACGCGACGATGCCGGCGGTGTCCAGCGTGCCGGAGCGGACGTCGCGCTCCTGGCCGCCGCCGTGCAGCAGCGGGGTGGCGGCCACGTCGCGGGCCAGCAGCAGCGCGCCCACGCCGGTCGGCCCGCCGAGCTTGTGCCCGGTCACGGTGAGCGCGGACACGCCGCTGGCGGCGAAGTCGACAGGCACCTGCCCGACCGCCTGGATGGCGTCGGTGTGGAACGGCACGCCGTGCTCGGCGGCGACAGCGGCCAGCTCGGCGACCGGCTGGACGGTGCCCACCTCGTTGTTGGCCCACATGGCGGTGACCACCGCCACGCGCTCGCCGTGCTCGGCCAGCTCGGCGCGCAACCGCTCCGGGTCGAGCCGGCCGACCGCGTCGACCGGAAGGAGACCGGCCTGGGCACCCTCGTGCTCGACCAGCCAGTCCACCGCGTCCAGTACGGCGTGGTGCTCGACGGAACTGGAGACCACCCGGACCCGGTCGGCCCGGGCCGCGCGACGGGCCCAGAACACGCCCTTCACGGCGAGGTTGTCGCTCTCCGTCCCGCCACCGGTGAAGATCACCTCGGAGGGCCGGGCGCCGAGCGCGGCGGCCACCCGCTCGCGGGACTCCTCCACCCGCCGCCGGGCACGGCGGCCCGCCGCGTGCAGCGACGACGCGTTCCCCACCTCGCGGGCGGTCGCGACGTACGCCTCGAGTGCCTCGTCCAGCATCGGGGTCGTCGCCGCATGATCAAGGTATGCCATCACCGTTCAGCCTAACGGCCTGCGAACCCGCGGCCGGGGGCCGGACCGCCCCGTCCCACCCGGGGCGGTCCGGCCCGCTCACGACCGAACGGCCGCGATCACGCGGGAACCGCCGTGACCACGATGTTGTCCCGGTAGCTGCGGGTCTTGGCGTCGAACGGCCCGCCGCAGGTGATCAGCGTGAGCCGGGGCTTGCCGTCGCGCGCGAAGTACCGCTCGAGCGGGATCTTCGACTTCCGGTACTCCTCCCGGGCCACCACCCGGTAGGAGCGCTCGCGTCCGTCCGCGCCGGTGGCGGTGAGCTTGTCGCCCTGGCCCAGCTCGCGCAGCCGGAAGAACGCGCCCTTGCCCTGCTCGGCGCTGTCCACGTGCCCGGCGATCACCACCGAGCCGGCGTCGGCCTCCAGGCCCGGGCCGTAGCGGTACCAGCCGACCTGGTCCACGCTGGGCGGGACCTCGAACTCGTCGGTGCGCTCGTTGACACCCACCGGATTGACGGTGGCGGTGACCCGGATCGGCGGGATGCTGAGCTTCACCGGCGGCACGATCTCACTGCCGGCGGGCAGCGTGCCCGGGTTCACCGGAACCGAACCGCCGCCGGTCGCCGCCGGGGCCGGCGTGGGAGTGGCACTGGCCAGGGCCGTCACCTCGTCGCCGCCGACGTCCTCGGCGGGCTCGGATCCGCACGCCACCACGCCCGCCAGGGTGAGCGCGGCGGCGCCGGCGGCCATCGCCGCCAGCGCCCCGCGGTTGCGCACCGTCACCGGCGACCGGCCCGGGCGGTTGCCGCCACCCGCGCACCGCCGCCGACCAGGAGCAGCACGCCGGCCCCGGCCAGCACGTACCACCAGGTGTCCACGCCGGTGCCGGCCTGGCCGCCGGTGCCGCTGGGCACGCCGCCCGGAGCCGAGTGCAGGCCGGTGATGGTCTGGGCGACCACGCTCAGGTTCTTCGCCTCGGCCGAGCCGATCGCGTAGACGATGGTGGCGGTGCCCTCCTTGAGGTTTAGGTCGGCCGGGCCGATGGCGACGGTGTCGGTGCCGGCGAGCACCACGTCCGCCTTCACCGAGCCGGCGGCCACGTCCGCCTTGGCCTCCTTCGGGTTGGTCAGGTCCTCGAAGACCGGCTTGCCGCCGGCCCGCACGTCGACGGCCGGGGCGGCCGCGGTGTGCCGGACGATCAGCCGGGCCTTGCCGGCGCCCACCTTGGACACGTCGTTGACGAACGGCGTGATCTGCGGGTTGCCGTCGGCGCTCAGGTGCGCGGCGAGGCTGATGTTCGCCCCGCCCGGCACCGCGGCGTCGTCCACCTTCAGGATCGCCTTGTCGATCGCCTCGCCGGGCTTGGTCAGGGCGATGTCGTACTCCCCCTCGGGCAGGGTGAGCGGGCCGGCCACGTCGCCCGGCTTGAAGTTGTTCAGCGTCTTCTCGCCGTTGACGTACACGTCGACCGGGGTGTCCGGAATGCCGTGGACCACGGAGACCTTCGACGAGGCGGCGTAGGCCGGGCTCATGGTGGCGGCGCCGACGCCGGCGAAGGTGAGGGCGGCCACCGCGCCGCCCGCGGCGACCCGACGGAACATCGCGTACTGCATTGTCTGCCTCCTGGTAGTTCATGCTGATTCGTCAGGCCTGGCTTGCAGAACGGGTTACGCCGGCTCCGTGGCCCCCGGATGCGCCCGGATCCGATTTCTTTTTCCCGTCTCCGGGCGCATCCGCCGGAGCCTCCGGCGACGAAGGAGAGGTGACGAGGGTCGTGACGGACACACCGGGAGAGTGGGGCGGGGGCTGTGGGAGTTACAGTCGGGCATGCCCCACGGAAGGCGAGCCGCCCGGTGACGGCGGCCAGGCAGGGCCCCGAACCGCCGGGCGAGGACGACCTCGCCACCCGGTTCCGCGACGGCGACGAGGCGGCCCTGCGAGAGGCGTACGACAGGTACGGGCGGGCGGTGCTGCACCTGGCCACCACGACGCTCGTGAACCGCAGTGACGCCGAGGACGTGACCCAGGCGACGTTCGTCGCCGCCTGGCTCGGCCGGGAGACGTTCGACCCGGCGAAAGGCTCACTGGTCGGCTGGCTGCTCGGAATCGGGCGGCGCAAGGTGGTCGACCGGATCCGGGCCTCGGCCCGGGAGACCCGGGTGGTCGAGACGGTGAAGCAACTGCCGGAACCGGTCTCCACCGGCCCCGACCCGGACACGGTGGTCGACCGGCTGGTGGTCGCCGACGAGCTGGCCCGGCTCCCCGACGAGCAGCGCCGGATGCTGGAGCTGGCGTTCTACGACGACCTGACACATCAGCAGATCGCGGCGGTGACCGGAGTGCCGCTCGGCACCGTCAAGAGTCACATCAGACGCGGCATGCAGAGCCTGAAACGCAGATGGGAGGTGGACGGTGCAGCACCTGGACCACGACCGGCTGGTCTTTCTGGCGCTCGGTGAGAGCGAGGCGGCTGACGGCGAGGCCACCCATCTGGGCACCTGCGACCACTGCCGGGGCGAGATGGAGACGCTCCAGCACGTCGCCGGGCTCGGCGCGGGCACGCAGGGCCTGGCGGAGCTGCCCGACCCGCCGGAGCACATCTGGCAGGGCATCGTGGCCGAGATCCGGGCCGCCGAGGAGCTGCCGGCGTTGACCGAGCGGCGCCTGCCGCGCCCGGCCGACCCGGTGGAGCCGGCTGCCGTACCCGTGGTGGCACGTCGTCCGCGGCGGAGCCGGCGCTGGCCGGGGTGGGCGACCACGGCGGTCACCGCCACCGCCGCCGCGGTGATCGGCGTGGCCGGCACGGCCGCGGTGCTCGGCGGCGGCGGTGGCGAGCCGGCCGACCCCGACCCGCCGGTGGTGGCCAGCGCGCCGCTCGCCGCGTTCGGCTCGACGCCGAAGGACGCCTCCGGCGACGCCCGGGTGCTCGGTGACAATCGATTGCATCTGCACGTGGCGAATCTCCCGAGCGTTCCGGGGTACTACGAGGTCTGGCTGATCGATCCGAACACGATGAAGATGTTCTCCGTGGGTACGCTGAGCAACGGTTCGGGGGACGCGCTGCTGCCGATCCCCCCGAACGTCGACCTGCGCACCTACACCGTTGTCGACGTCAGCGCGGAGCAGTACGACAACAAGCCCGGCCACTCCGGCGACAGCCTGCTGAGGGGCACCCTGACGGGCTGATCGGCGGGCCGGCTCAGCTCCCCGGCCCGCCGATCAGCTCCCTACGAGAAAGGCCGCCGCCCGGTGCACCGGGCGGCGGCCTTTTCACGCGACGCTCACTTGCGCTTGCGGATCTCCTCGGCGGCCTGGGGGACGACCTTGAACAGGTCGCCGACCACGCCGTAGTCGGCGAGTTCGAAGATCGGCGCTTCGGCGTCCTTGTTGACCGCGATGATGGTCTTCGAGGTCTGCATGCCGGCCCGGTGCTGGATCGCCCCGGAGATACCCAGCGCGACATACAACTGCGGAGAGACCGTCTTGCCGGTCTGGCCGACCTGGAACTGGTGCGGGTAGTAGCCGGAGTCGACTGCCGCGCGGGACGCGCCGACCGCGCCGCCGAGCAGGTCGGCGATCTCCTCGACCAGCTTGAAGTTGTCCGCGTTACCGACACCACGCCCGCCGGACACGACGACCGACGCCTCGGTCAGCTCGGGGCGGGAGCCCTTCTGCTCGGCGACCCGCTCGACGACCTTGGCGAGCTTGTCCGCGTCGGTGACCGACACGGTGAGCTGCTCCACCGCCGGGCTGGCAGCGGCCGGGGCCGGGTTGAGCGAGTTCGGCCGGACGGTGACCAGCGGCAGGCCCTTGGTGACCTTCGCCTTGACGATSGTGGAGCCGGCGAACGCSACCTGSGTGGCGGTGCCGTCSGCGGCCAGGCCGACCACGTCGGTCAGGATGCCGTTGTCCAGCTTGACCGCGAGGCGGGCGGCGATCTCCTTGCCCTCCTGCGACGAAGCCAGCAGCACCGCCGCCGGCTGCACCCGCGCGACGAGGTCGGCGACCACAGTCGCCTTGGGGGCCACCAGGTAGCCGTCGATCTCCTCACCCTCGGCGGCGTAGATCTTCTCCGCGCCGTACTCGCCGAGCTTGGCGCTCAGCGCCTGCGCGGCGCCGGCGCCACCGAGGACGACGGCGCTCGGGGTGCCCAGCTCGCGGGCGAGGGTGAGCATCTCCAGGGTGACCTTCTTGACGCCGAACTCCCGGGTGGCTTCGACGACGACGAGAACCTCAGACATGTCAGTGACCTCTCACACGAACTTCTCGGAGGCGAGGAACTCGACCAGCTTCACGCCGCCGTCGCCCTCGTCGGTGATCTTCTCGCCGCCGGAGCGCGGCGGGCGCTTGGAGTGCTCCACCACCGCGCTGGTGGCGCCGTCGAAGCCCACCTCGGCCGGGGCCACGCCCAGGTCGGCCAGGGAGAGCGTCTGCACCGGCTTCTTCTTCGCGGCCATGATGCCCTTGAACGACGGGTACCGCGGCTCGTTGATCGTGTCCCAGACGGAGACCACGGCCGGGGTCGAGGCGGTCACCACCTCGTAGCCCTCCTCGGTCTGCCGCTCCACCGTCAGGGCCGACCCGTCCACGGTCAGCTTCCGCGCGCCGGTCAGCGCGGCCACACCCAGCCGCTCGGCGATCATGTGCGGCATCACCTGCACCCGGCCGTCGGTCGACTCCGCACCGCACAGGACCAGGTCGGCGTTCAACTGCCCGAGCGCGGCGGCGAGGACCTTCGAGGTGGCCACCGCGCAGGAACCGTGCAGGGCGTCATCGACGACGTGGACGGCCTTGTCCGGGCCCATGGACAGCGCCTTACGGATCGACTCGGTCGCCCGGTCCGGACCCATCGTCAGGATGGTGACCTCACCACCGTGCGCTTCCTTGATCTTCAACGCCTCTTCGATGGCGTACTCGTCCATCTCATTGATGACGTTGTTCGCCGAACCGCGGTCGACGGTGTTGTCGTCAGAACGCAGGCTGCGGTCCGCGCCCGAATCAGGCACCTGCTTGACGAGTACGACGATATTCATCGCGCTTCGACGACCCTCCTGTTTGGTGTAGCGATCACTCGCCCGGTCACGGGCGCAGCCTCCCGCGTGACGGAACGTGGGTCAACCGCGGGCAGCTGTGCACTTCCCCACGAGCGCAATGTTACCCGCAAGTAGCATGACGGCCCCGGCCGCCCGCAGTGACGCAGGTCACCGGCATCAGACCGATCCGGCCAACGCCTGCGTGATCTTCTCGATCGCCGCCGCTTCGGCGGGCTCGATCCCCCGGTGCGCCTGCGCCACCCGCTCCGCGGCGGCCAGCACCACCGACCGGTACGTCTCGGCGTCGGCGGGCGACTTGGCCCGGAGGATCTCCATCGACCGGCCCAGCGCGGGCAGCACCACGGACTCGACCTCCAGGGCCGAGTCCCGGGGCAGCTGCGGCAGCGGGCCGGTGGTGAGCGCCTCCTTGACCACGCCCCCCACCTCGGCGAGCGCCCCGGAGGCGGCGAAGCTCTCCCGCACCATCGCCAGCACCCCGGGTACGGCGTTGGAGACCAGGAAGACCGCGCCGAACGCACCGGTCTTCAGGGTGAGCCGCTCGTCCGCCGTCAACCGTTCCATGATCACGGAGTGTAGACGTACGGCGTGGAGGTGGTGACCGCAACGAGTCCGAGCCGCTCCAGGATGGGCCGGCTGTCCGGCGAGCAGTCCACCTGCAGCAGCGTCTTGCCGCGCTGCTGCGCCAGCCGCGCCCGGTACGCCACGAGCGCCCGGTAGATGCCCTTCTTTCGCCACTGCGGCAGCGTCGAGCCGCCCCAGAGGCTGGCGAAGCCGGTGCCGCGCTGGTAGCGGATCCAGCCGGCGCTGACCACCGTCTCCCCGGCCTCGGCCACCACGATCGTGATCGACTGCGGATCGGCCTCGATCTCCCGGGCCAGCCCGTACACCAGGTGGCTGCGGTCCTCCCGCCAGACCTCCTCCTCCATGGCGGCGATGCGCTCCAGGTCGGCCCGGCTGGTGACCTCGCGCAGGCGTACCCCCTCGGGGAGCACCGGAACGGCGGCGGCGAGCGGCGCGACCGGCCCGACCACCACGGTCTCCTGGTCCTCCGGCACGAAGCCGGCGGCGCGCAGCCGGTCGCCCAGGTCGGCCGGCTCGTCGTGACCGGCGAGCTTCCACTCGACCGACTCGCCCCGGGCCCGGAAGACCTCGACCTGCCGGGCGATCAGCGCGTCCAGCTCGGCGCCGGCCAGGCCGTCCAGCGTCCGGTAGGTGAGGAAGCCGCGGTGGTCGAGGCCGAGCACGCGGAACAGCGGGCCGTCGCGCTCCACCGTCACCCCGTCCGGCAGCGGGTCCGGCAGCTCCGGTCGGATCTGTGCGTCGTAGGCGGCGCGCAGCTCACGCGCGTCAAGATCGGTCATCCCCCCAGGCTAGGCGCGGGGCAAAGCGGATAATCGGCAGCGTGTGGGAGTCGATCAAGAACTGGTTCGACCCGCGTGAGCTGCGTTCGGTCGGCAACCCGCCGGACTACCGCTTCTCGCTGGCGAACGAACGGACGTTCCTGGCCTGGCTGCGTACCGGCCTGGCGCTGGTGGCGGGCGGGCTCGCCGCGGCGCAGTTCCTCCCGCCGCTGCGCCTGGCCCACCTGCGCGAGGCGCTCGCGATCGCGCTGCTGCTGCTCGGCGCGACCGTCTCGATCCGGGCGGTCGACCACTGGGCGCGCACCGAACGGGCCATGCGGCTGGACGAGGAACTGCCCGCGTCCCGCTTCCCGGCCGTGCTGGCGCTGATCGTCGCGATCGGCGCGCTGCTGCTGGTGGCCGCCGTGCTGCTGGGTGGCGCGGGATGACCCGCGACCCCGGCCTGCAACCCGAACGTACCCGGCTGGCCTGGCGGCGGACGCTGCTCACGCTGACCGCGGTGCTGCTGCTGCAGCTCCGGCTGGCGTTCACCGGCCGGGTCCTCGACGCGCTGCTGACCGGAGCAGCGCTCCTGGTCTGGCTCGCCGTGCTCGTGGTGACGTGGCACCGGGCCACCGGCGCAGGGCCGCGGCGGTTCGACAGCTGGTCGGTGCCGCTGACCGCGATCGGGGCGGCCGGACTTGCGGTGCTCGGCGTGGCGCACGTGCTGGGCGGGGTGCGCTGACGTGCGCGGGTGAGCCATCATGGGGCATGGCCCGCCTCTACGTGCTGCTCTTCCTGGTTCAGGTCGTCCTCGCGGTCGTCGCGCTGATCAGTTGCCTCTCCGCCGACGAGGAGAAGGTCAAGGCGCTGCCCCGGATGATCTGGGTGCTGATCATTCTGTTCTTCCCGCTGGTCGGCTCGATCGCCTGGTTCCTGGTGGGCCGCGAGCGCCCGGCCGGAACCACCGGCGTCACCGGCGCGGCCCGGCCCGCCGCCCCGGCCGGTCGCCCGCTCGCCCCGGACGACGACCCGGAGTTCCTCGCCTCGCTCGACGAGCGGTCCCGCCGCGAGGACCAGGAACGGCTGCGGCTGTGGGAGGAGGACCTGCGCCGCCGCGAGGAGGAGCTGCGCCGCCCGGACGACCGGGACCGCCCCGAGGTCTGACACGCGCCGCGGGCCGCCCGCCGGTCACCCGGCGGACGGCCCGCACGCGCCGCGGTCAGGCCAGGTTCGACGACCGGGGGTACGCGTCAGCCGGGTCGGTCAGCACGTTCACCAGGTACGGCACGCCCGAGTCGAACGCGCGCCCCAGCGCGGGCCCGAGGTCGGCCGCCTTCTCCACCGTCTCGCCCCCGCCGCCGAGCGCCTCGACCACCTTGTCGTAGCGCAGCCCGGGCTGGAGGTCGGCGGCCACGTCGTAGCCGTACATCGCCCGCATCGGGTGCTTCTCCAGCCCCCAGATGCCGTTGTTGCCGACCACGATCACCACCGGCAGCTTCTGCCGGACCAGCGACTCCACGTCCATCAGCGAGAAGCCGGCCGCGCCGTCGCCCATCAGCACGCAGATCTGCCGGTCCGGGTGGCTGATCCGGGCGCCCATCGCGTAGCCCATGCCGGTGCCGAGGCACCCGTACGGGCCGGGGTCGAGCCAGGTGCCGGGCTGGGCCGGCTCCAGGTAACGCCCGGCGTACGACACGAAGTCGCCGCCGTCGCCGATGGTGACGGCGTCCGGGGCGAGCACCTTGCGCAGCTCGCCGTAGATCCGGGCCGGGCGGATCGGGTCGCTCTCGGCGGCCATCTCCTCGGCGTCGCGGGCCTTCGCCGCGTCCTCGGCGGTACGCAGCTCGGCGATCCAGTCGGCGTGGTCGGCCCGGTCACCGGTGTGGTCGGCGAACGCGCCGAGGATCAGCCGCAGGTCACCGGCGGGCGCGGCGGCCGGCTGCACGTGCCCGGCCCGCTGGCTGGGCGCGTCCACCACGTGCACGACCTGGGCGTCGCCGAAGTCGCCGAAGGAGAGCCGGAAGTCCAGCGGGGTGCCGATCACCACGACCACGTCGGCGCCCTTGAGCGCGACCCGGCGGGCCTTGGCGAACGCGAGCGGGTGCTCCGGCGGCAGCGCGCCCCGGCCCATCCCGTTCGTGAACACCGGCACCCGCAGCGACTCGGCGGCGGCACGCAGCGCCTCGACGGCGTCGCCCGCGTACACGTCGGAGCCGGCGATGATCACCGGCCGGGACGCGCCGGCGATCAGGCGGGCCGCCTTCGCGACCTCGTCCGGGTCCGGCTCGATCGGCGCCGGCGGCGTGACCGCCGGCAGGTCGGCGTCACCGACCGAGAAGACCGCCTCCAGCGGGAAGTCCAGGAACACCGGGCCGCGGTGCGGGGTGAGCGCGGTGGTCAGCGCCGCCGACACCGCGCGCGGGATGTCGTCGGCGCTGAACACCGTCTCGGCGTGCTTGGTCACCGGCGCGACCAGCGGCAGGTGGTCCATCTCCTGGAGGCTGCCCGAGCCCCAGCGGAACTGCGGGGCCCGCCCGCCGAGCACCAGCACCGGCGAGGCGTTGAAGAACGCGCTGGTCAGGCCGGAGACGCCGTTGGTGACGCCGGGGCCGGCGGTGAGCACGGCCAGGCCGGGGCGGCGCTGGAGCTTGGCCACCGCCTCGGCGGCGAACACGGCGGACTGCTCGTGCCGCACGTCGTAGAGGGGGAAGCCCGCCTTGTGGGCGGCGTCGTAGAGCGGGAAGACGTGCCCGCCGGAGAGCGTGAACATCTCCCGTACGCCGTGCGCGCGCAGTGCCGCGAGCGCCAGATCGCCGCCGTGGCCCTCGACCCGTTCCGTCATGCCATTCCCCTTCATCGACCGACCGGGGTCACGTTACTGGCCGGTACAGCAGATGTGAACAGCTCTCGCGTCAGCGGCCGGTGAAGCCCGGCTTGCGCTTCTCCACGAACGCGGTCATGCCCTCGCGCCGGTCGTCGGTGGCGAACAGCGCCGCGAAGAGCTGACTCTCCCAGGCCAGGCCCGAGGTGAGGTCCATGTCCAGACCCGCGTCGACGGCCGCCTTCGCCGCCCGCAGCGCCTGCGCCGGCCCGGTCAGGAACGGCTTCACGTACGCCACCGCGGCGTCGTAGACCTCCGCGGCGGGCACCACCTGGTCGGCCAGGCCGATCCGCAGCGCCTCGGCGGCGTCGACCATCCGACCCGTCATGATCAGGTCCTTGGCGCGGGCCGGGCCGACCAGGCGGGCCAGCCGCTGCGTGCCGCCCGCGCCCGGGATGATGCCGAGCTTGATCTCCGGCTGGCCGAGCTTGGCGTCCTCGGCCACGATCCGCCAGTCGCAGGCCAGCGCCAGCTCGCAGCCGCCGCCGAGCGCGTACCCGGTGATCGCGGCCACGACCGGCTTGGGGATACGGGAGATCGCGCCGAGCGCGCTGGACAGGTCGGCCGCGCGCTCCGCCATGTCCACGTAGGACATGTCGGCCATCTCCTTGATATCCGCACCGGCCGCGAAGACCTTCTCGCCGCCGTACACGATGACGGCGCGGACCTCGGCGTCGGCGGTGGCCGCCGCCGCGGCGGCGCGCAACTCCTCCTGCACCTGGGTGTTGAGCGCGTTCATCGGCGGCCGCTCCAGCCGGATGGTGCCGATGCCGTCCTTGGATTCCAGCTTGACGAACTCGCCCACGCTGCCCTCACTTCCTCGTCGAAGTCGCGTGCCAACCTTACGGCTCGCCTCGTTGGGGTAGACAGTGTGGTGTCGGCGACTCCCCAGGTAGCCGCCGGAGTCACCGCCGCCCCGCCACCGGGAGTGAGGTCATGATCACCTACTTCGACGACCGGTCCGTCCAGGTCACCTCCACCACGGTACGGGTGAACGGGCGCACCTACCCGCTCGCCGAACTCACCACCGTGTGGCACCGGCGGGGCGAACGCTCGTGGCGGGTGCTCGCCGGGCGCGGCGCGATCGGGGCCGCGATCGCCGGGCCGCTGGTCACCGCCGTGCTGGGTATCGGGCTGGCCGTGTGGCTGCAACGCTCGGCGGTGGTCACCATCGCCATCGTCGGGATCTCGGTGCTGATCGGCCTGGCCGTCGGGCCGGTGGCCGACTTCCTCTTCGAGTACCTGGACCGCTCCTACGCCCGGGGCAGCCGGGAGATGGAGATGTGGGCCGACTGGCGGGGTCGTCCGGTGCGGCTGCTGCACACCCGGGACGCGATGCGCTTCGGCCAGATCTACCGGGCGGTGCAGCGGGCCATGGAGAGCCTGCCGGCCGCGCCCGGTCGTCCCGCGGCCGACCCTGCCGCGACCGGTCCTGCCGCGACGGGTCAGAACGTGATCGGCTCGTCCGGCAGCAGGCCCAGCCCGCGCAACAGGCCGTAGGTATCCTGCTCGCCCGGCCCCGCCCGCCATACCGTCACCCTACCGACGCCCGACCGTCCGGTGTCGACACACGCGGTTAGGCTGATTTATGGCCCTCTATTACCGGGACGACGCGGTGCAGGTCACCTCGGACGCGATCCACGCGGGTGGTCGGGTCGTCGCGCTCGCCGACGTCACGTACGTCTGGCACGAGCGCGGCGCCACCACCCTCGCGGTCCGGGGACGGGTGCTGGGACGCGGGGTGCTGGTCCTGCTGCTGTCGCTGCCACCACTGGTCGCCGTGGTCTGCGTGCTCTCCCTCGCCTGGTCGGCGCAGGACCGGGGCGAGTGGAAACTGGCCCTGATCATCCTGGCCGCGTTCGTGGTGATCGGCCTGGCGCTCACTCCGTTCCTGGAGGTGCCGCTCGGCTGGCTGGACCGCTCCTACGAGCGCGGCAACCGGGTGCACGAACTGTGGGTGCAGCACCACGGCCGGGAGACGATGCTGGTCCGCACGCCCGACGCGCTGCGGTTCGGGCAGATCTACCGGGCCGTGCAACGTGCCGTGGAACAGCAGACCGACCGGCGCTGAGCCGACCGGCGCCAGTCAGGCCAGCGGCAGCGTGGTAGCGATCGGCCAGGCCAGCAGCACCGCCCCGAGCAGCGGCGCCAGCCACCACGGCGCGGCCCGGCGGCGCAACACCGCGGCCCAGGCCGCCTGCCAGGCCACCAGCGCGGCGAACAGCGGCACCACCAGCAGCACGAACCCGGGCGCCAGGCCGAGCACCGCCGCGGCGGCCAGCACCAGCACGGCGATGCCGCCGGTGGCCGCGTAGCGGAGGCCGTCGCCGCCCGCGAGCCGCTCGGCGCCGAGCAGGAACACCAGGCAGCAGAACGCCACCAGGGGCAGCAGCCAACACCGGGCCCCGACCGGCACGGTCGAGGTGAGCCCGAGATGAAGCGGCAGCGCGACGGCGAGCACCGCGTACCCGAGGAACGCGACAGCGACCACCGCGGACCGGACGCCGCTCGCGGTCGGCGGTGTCCCACCGGGGCGCGCGTAGCGTGCCGCGGCGGCCAGCAGCACGCCGGTGAGCAGCAGGAACACGGCGACGTATCCCCCCACGGCGAGCGGCAGGCGGGTGGTCGGCAGCAGCGCGGCGAACACCGCGCCCAGCCCGGCCGCCGGCACCGTCGCAGCCAGCCACCAGCCGGTACGCGGACCGCCCGCGCCCGGCCGCGCCCGGCGCGGCAGCAGCGCCGCAAGCGGCACGAAACCCAGCGCGAGCCCGGCCAGCAGCAGCCCGGCGCCGCCCGGTCGGGTCAGCGGGGACGGCTCCGGCCCGCCGGTACGGCCCGGGAGCGCGTCGAGCACCGCGGCGTGGGTACGCGGCGCGAACAGCACCGACACGTGCTCGACGCCGGGCGCCACCACCCGCGTCCGGGAACCTGCTGGCGCGTCCCGGGTCGCCTCGTCGACGGCCTGGCGGAAGCCGGCGAACTCCAGCCCGCCCACCACCAGCGTCAGGTTCCCCGGCCAGCCGGCCGGCACGTCACCGCCGTCGGGCAGCGAGATCGCCACCGTCCGGTCGATCTCCGGATGCGCCACCGCGTACCGGACGACAGCGCCGGCGCCCATCGAGTGCCCGACCAGGACGATCCGGTCCCTGTCGACGCCGGGACGCCCGCGCAGCCACCCGACCGCCACGTCCAGGTCGTGCCGCAGCCGCGCCCGGGCGCGTTCGTCGTCCCGCCCGGCGCCGGGCAGCCGGGACCCACTGGCGCCGTGCCCGGCGAAGTCGAGCAGCACCGCGACGCCGCCCTGGCGGGCCACCGAGTCGGCCAGCGGCCGCATCAGCCGGGCCGACCCGGCGAAGCCGTGCGCGATCACCACCCCGGGCCGCAGGTCACCGGCCCCGCCGTCGGCACGTACCTCGGTCAGCGGCACCCCGGCCACCGTCGCCCGCGCGGTGCTCAGCCCGGCGTCGGCGCGGACCAGGAGCAGGGCGCCGAGGACGACGGCGAGCAGCGCGACCACGCCGCAGGCGAGCGTTCGCCGCGACGCCGGGCCGGGGGTGGGCATGCCGGCACCCTACGCCGCGTCGGCGGCCCGGCGTGACCTTCGCCGCCCGGCTGCCGCCGGGCGGCACTGGCCGCGACGCCGCACACTGGATGCCATGGCGATCCCTCTCCCCCGGCCCGGCGCCCTGCTCGGCCTCACCCGTACCGCAGTGGACCAGGCGCTCGGCTCCGCCGCCACGATGGCCTCGGTACCCGCTCGCGCCTTCGCCGTCCTCGACCAGGTGGAGGCGCTGGTCCGGCGGATCGACGGAGTGGTGGACCGGATCGAGGGCACGCTCGACCGCACCGACCGGGTGCTGGCCGACGCCGAGACGGCGGTCCGCGAGGTGGCGGTGATCAGTGCCGCCGCGACCGCGGCGATCGACACGGCGACCGAGGTGGCCGCCGCCGCGACGGTGGTGGTCGGCGAGGCGCAGCGGGTCTCCGCGGCGGCGGCCACCGTGGTCGGCGAGGCGGACCGGGTGGCCCGCAGCGCGGCCGGTGTGGTCACCGAGGCGGAGACGGTGACCGCGCGGGCGGCGGGCACCCTCGCCACCGCCGAGAAGGCCACCGGCGTCGCGAACGAGCTGCTGGCCGCGTACGAGTCGACGCTGCGCCGGGCCGCGCCGATGGCGGCGCGTTTCGTGGAGCAGCTCAGCCCGGAGGAGGTGACCGCAGCGATCCGCCTCGTGGACGAGTTGCCGAAGCTCAAGGACCACCTCACCTCGGACGTGCTGCCGATCCTGGCCACGCTGGACCGGGTCGGCCCGGACCTGCACGACCTGCTGGACGTCACCCGCGACCTCAAGCTCGCGGTCGCCGGCATCCCCGGGCTCGGCATGCTGCGCCGCCGCGGCGAACGCCTCACCGACGAGGTGTAAGGAAGGGCCCCTTGTTAACGCCTCCGGTAGTGAAAGGGGCCCTTCTTAACAGTCGGCGAACAGCTCGTCGATCTCCGCGCGGTGCGGCAGCGCAACCGAGGCGCCGAGCTTGCGTACGCACGCCGCACCGGCGGCCGCCGCCCAGCGCACCGCGTCGGCCAGGTCCCGCCCCTCACCCCAGGCCACGGCGAGCGCCGCGGTGAACGCGTCGCCGGCGGCGGTCGAGTCGACCACGTCCACCGGCACCGCCGGCACGTGCGTCGCCGGCCGCTCCCGGTCGACGTACCAGGCGCCGTCGCCGCCGAGCGTGAGCACCGCCCGGGGCACCAGATCCAGCAGCGCCGCCGGCTCGTCCCGGCCGCGACCGGTCAGCGCCTGCGCCTCCGGCTCGTTCACCACGAGCAGGTCGGTGGCCGCCAGCAGCTCGGCCGGCACCGGCCGGGCCGGCGCGGCGTTGAGCACCACCCGGGTGCCCGCCGACCGGGCCGCGAGCGCCGCCTCGGTCACCGTCTCGACCGGCACCTCCAGCTGCGCGACCAGCACGTCCGCATCGCGTACGGCGGAAAGCTCGTCGGCGGTCGGCGACGTGAACGCGGCGTTCGCGCCCGGCGTGACCAGGATGGCGTTCTCCCCCGCGCCACCGACCATGACCAGGGCGACGCCGGACGGGCCGTAGACCACCCGCAGGTGGCCGGTGTCCACGCCGGCCGCTGTCATCCTGGCCCGCAGCGTCACGCCGAACGAGTCCGAGCCGATCGCGCCGAGGAAGACGCAGGAGGCGCCGGCGCGTACCGCGGCGACCGCCTGGTTGGCGCCCTTGCCGCCGGGCAGCATGACGAAGTCGCTGCCCAGCACCGTCTCACCCGGCCGGGGCAGCGCGGCGCCGATGCCGACCAGGTCCATGTTGGCGCTGCCGACGACGGCGATCCGGGTCTGCGGCACGGTGTCCGTCCCGTCGCTCAGGCGGCGCGGGCGGCCCAGCGGTCGCCGGACCGCGTGACCACCAGCGGCAGGCCGAACGTCTTCGACAGGTTGTCGGCGGTGAGCACGTCGCCGAGCAGGCCCTGCGCCACCACGCCGCCCTCGCGCAGCAGCAGCGCGTGCGTGAAGCCCGGCGGGATCTCCTCGACGTGATGGGTGACCAGCACCATCGCCGGCGCGTCCGGGTCGTACGCCAGCTCGGCCAGCCGGGCCACCAGGTCCTCGCGCGCGCCCAGGTCGAGCCCGGCGGCCGGCTCGTCGAGCAGCAGCAGCTCCGGGTCGGTCATCAGGGCGCGGGCGATCTGCACCCGCTTGCGTTCGCCCTCGGACAGCGTGCCGTACGCGCGGTCGGCGAGGTGCCCGACACCGAGCTGGCGCAGCAGCGCGGCGGCGCGCGCCTCGTCGGTGCGGTCGTAGCTCTCCCGCCAGCGGCCCACCACCGACCAGGCGGCGGTCACCACCACGTCGGTGACGCGCTCGTCGGCGGGGATCCGCTCGGCGAGCGTCGCGGTGGACAGGCCGATGCGGGTACGCAGCTCGTTGACGTCGGTGCGGCCGATGCGCTCGCCGAGCACGTGGGCGACGCCGTTGGTCGGGTACAGCCGGCCGGAGGCCAGGTTGAGCAGTGTCGTCTTGCCCGCGCCGTTCGGCCCGAGCACCACCCACCGTTCGTCCAGCTCGACCCGCCAGTCGACGTCGTGCACCAGCGCCGTGCCGGAACGCTTGACGCCGACCCCGTCGAGGCTGACCACCAGATCCGCGTCCACGGTCGAGGGGGCGGGGGCGCCCGGGGCGCCGGGGATCAGGTCACCAGTCACCGCACCATCCAATCACGCATCCGGCACGGTGCCCCCCACGGGAGGCGTCGCCACCATAGGGTGGGGCGCCGTGTCGTTGGTCACCGCTTCCGGAAGGACACCCATGCCCGACCGCTGCCGGAAGGCGCGCGGATGAGCGCGGTCATCGAGATCGCCGGCCTCCGCAAGACGTTCCACTCGCTGCGCCAGGGGCGGCGGGTCGCCGTCGACGGCTTCGACATGCTGGTCGAGGCGGGTCAGGTGCACGGTTTCCTGGGGCCGAACGGGTCCGGCAAGACCACCACGCTGCGTGCGCTGCTCGGGCTGGTCCGGCCGGACGCCGGGCGGATGCGCGTGCTGGGCGCCGATTCACCCGAGCGCCTGCCGGACGTGGCCGGCCGGGTCGGCGCGATCGTGGAGAGCCCGCAGTTCTTCGCCAACTTCACCGCGCACCGGACGCTGCGGCTGCTGGCCGTGGCCGGTGGCGTGCCGACCGTCCGGGTGGACGAGGTGCTGGAGCAGGTCGGGCTGCGGGACCGGGGCCACGAGCGGGTCAAGGGCTACTCGCTGGGCATGAAGCAGCGGCTGGCGGTCGCCTCGGCCCTGCTGAAGAACCCGGAGCTGCTGATCCTKGACGAGCCGGCGAACGGGCTGGACCCGGCCGGCATCCGGGAGATGCGCGACCTGACCCGGTCGCTCGCCGAGGCCGGGGTGACGGTGCTGCTCTCCAGTCACATCCTGGCCGAGATCCAGTTGATCTGCGACCACGTGACGATCGTCAGCCGGGGGCGGCGGGTCGCGTACGGGCCGGTGGAGGAGGTGCTGGCCGGCTTCGACCAGCACCAGTGGCGGGTGCGGGTGGCCGACCCGGAGCAGGCCGGTGACCTGCTGGGCCGGGCCGGTCTGTCGGTGACGGCCGGGCCGGACCACCTGGTGGTGACCGGCGTGGAGGATCCGGAGACGATCAGCCGGACGCTCGGCGAGCAGGGCGTGTGGGTACGCGAACTGGTCCCGCTGCGGCCGGACCTGGAAAGCGTCTTCCTGGAACTGACCGGCGACCACGAGCACATGGGCGTGGAGGTGCCGCGGCAGGTCGACGGCGCGCCGCCGAGCGACGGAGTGATCGACCTCGACGTCCGGGAGAGCCGGGAGGTGGACGCGTGAACCTGGTCCGTGCCGAGCTGGAGCGGCTGGCCGCCCGGCGCTTCGTGCAGCTCATGGTGGTGCTGCTGGCTGCCGCCTTCGCGGTGACGGTGGTGACCACCCTCGCCGGTTCGCACCGGCCCAGCCCGGCGGAGCTGAGCCGCGCGCAGGCGCAGGCGGCGGAGAGCGTCCGCGAGATGGAGATGACGTACGACCGCTGCCTGCGGATCCGGGAGGGCTCGCTCCCGCCGGCCGAGAACGACTACCTGCCGCGCGACTGCGCCCAGATCGACCCGGCCCAGCTCGACGAGCTGCCGACCGCGGCCGACTACCTCAGCGGTGTCTTCGTCTTCGCCAAGGAGGCCGAGCCGCTGCTCTACTTCCTGATCGCGTTCCTGACGCTGTTCGGGTTCCTGGTCGGCGCCTCGTACATCGGGGCCGACCTGAACTCGGGCGGGGTGGTCAACCTGCTGCTGTGGCGGCCCCGGCGGTCGACGGTGCTCGCCGCGAAGCTGGGCACGCTGCTGGGCGGGCTGGTCGGCCTGTCGGTGCTGGCCTCGGTGGCGTACCTCGGGGCGTTCTGGTTGATCGGCCAGGCGTCCGGTCTGGTGGGGCGGACCGGCGGCGACTTCTGGCCGTCGCTCGCCGCGATCTGGGGGCGCGGCCTGGTGCTGGTGCTGCTCGCCGCGGCGCTCGGCTTCGCCGTCGCCACGCTGGGCCGGCTGACGTCGGCGGCGCTCGGCGCGGTGGCCGCGTACGTGGTGGTGTGGGAGCTGGGGGCACGGCTGGTGTTCCAGATCCTCCAGGTGGGCCGGCCGGACCGGTACATGCTGTCCAGCTATCTGGCGGCCTGGCTCTCCGGTGAGGTGCGGCTCTGGGACGGCAACGCCTGCGGCCCCGGGATCTCCGGCTACTGCGACGGCTCGTACACGGTGACCTGGCCGTCGGGTCTGGTGGTGCTGCTCGGGCTCACCGGCGCGCTGGTGGCCGCGGCGTTCACGGTGTTCCGCCGCCGCGACCTGATGTGACGGAAGGGCAGGCCCGGCAACTCCTTGCGAACCCTGACGCCATGATGAAGGATTCCTTCACATGGCGTCAGGGCGCACGACGCGGTCAGCCGACCGTCGAGCCGAACACCTCGTCGCGCACCGCGTCCAGCGCGGTACGCAGCGCGCCGCGCAGGATCGGCTCCTCGGTCAGCCCGGTGGTCACCACCCGGGGCCGGACGAGCGTGATCGCGGCGACCTCGTGCTGCACCCGCTCGGCCAGCGCCGCCCCGCCCGCCTGCCCGACCGCGCCGGCGAGCACCACCAGCGGCGGGTCCAGCACCACGCAGGTACTCGCCACGCCGAGCGCCAGCCGGCGGGCCAGCTCGTCCAGCATCGGCCCACCGGCGGTGCCGGCCGCGATCGCCGCGCGTACCACCTCGGCCGCCCGGGCCGCCGCGACGCCCTGCTCCGCCGCCTTCGGAGTGGCGAAGCCGTGCTCGGCGGCCACCGCGCGTACCGCGTCGGCGCCGACGAGCTGCTGGAATGCCGGCTTGGCCCGCTTGGACACGTCGCGCGGGATGGGCGCGCCGGGCACCGGCAGGTAGCCGATCTCGCCGGCCGCGCCGCTGCTGCCGTGGTGCAGCCGCCCGCCCAGCATGATCGCCAGGCCGACGCCGGCGTCCACCCAGACCAGCACGAAGTCGGAAGTGCCCTGGGCCGCGCCGGACTGCGCCTCGGCCACCGCGGCGAGGTTCACGTCGTTCTCGAACACGACCGGGGTGTCCAGGTCCTCGCGCAGCGCGGCGAGCAGGCCGCTGTGCCAGCGCGGCAGGTTGAACGCGAAGGTGATGTCACCGGTCTGCGGGTCCACCAGGCCGGGGGTGCCGAGCACGACGCGCCGGACGGCGGACAGCTCCGCCCCGGCGCTGCTGGCCGCCTGGACCACCGCGTTGTGCACCACCCCGACCGGGTCGTCGGTGTCCTTCGTGGACTGCTCGACCCGGCCGGCCACCGTGCCGGTGATGTCGGCGCAGGCCGCCACCACCCGCTCCGCGCCGACGTCCACACCCACCACGTACGCGCTGCCCGGCCGGACGGCGTAGAGCTGGGCGTTCGGGCCCCGCCCGCCGGCCTGCTCGCCGACCCGGGCGACCAGGCCGCGCTCCTCCAGCCGTTCGACGAGCTGGGACGCGGTGACCTTGGACAGCCCGGTCAGCTCACCGATCCGGGCCCGGGTCAGCGGGCCGCGTTCGAGCAGCAGCTCCAGCGCCGCACGATCGTTGAGCGCCCGCAGGAGTCGGGGGGTACCGGGCAGCCGGGTCGCACTCATGCCGTCGTCCTCAATTTTCAGTAAAGTTTTCTAACCACAAAACGCCTGCCGAGGGGCGTCCGTTAGCGTATCGGCCGCCCCGATCCGCGAAGGTCGGACGACCCGGCAGGGAAAGGGGATACTCGTGGGTCAGGATCCAGGACTCCGGCGGCTCGCGCTGGGCACGCTGCTGGCCGCGTACCCGGGTCCGGTCCCGCCGGACTGGGCGGTCGACCTGCTCGCCGACGGGCTCGCCGGGCACACCCTGTTCGGCACCAACATCCACGACCCGGCCCAGGTCGCGGCGTCCACGGCGGCACTGCGCGCCGGCCGCCCCGACGTGATCGTCGCGATCGACGAGGAGGGCGGCGACGTCACCCGGCTGGCCCACGCCACCGGCAGCCCGTACCCGGGCAACGCCGCGCTCGGCACCGTCGACGACCCCGCGCTGACCCGCGAGGTGTACGCGGCGATCGGCGCCGAGCTGGCCGCGCTCGGCGTCACGCTCGACCTGGCGCCCACCGTCGACGTGAACACCGCCGACGAGAACCCGGTCATCGGCACCCGCTCGTTCGGCGCCGACCCGAAGCGGGTGGCGGTCCACTCGGCCGCCGCCGTCGCCGGCCTCCAGTCGACGGGCGTGGCCGCCTGCGCCAAGCACTTCCCCGGGCACGGCGCCACAGTCGCCGACTCCCACCACGAGCTGCCCACAGTCGACGTGCCGCCGGCCGTCCTGCGGGAACGGGACCTGCCGCCGTTCGCCGCGGTGGTCGACGCGGGCGTCCGCGCGGTGATGACCGCGCACATCCGGGTGCCGGCGCTGACCGGCGACGGCCCGGCCACGTTCAGCCGCGCAGTCCTGCACGACCTGCTGCGCGTCGAGTACGGCTTCACCGGCGCGGTAGTCACCGACGCGCTGGAGATGAAGGGCGCGGTGCTCGCCGCCGGCGGGGTCGGCACGGGCGCGGTCCGGGCGCTGGCGGCCGGCGCGGACCTGCTCTGCATCGGCGCCCGGGTCGACGCCGAGCTGGTCGAGTCGGTCGCCGCCGAGATCGTCGCGGCGATCGGCGACGGGCGGCTGGCGCGCGAGCGGGTCGAGGAGGCGGCCGGCCGGACCGTCGCGCTCGCCGCCACCAGCCCCGCCGACGCCCCGCCGCCCGCCACCGACGGCCTCGGCTACGCCGCCGCGCTGCGGGCGGTACGGGTCGAGGGCGACCTCACCCGCGCCGCCGCACCCCTGGTGGTGCAGGTGCACGCCACCTCCACCGTCGCCGAGGGGCGGGTGCCGTGGGGGCTCGGCCCGCACCTGGCCGCCGGGATCGAGCAGGCCCGCGCGGTGGCGGGCGAGACCGACCCGGAGAAGCTGCGGCGGCTCGCCGGGGACCGGCCGGTCGTGCTGGTCGGGCGGCACCTGCACCGGCTGCCCGGCGCGCGGGAGCTGGTCGAGGCGCTGGCCGCCACGCATCAGGTGACAGTGGTCGAGATGGGCTGGCCGGGCGCGTGGCGGCCGGCTGGCGCGCGCGCGTTCGTCGCCACCCATGGCGCCAGCCACGCCAACGGCCGCGCCGCCGCGCAGACGCTGGGCCTGACCGGCTGACCGCATCACTCTTGAACACGTTCAAAATCTGTCGTACGCTCAGGGCGTCCTTGATTTGAACACGTTCAAGAGAGGCGACGGGGATGGACGTGAAGGTCTGGATGTACCTGGCCTACCTGGCGGTCAGCATCGGTCTGACCATCTGGGTGGCCCGGGCACTGTCCCGCAACGGGTTGGTGTTCCTGCAGGACGTGTTCGCCGACAGCCGGCTGGCCGAGGCGGTCAACAGCCTGCTCGTGGTCGGCTTCTACCTGCTCAACCTCGGCTACGTCACGGTGGCGATGAAGGAGTCCGGCCCGGTCGGCGACACCAGCCAGGCGCTGGAGCAGCTCTCCATGAAGGTGGGCCTGGTCCTGCTGGTACTGGGCGCGCTGCACTTCTTCAACGTCTTCGCGCTCGGCCGCTACCGGCGCGGCCGCCTGCGGCAGCAGGCCACCCACCCGCCGCTGCCGCCGGTCCGTATCCTCCCGCCGCAGGGTGGGCCTGTACCGGCAGGCGGCCCGAACCCGCCGGCCCGGTGACGTCCGCCCCGGGCGGGCGCCCGTCGGATCCCACCGGGCACGGGGCCGGTGGGATCCGCGGGTTCACCGTCCTGTTCGACGCGGGCTGCCCGATGTGCCGGGGCGCCCGGCGGTGGCTCGCCTCGCGGCCCCAGCTCGTACCCCTGGAGTTCGTGCCGGCCGGGTCCGCCGAGGCCCGGCGGCGCTTCCCCGGCCTCGACCACGACGCGACGTTGCGGGACCTGACGGTGGTGGCCGACACGGGCGCGGTCTACAGCGGCGACGGCGCCTGGTTCGCCTGCCTCTGGGCGCTCGCCGAGCATCGGGGTACGGCCGAGCGGCTGGCCCGCCCGCACCTGCTGCCGCTGGCCCGGCGGGTGGTGGCGGCGGCCTCCGCGGTCCGCGAACGGATCCGGGAACCGGGATACGGTGACGACGATGACCGAGCAGAGTGCGCCGACGACCGCTGCGGGTGGGCAGGGGTCGACGGCCCGGGGTGAGCAGACCCGCCAGTTGATCCTGGACACCGCGATGCGGCTGTTCCGCGAGCGCGGGTACGCGCGCACCACCATGCGGGCGGTCGCCCAGGAGGCCGGCGTGGCGGTGGGCAACGCCTACTACTACTTCGGCTCCAAGGAGCACCTGGTCCAGGAGTTCTACGCGGGCACCCAGCGCGATCACCGGGAGGCGGCCGGCCCGGTGCTCGCCCGGGAGCGGGAGTTCGCCGCGCGGCTGGCCGGGGTGCTGCACGCGGGCATCGACGTGCTGAGCCCGTACCACGCGTTCGCGGGCGCCTTCTTCAAGACGGCGGCCGAGCCGACCTCGCCGCTCAGCCCGTTCTCCGCCGAGTCGTCGGAGCCGCGGGACATGTCGATAGCGCTGTTCCGCGAGGCCCTCACCGGGTCCACTGTCAAGCTCGACGACGAGCTGCGCGAGGCGCTGCCCGAGCTGCTCTGGCTCGGCTACATGGGTGTGGTGCTCTACTGGGTGCACGACCGCTCGGACGGGCAGGTCAAGACCCGCCAGCTCATCGACGGCGTGGTGCCGCTCGTGGACCGGCTGGTGGGGCTGTCCCGGCTGCGCGTGCTGCGGCCGGCCACCCGGCAGGCGCTCGCCCTCATCCATACGCTGCGTCACTGACCTCGCCCGCGCACCTGCCAGCGATTTCGCAGGTGAGAGTCCGCAACCGGACAGCAACACACCCCTTGTTCACGGTCGGTAATACACATAGCGTTACCGGTGTCGGGGCCTGGGGGAGAGCTGCGGACCGTGGATCCGGCCCGGGATCCACGGTCCGCGCCGAGCCGGGCCGGCTCAGCGGGGGAACACGCCGAACGCGGTGAAGCCGCGATCCGGGAAGCCGGCCGCCTCGGCCACCCGGCCGGACACCGCGTTGCCCGGGTCGTGCAGGTAGGTGGGAATCGCTCCCTCGTCCAGCACCCGGCGCGCCGCCTGCGCGACCAGCCGCCGGGCCAGGCCGCGCCCGCGCGCGGCTGGCACCGTGCCCACCGCCAGCTCGTGCCCGTACGAGTCGTGCCGCTTGATCCCCACCCCGGCCCGGTACGCGCCGTCGGCGCCCCGGACCACGAGCACCTCCCGGTCGAACAGCCGCAGCCACGGCGGCAGCCCGGGCAGCGTGGGCGGCACCCACTCCCCCACCTCGGGCAGCGGCGCCGGGTCGGCGCACCAGCGGAAGACGGACGTGTGCGAGATGAAGTCGGGCGTGCCGACCGCCGCCGGGAGGGCGGGCAGCCACTCGCCGGGCGGCCGTCCCCGGACCAGCGCCCGGACCGCCTCCACCCGATCGACGGCGACCGAGAGGACGGTGCTGCCGTGGGCGGTCACCGCGAGGGCCGGGCGCAGGCGGCCGTCCCAGGCCGGACGGGCGCGGCGGTGGGACCGCACCACGTGCAGTCCCGGGCCCGCCGGCCACTGTCCCAGCCAGGTCGCCAGATGGAGGAAGACCCGCCGGTCGAGCACGTGATCATGGTACGCCGGGCCGGACCGCCCGTGCTCGCGTAATCAACTGATCCCACGGGGGTTGAGACACGCGGCGGACGGGTAGTGGTGCGGCACGCCAGCGACGGATGACGATGTGTGTCCCGCCGGAGGCCGCAGGAATCTGACGCTTCACGGGAACCCGAGGCATCGACCCTGCGTCATATTCATTTCCATACATGGACAAGTTTCTCTGGGACGGTAGTGGTCATGCCTCACGAACCGAATGACCGATTCCAGCAGGACCCGGAGCGGAACTGGCGGGCCGCCCGCGACGCCGGACGCTTCCCGGCGCAGCGGGCGTACCGCGAAGCCCGCAACCGGGGGCTCTCCTGGGCCGAGCTGAACGCGCAACCATCGGGCGCCGCCGCCTGGCGCGGGTCGGCGGCCGCCTGACGCACCAATTTCAAGCGCAGCTTGGTGCGCAGATCCAGCACTTCCTGGTGTACGGTCGAACGCATGACCCGCATCACGGTGGACGTCAACGATGAGTGGCTGGAGTCCGCCCGCGAGGTGCTGGGCACCGACACCAAGGTCGCCACCATCAACGCCGCGTTGCACGCCTTCGCCGTCCGGCGGCAGGCGAAGGAGATCGTCGCCGCGTTCGATCAGGTCGAGATGGACTTCGCCGAGTCGGACGAGGGCTGGCGTTACGGCGGTGGGCGCGACTTGAGCCGGCTCGCCGAGGACGCCCGCGACGGCGAGGCCGCGGCCTGATGGCCGGCCAGGTCTACCTGGCGGACACGTCGGTGTACGTGCTTCAGGCTCGGCACCAGGCCGTCCGGAAGCACTTCGAGACGCTGCTGGCAGAAGGGCGCCTCGCCGCGTGCCAGATGACCTCGCTGGAATATCTGAACAACGCCCCCACACCGAAGGGATACGAGATCCTGTGGCAGGCGCTCCGGGGACACCGCTGGCTGGATGTCACCGCCGAGGCGATGGACCGCGCCATGGCGGTGCACCGCCTACTGGCCGCCGAGAGCCAGCACCGCAACTTTCGGCTGCCTGATCTGATCATCGCGGCGACCGCCGAGCTGCACGGTGCCACGGTGCTGCACTACGACGCCGACTACGACCGGATCGCCGCGCTCACCCACCAGCCCACCGAGTGGGTCGCCCCGAAAGGCAGCCTCTAGGAACGCGGGCGGCGACACACCGGCCGGGCGGGCGTACCGGTCTTCGCACACCTGTGCGGTAGCGTCTTGTGGTCCGATTTCCGGCCTACGACAGGAGAAGCTCCGCGCATGGGCAAGAAGACGATCCACGTCTCCGACTTCACCGGCCAGGTGCTGAGCCCCGACGACGAGGTGGTCAAGGTCGTCGTACTGGAGCACCCGGACCTGGTCGCCGGGCCCGTGCAACTGGACGCCACCCCGGTCGACGTGGAGAGCATCGACGACGCGGCACTGGACGTCGCGGTGGTGGAGATCCACGACCGGCACGGCCACGGCGAGCCGCGCCGGGTGGTGCTGACCGCCAGCGAGTTCGACGCGATGGCCACCGACGTGCCGATGGCGCAACTGCTGCGTACCGCCGAGCGGGTCAAGCCGCCCAAGGCACGCCGCGCCACCGAGAAGATCGACTACGGCACCATCGAGCACGCCGGGCGCCCGCACCGCGGCCGCGTCACCGAGGAGGAGGCCCGGCTGGTCCGGGAACGCCTGGACGAGGTGAACAAGCGCCTCGCCGACGCCGGCATCCGCCAGGTCGACCCGGCCGACCCGGAGCACGCGGCCCGCTACGGGTTCCCCACCGCCGACTGACACACGCGGGCCGGGCACGCGCCCCCGTGGCGCGTGCCCGGCCCGGTGTCAGGCCCCTTTTCGGGTGATCTCGGCCAGCGCCGCCTCGAACGCCGACTCCAGCGCGTCCTTGCGCAGCCCGAGTCCGGTCAGCACACCGTCGCCGCCCTCCTCCTCCAGCAGGGCGAGCAGGATGTGCTCCGTACCGATGTAGTTGTGTCCCATCCGCAGCGCCTCCCGGAACGTCAGCTCCAGGACCTTTTTGGCCCGCGCGTCGTAGGGGATCAGGTCCGGGACCTGGCCGGCCTTCGCCGGCAGCGTCGCGGTGACGACCTCCCGCAGCCGCTCCAGGGGTACGCCCTGCGCCACGATCGCGGCGGCGGCCAGCCCTTCCGGCTCGGCGAGCAGCCCGAGCGCGACGTGCCCCGGGGTGATCTCGGCGTTGCCGGCCGCCCGCGCCTCCTCCTGCGAGGCCAGCACCACGTTGCGGGCGCGCGGGGTGAACCGGCCGAACCCGGAGTTCGGGTCGAGCGCGGCGGCGGTCTCCGCCTTGGCCGCGGAACGCTTCTGGGCGGCCTGCTTGCTCACGCCCATACTGCGGCCGATCTCCGTCCACGACGCGCCGGAGCGGCGCGCCTGGTCGACGAAGTGCCCGATCAGGTGATCGGCGACGTCGCCCAGGTGGTCGGCGACGAGGACGGCGTCGGCCAGTTGGTCGAGCGCGTCGGTGTGTGCCTTCTTGATGCCGTCGATGAGGTCGTCGAGGCGTACCGGGTGGGTCATCTTGTGCGGTTCCGTCTCCTCCATGCGTCAACCATAGGTTGACGATGCGGATGCGTCAACCCTCGGTTGACGGCCCCTTTCCCATCGCGCGATGATCTCGATCCCGGTAGTGTCGACCGGGGTGAGCACCCATTCGACACTGCTGTTCGTGCTCGCCGCCGTCGCGGTCGTCATCGCCGTACGGTGGGTGGCCTCCCGCACCGGCCTGCCCGCCGCCGCGCTCCTGCCGCTCATCGGCATCGCGTACGCGCTGCTCCCCGGCCCCAACATCGGCCTCGATCCCGACCTCGTGCTCATGGTCGTGCTGCCGCCGCTGCTCTACAGCGCCGCGCTCGACTCGTCCCTGCTGGACATCCGGCGCAACCTGCGGATCGTGGTCAGCCTCTCGGTGCTGCTGGTGCTCCTCACCGGACTGCTCGTCGGCGTCGGGTTCCACCTGTTCGTCGCCGGCGCGACCCTGGCCGCCGGCATCGCGGTCGGCGCCGCCGTCGCCCCGCCCGACCCGGTCGCCGCCCTGGCCGTGGGCCGCCGGGTCAACCTGCCGCCGAAGATGGTCACGATCATCCAGGGCGAAGGGCTGCTGAACGACGCCACCGCGCTGACCATGCTCAGCGTCGCGGTGGCCGCCGCCGTGGGCGGCGAGTTCTCGTTCCACGCAGCGGTCGGGCAGTTCGTGCTCGCGGCGGCCGGCGGAATCGCCGTGGGTGTCGTCGTCGCCCGGGCCAAACGGCTGGTCCGGCCGCTCACCGCGGACCCGCTGCTGTCCAACGCCATCTCGCTCGCGACACCGTTCGTGGCGTACCTGCTCGGCGAGGCGCTGCACGTCTCCGGCGTACTCGCAGTGGTGGTCGCCGGCCTGATCGTCGGCCACCAGACGCCGCAGTTCGGGTCCGGGGCGGCCCGCCTCCAGACCAACGCCGTGTGGCGGCTCGTCGACTTCCTGCTCGAAGGCTTCGTCTTCCTGCTCATCGGGCAGCAACTCCCCGCCGTCGTGCGGGGCCTGCGCCAGTACGAGACGTCCACCATCGCCGTCGCCGTCGCCGTGTCCGTCGGCGTGGTCCTGCTCCTGCGCCCGGCCTGGCTGATCCTCACCCAGTGGCTCCCCCGGTCGCTGCACACCCGGCTGGGCGGCGTCGCCGAACAGGACGACACCGACCCGCCCGGCGCGGCGCGGCGAACCGGGCGAGCCGACCGCAACGCCCGCGGACTGACCGCACGCGAGGTGGTGGCGCTGAGCTGGTCCGGCACCCGGGGCGTGATCAGTCTGGCCGCCATCTTCACGCTGCCGCTCACCACCAACAGCGGAGACCCGTTCCCCGACCGCGACCTGCTGCTGTTCTGCACCTTCGTGGTGGTCCTGGTGACGCTGGTCGGGCAGGGCCTGACGTTCGCGCCGCTCGTGCGGATGCTCGGCCTGCGCGCCGACGAGGCAGACCAGGCCCGGGTACGCAACGAGGCCCGCTCCGCCGCCGTCGAGGCCGCCCTGGCCCGCCTCGACACCGTCGCCGCCGAGGAACCGGACACGCGGGTGGCGGTCGACACCACACGCGCCCAGTTGCTGACCCGGCTGGCCCGCTACCGGGGGCGGCTCGACCTGCTCCAGCAGAGCGGATCGTCGGAGCTGCCCACCTCACCCGAGTACGAGACGGCGCTGCGGGTCCACCGGACCGCGCTGGAGGCACAGCGCGAGGAGTTGCTGCGGTGGCGCGACTCCGGCCGGCTGCCGGACGAGGGACTGCGGGTGCTGGAACGCGAACTCGACCACGAGGAGCTGCTGCTGCCGAAACGGGCGCCGGGCTGACTACGGGCCCGGTGCCCGCCGGCCGCCTCACAGCTGGCGCAGGATCACCGGATCCTTGATCTTCTTGTCGGCGGCCAGCAGCAACGCCTTGCTGATGATCTCGCCGAGCCGGCTGTCACCCTCGAACGGCAGGAACATCTCCGGCTCCTTCGCCTTCGCCGAGTCCGGGATGACGCACAGGTACCGCTCGTCCGGGGCGATCAGGATGTTGCCCGAGCCGCAGTGGATGCGGTACGTGTGCAGGTCGCCGCGTACCTCCAGGAACCTGTCGGTGAGCGTGCAGCGACCGGCGATCGCCAGCCGGGGGATCAGCTCCGCCAGCACGTCCCGGCGCGTCCGGCCGGTCGGGTTCAGCTCGCCGAAGCTGTTCTGCGCCCAGTAGTCGCGATACCGGCCCTCCGGCCCACCGTCGTACCAGTTCGGGTCGGCGCCCACCCCGGCCGCGGCCACGAACAGGTCGACGTCGCGCATCACCTCGCTCAGCACGACCGGCGGAACCTGCGCCAGCGGAACCGGCAGGCGCTCGCCCCGGATGAAGAACAGCTGGTCGGTTCCCATCGTGTCGAACACGAGGTCGTCGTCCCGGTGCTCGATCCCGGCGACACCCAGTTCGACGCGCAGCCCCCAGTCCGGGAGGGCAAGCCAGGGCAGGTTGTAGGACGCCCCGTCGTTGCGGTGCTGGACGTACGACCAGCCACGCCGGGACAGCAGCGCGTTGAGCCGGTGCTGACGCACGATGTGCGCGGCGAACCGGTTGGAGTACACGCCAGTGGCCCGCTCCGCGTCGGTGAGCAGATACTGCTCCCGGTGCGCCTGCTTGAACGGCTGGGTGATCGCGTGCCGGGTCAGGAACTCCCGCCACGGCCCCACCGCGTCGGGGTCGAGCACCGGATGCCACAACCGGACCGTCGCGTCGTCGGCCGGCTCGAACACGGTGTCGTCCACTGTGCGCAACACCTCACCGGCCCAGCAGCAGGCGACGCCGTCGACCGTCCAGACGAGCCGCCGGGCCAGCGTACGGGCCAGCGGATGGTCCAGGAGCCGTTCGCGCCACTGCTCGACGGTCCACGAACGGTCGCGCCGCAGCAGCCCTTCCAGCCGGTCGCGGGTGGCGACGAGCGTCGCGGCGACGTCGGCGACAGTCGCCTTCAGCTCCTTCACCTCGTCGCCGTGCTCCCTGCGCACCTGCGCCGGAGGCGTCCTGACCACCTTGCCGTCCGCGTTGCGCCACATCACTACGGCGTCGACACCGCGCACCTCCAGCTCGTACGAACAGTCGCCCAGCTTGTCCGCGAGCGGCAGCCCGAAGCCGGGCAGGGCCATCTCCTCGACGTCCTCCCGGCTGACACCGAGCGCCTCGGCGTGCCGGGTCAACCCCTTCTCCACCAGGCGCAGGGTGCTCTTGTAGGTCAGCCGCGAGGACAACCGCGCCAGCTGGGCGAGCGCGGCCGGGTGATCGGTGTCGACGAGCGCCGCGACCGCGGCGTTCGCCAGCTTCGGGCTCGCCGGGCCGTGGCCGGAGATCTTGCGGGCGGCCCGTTCCGCGATCTGGCCGAAGCTGCGCAGGGTCTCTTCGGACGGCGGGCACATCGTCCGCATCCAGAGCAGGCCCCACAGCAGCCTGACGTTGTAGCGGTCGATCATCCGTGGTGGCATGTCCTTGATGTGGCCGGCGCAGCACGTGGTCATGCGCAGTGGCAGGCTGCGGGACTGCCCGACGAGCGGGAGCCAGTCGTCGAGCCGGGCGGTGAACTCGTCGACGCCCACCGCGTCGAGCAGCGACCGGGCCTGCTTGCGCCAGGCGGCCGTCGGCTTCGCCTTGTCCGCCTCGACCGGGCAGTGCGCCAGCAGCGCCTCCCAGGCCGACCTACGGTCCGCCGGCATCGCCTCGATGTCCGCTACGACGCGGTCGGCCCACTGCTCACCGACGTTGGGGATCGGCCACATCCGGTCGGCCTCGTCGCTGATGTAGCTCAGCGAGCGCTCGATCCCGGTCCGACGCCAGGTCGCCAGCGCCGCCGGGTTCACCCGCCCGGCCGCGGCCTCCGCCTGGATGGCCTCCCAGGTGAACCGCGTGAGATGGGAGCTCCAGTAGTTGAATCCCAGCCAGGCCTGAGTACTCAGCCGGCCGAGCCAGGCCGAGCCGTCGAGGCCGCCGCCGGAACACACGGCACGGATCAGCGTGGCCCACCCGTCCTTGCCCGAGCCCGGCACGGCCAACGCGTCGAACACCACCTGCCGTACCGGCGCCGGTTGTGCGGCCAGGAGTTCCTTCGTGCGGCGCCACGCTTCGCCCCGGGCCCGGTCCCGCGGGTCCTCGTGCGCGTACGGCAGCGACGGCAGGCGGTCGATCAGTGTCGACGCAGCGGTGACACGGCGGTCGTGATCCGCGTCGTCACCGGCCAGGTCGGCCACGGCGGCGGCGACCGTCTGCGCCTGCCGGGTCGCCTCCGGTAGCAGCTCGACCAGCGGCGGAGCGAGATCGTACGGCCCGTGCGGATCGTTCAGTGCCGCGAGCAGCGACGGAACCGTCCCGGCCGGCGCCCAGCCGCACACGGTCACCACCAGGCTGATGGATTCCCGCTGACCAGGCTCGTTGAGGGTCTGGCCGCTCCGCTCGCACCACCTCTTGACGGTGGCGACCACATCGCGCAGGGCCGACTCGGGGTCGTACGTGTCCACTCAGCCACCCACCAGCGGGACGAGCTTGAGGAAGGTGACGCGCGATCCCGCGTGCAGGCGGACCTTCTCGTCCAGGTCGGTGACCTGGTGGTCGTCGACGAGCACCACGAAGGCGTTGCGGCCGAACGCGTCGAGTGTCATCCGCGTCCGCTCCTCGGGATCGGCGTCCGCGCCGGACTCGGCGATCTCGAGGGAAACCCGACGGCGGATCAACTCGGCGAGGGGCAGCGTCTCCTCGAAGACCTCAATGGTCCACGCGGGCCCGCCCGGAGCTCCGACCACCTCGTCGGTGACTGTGATCAATGGCATGGCGGAGAAGGTAACGCTTCCCTCCGACACCTCAGCATTTTGTGTGACCTGACCGCGTACCGGACAGTCTCCACGGTGTACGAGATCATTCCGTGAAGGCGAGGTTGTGAGCGTGTCCTATCCCGCGTACCCGAACAGGGCCGACATGTCGGCGGTGGTGGACGCGGCGCGCCGCGGCGACCGGGCGGCGACGGACGAGGTGGTCACGCACTCTCTGCCGCTGGTCTACAACATCGTGGGCCGGGCGCTGAACCGGTCGGCCGACGTCGACGACGTGGTGCAGAACACGATGCTGAGCGTCGTACGCGGCCTGCCGGGCGTCCGCGAGCCGCGGCTGTTCCGGTCGTGGCTGGTCGCCGTCACCATGAACGAGATCCGCACCCACACGCAGCGCCGGCCCACCACACCGGCGCCGCCGGAGGACATCGACAACGTGATCGACCCGCGCGCGGACTTCGAGGACCTGACCCTGACCCAGCTCCGCCTCGCCGACCAGCGCCGCGAGGTCGTGCTGGCCACGCGCTGGCTGGACGACGACCACCGCCACCTGCTGTCCCTGTGGTGGCTGGTCGAGGCCGGTCACCTCACCCGCGCCGACCTGGTCGACGCCCTGCGCCTGGAGCCACATCACGTGACCGTGCGGGTGTCCCGGATGAAGGCGCAACTGGACACCGCCCGGCTGGTGGTGCGAGCCCTCACCGCGCGGCCCGGCTGCGCCGGCCTGCGCGACACCGCGTCGGGCTGGAACGGTCAGCCGGCGCCGCTGTGGCGCAAGCGGTTCGCGCGGCATCTCCGGGACTGCGCGCACTGCCCGGACGCGACGAACGACCTGGTGCCCGCCGAACGACTGCTCGCCGGCCTGGCGCTCACGCCGCCCCCGGCCGCACTCGCCTCGGACGTCACGCAGAAGCTGCACGCCGTCGCCTCCGTGTCGCCCGTCGCCCCGGCCGGTACGCACGCCGTGGCGGCCGGAGCGAGGTCCGGGCTCTCGTTGTCCAAGACCCTGGTCGGCGTCGCCGCGGCCGTTGCCGTGCTCGGCGGGGGTGGTCTGATCCTTGCCAACTACCCGAGCGGATCGAAGCAGCAGCCGACGAGCGTGGCGGCCTCGCAGCCCGCGACCGCGACCACCGCTCCCGCGCTCACACCCTCCCCGACCGCCGCTTCCCCGACCGCCGCCCTCCCGAGCCCCACCCCGAGCCGGTCGGCGAAGCCCAGCAAGTCGCCAAAGCCGACCCCGTCGCCGGTCAAGTCCACCGCCACGTCCAACGGCTTGTCAGCAGCGGAACGGCGGCTGCTGGTGCTGCTCAACGAGCGGCGTCGCGCGCTCGGGCTGACCGAGGTCAAGCTGGGCGCGGCGCAACACCGGGAGGCGGAGTCCTGCGTACGGCGGAACCTGAACGCGAGCGGGTTGCAGCACTGCGGGCACGAGGTGCTGTTCGCCTCGTCGGGCAACTCCTCGCCGGAGCAGATGATCGAGGCGTGGTTCAACAGTCCGGGCCACAAGACGGCGTTGACGTACGCCAGCTCCCGCTTCGCCGGACCGGCGATCGTGTTCAACGGCAGCCGCCAGGTCGCCGCCATCAACATCGACTACTGAGGCGGTCGCTACGCTCCCCCGATGACGCACGAGAAGGAGATCGTCGAGCCGGTCGACCTGTGCCTTCCGGACGGGCGGCTCAACCCCGCCGCGGTCGGCTGGACCCGCCGGCCGCTGCACCGGGCGAACCTACGCGGTTGGGGTAGAACCAAGCGCTGGGAGTACTGGGGGATAGTGACGCCGACCCACATCGTCGGCCTCGTCGCGTCGTCGCTGGACTACGCCGGGGTGCACGGCGTCTACGTGCTCGACCGCGCCACGAAGGTCGAGACCGGCACGGACGCCGTGGTCCCCTTCGCCCGCGGCGTCGTCATGCCGCCGATCAGCGGCGTGGGCGCCGTGCACGCGCACGGAGGCGGCCTGTCGATCGACATCGACCAGACCACCGAGGGCAGCACGATCCGTGCCACCGCGCCGGGCATCCAGATCGACCTCGTGGTGCCGCTCCCGCCCGGCCACGAGTCGCTCGGCGTCGTGGTCCCGTGGAGCACGCGCCGGTTCCAGTACACGGTCAAGGACGTCGGGCGCCCGGTGCGCGGCTCACTGCGGGTGAACGGTACGACGCACGTCGTGGACGAGCGGGACTCGTTCGCCGTGCTCGACCACGGCCGGGGCAAGTGGCCGTACGCGATCACGTGGAACTGGGCGGCGGGCAGCGGATCGGACGTGTCGATCCAGCTCGGCGGCAAGTGGACCGACGGCACCGGCTCGACCGAGAACGCACTGTTCACCGGCGGCCGGCTGCACAAGCTCGGCGCCGAACTGCGCTGGAGCTACGACCGCCGCGACTGGCTGCGGCCGTGGCGGATCAGCGGTGATCGCGTCGAGGTGGAGTTCCACCCGTTCCACGAGAAGGTCTCCCGCACCAACCTCGGCGTCGTGGCCAGCGAGACCCACCAGTGCTTCGGGCACTTCTCCGGCTGGGCCCAGGCGGACGACGGCGAACGGGTGGCTCTGGACGGCCTGGTCGGCTGGGCGGAGGAAGCTCAGAACCGCTGGTGACGCAGCCGCTCGTTGACCTGACGGACCACGTCCTCGGGAAGCTTGACCACGCGCCGGTCGTACGTGAGCAGACCGTTCAGCTCGTCCTCCACGTCGGACAGCTGGGTGTAGACGGTCGCGCTCAGACCGGCCCGGATCGCGGGCACGATCTGCTCGGTGTGCAGCCGCGTGAACGCCTCCGCCAGGTCCTCGGCGCTCCGGTACCGCCGGTAACCGAAATCCTTGCGGCTGAAGGCGTGCCCGTCGACGCGCAGGTTGTAGCCGCCGTACTCGGACAGCACCAGCGCCCGGCGGTCGCCGCGTCGCCGCGGCACCCGGAAGCGGCGGAAGTAGACGTGCAGGCTGCGCAGGTCGCCGCCGCCCTGGTCGTGCCAGCCGCTGGCGTGGTCGACCGTACGGGTGCTGTCGAGTTCGGCGACCTCGCGGGCGATCCGGGCCGCGTCGAACTGCCCCCAGCCCTCGTTGAAGGGCACCCACACGGCGAGGCTCACCACGTTGCGCAGGTGCTCGACGGTGTCGCGCAGCTCGGCCCGGAACCGGTCCCGTCCACCGGCGTCGGCACGGCCGAACCAGCGCCGCCACCGGCCCCGGTCGGGCAGCCGCAGCGGCGTCACCGCCGGCGCGGTGACGACCAGCGGGTGGTAACTGCTGCCGCCGTTGACCATGTCCTGCCAGACCAGCATCCCCAGCCGGTCGCAGTGGTGATACCAGCGCAGCGGCTCGATCTTGATGTGCTTGCGCAGCATGGTGAACCCGAGCCGCTTCATGGTGGCGATGTCGGCGATCATCGCCTCGTCGGAGGGCGCCGTGTACATGCCGTCCGACCAGTAGCCCTGATCGAGGATGCCGGCGTGGAAGTACGGCCGCCCGTTGAGCAGCAGCCGGGGCACGCCGTCCCCGTCCGGTCCGACACCGAACGAACGCATGCCGAAGTAGCTGCGTACCCGGTCCGCGCCCAACTCGGCGGTCACGTCGTAGAGGAACGGATCCTCGGGGCTCCACTGCCGTACCTCGGGGATCGGGATGCGAACGGCCACGCCGACGGGTGCGGTGGCCTCGGCCACCGCGACCCCGTCGGCCAGGATCCGGATGCCGGCGTCGCCGGCATCCGCCGTCGCGTGCACCGTCACCTCGACGCACCGCTCGTCGAGGAGCGGGGTCAGGGTGAGGTGCCGCAGGTGTACGGCGGGCACGCTCTCGGCCCACACCGTCTGCCAGATCCCGGACTGGGCGGTGTACCAGATGCCGCCGCGGCGCAACCGCTGCTTGCCCCGGGAGTGGTGGCCGGTGTCGCTGTCGTCCTGGACCGCCACGACCAGGACGTTGGCGTCCTCGCGGAGCGCGTCGGTGATGTCGCAGGTGAACGGCAGATACCCGCCGGTATGGCCGCCGACAGCAACGCCGTTCAGGTAGACCTGGCAGGTCTGGTCGACCGCGCCGAAGTGCAGCAGCAGGCGCGAGCCGGCCGCGTGGAAGCCCACCGGGAGGGTCAGCGGTCGGCGGTACCAGAGCGTCTCGCCCGGCTGGAGCTGCCGCCCGACGCCGGAGAGCGTGGACTCCGGGGAGAACGGCACGAGGATTTCGCCGTCGTAGCGTTCCGGCTCGGTGGACGAACCGGTGATCGCGTACTCCCACCGGCCGTTGAGGTTGAGATAGCTGTCCCGGGCGAACTGCGGGCGGGGGTACTCGGGCAGGACACGCTCCGGGTCGAGCGTGGAGCCCCACGGGGTCAGCAGCGTCATGCCCGGGCCTCCCGCTCCCGCCGCCGCAGCGCCACGGCCGGCACCGCGATGAGGACCAGCACTGCGAGCGCCATGAGGAAGATGCCCGGCGTCGGAACCTGCTTCACCACGCCGAGATCTTCGTAGACCTCGCCGGCGCCGGTGATCACGGCGGCGCCGAGGTACGGGCCGACGAGCATCGGCACGAGGATGGCGAAGACCATCCGCAGCCCCTGGACATGGCCGGCCCGATCCGGTGGCGAGTAGTCGCGCACGATGGCGCCGATCGGGGCGAGGACGAGCATGAAGCCCGACATCATCACGATCCCGGCGGCGATCACGGGAACCATGCCGCGGGCGAAGAACATCAGCACCAGGCCGGCGCCGTACACCACTACTGCCGGCAGGAGGAAGCGCACCTTGCCGACGCGGTCGATGAGCCGCCCGCCGACCACGCTGACTGCCGACGCCGTGACGAGGACGACGGCCAGGACGATCGCGTACCCCTCGATCCGCAGGTACCGCTGCAGGTAGATGATCAGATACGGCAGGAACACCTGCGTGGAGATCCCCCAGATCGACCAGGCCGCCAGGGCGAGGTAGAGCCCCGGGTTGGCGCGGACGGCGGCCGGGCGCAAACCGTGGACGACGGCGCGCAGGTAGCCGCCCTCGTGCCGGACGAGTGACGGGCTGTCCTCGACCAGGAACCAGGCCAGCAGACCGGCCACGGCCATGATCGCGCCGATGACCACGAAGAACAGCCGCCAGTTCCCGGCGCGGGCCAGCCCGTCGAACCCGCCGAAGATCACCAGCATCGAGACCAGCGGCATGATGGCGAGCACCGACTCGACCCGGCCGCGGTTCGCCGGCTCGGTCACGTCGGTGACCCACGCCTGGAACGCCGCGTCGTTTGCGCCCGAGCCGAGGAAGGACATCAGGCAGTCGAGGGTGATGACCGCGATCGCCGTGACCAGCACGACGTTCGCGACGGGCGCGATGTCCTCCACGAAACCCACTGTCAAGAAGCCGAAGGCGGCGGTGGAGACGCCCCACAGCAGGTAGCCGCCCGCGATGAACGACCGGCGCCGCCCGGTCCGGTCGGAGAGGGCCCCGAGCAGCAGGGTGGCGACAGTGGCGGTCACGGCGCTGGCGGCGACCATCGTGGCGATCGCGTTCGGGTCGTCGGTGATCGTGTCGTACACGAACAGGTTCAGGTAGATGTTCTCGATGGTCCAGGCCATCTGCCCGACGAGCCCGAGCACGATCAGCGCGGTCCAGGTGCGGGGGCGCAGGCCGGCTGGACCGGCCGACGTGGCCGGGGTGAGCACGCTCCGGATGGCGGACACGACGGCCTCCTTCGACGGGTCAGAATATGATCCGTCCCGCCCGGCCGTCGATGGGTCCGGGGTCGGCCAGGCTGCAGCCGACAAGCGGCCACGACGAATAGGCCCCGGTTCGGGGTTACCGAACCGGGGCCTCTGCCATCTGTGCGCCGCCAGGGACTCGAACCCCGAACCCGCGGATTAAGAGGTTGATCAACGCCGTATTCACTATTCCCGCAGGTCGCCGATTGTCCAAGAAATGCCCATCAGTCCCGGCACGCTGGCCGCGGCGTCCCGCAGAGTGCTCACCTGCCCATGGCGCGTGAGCACCCGCCGAGCACCCAAATGCCATGGGTTCGCCCATGAGACGATTCTCAGGTCCTCCAAGATCAGGATCCGGACCCTCGCGGCATCATCGCTTCACGATGTCTCGTCCGTTTGTAATCGATTCTCTTTGAGCGTGTTTGAGAGGCGTTGATCAGGTCGAGGTGAAGGTGCGGCGGGCTTATCGGCGGGCTGGTTGGCCGCAGGTGATCCGGCGGGCCATGCCGGCGATGACGGTCCAGCGCACGATGGCTTCCGGAGACAGATGGCGTCCGGAGACGTCGGGGCGACCCAGCTGTCGGCGCCGACGGTGTCGGCATCCGTGACCGACTGGGAGTCGAATGATCCCGGCCGGCGGCTCCCAGTGGCGGCACTGCTGGACGCGGGCCTTGATCCGCAGCGTGCCCAGGAGTTCTCCGTCACGCCGCGGTTTTCCCAGCGGATGAAGTACCAGTACACCGTCTGCCACGGCGGTGGTCGGTAGGCGGGTACCGCCACGGGCAGCCCGAGCGAACCATGTACAGGCTCACGTTAACGATCTCCCGCCGCGGGTGCTTCGCGACGGCCGCCGGTGTTGGCTCCAGCAGCGGCTGGATCAGCGCCCGCTGGGCATCGGTCAAGTCCGACGGTTAGCCCACGGCGAGGCAATGGCACCGGCCATCCTGCCGCCCGCGACCGTCGATGCCAGGCCACCAAACCCTCCACAACAGACATTTTCGAACCCCCTCTCAGCAAGCTCACGATCCCTGAGCTGAGGCCGGCCGCCAAACGTCGGGTGGTTTCGGCATCATAGAGATGCAAGGTTTTCGCCGCCTGAAGGACCACGTGCGGCGACGGCATCGGCCGATGGGTGCGGACATGGCGAACGAGACAGACGTGTGGGTTTTCACCGCCGACGAAGCGAAGAGGGCCGCACAGGTTGTCGCCGACCACGACCCCGACGCTCCCCGAACCCAAATTCTCATGCCTCACGACGCCGCGGCCGCCGCCGCTAGCGTTCTCGAACTGCGAGCGCATCTCGAGCGCCTGCCGATGTTCGTCCAACGGGCGCTAGAGGGTGCTGCCAGCAGCGCTGGCCAACTCAGTGATGACCGGCTTCAAGGGCTCGCCGAGCTCATCCAGAATGCCGACGATCTCGGGGCCACTGACGCCTACTTCACCGTCGACGAAACCAACTCCAGGCTGCTGTTCGCCCACAACGGTGGAGGTCTCACCCTGCACGACGTGCTGGCTCTCGCTGTCCCCTGGCTAAGCCTGAAGATCTCCGATCCCGAGATGCTCGGACGCTTCGGCATCGGGTTGAAGACTCTGCACTCCCTTTCGGAAGTTCTCGAAGTTCATGAGGGCCATTTCCACCTCCGCCTCGAGTCACAGACCATCACCCCGCTCGATGGCGACGTCACCTGGCCGGGGGTTCACCCGTATCCCTGTAGCACGGCTTTTGCCGTTCCGTTCGGCTCCAACGCCGTAGTAACCGATGACGTCGCTTCGTGGCTCGATCAATGGGGCGAAGGCGGCCTCGTGTTCCTCCGCCACCTGACCTCCCTCACACTGCTGAACTACAGAGGCGAGGAGCTGCGCCGGCTCAGCCTTGACCGGTCCGCAGTCGAGGAGATCCACTACGACCGGGGTGCGGTGGCTCGACGCACGGTCACTGCATCGGACGGGCGCCAGTGGCTTGTCTACTCCCGACGTACAGCCGCACCGGTGGGCAAGAGACGCGCCCGCAAAGCTCAAGCCGCACTCACCCCGATCGCGGTGGCCTTTCCACAGTTCGATGGCGACATCGGCATTCTTCATGTGGGGCTACCTGTACGTCCGGTCGGACTGCCGTTTCGGATCTATGCACAATTCGACCCCCTCGCGAACCGCCGCGACATCAACCACACCGAGTGGAACCTTGAACTGATCCCGCTCGTCGCCCACCTGTGGTGCGACGCTGCCCTCGACCTGTTCGGTCGCAACCCTTCCACTGCTTGGGCAGCAGTCCCGCTTGTCGAAGAGTTCAGCAACGACGAGCGAACCACGGGCCAGCTTCGTGAAGTACTCGAAACGCACTTGATGACCGCTGCTCGCCTTGAGCTCGCTCAAAGACTTCGCCTGGACGGTGGACACGGCGAAGACCTGCCGTTGGCGAGCCTTGCCTACGAGGTGCCGGCACTCGAACTCATCCTCAAAGCCTCCGACGTGGAACAGTTGGCTGACACGGAAGGCGCCATCACCAAATCCGCGCGCTCCCATGATCAGCGATGGCGGGATGTACTTGCCGAGCTTAATAATCTTGGCGGGCCCACAGGTCCTCTCGTAGATGTCAGCGACGCCATCACACTGCTGCTCGACGCTGACCGGTCACCTGCGTTCATTGCTGACCTGACCGCGGTAACACTTGAGGCGGGCATGGGAAACAGGCTGTGGTCGATGCCGTGCCTCGTCCTCGACGACGGCACACGCACAGGACCCGATGACCTCGGATACCTGGAGGCACTCCTCCCCGAAGAGGTCGGCGATCTGTGGGACACCCTCAACATCGGGGTCCGGGCGCACCCTGAATACCGCGATGCAGACGGCTGGGAGGTGGTGTCGGATTGGCTTCAGAACAAAGCCATCTCCCTTAGCTCCGCGCCTAACTACGCCGCACTCCAGGCGCTCGCAGCCGCTGGCCAAGCGGGAACTGAACTCGCCGAGCCGCTGACTGACGACCAGGCTGCCGCTGTCCGCGGGGCTCTAGAGGCGGTGCACGAAGACGACCGGGCCCGGGTCGGACCAGGAATCGGCCGAGCCGTCCGCCTTGCCGCGACCAGTTACGACGAGCGAGGCAACCGAATCGACACCTACGCCCGGCCATGCGACGCCTACATCATCGAACGCGAAGCCAACACCTGGCACGCTGCTGCCGGCCAAACTCCCGGGCTCGTATGGCTACACCGCAGGTACGCAACCTCGTTACGGGCACCGTCCGGACGCGAGGGCCTGGGCGCTCAGCGACTGTTCCGCATACTCGGAGCCGAAACGGCGCCACGAATCATCGCTCACCCGAAGAACCAGAAGCGTTACCAGCAGTACTCGCCCGGAGTGAACCGTTACGTTGCCGGTTCTCCCGACCGGCGCACCAATCTTCTGGAACGGCACCACGCCACCTACACGGTCGGCGACCATGCCTCTCCCCACCTGGACGCTGTCCTGCACAACATCACAGCGGAGAAGGATCCAGCCCGCCGACGCAGAAGAGCCGCAGCAGTTCTCGCAAGCCTCGCCCGAGCGTGGGATCGCCTCGAGCCATTCGCCACCGCGATGGCAGCATCGGAGGATTACGGGTGGGTCGACCGCGGCCGAATCGAAGCGTGGTGGCTAAGCAGTGCCGCCTCGATCCCGTGGCTCACATCCGAAAAGGGCACCCCAGCAGCCCCTGGCGAACTTCGCATCAAGACCATCGCCACCAAGGCGCTGTACGGAGACGACCCCGAGCGGTATCTGGCAGCGCTGTACGCTACGTCCGCCAACCTGGATGTCCTCGTCGCACTCGGCGTTGGGCAAGACGCTGGCGTCCTCGAACTCATCGGGAAGCTTGAGGAAATCAGAGCAGAAACCCTTAACGATCCGGTGAGGGCTGCCGACCTGGCAGCTCCGTTGTACAAGGCACTGGCAGGGCAGATCACCGCGACCGGACCAAGGCAGAGCCTAGGAACACTCGGACGCAGCGAGGCCCAAGCCGCGTTCCGTCGAGATGACGGCCTCATCGCAACTAACATCGGTTGGCGTCGCCCGACCGTCGTGTTCGGCGGCCCCGCCATCTTCGGCGATCGGCATCCATTCGTCCCCTCGGTCACAGGCACCGAGGCGCTATGGAACTTCCTCGGCATCCGACCCCCTGGAGCCGAGGACGCAAAAACGATGCTGAGGCAGCTCGCGAAAAGGAAGTCGCTCACGACCGCGGAGCGGATGATGATGCTTGAGAGCCTCCGCATCCTCGCCGACGCAAGACCCAACCAGCTCGGCGTACTCCGCCGCATGCCTGTATGGATTGGTGATAAGTGGTTGGCTAAGCGGCCCGTGTACGCAGTCGTAAACCCGCTCATCGCCGAGTCGCTCCAAGGCAGACTGCCGATTTGGGCACCAGGTGGTGCGCTGGGTCAGCTTGACTCGCTCATCGAGCCCCTCAACCTCACTTGCCTCGACGCGACAGGCAGCCGAGTTCTCGATACCCACAAAGCCATCGAAGATCCAGATCTGACCCGACTGTACGGCCGCGCGGTCATGAACCTGCGCGCGGACCTGGCGTTAAGTGACCCCCGAGCCGAAGAAAGCCTAAGCGTCTCCTGGGATGATCTCGCGCAGTTCCAGGTGCGCGTCTTGGCCGACATCCGCGTGCGCCTTGCCGAACCAACAGGTGGGGCGCCGTTGACCCTTGAGGTCGACGCATGGCTGGACATGGACGCCGGAACACTGTACGTCACGGACGCGACAGCAGCCGGGCGCGCAAGCTCGGGTGCGTACGCGATAGCATCAGCGTTCACCGGAGACACACGGCGCATCTCCCACGACTGGGTGGTCGCATGGTCGGAAGCGCTCGCCGGACACGAGGCTGAAAAGATCGCAACCGCAGCCAGCGAGGATGCCGACCGCAAACGCGAACGAGATGACGCAGCTCTCGCAAAGCTTCGCGAATTCGCTGAACGCGCCAAGAAGAAGCGCGGTAGGAGCACCCGAACGGCTCCGACGAAGCAGCCTGCGAGCGGGTCAGGTAGCGGTGCCGAGTCGGGATCCGAGAAGAAGACACAGCCACCACGACTGTTGATAGACACCAGCAACCTCACGCTCCGCAACGGCGACGGCCAAATCATCGGTGGTTCGGCGTCGAGACCAGCAGGCGGAACCGGCGCCGGAAGCAAAACCCGGAAGACGGGCCGCCTAGCCGACCCCGACTTTAAGAGTCAGAAAAAGACAGGCAACAGCCGGGGCATCGTCAACTACACGGCAGAAGAACGCGAAGACGTAGGCATGGAGCTGGTCCGGCAGGTTCTCGGCGCCAACACGGATGAGATGGTCGATATAAGAAACCAGCACGGCGTCGGCGCGGACGCGATCGACGAGTTGCGCAACTTTTACGAACTCAAGGTCTACTCCGGCGCTTTGCCGGACGAAGTCCGGCTCCAAGACTCGCAGGTCCAGAGGGCATACGAGACGGAGAACTTCTTTTTGGTCGTGGTCTGCAACGTCGAGCGAGGCGGCAACCCACCAGAGGTGCGCATCATCACGGACCCCTTAGGCCGGCTGAACAGGAAGGTCGTCGGGCACGTGACACTATCCGGTGTCCAGTCGGCCAAGGCCCTGCAGTACATCTTCGATGAAAACGAAGTCGTGCATTCTCAGTCGGACGAGGAATGAACACCCTAACCTGGCGTCACTTGGACGCCTCATGCCCGGCGGATTAGCAGCTTGATCTTGAAAAAGTCGACGCGTCCCGGACCGTCCAGGGAGCTCATGCCCCCTCAAGGAGCGTCACCCGGAGCTGTACCTGTCGCTACCCTCGCGGCGCCCGTTCGAGCGTGCCCGTGGGCATGGCGATCCCGACCTCGGCGTGCAACCAGGTGGCCAGGAGGTCCAGACCACGTTGGTTGTCGTGCACCCACTTGGCGAGCGGCAGGACCCCGCTCCATGCGACGCCGGCACCGTCGACTCGATCGGGCTCACGACGCACCAGCCGGTCGTCATCGTCCCAGTCCACATGGCGCGGCAAGCGTTCGCCCTCGATGGTTTCCAACACGATGTACCGCAGCCCGAGAAGCCGGAGGAATTCGAGATCGGTCTCCCAGGCAACACCCCCATTGCGGGCGATGATCCACCCCATGGGGTCGCGGTAGGCGCACTCGAATGCGCTCGGCACATCGATGCCCAAGCCGTTCCAAGCGAGTAAGCACCGCAGGGTCCTGGCGGGCTTGCCAGCCGACCGGGCCACACATAGCCCCATCGGAACGAACTCAAGCCACCGCGAAGGCCAGCCGAACGCCACCGCCGCCGGCAGGTCGCACGGGTGCACACATGGCAAGTCAGTTCGACTGAGTCCTCGGCTGCGGYGAGTTCCCGGCACCAGGCGTTCACGATCCGCGCCCAGTCAGAGTTTCCGGTTAACGCCCGGTTGAGACGGTCGAGGAGGCGTTGCCACCATGCTGGGTGATCGGCCCGCGCTGTCCGGTGTACGTCGGCGTACACCCCGGTACGGCGGACGGCGCGAATGGTCCAGTCGGGTCGCCTGTCAGTTGCGCGAGGACATGCGGATGCCCCAGCTCGATCTGGAAGGAGTTGAACGATCGGCACAGCCATCCCTGTGCGCGGTGCTCCGGCTCGTACCCAGGTGGTGCGTCGGAGACGTCGAGTGCTTCTTCCTCCCGTCGTCATCGTCTGCGGTGCCGCACCCGTCCTCGTCGCCGCTGTCCACATCAGAAACGAGTGGCGGCATCCGACCAAGCACGAGATAGATGCCTGGGTCGTACGTCGAGTGGGTGACCTCGAAGCCGACCATGTGGCGTACGCCGGCCGCCTGCAACTCACGTAAGGCCCAGCGCCAGATCGCGTCGAGGTTGCCGGTAGGCGTCTGTACCAGCAGCTGAATTGGGGTCAGCTCCTGAACAGTGGCCTCCGCCAGCGGCTGCCACGCGGCCAGCACCGATCGGGGTCACTCCGTCAGTGTCCAGCGTCAACCGGTACCCACGTAGATCCATGGACCACTCCCGGGCCGCCTGGCTGAACGCGGCATGCAGCCCGCGCCATTCCACCGCCGCGAGCACCACGCGGACGTCAGCGGGGCCGATCCCCTTCTCCCGACGGAACAGCTCCACATACTTGTGCAGCTCGTGCAGCGCCACCTCAGCGGCGGCTTCCGTACGCTTCAACTCGATGATCACGAAGCTGCCTGTGCTGTCCCGTGCGAGGATGTCGATCCGTCCGCCAGCGCCCACCCGGCTCGGCAGCCGATACTCGGTGGCAACGCACCTTAGTCCCGGCTCGATCAGGGTGAGCCGGGACGCCAGAGCGTCCCGGATGGCATTCTCATGGACCCTTCCGCTCATCTCACCGCCTCTAATCGTCCATGCTTTGACCGCGTCTCGCGAGAATGAGGGTCAGTTGGCGACGGTTAAATTGTTGGGCCGCTGGCCTACCTGGGACGCCCGACGGTCGAGCGTAATGACGTGAACCGGCTGGAGCCAGTACTCAGCGGCGTCACCCGTCGAGCACCCGATATCGCCTTCGCGCGTCCGCACCTCACCAGGTCTCCTCGGCTAGAGGAGCATCGTTTAGCTGGTCGCGAAGACTCCGCCAGTTGGGCATGAACCGGTCCATGAGCTTGGTGAAGCGCAGGCCGTGGTTGCGTTCAAGGTGATGCGTCATTTCATGGACGACGATGTATTCCAAGCAGTCTGGGTGCTTCTTGGCAAGCTCGACGTTGAACCAAATGTGCCCGCTCTCCCGGTTGCATGACCCCCACTTGGTCTTCATGCGCCTGATTGTCCATCGCGGCACCGACACTTCCAGGATCGGTTGCCACTTGGYAATGAGGTCTGGAATCGCTTGTCGTAGCTGCTCCCGATACCACCGATCGAGCAACTCACGTCGTCGTTCAATTGCGGTGCCTTCCGGGACGTACAGCAGCAGCCGTTCGCCGTCTACCTCGAAGTGCGCCCGCCCCGGGCGCTCTATGACCTTCATTCGGCGGCGAACGCCCCAAACATAGTGGGACTCGCCAGTGACCATCTCTCGCTCGGACTGGCGCGCGGCCGAGCGCAGCTGCTCACGCCGGTGTTTGATCCACGGCAACCGCTGAATCACGGCCAATCGAACGTGGTCGTCGTCAAGCCTGTGTGGAGCTGCGACCCGGACCCGCCCGAGTGGTGGATAGACCCCGACGTGCAGGTTCTTGATGTCCTTGTAAATGACATCGACGTCGATGCCAAGGACCGTCAGGTGGGAGCTAGCGATACTCATGGCGTGCCCGTACCAGCTCAAACAGTTCATCAAGCCGGTCGAAGTCATCCGGCAGGGCTCGAACGATTGCGCGCTTGACCTTCTTTTCCTTGATCGGGTTGCCCACCCACGAGTCCGGCTTGGTGTGCCGAATCGTCGTGTCGATCTCGACAGCAATCTCGGTTGACGGCCAGAAGAAGTCGATCAGGGCTCGGCGGGCACCGTTGTTGGCCCACTCCGGGTACTCGGTGTCGGATTCGCCCTTGCCGAGCTTGGTCGCGTGCTCCAGGAGCTTCGCGAGGTAGTCCTTATAGCTCAGTGCTCCCTGGCGCCGCTCTTCGAGGATGGCGTCGAGCAGTTCGGACATCTTGTCGTAGTACTTGGGGTTCATTGCGCGCTCATCGATAATCACCTTGCGCATGTTGTTGGTGATCGTCTCCGCTACCGCTTCAGGGTCCTTCTTGATTCCTGCGGGAAGCCTGTCGAGCGCACCGGCACCCATCTGCACAATCAGCTGAATAAGCCCGGCGTCCTGGAAGTCGGACACCACCTCGGAGGGTATTGCGTTGATGTAGGTGTCAAGCAGGTGGCGCATGCCAGCCTCGTACTGCTTGAAGTCGACGTTCTCGCCGGCGCCCAGCTTGACCTCGTCGCGCACGTTGGCATAGTGGGTGATCTCGTCCTTGATCGCTGCGGCTTCGGCATCGCTGTAGCCAGCGGCGTTCATCTCGTTGGCGAGGTTGCCGTACGCGCGAGTCACGGCGGCCACAGCCTTATATAGCGCCACACGCTTGGGCTCGTTGGCCTTAAGCTGCTCGGCGTTGCCCTGCTCGCGGGCACAGAAGTACTGCTGATACTGCAAGGTGTTCTTCGGCGGCTCGACCAGCTCACACAGCGCCCGGATCTTCTCCAGAGCTTCGTCGAGGTCTTCGCGGGCCTTCTCGATCCGGTCGGACAGCAGGCCCTCGATGTCCGTCTTCTCGTAACCTTCCAGAGCGCTACCCGTGTAGTCGGTAATCGCGGACTCAAGCGAGTTGAACAGGTCCCGATAATCGACGATGTAGCCGTAGTCCTTGTCATCGCCGTCGAGGCGGTTGACTCGGCAGATGGCTTGGAACAGCCCGTGGTCCTGCATCTTTTTGTCGATGTACAGGTAGGTGGTGCTCGGGGCGTCGAAGCCGGTCAGGAGCTTGTCTACGACAATGAGCAACCGCATCTGACCGGGATGATTGATAAAGCGGTCCTTGACGTCCTTCTCGAACTGCTCGACCTTGGCCATCGCCTTGTCGGCAGGCTCGTTGAAGTGGTCGGCGAGCATCTGCCGGTAGATCTCGTACTGGCGCAGTCGCTCGGTAGCGCCATGTCCGGAGTCTTCCTTGGCGATGTCCCCCGCCTGCGGCGCGTACGACGTGACGATGGCGCACTTGCCCCTGAACCCGGCCTGCGTGAACAGCTCGTAAAACTTGCACGCCTGATAGATGCTGGAACTGACCAGGATCGCGTTACCACGGCCATCCGACAGGCGCGGCTTGATCTCCATATCGAGCAGGATGTCGTTGACGATCTGCCGGGCACGCGGCTCCGAGCTGACAACCTTCTGTATGGTGCCCCAGCGCTTCTTGAGCTCAGCCCGGGATAGGTCCGTCATGCCCTTTGTCTTGGCTTCGAACCACTTGTCAACCTTCTCGGGTGAGGTCAACTCTTGGTCGATGTTGCGCGCCTCGTAGCGCAGGTCGAGCACAACACCGTCGGCCACACCCTCATCGAACTTGTAGGTGTGGATGAAGCTGCCGAACTTTTCGATCGTGGTGGCCTTGTCGGCCTTGAGCAGCGGCGTGCCGGTGAAGCCGATGAACATGGCACCCGGCATGAGCGCCTTCATGGCGTCGTGCATCTTGCCCGACTGGCTGCGGTGAGCCTCGTCGACGAAGACGAAGAGGTTGCCCTTGGCGCGGAAGTCCTTGGGGACGGTCGCATTCAGCTCGCGGATGAACCCGCTCTCGGCCTGGTCGCGGGCCGACTCGTCCTCCGAGCCGCGGAACTTGTGGACCAGCGAGCAGACGAGCCACTCCTCGCTCGTGTTAAGGGTGGTCAGCAGGTCGGCGCCGCTCTTGGTTCGATAGATCGACTCGTTGACACCACGGAAGACCTTCTCGATCTGCTCGTCCAGCTCGGTGCGGTCGGTGATGAGTAGCACGCGGCCATCCGGCTGGTTCTCGCGAATCCATTTGGCCAGCCACACCATGGTCAGCGACTTGCCGGACCCCTGCGTGTGCCAGATGATGCCACCCTCGCGCTTGGCGATGCGCTCCTGCGCCGCCTTGACGCCGAAATACTGGTTGTGCCGGCAGGTCTTCTTCTGGCCCGCGTCGAACACCACGAAGTCGTGGACCAGCTCAAGCAGACGCTCTTTCGAGCAGAGCTGGGTCAGGGAGCGATCGAGCGGGTCGGCGATGTCAGACGGCTCACGCCACGCCAGCCAGTACTTCTCCGGCGTGTCGATGACGCTGTAGCGCAGCCCTTCCACGTCGTTGCCAGCCATCACGAGCTGCACCGTCGTGAAGAACGACCGGATGAACTCGGGTCGCTGGTTCCCGTAGCTTTGCCGGATGCCCTCGGAAACCGCGACCTTCGAGCGCTTCAGCTCAAGCGTCCCGAAGGCGATGCCGTTGACATACAGCACGATGTCAGGGCGCTTGGTGTGCTGCCCGAACACCGTCACTTCCTCGGCCAGGGCGAAGTGGTTGGCCTCCGGGCGTGCCCAGTCGATGAGCCACACCGTCTCCGTCTGCTCGCCCACACCGGGCTTGACCTTCACCCCATAGCGCAGCAGGCCATAGACGTCACGGTTCGCTTCGTACAGGTCACGGCCACCACCGAGCGAGGCGTCGCTCTTCAGTTTGTCGACCGCCTTGTTGATGAGGTTGTCGCTGTAGCCGCGAGCACGGAGGTATTGCGCAAGCAGTTCGACCTCGACGTTCGAGTTCCCGTCGCGGTACTCCCAGTTGCCGAGGTACTCGTAAGCCAACGAATCCCGAAACAACTCAATGACGCGGTCTTGAGCCTTGCGTTCAGGCTGCCCGACGTTACTCATGACGCAGCCTCCACTGGCAAACGAGTAGAGCCAGTCAGGAGCTCCTGCATCATTCCAGCCTTTATCGCACGAGCCTTAGCGATGCGAACCTCCAGTGCGTTGACCTCTGCGCCTGCGTCATCGATGACCGACGCAATCGCACGCTGCTCGGCGTCGTCGGGAACTTCGACCTCGATCTTGCTGTACTCCGCGATCCATCGTCGCTTGTGGTCGACTACTGGGTAGTCGATCAACTGCATCCGTTCATACATGTAGTGAAGATTCACACCCGAGCGAGCGCTCAAGATCTTCATTGCCGAAGACTTCGCCTTGAACGGAAAGGTGACGAACTTTGATGCCGTAGTAAAGTCATCGAAGATGATTACCGGCACCGAGTAGTAGATGCCGTGCCTCTCCGTTGTGCGGCCAAGGACGAAGGTCTTACCGGCAGTCAGAACTGGCGTACCGACATCACCGTACTCGGTGCTCGACACCAAATAACGGCCAGGCTGCTCGTACGCCAGTAGATCACCAAGTCGCCTCAGCTCCCAACGTTCCGTGAAACCAGGGAGGCGGGTCGTGCCGGTCAGGAGCTGCTGCATCACGCCATGCTTGATTGCCTGCTTCTTGGCAATCATCCGCTCCAGCGCGGCAATCAAGTCGTCTACGTCATCTAGCGCGCGACCGATCGCCCTCTGCTCACGCGAGGGTGGGACGGTCAGCCGGTACTCGGACAGCTCTGCACGGTTAATCTTCGGGATCCCGCTCCTCGCAGACACACTCGTTGCGAAGTTCGTGAAGTCGCTACCAAGAATCGTGTGCAGAACAAAGGAGGCGTCGACGCCTGGCCGCGGGGTGAACGGATACATGTCTGCGCTGCAGAGTGCGTCGAAGTCGCACTTGTATGCCTTCTGCAGGTATGGGCGAATCTTGCTGTAGATGACGTCTCCGGGCTTCACAAGGTACTTGCCGCTGATGGCACCTTGCGCCGCCGCCGACTCCTTCTTCAGCAAGCGTCCCGTCTGAGAAGCCAAGTGGTCCGGTGCGATAAGCGGAAGGTTCCGATACGCAGGTGCCCGGGGATCGACTTGGCCGCTCTTGATCGTCACCAAGTCGAGCAACGCCATCTCGTTCCACGTTGACAAGATGGTCGACGAGGTCATGACTCGACCCCCATGTCTGCCAGGTGAGTGGCGACCTTCGCTTCGAGCCTCTCTAGTTTGGCATCGAGCGTACTAACGGTCAGGGCGTACCGTTCACCAAGTACCTGGATCCGCGCAACCAGGGCAAGCGTCAGCGAGCTGCCCACGCGGGCAATACGATCCGCGACCGTGGCGTGCCACTTGTCGTCGAGCACAAGCTGCTTGATCTCGGGCAGCGTGAGGTCGCCGTACTTCTTGAGGGTCGCCAGATCGAGCGCGGCCTGGGCCTCCTTGGTAGCCTTTTTGGCGATGGCTTCATCGTTGTACAGCTTGATTAGGTGTTGGAGAGCCTTGATCTCTTCTGAGTCAGCTCCTTCGTGCCGGGCTACCTTGAGCCGCGTCGAAGCGAGCACCTTTGAGATCTTGCCGTCGTCCATCGCCTCGGCGAGCAAGCCGTCTTCGACAGCGTGCTCCTCGACGTACTCCTCGACGGCGCGGCCGGCTTCCTCGGCCGCCGCGTTCAGCGTGTCGACCTCGGCCTGCTCGTTTGCAAAGTAGCAGGCGACGACGAGCGCAGGCGGGATGAGGTCCATCTTGTACTTCGTGGCACTACGCCCTGAGCCAACGACTAGGTCCGGGGTTTCGGAAAGCTTGCGCTCCTTGTCCTCGATGGTCTTGCGAGGTTTTGCCGCGTCGAGCCACCCATCGTTCATGATGAGGAAGACATCGTCGTGCATGACGCCGTGCCAGTACGTCATAAGCTGCTCGTAGACGTCGTACTCGTCGAGCAGTGGGGTGTCCTTGAACCGGGCCAGTAGATCGTCGCTGATGTGGGCGATCAGGTCCTTCGGAACGGTGTTGGCGTCGATCGCTTGCAGGATGGGCCGGTGGGCTGCGAACCAGTCGTCAACCTGGCCACGCACATCGGTAGCGAACTTCTGGAACTCGTCGGAGTCCAGGATGGTCTGCTGCACCTCGGTTACGCCGACCGCAAGGTCGCTGTAGCCGGGGCGGTTTGGCTCGAAGAGCATGGCGCGAAGGCTCGGGAACGCCTCCCAGTACCCGCTCAGCGCGTCCAGGTCGCGGTCCGGGATGCCGCCGTGCAGGTGGGCGTGGAGGTCCTGGATGTCCTCCGGTTCGGAGGAATCGATGTAGCGCGGGATGTTGAGGTTGTAGTCGTTCTTCGGATCGGCGATCTCGTGGAGCGGAATCATGCGCGAGTAGCGCTCGATCTCAATCTGCCGATTGAAGACATCGACGATCTTGTGTATATCTTGGCTTCGGAGGCGGTTCTTGTTGCCGTCCTTGATGAATCCCTTGGATGCATCGATCATGAAGACGCCGGTCCGCGCCTGGGCATCCTCCTTGTCGAGGACGACTATGCAAGCCGGGATGCCGGTGCCGTAGAAGAGGTTGGCGGGCAGGCCGATGACGGCCTTAATGTAGCCACGGCGCAACAGTTCCTTACGAATGCCGGCCTCAGCGTTACTACGGAAGAGCACACCGTGCGGCAGGATGACTGCGGCCTTGCCGTTGCTCTTGAGGGACTTGAGGATGTGGAGCAGGAAGGCGTAGTCGCCGTTCTTCTCCGGCGGCCGGCCGAGCTCGAAGCGGCCGTACTCATTCTCTAGGCCGTTGCTCCACGACTTGATCGAGAACGGCGGATTGGCGACGGCGAAGTCGAATGTCCGCAGCTGTACGCCCGTGATCAACTGCGGGTTGGTGATCGTGTCGCCCTTGCGGATGTCGGCGTCTTCGTTGCCATGGAGGATCATGTTCATCTTGGCTAGCGCCCAGGTCGCGTTGTCCTTCTCCTGGCCGTAGATCGTGATGCCCCGTGGCGCCTCGTCAGCCACCTTGAGGAGCAACGAGCCCGACCCGCACGTGGGGTCGTAGACCGTGTGGTCCTGCCGGGTGTCCGGTCCGATGCCGACGACCTTGGCGAGGACGCGCGAGACCTCGGCCGGGGTGTAGAACTGCCCCTTCGACTTGCCCGACTCCGTGGCGAAGTGCCGCATCAGGTACTCGTAGGCGTCGCCGAGCAGGTCATCGCCCTCGGCGCGGCTCCCTCGGAAGTCCAGGTCAGCGAAGATCGTTACCAGCTTGGAGAGCCGGTCCTGCATCTCCTTGCCCTTGCCGAGCTTCTCCTCGTCGTTGAAGTCGGCCAGGTCGATGACCTTCTCGAGCCCGTTGGCCTCGGCGAGCCTGCCGATAATCTTGTTGATCTTGTCGCCGATCTCCTTGTCGCCCTTGAGGGCGACCATGTCATCGAACGACCCTCCTGCGGGGACCTCGATCAGCGAACTTCGGTCAGACTTGGCCTTGTCCGTTACGTACTTCACGAACAGCAGCGTGAGGATGTAGTCCTTGTACTGGCTGGCGTCCATGCCGCCGCGGAGCTCGTCGCAGCTTCGCCAGAGTGAGCTATACAGGTCCGACTTTTTGAGAGCCAACGTCACGTCACCCCCTTGTCCACGTCGAGAGCAGAGCCTGCCCGGGAGCCGCGATGGGGCAAAAGTGCGACTTGTCCATGCCGAGGCGTCCATCCTTCACATGCCGCTGAGCGACAGATTCATCACAGTGAGCAACGCCCAAACTGCGTTCCCCAACGATAGCGTCGGGCACTGACGAGGGCTCACCCCGATGCCGGCCAGTCTGGCCCTGTTCCTTTGGCTTGGAGTGCGGCCAGCGGGCGGCACTGCCGGCTGACGCAACATTACTGGCGATGTGTGAGCAGCCCCTCGGACTACGCCGGCTTGGTCGTGCCACGACGCCGAGGGACGACGGCGACGGTGGATTCGGCGTCGGCGTGGGATAGCTCGGGAGGACATCGCCAGCCGCAGATGCCCCGGACGTAGTTCCGTCTGGGAGCAACTGGCGAACTGCAGGGATTCCGTAGGACGTGCGGATTATAGGGCTACGAGGAACGGCCGCTGACCGGCGGGGCTCGGTCGTGTCGACGCGCGTCTACCTGGGCGCGCTCGGCTGCGCCTCTTGGGCCTCGTTGATCTCGCGATATACCAGCTTGTCGAGGGCGCTCCGGAAGCCGGGGAAGTCAGGGATCGGTTCGGTGGGCTCGTCGTCAAGGGTGAAGTCTCGGCGTACGCCGCGGATCTGGCTTTTCAGATCCTCGGCGTCGACGGAGCTGTCGAGCCCGGTCTCGATATCGTCGAGCAGCAGGAGGGCGGCCTCGCGGCTGGCCCAGGTGGGGTGATCAAGCAGGAAGGAGCGCTTGACCCGCTTGATCTTCGCGCTGGTCTTCTCTGTGGCGGCCTCCCGCGGTGCGCGCCGCTGGAGCTGTCGAAGTTCTCGGAAGAGGACACGAAAGTTGGCGTCCATACTCTCTGCCGCCTGGGTGAGGTCGCTCTCGTAGCGGACGACGTCGAGCATGCTTCGGGCGAAGCCGACCTTGTCGAGGTGGAAACCGTCGACCAGCCTTGCTGCCGCGCCTTCGAGCGCGTCTTGGGTGCCTGCGCAGTCACCGAGCCCTTTTCATGCTGCGTAGGGTTGGCTTCGACGTGGTGCAGAACGAGGATGGCCTGGACGATCGGGGTCGCTCGTCGTGGGCAGCAGCGCAGCTTGTTCAGGATCTTCCAGGTTTTGAGGGTGGCGATCGCGCGTTCGCCGCGGGCGCGGATTTTCGCGTGGGCGCGGTTCACGGCCTTCTGCCGGCGTGACAGCTTCGGGCGGAAGCGGCGCCGTTTGAACGGTGTGTGCACGCTGCCACGGGCTCCTTGGTAGC
>NZ_LYXF01000007.1:0-167037 GCF_001709195.1 Micromonospora sp. II | reverse complement strand
CCCGAGTACTCCACCACCGCGTTCCTGAAGGGCCTCAAGCAGGTCGACGGCTGGAAGGACATGCCCCTGACCAAGGCCGCCCAGACCGTCCAGGTGAGCGCGTACCCCGACCACTACGCCCAGTGGGAACAGCAGGCCGCCGACCTCGTCGCCCAGCACTGGAACAGCTAAGACGAACACGTGAAGGCCGGCACCCCGAACCAACGGGGTGCCGGCCTTCACGCCTGTCCGGACCCGTCCGGGTGAACCGGGCGCGGTAGCCGGGGTGGGCGCGGCAGCGACGGGGGTTGGATGCGGGACATGGACGAGGTGGACGTCGCGGCACTGCGGCAGGCGTATGACGAACTGTTCGCGGAGATCGACGCGGGCGGGTTCGGGCCGCCGCCGGAGGGGCAACTCAGCGCCGAGCAGATCGTCGCGCACCTCGCCGCCAACGACGAGCTGATGAGCGAGGCGACCGAGGCGGTGCTGGCCGGTTCGCCGTTCGCCTACTACGACCTGGACACCATTCACCGGCCGCAGCTGGACGCGCTGGTGTCCGAGTGCGGCGGGCTGGACGGCCTGGCGGTGCTGTTCCGGGCCACCAGCCAGAAGCTGTGCGCGCTGGCCGACCGGCTCGGCCCGGCGGCGGAGACACCTGTGGACACGGTGCTACGCGAGGGCTTCGACCTGGACGTGGACGAGTCGCTGCCCTGGGGCAGGGCGCTGGACCTGCACATCCGCGTGCACCTGCCGCTGCACCTGACCCAGCTCCGCGCCCTGCGTCGCCAGCCCCACCTCGCCTGACCGCGGGACCGCCCGCCGCCGATCCGCCCCGGCGCTGATCATGGAGTTGTGGCGGTGGACAATTCCGGCACGTCCGGCCTTCCAGGCGCCACAACTCCAAGATCGACGGGAGCGGGGCGCGGGGAACGCGGGGACGTCGCGGGGGACGCCGCGGGGGAAGGGTGGCGGAACGTGCGGCGGTAGGCGGTGGGGGCCACGCCGACCCGGGCGTGGAAGTGCTGGCGGAGCGCGGCTGTGGTGCCGAAACCCGCGTCCTGGGCGATGCGGTCGACGCTCAGGTCGGTGGTCTCCAGCAGCACCCGGGCGTGCTCGGTGCGCTGCTGGAGCAGCCACTGCGCCGGGCTGAGCCCGGTCTCGGAGCGGAAGTGCCGGGTGAACGTGCGGACGCTCATCCGCGCGTGCGCGGCCATATCGCGCAACGCCACCGGCTCGTGCAGGCGCTGCCGGGCCCACTCGCGGGTGGCGGCGGTGCCGTGGTCGGTGCCCCGGGGCACCGGCCGTTCGATGTACTGGGCCTGCCCGCCGTCCCGCCACGGCGGCACCACGCAGCGCCGGGCCGCCCGGTTGGCCGCCGCGCTGCCGTGGTCGGTGCGGACGACGTGCAGGCACAGGTCGATGCCGGCGGCCACCCCGGCCGAGGTGAGCACGCGCCCGTCGTCGACGAAGAGCACGTCGGGGTCGAGGCGTACGCCGGGGTGCAGGCGACGGAAGCGTGGGGCGTACGCCCAGTGGGTGGTGGCCGGGCGGCCGTCGAGCAGACCGGCGGCGGCCAGCACGAACGCGCCGGTGCAGATGGACATGACGCGCGCTCCCCGGGTGTACGCGGCGCGCAGCGCGTCRGCCACCTCGGCGGCCACCGTGCCGTCGAGCAGTGGCGCGCCGGCGTGGATGCCGGGGACGATCACGGTGTCGGCGGTGTCGAGGAGTTCCAGGCCGTGGTCGGGGAGCATCTGGAAGCCGGCGCTGCTGCGTACCGGCTGCCCGCCGGGGGTGCACGTGGCGACGAGGTACAGGGGGACGCCGCCGTCGGTGCGGGCGGCGCCGAAGACCTGGGCGGGGGTGCCGAGGTCGAGTGCCACCACGCCGTCGAGGGCGAGGACTGCGACCCGGTGCGGTACGGACATGGCCCGATTATTGCGCATGATGGCTTTCCGGCCACTCGTCGGCGAGGCCGCCCCGGTCCGAGACTCGGCTGGTGAACCGATCCCGCCTGCACCCGGCCTGGCTCGTCGCCGCCGTCGCCTTCGTCGCGCTCGTCGGCGCAGCCGGTTTCCGGGCCACACCCGGCGTGCTACTGCACCCGCTGCACGCCGAGTTCGGCTGGCCGCTGGCGACCATCTCCGCCGCCGTCTCGGTCAACCTGCTGCTGTACGGGCTCACCGCGCCGTTCGCCGCCGCGCTGATGGACCGGTTCGGCATCCGCCGGGTGGTGGCCGGCGCGCTGGTGCTGGTGGCCGCCGGCAGTGGCCTGACCGTGGCGATGACCGAGAGCTGGCAGCTCATCCTGTGCTGGGGCGTCCTCGTCGGGCTGGGCACCGGCTCGATGGCCCTGGCGTTCGTGGCGACGGTGACCGGGCGCTGGTTCGTCAAGCGCCGGGGCCTGGTGACGGGTGTGCTCACCGCGGGTGGGGCGGCCGGGCAGCTGGTCTTCCTCCCGCTGCTGGCGGTGCTGGTGCGCGACCACGGCTGGCGCACGGCGGCACTCGTCGTGGCCGGGGCCGCGCTGGCGGTCGTACCCCTTGTGGTGTGGTTGTTGCGCGAGCACCCGGCGGAGCTGGGGCGGCCCGCCTACGGCGCGACGGAGGTCGTGCCGCCGGCCCGGCCGGAGGGCGGCGCGGCGGCTCGGGCGGTCGGCGCGCTCGCCGCCGCCGCGCGGACGCGGCCGTTCTGGCTGCTCGCCGCTGGTTTCGCGATCTGCGGCGCGACCACGAACGGCCTGGTGGGTACGCACTTCGTGCCGGCCGCGCACGACCACGGCATGCCGGAGACCACAGCGGCCGGGCTGCTCGCCCTGGTCGGGCTCTTCGACATCGCCGGTTCGATCGCCTCCGGCTGGCTCACCGACCGGGTCGACGCGCGGCTGCTGCTCGGCGCCTACTACGCGTTGCGCGGGGCGTCGCTGCTGGTGCTGCCGAGCCTGTTCGCCGGGTCGGCCCGGCCGAGCATGCTGGTCTTCATCGTCTTCTACGGGCTGGACTGGGTGGCCACGGTGCCGCCCACCGTGGCGCTGTGCCGGGAGTGGTTCGGCGCGTCCGGGGCGGTGGTGTTCGGCTGGGTGTTCGCCGCGCACCAGTTCGGGGCCGCGCTCGCGGCCACCGGCGCGGGCCTGGTCCGGGATCGGCTCGGCGACTACGCGATGGCCTGGTACGTGGCGGGCGCGCTGTCGGTCGGCGCGGCCGGGCTGTCGCTGCTGCTGCGCCGCCGTCCCGCCGACGAACCGGCGTTCGCGCTCCCGGTGGTCGCGGGCCGGCGGGCCTGGAGCTACCGGGGTTGACGCCCGCGCTGCCGGTCAGCCGACCGCCCACTGCTGCTCCGGAGCGCCGCTGCACGGCGCCTGCTCCAACTCGCGGCCGGGCTCGGTGCCCGCGTCGTCGACCTGCGCGCACTTGCCGCTGTGCACGGCGACCAGCAGCGCCACGCCGTCGCCGGCCTGCTGGAACCGCCACTGTTGGTTGGCCTGCCCGTTGCAGGACCACTGCTGCACGTCCGTGCCGTCGTCGGTCTTCGCCTCGTTGACGTCCAGGCACTTGCTGCTCGCGGCGTTGACCAGCAGGTAGGTGTCGTTCGTGACCGGCGTGACCACCCACTGCTGCTCGGGCCCGCCGGTGCAGTCGGCGAGCGCTGCCTGCGCGCCCTCGGCCTCGTCGCCGGTCACGCCGAGGCAGCGCCCGGACGGCACGCCCCGGAGCACCTTCGGCGTGGCCACCGGCGCGGCCGGGGTGGTCGGCGCCGCGCTCGGCGAGGGCGAAGACGACGGCGTGGGCTCCGCCGACGGTTCCGCGCTCGGCTCGCTCGCCGTCGCGGTCGGCACGGCCGCCGCCGGCACCACCGGCCGCTCGTCGCCACCGCCGAGCACGCCGGTGGCGAAGAAGGCCCCGAGGAGTACGCCGGTCACGCCGACGCCCAGCGCGATCCGCATCAGCGGGTCCTGCGGCAGCCGGAGACCACGGGCGCCACGGGCGCGGCGGGCCCCGTAGACGGTGCCGGACGGGTCGGAGTGCGGGTCGGCCATGGGAGCATGGTGACCCACCCGGGCCGCCGGGTGCCAGTCACCCCGGCGGCACGGTGACTCAGTCGACGACCCGGACGTCCTTCCAGAACGCCACCCGGTCGCGGACCATCTCCGCCTCCGGCTTCGGGTCGCTGTAGTACCAGACGGCGTCCGGGCTGGTCACGCCGCCGTGTTCGAGCGTGTAGTAGGAGGCGGTGCCCTTCCACGGGCAGACCGTGTGGGTGTCGGAGGGGCGGATCAGGTCCTCGCGCAGGGCCGTACGGGGGAAGTAGTGGTTGCCCTCGACCAGCACCGTGTCGTCGCTCTCGGCGACGACGAGGTCGTTCCAGACGGCTTTCGGCATGTCCTCCACGCTATGCCGCCGGCCCTCCACCGGCCACCGCTCAGCGCGTCGGCTCCTCGTCTGTCACGTCGGCCACAGTCGCGCCGAGCGCGGCCAGCGCGGTGTCCGCGTCGACGGCGACGGCGAGGCCGTGCTCGCCCGCGCCGAGCGTGATCTCCCGGCCGCGCAGCCGCTCGTCGGCGACCACCGGCCAGGCGGTGGTGGAGCCGAACGGCGTGATGGTGCCGCGCGCGTACCCGGTGGCGGCCTTCGCCGCCTCGGCGTCCGGCATCGACAGCCGGCTGACACCGAGCAGGGCGCGCAGCTTCGGCCAGGAGATCACCCGGCCGCCGGGGGTCAGCACGAACAGCAGGTCGCCCTCGCCGCGGCGGACCACGATCGTCTTGACCACGTCCGGCACCTCGACGCCGCGCGCCGCGGCCGCCTCGGCGAGGCTCGCCACCGGGCCGTGCCGGATGACCCGGTACGGCAGGCCGGTGTGGTCGAGAGCGGTCAGCGCGGGATTCGCCATGGCGGTCACGGTAACGCGCGCGCCGACCGTGAGTCGGCGAGGCCATCGTGGACGTCCCCCGAATTGTCGTACCCGCGCGTAAGGTGATCTCATGCACGCTGTCCGTGATCATGAACGGGCGGTGGACACGCTGCGGCGCTCCTACGCCGCGGTGCCCGCCGGGGAACCCGTACGGCTGGCCAAGCAGACCTCGAACCTCTTCCGGCCGCGCTCCGCACCGCGAACGCCGGGTCTGGACGTGAGCGGCCTGACCGGGGTGCTCGCCGTCGACCCGGCGGCCCGCACCGCCGACGTGCAGGGCATGTGCACCTACGAGGATCTGGTCGACGCGACGCTGCCGCACGGCCTGATGCCGCTTGTCGTGCCGCAGTTGCGCACGATCACGCTGGGCGGCGCGGTGACCGGGCTGGGCATCGAGTCCACCTCCTTCCGCAACGGCCTGCCGCACGAGTCGGTGCTGGAGATGGACGTGCTCACCGGCTCGGGAGAGATCGTCACGACCCGGCCCCGGGGCGAGCACGCCGAGCTGCACCGGGCCTTCCCCAACTCGCTGGGCAGCCTCGGCTACGCCACCCGGCTGCGCATCGAGCTGCAACCGGTACGCCGTCACATGGCGCTGCGCAACATCCGGTTCACCCGGCTGGAGGAACTGGTCGACGCGGTCGGCGAGGTGGTGGCCAAGGGCGCCTGGGGCGGCGAGCCGGTCGACGCCATGGACGGGGTGATGTTCAGCCCCGGCGAGGCGTACCTGGTGCTCGGCACGTTCACCGACGAGGCCGAGGACGGTCCGTCCGACTACACCGGCCAGGAGATCTACTACCGCTCGTTGCGCCGGCGCACCCGGGACACGCTCACCGCGTACGACTATCTCTGGCGCTGGGACACCGACTGGTTCTGGTGTTCGGCGGCGTTCGGGGTGCAGCACCCGGTGGTGCGGCGGCTGTGGCCGCGGCGCTACCGGCGCAGCGACGTCTACCACCGGATCGTGCGGCTGGAGCACCGGCACCAGGTGGCCGCGCGCGTCGACAGGTGGCGGGGCCGCCCGGCCCGCGAACGGGTGGTGCAGGACGTGGAGGTCCCGCTGGACCGCACGCCCGAGTTCCTGCGCTGGTTCGCGGCGAACGTGGGCATGACGCCGGTGTGGCTGTGCCCGCTGCGGCTGCGCGAGCCCGCCGGCCCCGGGTCGGCGAAGGCGTGGCCGCTATATCCGCTCCGACCGGGCGAAACGTATGTGAACATCGGCTTCTGGGGAAGCGTGCCCATCGCGGCGGGCGCCGCCGACGGGGACGTCAACCGCCAGATCGAGCGCATGGTGTCGGAGGTGGGCGGTCACAAGTCGCTCTACTCCGACGCGTACTACGACCGGGGCGAGTTCGACCGGCTCTACGGCGGGGAGACCTGGCGCGCCGTGAAGGACCGCTACGACCCGGACCACCGACTCACCGGACTGTACGAGAAGGCGGTAACCCGAGCATGAGTCTGACCGACCGAACACCGGGGGCGGCGAGCGCCCCGGCCGGCCCGCCGGCGGGCGGCCGGCGTACCGGACCCACAGTCGCGGACGTGGTCCGCGCGGTCACCACCGGCGACCTGCCCGTCCGGGTGACCGGCTACGACGGCAGCGCGGTGGGCCCGGCCGACGCCGGCATCACCCTGGCGATCCACACCGAGCGCGGCCTGTCCTACCTGCTCACCGCGCCCGGCGACCTGGGCATGGCCCGGGCCTACGTCAGCGGCGACCTCGGGCTGGAGGGTGTGCACCCGGGCGACCCGTACGAGGCGCTGCGGGTCATCAAGGACGAGGTGCCGTTGCGGATCCCGGCGATGAGCGAGGCGCTCGCGCTGGTCCGCGGGCTGGGCTGGGAACGGCTGCGTCCGCCGCCGCCCCCGCCGCAGGAGGCGGCCCCGCGCTGGCGGCGGCTGATGACCGGGCTGCGTCACTCGCGTACCCGGGACAGCAGCGCGATCTCGCACCACTACGACGTGTCGAACGCCTTCTACGAGAAGGTGCTCGGGCCGTCCATGACGTACACCTGCGCGGTCTTCCGCAGCCCCGGCGACACCCTCGAAGAGGCGCAGCGGGCCAAGTACGACCTGGTCGCCGGCAAGCTGGCGCTCAAGCCGGGGATGCGGCTGCTGGACGTCGGCTGCGGCTGGGGCGGCATGGTCCGGCACGCGGCCCGCGAGTACGGCGTCAAGGCGCTCGGCGTCACCCTGTCCCGCGCGCAGGCCGAGTGGGCGCGGGCGGCGATCGAGCGGGAGGGGCTGAGCGAGCTGGCGGAGGTGCGCCACCTGGACTACCGGGACGCGCCGCACGAGCAGTTCGACGCGATCTCCTCGATCGGGCTGACCGAGCACATCGGCGTGCGCAACTACCCGGCCTACTTCGGCGCGCTGCGCTCCCGGCTCAAGCCCGGCGGGCGGCTGCTCAACCACTGCATCACCCGGGCCGACAACCGGGCGCCGCACCGCTCCGGCGCGTTCATCGACAGGTACGTCTTCCCGGACGGCGAGCTGGCCGGTCCGGGCCGGCTGATCAGCGAGATCCACGACGCCGGGTTCGAGGTGCACCACGAGGAGAACCTGCGCCAGCACTACGCGCTGACGCTGGCCGGCTGGTGCCGCAACCTGGTCGAGCACTGGGACTTCTGCGTCGGCGAGGTCGGGCCGGGCACCGCCAAGGTGTGGGGGCTCTACATGGCCGGTTCCCGGCTGGCGTTCGAGCGCAACGGCATCCAGCTGCACCACGTGCTCGCCACGCACAACGGCCCGGAAGGGGTGAACGGGTACCCGCTGCGTCCGGACTGGACGCCCTGACCGGTCGTACCGACGAGAGGCCGCGCGGACCGCGCGGCCTCTCGTCGAAGTCATTGACAAAGAAGTTTTGTACGTACAAACTGATTTTGCCATGAGAGACGTCCTGTACCTGGAACAGCGCGAGCAGGCCGAAGCCCTGCTCAAGCCGCAGCGCATCGAGGTGCTGCGGCAACTGGCCGAACCCCGCACCTGCACCGAGGTCGCGGCCCGGCTGGAGCAGACGCCGCAGCGCGTCTACTACCACGTCAAGCAGCTCGTCGCGGCCGGGCTGGCCGAGCAGGTGGCGCAGCGCCAGGTGCGCGGCATCACCGAGGGCATCTACCAGGCCGCCGCCCGCTCGTACTGGCTCTCGCCCCGCCTGGTCGGCCGCATCGGCGGCGCCCGCCGCGCCCGCGACGAGCTGAGCCTGGGCTCCCTGCTCGACCTCATGGAAGAGGTCCAGGCCGACATCGCCGCGCTCGACCGCGCCGCCCCCGAACTGCCGTCCGTCGGCGTCTCCGGCGAGATCCGGGTGCCCGCCGAGCGGCGGCAGGAGTTCCTGCACGACCTGCAGACGACGCTGCAGGACCTGTTCACGCGCTACGGCGGCGCCGAGGGCGACGCCTTCAAACTCGCCGTGGCCTGCTACCCGAAAGGCGACAAGCATGAGTGAGCCGATGACCATCCGCGCCCGCCTCGCCGCACCCGTGGCGACCGTCCGCCGAGCCCTGACCGACCCCGCCGAGCTGCGCGTCTGGCTGGCCGAGCACGCCGAGGTCGAGCTGCCCCGGCGGTACGAGTTCTGGGGCCGCTACACGCCCGAGGGCGACGCGCCACACCAGCGGCTGCTGCACGTCGACGACCGGACGCTGCGCTTCGCGTGGACGCTCGACGGGGTGGAGACCACCACCGAGTTCGAACTGGAGCCCGACGGCGACGGCACGATACTCACGCTGCGGCAGAGCCACTTCGACTACGCGGAGGCGATGAGCGGCAGCAGCATCCGGGGCGTGCTCCAGACGTACTGGTACCTGGCGATCGCCCACCTCAACGACCACCTGGACGGCCGGCCGCTGTTGCCGCGTACCGACTTCACCTCCGCCGACCTGAGCGGCGAGGTGGTCATCGACGCGCCGATGGACAAGGTGTGGACGTCGCTCACCGACTCGGAGCAGGTCACCGCCTGGTTCGGCTACCCGATCGGAGTGGAGCCCTGGGAGGGCGGCCGGTACGCGATGGGCGGCCTCGACGCCGGTGAGGCCGCAAAGGTGTTCGACGTGACGCCGGGGCGGGCGCTGTCCATCGACTGGGGGCCCGTCGGCGTGACGTCCTGGGAACTGGCGGAGTCCGACGGCCGGACGAAGCTGACGTTCGTGCAGTCCGGCTTCGACGAGGGCAACCCGCCGTACGCGGCGTGGAGCGGCAACGTGGCCGGGTGGGCCGAGCTGCGGCGCTTCCACGAGGTGCCCAACTGGCAGCCGATCTGGCTGTAAGGAAGGGCCCCCTCTTAACGCCTCCGGTAGAGGAGGGGGCCCCTTTTAACACGGCGCCCGGGTGGGTAATGCCGGGCGATGTTCTTCATCTTCGGGCTGCGGACCAAGGTCGTCCGGTCCGGCGTCGTCACCGAGGTCTGCCGCAACTGCGGCAACCAGGCCGCCCAGGTGATCACCCGCCGGGTCACCAAGTTCAGCCTCTTCTTCGTCCCGCTGATCCCGCTGCGCACCCGGTACGCGCAGCAGTGCACGTTCTGCGGCGCCGAGTACGACATCTCCCGCGCCGAGGCCGAGCGCCTACCGGTCGGCTGACCGTGACCCGCTTCCTCTACTGGCTGATCGGCCGGCAGCCGGCCGCTCCGGCCGCCCCGCCGGTGCACACCGCCGCCCGTCCACCCTGCACGCCCGGGCGCCGGCACCACCGCCGGCGTCGCCGGGTCGCGGGCGCGCAGTCGCCCCGCTCGCCCTGGAACCGTTCCGCCGACCGCTGACGCACCGTGTTAATAAGGGGCCCTTCCTCTACCGGAGGCGTTAACAGGGGGCCCTTCCTTACACTTCATCGGGTGGAAGATCGGCTGGCACGGATCAGGGGTGGTGGGCCGCCCCGGCGGCACAACGCCCGTACCATCGCCGCGCTGACCGGCAACCCCGGCTGCACCCGCCGCGCCGTGCTGGACAGCGCGGGCGCGGACAAGCCGGCGCTGGCCGAGCGACTCGGCTTCCCGGCCCGCTTCGGTCAGTCCCGCTTCGCGATCACCCGCGGTAACGCGTTCGAGGCGCAGGTGAAGGCCGACGGCGGGAAGGAACTGCTGCGCCTGGTCGCGGAGCGGCTCGGCGTACCCGTCCCGGAGGGCGCGACCTGGACCGACCTCGGCGCCGACGACGACCGGCCGGAACGGTCCCGGGCGGCGCTCACCGCGAGCGGCGACGGCCCGGCGCTGTTCGACCACCCGCTGCTCGGCCTGGACGTGGCGGGTACCCGGGTGCACCTGGAACCGGATCTGGTCGCCGCCCGGCTGGCGGGCCGGTTCCACGTCGTGGAGATCAAGTCGTTCCCGGTGATCGACGGGCAGGCCGACCCGGGCAAGGTCGCCGCCGCCGCGATCCAGTCCGCCGTCTACGTGCTGGCGTTGCGCGAGCTGCTCGCCGCCGAGGGACACGACCCGGAGCTGGTGTCGCACGAGGTGGTGCTGGTCTGCCCGCGCGACTTCGCCAACCAGCCGGTGGCCAGTCTGCTCGACGTGCGCCGCCAGCTGCTGGTGCTGCGCCGCCAGCTGGCCCGGATGGCCCGGGTCGAGGACCTGCTCGCCGCCGTACCGGCCGGGTTCACGGTCGACCCGGCGGCCGATCCGGCCACGCTCGCCGCCGCGCTGCACGAGGTGCCGGCCCGCTACGCGCCTGATTGCCTGGCCGCGTGCGAGCTGGCGTACTTCTGCCGGCACGAGGCGCGCGGGCAGACCGGCGCGCTGGGCCGGCCGGTCCGCGAGGCGCTGGGCGGCGTCGAGGAGGTGGCCGACGTGCTGGCGCTCGCCGAGGGTTCGGCCGCGCCCGAGCCGGGGCAGGCGGAGGCCGCCGCGCTGCTGCGGGCCGCCGCGCGCCTGCGCGCCGACGCCCTCGCCGGGCAGACCGCATGAGTACGCTGCGCGCGCTCGCCCGGGCGCAGGCGGTCGCCTCCGGGCGGGCCCAGCCGGTGGCCACCGTCCGGCACCTGCACCTGTCGGAGCGGCCGTTGGTGCTGGTGCCGCTCGCGCTCGCCGGTGAGGCGAACGCCCCGCTCGCCGCGATGGTCGGCGCCGCGCCCGACGACGCCCGGCTGCTGGTGGTGCCGCAGCCGCGCAACCGGGACCAGCGGTTCGCGTTCGCCGCCGAGCTGGCCGCGATCGTGCTGCCGTACCTGGACGAGTTCCGTGACCTGACCGAGGCGGTGCCGGTGGACCGGGGCCGCGACGTCCGCCACCGGTACGTCGACGCGCCGCAACTGCTGGTGCCGAACCCGGCCGGGATCACGTTCCTGCGGCTGTTCGGGCGCTCGACCCGGTTCCGCCGTACCGACGGCGACTATCCGGTGCACCAGTCGGTGCCGCTGCTGGGTCGCTGGCTGACGTTCTTCGCCGAGCGTGCCGAGCAGCCCGGCTCGTCGGCGCTGCTGGCGTTGACCGAGGCGCTGACGTTGCACTGGACGACCGGGCAGAGCGTGGTGGAGGACCTGCATCTGCCGGCGGTGCTGGGCTGGCTGGACCCGCCGGCCGGGCTGACCGGGGCTGAGGCGGCGGCCCGCGCCGAGGACCCGGCACACTGCCCGCCGGCCGGGCCGGCCACCGACCCGGACTTCGACAACCGCCGGCTCGCCCCGGCGATCGAGGCGTACACCCGGGCCGGGGACGACCCGGCGGCCCGCGCGGCCGCGTACGACGAGCTCGCCGGCCTGCTGCGCGACCAGCTCGCGCCCACCTGGGAGCTGATGTGGCGCGGCGTCGGCCTGCTGCGGACGCTGCCGGCCGGTGCTCGGGTGGCCGGCCGGTGGGCCGGTGACCGGGACGCGTTCACCGCGCACGCCGAGCACGTCGACGCCGGGGGCGGCCCGCAGCCGCGGCGCGACGGCGCGGTGGCGGCGGCGCTGCGGTTGCAGCGGCTGGAACGGGCGTCGACCGCGTGGGCGGTGCAGCGCGCCTACGACGATCCGCTGGTGATGGCCGAGCACCGGCTGTCCGGGGAGGCGTTCGTCGGTGAGGTGACGCTCGCCGACCCGGCGCGGGTGGACGACTCCGGCAAACGGCCGGTGCTGCGCCCGCGCATCCAGGTGGTCACCACCGAGCCGGTGCCGATGCCGGTGGGCGCGAGGCTGTACTCGCCGCAGCGCCCGGCGCAGAAGGCGACTGTGGTGTTCGTGACGCCCGGCGCGGACGGCAAGACCGAGGTGGTGCTGGAGCTGTCCGGCGGGATGGGCCGGGGGCTGACCGCGCCGCCCGGCAGCGTTCCGGAGGTGGGCGAGCGGATCTGTCTGACCAGCCTCTCCGACGGTTTCCTGCCGGGTGGGGCGTTCCCGGCGCCGGAGGAGACGCCGTGGACGCACGGCGGGCCGCCCGGCACGGCCGCCGCACCGCCGGACCCGGCCCCGGCGGAGGACTGGTCCTGACCGTCACGGTCCGCTGACCGACAGCCGTCGACTCTGGCGGCGGCCCCCGGCGCTGACTAGGCTTGCGCCGTCCGTCGTCCTGCCCTCGGCGTCGAGGGTGCACGTCTGGAAGAGAGCCGGAGCGCATCGTTGTACCCCAGCTCGACGTGAGCCTCGCCGCCGCTGCGCCGGCCCGTCATCCGCTCGCCGGCCGTGTCGGACTTGTCGCGGCCGCCGTCGTCGTACTCGGGGAGACGGCCTGGCTGGTCGCCCGGCTGCCCGGCGCGGCGCTGGTCAGCGACCTCGGCGCGGTTGCGGTGTCGAGCCTCGCGGCGGTGCTCTGCGTTGGCGCGGCGCGGCGCCACCCGGTCGCGCTACGCCGGTTCTGGGAGCTGCTCGCGGTCACCATGGTCCTCGCCGCGCTCGGCCGTACGGTGTGGACGGTCGAGCGTCTCGGCGGGCTCGGGCTGCCGCACACGCCGCTGGTCGCCGGACTGTTCGCCGGCGGCATCGTCACCGGCACCGCCGCCCTGCTCAGTTTCCGCGCCGGCCCGCGCAGCCTGATCGGCCGGGCCCGCACCCTGCTCGACGGGGTCATCGTCGGGCTGGCCCTCCTCCCGATCGGCTGGGTGGTGGTGTTCCAGGAGATCACCGAGGCCGGCCTGGCCGATCCGATGCGTACGTTCGGCCTGCTCTACCCGATGTTCGACCTGATGCAGCTCACCATCCTGGTGGCGGTCGCCGGTCCGGGCCGGCCGATGTGGCGGGCGCTCACCGTGATCGGGGCGGGCCTGGCGATCCGGGCCGGCGCGGACGCCGTCTACGTCTCCCTGGTCGCGCACGGCAACTACACGCCCGGTCACCCGGTCGACATCTGCTGGCCGCTGAGCTACCTGCTGGTCGGCCTGGCCACCCGCTATCCGCCGCCGGTCGACGAGGACGGCGACGACGACGTGGTCGAGTCACCGCTGCCGCCGTGGTGGCGGGTGGCGCTGCCGTACCTGCCGGTGGGCGGCGCGATCGTCGCGGTCATGCTGTCGCGGCGGCCCAGCGGGCAGACCCCGCACGTGGTCTTCGTCGGCATGATGGCCCTGCTCGGCGTACTGGCGCTGCGTCAGGGGCTGGCCGCGAACGAGAACCTGCGGCTGGTCGGCCGGCTGCGCCGGCTCGCGTACTCCGACCAGCTCACCGGCCTGCCGAACCGGCTGACGTTCGTCCGGCGGCTGCGGCGGGCGTTGCGCACCGGCGGGCCGGTCGCCGTGGTGCTGCTCGACCTGGACGGCTTCAAGCAGGTGAACGACAGGTTCGGGCACGCCGCCGGGGACCGGCTGCTCACCGCCACGGCGGAGCGCATGCGGGACGCGGTCGGCCCGGACGGGATGATCGCGCGGCTGGGCGGCGACGAGTTCGCGGTGCTGGTCGCCGGGGACCGCGCGGTGCCGCCCGAGCGGCTCGCGATCCGGCTGCTGGCCGCGCTGGAGCCGCTGCCCGGCGAGGAGGACCTGGGAGTGCACCCGTCGGCGAGCATCGGCATCGCCGAGTACGGGCCGCAGCACGCCTCGCACACCGACCTGCTCCGCGACGCCGACATCGCCATGTACGCGGCGAAGGCGGCCGGCAAGGCCGCGTACCGCACGTGCACGCCGCACCTGCGCGAGTCGGCGGTCAGCCGCGCCGAGCTGATCGCCGACCTGCGCCGGGCGGTGGACGAGGGCCAGTTGCTGATGGAGTTCCAGCCGATCGTCGACCTCGACACCGGCGCGGTACGCAGCGCCGAGGCGCTGGTGCGCTGGCGGCATCCCCGCCTCGGCGTGCTCACCCCGGCCCGGTTCCTGCCGCTGGCGGAGGAGACCGGGCTGATCGTGGCGATCGACAGGTGGGTCATCCACGAGGCGTGCCGGGCCGCCGCGACCTGGCGCGCGCACGCGCCGGAGGTGACGGTCGCGGTCAACATCGCCGCCGCCCACCTGTGCCGGCCCGACCTGATCGCCACCGTCACCGGCGCGGTCGCCGCGGCCGGCCTGCCGCCCCGCGCGCTCACCCTGGAACTCACCGAGTCCGCGCTGATCGAGGGCAGCGAGGCGGTGCTGGACCGGCTGTCCCAGCTGCGTGACCTCGGCATCCGCATCGCCATCGATGACTTCGGCACCGGGTACTCCTCGCTGAGCTATCTGCACCGCATCCCGGCCACCGAGCTGAAGATCGACAGGTCGTTCGTGTCCCGGCTGGACGCCGGGGACAGCCGCGCGTACGCCACAGTCGAGATGGTGAACCGGCTGGCCGGCGCGTTCGACCTGGCCGTGGTGGCCGAGGGGGTGGAGACGGTCGCGCAGCACGCGGCGGTCACCGCGATCGGCTGCCGGCAGGGCCAGGGCTGGCGGTACGGCCGCCCGGCCGCCCTGACCGACCTACTTCCCGCGTTGTCCGGGGCGGGCGCGGACCGCTGACCGGCCCGGGTCCACGGGGGCCGAAGGTCCCGGACGGGACAGGGGGTTCGACCCTGCTCACGGGCGGTCCGGCACCGCCATGATGGTTCTCGTCAACAAGACGAACACACCCTCCACACGGGAGCTTGATATGAAGCGACGGACTCTCGACCTGCTGTTCAGCATCGGTGGGCTGGGCCTGGCGGTCCTGCTGCTCGTCGTCGGCGTCGTCCTGACGACGAACGCCAACTTCGCCAACGACTACGTACGCAGCCAGCTCGGCGAGCAGAACATCACCTTCACCCCGGCGGACAAGCTCTCCGACGAGGAGAAGAAGTCGGACTGCCTGCGCGAGTACGCCGGCCAGAAGATGACCACCGGCAAGCAGGCGGAGTGCTACGCCAACGAGTACATCGGCCTGCACCTGAAGAACATGGCCGGCGGCAAGACCTACGCCGACCTGGGCGAGCCGCAGAGCGCGCTTCGTGAGCAGGTGGCCCAGGCCGAGCAGAGCAACGCCGCGAACCTGGCCGACCTGCAGAAGCAGCTCGCCGAGGTGACCGCCCAGCGGGAGACCGTGTTCAAGGGTGAGACGCTGCGCGGCCTGCTGCTCACCTCGTACGGCTTCAGCGAGTTCGGCCGCAAGGCCGAGCAGGGCGCCCTGGCCGTGTACCTCGGCGCGGGCCTGCTCCTGCTGCTCTCCGCCGCCGGCCTGGTGCACGCCTTCCGCACCCCGCCGACCGCGACCTTCGCCGCCCCGGAGAAGGAGAAGGTCACCAACTGACCGCACCGACGACGCCCCCGGCCGATCCTGGTCGGGGGCGTCGTCGTGTTTTCCGGCTTGACCCTCACGCAGCGGAAGGCGGCAGCCTTGGTCGCGGAAGGGAGGGAACCATGGCGTACACGGTGGGGCAGGTGGCGCGGGCGGCCCGGGTGACGGTCCGGACGCTGCACCACTACGACGAGATCGGGCTGCTGCGGCCCAGCGGGCGCACGTCGGCGGGCTACCGCCGCTACGACGAGGCGGACCTGGACCGGTTGCAGCTCATCCGCTACTACCGGGAGCTGGGGTTCCCGCTGGAGGAGATCGCCGAGATCCTGGACGATCCGGACGCCGACCCGGTGGCGCACCTGCGCCGGCAGCACGAGCTGCTGTCCGGGCGGATCGGGAAGCTCCAGGAGATGGTCGCGGCGATCGAACACGCGATGGAGGCGAGGACGTTGGGGATCCAGTTGACGCCGGAGGAGCGGTTCGAGGTGTTCGGGGACTTCGACCCGGACGAGCACGCCGAGGAGGCGGAGCAGCGCTGGGGCGGCACCGAGGCGTACCGGCAGTCGCAGGAGCGCGCGGGCCGCTACTCGAAGGAGGACTGGCTGCGCAACAAGGCGGAGAACGAGGAGTGGGGGCGGCGGTTCGCCGCGCTGATGGACTCGGGCGCGCCGGCTGACGGCCCGGAGGCGATGGCGCTGGCCGAGGAGCACCGGCAGCTCATCACGAAGTGGTGGTACGACTGCTCGTACGAGATCCACACCGGTCTGGCCGACATGTACGTGGCGGACCCGCGGTTCACCGCGTACTTCGAGGCGCTGCGGCCGGGGATGGCCGCGTACCTGAACGAGGCGATCCACGCCAACGCGATCACCCGGTCCTGACCGGGAGCGGGTGGCAGGATGGCCGGCATGCTCATCGTCGCCGGCACCCTCTACGTCGATCCGGCCCGGCGGGACGCCTACCTGGCGTCCTGCGAGGCTGCCGTCCGTGCGGCCCGGGACGCGCCCGGCTGCGTGGACTTCGCGGTCAGCGCGGACCTGGTCGAGCCGGGCCGGATCAACGTCTACGAGCGGTGGGAGTCCGACGAGCAGTTGCTGGCGTTCCGGGGCTCCGGCCCGGAGGCCGAGCAGGTGACGGAGATCCTCGGCGCCGAGGTGCACAAGTTCCGCATCTCCGGCGTCGAGGCCCCCTGACCGCCTCTAGATGAAGACGTCGAGCAGCAGGACGCCGAGGAAACCGACCACCGAGATGATGGTCTCCATCACCGACCAGCTCTTGATGGTCTGCCCGACGGTCAACCCGAAGTACTCCTTCACCAGCCAGAAGCCGGCGTCGTTGACGTGGGAGAAGAACAGCGACCCACAGCCGATGGCCAGCGCCAGCAGCGCCACCTCGGGGGCGGCGAGCGTGTCGGCCAGCGGCGCGACGATGCCGGCGGCGGTGATGGTGGCGACGGTGGCCGAGCCGGTGGCGACCCGGATGCCGACAGCTACCAGCCAGCCGAGCAGCAGCGGGGAGAGGTTCGCGCCGTCGGCGGCGTTCGCGACCAGGTCGCCCACGCCGGCGTCGACGAGCACCTGCTTGAAGCCGCCACCGGCGGCGACGATCAGCAGGATGCCGGCGATCGGCGGCAGCGAGCCGCCGAGGAAACCGGAGACCTGGGTACGGCTGAAGCCGGACAGGTAGCCCAGGAAGATCATGGCGAAGACGACGCCGGCGAGCAGGGCGATGATCGGGGTGCCGACGATGTCCAGCGCCTTGCGGCCGGTGGTGTCCTCGCCGAGCGTCAGCTCGCCGATCGCCCGCAGCAGCATCAGCACCACCGGCAGCAGCACGGTGACCACCGCCGCCCACAGCGCCGGGGCGCGGCGCGAGCGCCGTCCGTCCGGCTCGTCGATCGCGCCGCCGGGCCGCCCGGTGCCCGGGTTGACCAGGTCGTCCTCGGTGACCAGGTCGCCGTCGGCGTCGAGCCGTCCGTCACCGGGCCGGGTCGGGCTGCGGTCGTCGGCGTCGCGCCGGGTCGGCAGCAGCTCGGCCGGGGCGGTGGCCGGCACGTACCGGGCGATGAAGTTACCGAAGACCGGCCCGGCGATGATCACCGTGGGGATCGCCACCAGCAGGCCCAGGGCGAGCGTCTGACCGAGGTTCGCGCCGAGCGCGTCGATGGCCACCAGCGGGCCCGGGTGCGGCGGCACCAGGCCGTGCAGCACCGACAGGCCGGCCAGCGCGGGAATGCCGATCTTGATCAGCGGCACGTTCACCCGCAGCGAGACGAGCAGCACGATCGGCACCAGCAGCACCACGCCGACCTCGAAGAACAGCGGCAGGCCGATGAGCGCGGCCACGCCGGCCATCGCCCAGGGCAGCGCGGTCCCGGAGACCCGGCCGACCACCCGTTCCACGATGCCGTCCGCGCCGCCGGACTCGGCCAGCAGGCCGCCGATCATCGCGCCGAGCGCGATCAGCAGGCCCACGCCGCCGACCGTGGAGCCGACCCCGCCGCTGAACGACGTGACGATCTTGTCGACGGGTACGGCGGCGACCACGCCGAGCACCGCGGCGCCGAGGATCAGCGCGAGGAACGGGTGCACCTTGCCCCACGCGATGAGCAGCACGACAGCGGCGATGCCGAGCAGGGCGGCGAGGACGAGCTGGGTGTCACCGGCGTTCGTGAGCGGTTCCGCTGGTGCGGCGAGCAGTGTGACCACGGCTATCACGCCCTTCGGTCGGTCAGCGGGGTGGTGCGGTGGGTGGGGGTTCCGGCGGCAGGCTCGGCGCCATCCGTCGCAGTGAGGCGAAAGTGGGTACCAGTGCGTCGTACAGCTCGGAGAAGAGCGGGAGCAGCGCCGCGTACGTGGCGGCGGAGGCGGGATCCGGGCGGACCGTCTCCTCGATCCGGACCAGGTCGGCGGCGACCTCGATCGATTCGATGAGGCCGAGCGCCTGCATGCCGAGCAGCGCCGCGCCGAAGCCGGACCCCTCGTGCCCGGCGGGGAACCGCACCGGCATGCCGAGCGCGTCGGCGAGGATCTGCCGCCACAGCGGGCTGCGGGCGAAGCCGCCGCTGGCGCGGACCTCGCGTACCTCGTTCCCGGCCGCCCGGACCGAGGCGAGGACCAGCGCGAGCTGCTGGCAGACGCCCTCCAGCGCGGCCCGGACCAGGTGCGCCCGGCCGTGGCCGTGGGTCAGCCCGACGTACGCGCCGCGCGGCAGCGCGCTCCAGTGTGGTGCCCGCTCGCTGAGCAGGTACGGCAGCATGATCAGCCCGCCGGAGCCGACCGGCGCCTGGGCGGCCAGGTCGAGCAGTTCCTCCTCGGCGTGCTCGCCCAGTTCGGGGGCGAGCGCGTCGTTCGCCCACTGGAGGACGATCCCGCCGTTGTTGATGGCGCCGCCGACCACCCAGCGGTCCTCGGTGAGGGCGTAGCAGAACACGCCGCCGAGCGGGTCCACGCCGGGGCGTTCCACCATCACCCGCATCGCGCCGCTGGTGCCGATCGAGCAGGCCACCACGCCGGGGCGTACCGCGCCGAGGCCGAGGTTGGCCAGCGGCCCGTCGCCGGCGCCCACCACCAGCGGGGTGTCCGCCGGCAGGCCGGTGGCCCGCGCCGCCTCGGCGGTGAGCCCGGGCAGCACGTGCGTGGTGGGTACGAGCTGGGGGAGCTGCTCCTCGGTGATGCCGGCCAGGCGTAGCGCCTCGGTGTCCCAGGCCAGCCGGTGGATGTCCATCAGCCCGCTGGCGGAGGCGACCGAGTGGTCGGTGACGAGCGCGTCGGCGAGCCGCCGCAGCACCAGATCCTTGATGCCGACCCAGTGCGCGACCCGCTCGTGCAGTTTCGGCTCCTGCTCGGCGAACCAGACCAGCTTGGGCAGCGGCGCCATCGGGTGCACCGGGGTGCCGGTGCGGCGGTGCAGCGCGAGCCCGGACGGCACCGCCCGCAGCCGCTCGGCCTGCGCGCTGGCCCGGGAGTCGGCCCAGGTGATCGACGGGGTCAGCGGGGTGCCGTCGGCGTCCAGCCCGATCAGGCTGTGCATGGCGGTGCTGAACGACAGGCCGGCGATCGGCGCGGCCAGCTCGTCGACGACCGCGCGGATGACGCCGAGTACCGCTTCGTAGATGAGGTCCGGGTCCTGCTCGGCCCAGCCGGGGTTCGGCTCCTCCAGCGGGTAACCGATCGAGTGGCTCGCCAGTTGCCGGCCGGAGGTGTCGAACGCGACCGCCTTGGAACTGGTGGTGCCGATGTCCACGCCCACCACGACGGCCGGGTCGCCCACCGGTGCACCTCCTCGCCGCCCGGGGGCCGCGGTACGCCCCGCTGTGCGGCTGACGTTACCGACGTGCTCCCGCGCGCGCATGACGAAGCAGCGCCGCCGGGAAGCGCGGGGGAGTTTCCGTCGATAGTGTCGGTCAATCAGCCGATCGGTCTAATTGGCGACTTTCGCGTGTCTTCGTACCCCTGCCGGATCGTTGACATGAATGACACCCCGATTGGTGGGCTCGCGCGGCGGAGGAGTCGGCGTGACGAAGACTGATTCGACGGGTTCCACATGGCGGTACCGGTGGGCGCACCGGCAGAACGAACGGCGGCAGCGGGCCTTCCGCGCGGCCGACGAGGCGTGGCGACGCCGCGACGACGAGCTGCGCCGCCTGCGTACGCTCGCGGTGTCCTTCCACGGCTCGGCCCAGGCGGGCGTCGGCCTGCCGATGGAGCTGGCCCCCGGTGAGGTGGTCTTCTGGACGCTCCCGGCCGCGCAACTGGTGGAGGTCCGGCACACCGCCGTGCTGCCCGCCCCCGAGCTGACGGTCGACCCCGACCCGCCCGTGCTGCGCCCGCGCCGCCCCGAGGGGGTCAAGGTGGTCGACGCCGGGCTCGCCGTGCTCACCAACCGCCGGCTGGTGCTGCTCGGCGGGCGCGGGAGGCGCGACTGGGCGTACGGCCGGATGACCGGCCTGTCCCACGACCCCGGCGCGCCGGTCACCCTGATCCAGGTGCTGGACCGGCGACGTACCTCCGGGTTGCTGCTGCCCACCGGCGCGGTGGCCGACTTCCGGTTCACGCTCACGCTCGCGTTCGCCGACGCGATCGAGCAGCGCGCCGCGGTCGTGGCCGAGCTGGACGAGCTGATCGAGGAACACGCGGCGGAGCGCCCCCAGCGCCCGCCCGTGCTCACCCCCGCCCAGGCCCGGGTCTCCGCGCTGGTGCCCGGCGGCCGGCGCACGGTGGCCGTCGGCGCGGCGCTCGCGCTCGTCGTCCCGGCGATGCTCTTCGAGTCCAACCCGCCGACCCGGGCCGGCTCGGAGCGCGCCGTCGCGGCCACCCCGGCGGCCACCGGAACCCCCGCGCCGCCGCAGGTCGCGCCCGCCGTCCAGGTCCGGCCCACGACCAGCCCCGAGCCGTCGCGTGCCCGTCCCGCGCCGCCGCGCGGCACGCCCCAGCCGCCGGTCGAGCGCCGCTGCGGCGCCCCGGCGAACCCCTTCGGGTACGACTTCTGCGGCGGCCAGCGGATCCGCAGGCCGGCCGCCGGGGTGTGCGACTGGTTCGAGTGCGTACCCGGGTTCTGGTCCGATCGCGGCTGGCTGGTGCAGTGCCGCGACGGCTCGATCAGCCGCACGGGTGGCCAGCGCGACGTGTGCGCCGGGCACCAGGGGTTGCGCCGCACCGTCTGGCGCTGAATCCGCTCGCCTCCCGTCGGGGCGTCCGGCTACCGTCCGGCCGTGTCCCGCACCGTCACGCTGATCCTGCTCGACGCCGCCGGCCGTCCGCTCGGCGCGCTGCCGCCGTTCGACGTGCCGGAGCCGTGGTGGCAGGAGGTCGCCTCGATCGTGGCCGAGGTTCGTCGTCGTCACGGTCTGGAAGTCGCCGTGCTGCGGCTGCTCGACGCCGACCGCCCCGCGCCGCCCGGCGGCCACGTCCGCTACCTGGCGCAGACCGCCGACGCTCCCGCCGTACCCCTGGAACCGGTTGCCGTGGACCTCGCGCCGCACCCGCTGCGCCAGCCGTGGGCGCAGGCCGGCGGCCCGGACCGCAGCGTCGGCTGGGCGACCGGTGAGCTGCGCCGGCTCGGCCGCCGGGTGACGGCGGTGGCGCAGCAGCGCACCTGGAACCTCTCCGCCATCTGGCGCCTGGACACCGACGCGGGCCCTACGTGGCTGAAGCAGCTACCGCCCTTCGCCCGCCACGAGCCCACGGTCCTGGCGTTCCCCGGTGACCCGAGCTCCTTGGTCAACGGGCCGACGGTGCTCGCCGCCGACGGGGAGGGGCGGATGCTGCTGGCGGACGTGCCGGGGCAGGACCGGTACGGGGCCGGGGAAGGGGAGCGTGCCTCCATCGCGGTAGAGCATCACGCGGTGCAACTGCGGGCGTGTGGGGTCGTCGGTGAGCTGGCCGTCGCCGGGGTGCCGGATCTGCGCGGGACGGGGCTGGCGGACTGGATCCGCGAGCGGCTCGCCGGGCACGACGTGTCGGCGGCCGCCGGTCTGCTCGACGGGCTCGACCACCGGCTCCAGCAGGTCCGGGACTGCGGCCTGCCCGACACGCTCGTGCACGGCGACCTGCACCCCGGCAACGTGCGCGGCGACGGGCGGCGGCGGACGGTGATCGACTGGGCGGACTCGTTCGTCGGCCACCCCGCCTTCGACATCCTGCGCCTCACCGAGGACGTCGACGCGGACGCCGCCGCCCGGCTGACCGGCGCGTGGGCGCGGCGCTGGCGCACCGACGTACCGGGCAGCGACCCGCACCGGGCCGTCGACCTGCTCCGGCCGGTCGCGCCGCTGCGGCTGGCCGCCGTGTACGCGATGTTCCTCGCCGCCATCGAGCCGGGCGAGCATCCGTACCACGTACACGACGTGCCGGCCGCGCTGGCGCGAGCGGCAGCTACTCCCTAGACCCGGCGGACCGGGATCCACAGCTCCGCGTCGGCGGTGCCGCCGTCCTCGGCGACCCGCACGCGCGAGATCTCCGGCCCCGGGCGGGCCTCGTACGGGTTGGACGGGAACCAGGACGTGAACACGGCCCGCCACAGGTGCTGCACCGCCACCGGGAACGCCCCGGAACTGGAGAACACCGCCCAGTCACCGGCCTCGACCGGCATGCTGTCCAGATCGCCGGGCACCTCCGCGCCGGTCACCGCCGCGTACCAGTAGTCCAGTTCGGCACCCTCGTCGCGGGAACCGGCCAGCTCGGCGCTGACGTTGACGATCCCGCGCGGCTCCTGGTCGGACAGCGCCTCGATGCGGCGTACGGTGGCCGGGTCGATGCCCCTGACGAACGCCACGATGTGCGGGTTCATCCCCTCGTGCACGAGCGGCACCCGCGCTTTCAGCCCGGCGAGCCGGAAGGCGTCCTTGGTCACGATCCGGTAGTCCATGTTGGTGTTCCCTTCGACGACGAGCCGGAAGGACAGCCGGGGCTGGGACCGCAGCACCGCCCCGGCCTGCCGGGCCTGCGTCGGCCCGACGCCGTGCACGGCCCGGAACGCGCGGGCGAACGCCTCGTTCGAGCCGTAACCCCAGCGGACCGCCACGTCGAGCAGTGACTCCCGCCCCGCGAGCACGTCCGCGCCGGCCAGCGTCATCCGGCGACGGCGGACGTACTCCGACAGCGGCAGCCCGGCCAACGCCGAGAACAGCCGGCCGAAGTGATGCTCCGAGACGCCCGCGATCCGGGCCAGCGCGGCCACGTCGAGCGGCTGCTCGAGCCGCTGTTCGAGGTAATCCAACGCGGCGTTGAGCCGATCCAGCACCCGATGTTCCTTCCTGGTGACGACCTCGACGCTAGGTTCCCGGCCGTCCACAGACCCGATCACACCGGACCCGGTCCGGTCGCCTCATTCGACACTGGCGGGCGTGTCGCATCATGACGTGGTGATCTTCCGGAAGCGGCACCGCCACAAGAAGAAGAGCCGGGACTGGTGCAACTGCGACGTGCCCACCTGTGACGGGCCGGGCTGCTGCGACCTGGGCCTCTTCTCGATGCTGCTCACCCTCGGCTCGGTGACCGCCGGCGTCGTGCGCCGACTTGCCGTGGACCGCGCCGGCCGGGCCGCCATCCTCGGTTACCGGCGCTGGCTGTCGCACCGCTGGCCGGCGACCTGCCGCTACACGCCCACGTGCAGCGCGTACGGGCTCGCAGCGGTCGAGCGGTACGGGCTGGCGGTGGGCGGTCGGATGGCCGCCGACCGGGTACGCCGATGCCGTCCCGACGTGCCGCACGGCACCCACGACCCGCTGCGCTGACGCGCCCTCGCCACGTCGGGGAGGTGGCGGTGTCCCGGTGCGCCGGATGCCGCCACTCCGGCGACCTGGTGTCGATCAAGGCGGTGGCGGTCATCCGGCCGACGTGGGGCCGCCGAAGACGACGGGGACGCCGGGGGAGTAGAGCACGCTCACCGGTGGGCCGTCCGGCGCGGGCAGGCCGCCGGCGGTGACCAGTTCGTCGTCCAGGTCAAGCAGTTCGGCGCGGTGAAGCGGCCACTGTGGATGCCAGTTCGGCACGTGAAGGGTGCGGCCGTACGCGCGGGTGTGCAGACCCCAGCGCGCGGTGAGGAAGTGCTCCAGCGGCGTCGGCTCGGCGATCGGCGCGCCGACGCGCACCGTCATCCGGCTGGACGCGCCGGACGGACCGGGCCAGCGGCGGCGGCAGCGGTAGGTGAGCGTGTCGCCGGAGCGGTCCAGCCGCATCGCCGACCACTTGTACGGCAGGCGCAGACTCAGCTGGGCCACCAGCACCGGCACCAGCCGGGACGCGTCGAGCGAGCGGAACACGACGGCGCGCCGCCCGGAGCCATCGACGGAGTAGAGCCGGACGTTCGTCTCCCAGAACGTGCCGAAGTACGGCACGCCCGGGCCGACGCCGAGCCCCAGCCCGACCATCTGGAACCCGATCAGCCCGACGTAGGTGAGCCCGTCGAACGTGTCCGGCCGGGTGCCGGCGGGCAGCAGTGGAGCCACCCGCTCCGGCGGGACCGCCCAGTGCAGGAACGTCAGGTCGTGCCAGCGCTGTGCCAGCCAGGACCGGCGGATGGCGCGTACCGGAGCGTGCTCGACCGGTTCGATCTCCACCGGTCCATCCTGCCTCCGCGACGCAACCGGACTCACTCCGGACGGTGGCAGACCGCCTCGACGTTGTTGCCGTCCGGGTCGCGGACGAACGCGCCGTAGTAGGTGGCGTGGTATTCCGGCCACTCCTTCGGCGCGTGCAGCACCTCCGCGCCGGCCGCGACAGCCGCGTCGTGGAACGCGCGTACCGTGGCACGGTCGGCAGCGGTGAACGCGATGTGCACCGGCACCGGCGTGGCGTCGGACGGCGCGGGTTCCACCCAGAAGTCGGGCTTGTCGACGCCGTAACCGATCGGGCCGGGCTCCATGAGCCGCCGCGCGCCCAGCGGGGCGAGCACCGTGTCGTAGAAGGCGCCGCTGGCCGCCAGGTCGCGCACCGCTACGGAGAAGTGGTCGAGCACGTCGCCTCCCTGCGATCGTCGTTGACCGCGCCAGGCTACGAGCCCTCTACGACACTTTCGCCGCCCGGTTTGCGTCGCGCCCGCCGCCGGGCAGCCGTCGCGGTGACGCCAGCCGTCGTCGAGCGCCCTGGCTCGGTGGTCCAGCCTCGTTGAAGATGTGTGCCATCCAGAGCGATATACCTCAGAGTCATGATTACGACTCTGAGGTATATCGCTTCTGCCTCCATGTATTTCCGGCGGCGGTAAGGACCGTCGGGCGGAATGCTGTCGCCGCCGGGCGGTGAATGAACTCGCCCGCCGCGCCCCGGATTTCCGCACGCCGCCCACCACGTAGTGGGTGCTGTCCTCGGCGCCGAGCCGTACCGTGCTCTGCGCCAGCAGCGCGCCGAACACGACGGCGTACCCGATCAGCGGCGGGGCGTCGGGGTTGGTGGACCGCCAGCACGGGGGCGAGCACCGGCGCCGCGAGCACGGGCCACACAGCGCGGTGGAGACCGGATCGTCGACGAAGTCCGCGAGCCGTCCGAAAGGGATTGCTCACGCAGCGTAGGATCGCGTGCGACACAGCCGAACACACGGGGGAAACGATGTTCGAGCGCCTGGGCAGATTCGTCGTGGGCAAGGCGTGGTGGGTGATCGGCGGCTGGGTCGTCGCCGCGATAGCGATCATCGCCGCCAGCCCGTCACTGAGCGACATCACCTCCGCCGACCAGGAGAGCTTCCTGCCGAGCTCCTACGAGTCGGTGCAGGCCACCGAGCTGGCCGGGAAGTCGTTCCCACAGGCGGCCACCGCCACCGCCACCGTCGTGGTCAAACGCGGCGACGGCAAGCCGCTCACCGCGGCCGACGAGGCGCGCGTGGGGCAGCTCGCCGCCGCGCTCAAGGCGCGGAACATCCCGCAGACCTCCGGCTACCTGACCGGGCCGCAGGCCGTCGCGCCGGACAAGTCGGTGCAGGTGGTCACCGTCGGTCTCGACGCCGACAGCCCCGACGACCCGGGCCTGCTCGACGCCGTACGCGATCTGCGTGCCGCCCTCGGGCCGGACCTGGCCGGCAGCGGCCTGACCGCCGGGGTGGCCGGCGACGTGGCCAGCTTCGTCGACAACGAGGACACGTTCAACGACGCGTTCGCGGTGGTCGGCGTCGCCACCATCATCCTCATCATCGGGCTGATCCTGATCATCTTCCGCAGCCCGATCGCCGCGCTGCTGCCGGTGGTGGTCATCAGCGTGGTCATGTCCGTCACCACCGGCCTGGTCGCCGCCGCCGGCAAGGCGTTCGACCTCAACGTCAGCCAGGACCTGCAGACCATCCTGCTGATCGTGCTGTTCGGCATCGGCACCGACTACATCCTGTTCCTGCTGTTCCGCTACCGGGAGCGGCTGCGCGCCGGTGACGACAAGCGCACCGCGATGGTCGTCTCGGTGCAGCGGGTCGGCGAGGTCATCACCTCCGCCGCCGGTGCCGTCATCGTGGCGTTCCTGGTGCTGCTGCTCGCCTCGCTCGGCTTCTTCGGCTCGCTCGGCCCGGCGCTCGCCATCGCCGTCGGCGTCATGCTCGTTACCTCGCTGACCCTGATCCCGGCACTGGTGTCGCTGCTCGGCCGGTGGGTGTTCTGGCCGTCGAAGGCGTGGCAGCGCCCACCGAAGGCGACCCTGTCCCGGCGGCTCGGCGCCGCCGTCGGCCGTCGCCCGGCCGTCGTCGCAGCCGCCTCCGGTGTGCTGCTCGTCGCGCTCGCCGCCGGGGTGCTCGGCTACAAGGCCGACTACGACTTCAGCGCCGGATTCCCGCAGGACACCGAGTCGGCGCGGGCCGCCCAGGACCTCCAGCGCGGATTCGCCGCCGGTGCGCTCGCGCCCACCGAGGTCTACCTGACCACCGGCAACGGCACCCCGCTCACCGACCAGCAGGTGAACGACTTCGCCGCCGCGTCGGCCAAGGCGCCGGGCGTCGGGCGGGCGCAGCCGCCGGAGCGCAGCGCCACCGACCCGAGCGTCGCCCGGATCAGCCTGCTGCTGAACGAGAACCCGATGTCCAACGAGGCGATCACGCTGGTCCGCGACGACCTGCGGGACGCGCTGCACGCCGCCGCGCCGCCGGGCACCAAGGCCTTGGTCGGCGGCGCCACCGCGATCTTCGCGGACATCAACTCGGCGAACAACAGGGACCTCTCGGTGATCCTTCCGGTCGCCGCCGGCCTGATCGCGCTCATCCTCGGGTTGCTGCTGCGCAGCCTCGTCGCGCCGGTCTACCTGGTGGTCGCGGTACTGCTCAACTTCGCCGCCACGCTCGGCGCGACCGTGTACGTGTTCCAAGGGCTCCAGGGCAACCCCGGCGTGACGTTCCAGCTGCCGATCATCCTCTACCTGTTCGTGGTGGCGATCGGCACCGACTACAACATCCTGATGATCGCCCGGCTCCGCGAGGAGGCGCGCGAAGGGCACGAACCGCACGAGGCCGCCGCGATCGGGGTGGAACACGCCGGCCCGACAGTCGCCGCGGCCGGGCTGATCCTGGCCGGCACGTTCGGGGTGCTGATGCTCGCGCCGATCTCGTTCCTGCAGCAGATGGGTTTCGCGGTGGCGATCGGGATCGTGCTGTCCGCATTCGTCATGTCGATGTTCTTCGTACCGGCGCTGACCGGGCTGATCGGCCACACGGCATGGTGGCCGGGGCACGGCGACGAACGGCGTAACGGCGGTGGCCGGCACGCGGCACCCGAGACGGCCGACGCCGCCCAGGTGTAATGGCCGCCCGTCACCACCTCGGCACTCACCGTAGGTTCCAGCCATGTCCGGTTGACGCCGAGCGGATGACGATCGGGGGCGCTGCGCGCTCCCGAACGAGGTGGAGAACTACTACAGATGGTGGCGCAGGTGGCCTCAGGTTCGTGCCGGGCTCGGCAGCAGTCCGACGTCCTGGAGCCGGTCGAAGGCCATCCGGATGTGGGCGGGCGTGAAGAGCCGGGCTTTGCGTCCGCTCCACGTTCGCACCCGATCGACCAGCACATCGATGTCGGTGGCCGGAGGGTGCAGCTCGGCAGCGTAGTGCACAGTCGCCAACAGCTCGAGGCTGTATGGCGTCTCGAAACCGTCGACAAGCCGCGTGAAGCGGTCCAGTAGAGCGTCCGGTGCGGGATGTGCGGCAAACCACGCGGCGACGTCGTCGGCCGCGCCGTCGATCAGGCGGAACGGCTGAAGCTCCCCGACTCGGGCGGACCGGTCGCCGAACCCAGTGAGGTAGTGCCCCTCGAGCCGGTCGAGGACATGGTTCAGGTTCTCCGCGTAGGGGCCGTAACGCCCACGCGTGAACTGGAGGCGGAGGGGCTGACCGAGCACCTGGAGGAAGTAGGCGATCTTCTGGATCTCCAGCACGGTGACCCCGTCGCGCGGTTCCAGCGCGCGGGCGCGGTCGACGTAGCGCTCGATCGCGCGCAGCAGCGTGGCTCGGCCAGGAGTGAGCCCGGGTTTCTCCGTGGCAACCGGCATGTCACCGGGATCGGGGGCGCCCTCGGGAGGGAACAGCAGCACCCGGATCTCGGGGAGTTCGGCGAAAGCCTCCTCGATCATGGGCCGGACCTCGCCCCAGTCGAGGCCACCGTTGCCGCAGCCCAGCGCCGGCACCGCTACGGACGTTATCCCCGTCTCGCGTACCACGCGGACCAGATCCGCCAGCCCGGAGCGGATGTCCTCGATTCGCGAGTTGGCCCGCCAGTGGCTCTTGGTGGGAAAGTTGATCACGTACCGCCGTGGGCCGAGACGAGCCGAGTCGAAGACGAACATCTCGCCCAGCTTGACTTCTCGAGCTGCACAAGCGGCTCGGTAGGCGGTGTAGTTGGCCGGGTAGGCGCGCTTGAACTGGAGGGCGATGCCCTTGCCCATGACGCCCACCGTGTTGACCGTGTTCACGAGGGCTTCGGCATCGGCAGTCAGCAGGTTGCCATGGCTGACGACGATCACTCACGCACCTCCCCTCGTTGGTATCCGTAGTACCAGTGCTGTCTGACATCAACGTACGCGTCAATGATGCCAGCAGAGCGGAGGACGTGCCCCAGCTGCGCCTTTCGCGCATCGGTCCGGACGACGTAACCGGTGATCAGGTTGACAGGGAATTCGCGGTGTACCAGTAACTCGGCCATCCGGCGTCGGATCCGATCGGGGTCTTCCGGCACGTTGTTCCAGTACGTCGCCCGCATCAACGGCCAGTCCACCAGTTTGCCCAGGTCGTCGACGTTCCCGGTGAAGGCGGTGACTCCCGCGGCGCAGTTGCCGTCACTCGCCACCCAACGCAGCCCCGCTCCCTGCACCCGGTCGACTGAGCTCACCAGGTAGACGAGGGGATCGTCCCCACCTGGGTAGCAACCTGCCTTCCCGTCTCGATGTTCGCAGGAGATCCGATACATCATCGGCGAGCGGGGGGCGAAGTAGAACGGCACGTAGTCCGCGACAAATCCGCCCGGGGGACAGGTGACCGGCCGCTCCCGACGGCTCGCCTTGATGCCGACTGCTCCGACGTCGGTCCTCAACTGAGCCCCAACGGCGCTGTCGGCAAGCAGCCGGCCGGTGGCAAGGATGTTCGGCAGGTTGTCGATGTGCGTGAAGTGCATGATTCGCGCACGCTCGGGTGTGGGACGGCTCACCACTCAATCCAGTTCGCCGGGATCGATCCGGGCCTTCACCTCCGCATGCTCGGCAAGCAGGTAGAGCAGGTTCGAACCGTCGATCAGCTCCAGAGGCTTGCCGGAGGCGAACTCGTACGAGGCCGGACCGTAACCACTGGTGGTGACGAGGATCCCCTTGGAAGCGCCCTCGTTCTGCAAGGTGCCGAACAGGTCGCGGACAGCGGAGACATCGACCGTGTGGCGGTAACGCTTGGCCTGGATGACCACCTTGCCACCGAAAATGGGTCGGGGGTCGAAGGCGACGCAGTCGACGCCACCGTCGCGGGACGGCCTGGTCTGCTTGGTGTCCAGGCCCATCCTGCCGAAAAGGTTCTGGATCAGGCTCTCGAACTCGGTCGGACTGAGCTTGAGCAGGTTGGGTCGCTGGTCGAGATCGGCAAGTACGTCGACTTCCTCGACGAAACGCTTGTCGACCATGTCGAACTCCAAGACCGGCCGCACCGGAGCCAGCTCCGCCGGACGCTTGGAAACCGAGGCGTTGAGGTGTTGCAGGCAGGCTAGTGGCTCGACCAGCTTCAGGTTCAGCACGGTGAACGCGTCTCGGGTGGTCCGAAGCGTGACGAGGCACGGCTGGACGGACGCGCCGGTCCGAGGGTCGGTCGTGTCGACGATCCCGTTGAACACCACCGTCTCCACAAGCCCGGAGCGGTCCGCCTCGAACAATTCGTGCACCGTCCGCAACGTGACCTGGGCAACGAGATTCGCGTACCGTTCCTTGATCTCCTTAGCTGGGCGGGCAGCAGTGGTGATCTCGTCGCGAGACTTGATATACCGATATTCGCGGACCGCAGGGATCACGTCCAGGGTTGGCAGATGGTACTCGACCACCAACTGCCGAGACTCCGGCACGTAGGCGAGGCGGTAGTGCTGGGGGAAATCGTCGGGGTAGACGGAGTTGTCCAGCACCATGCCGAAGTATTCGACCACGCGCTCGGGTTCGGCGGCGGCGAGGGCCGCCGCGAAGCGCTCGATTTCCGCGTTGTGCGCAGTGACTTCCGCGTCGACCTTCGCGCAGTGCTGCTGGTACTTATGGTGTGCGGCAGCCAGTCGGCGCTGCCGATCAGCCTCGGCCGCCGCGTGTTGCGTCTGAGCCTGCGCGAACGACTGCTGTGCCGCTGCCATCTGCTGCTGGTGGCGGGCTTGGCCACCGAATATCTTGCTGATCCCGCTTGGGGCGGGGGGAGCGAAGCGCCGCCAGTCCGGAGGAGCCAGGGGCGTGCCGAGGGGCCCGGGGTCGAAAGGCGGGTGCTTCGCGGACCGCCGCAGGCGACGGAGATCGATGTGGTCGTCGACCTCGAGCGTTGCCGCGAGGAGGTTGTCCAACTCTTCGAGGTGCGACTGTAGATCAGCGTTGTCGGCGACCACCTCCGCCGCACGCGCTTCCCCGTAAAGCCGCTTTTTCTCGCGCTCGTTCGCGGCGCTGGCGCGCTGCGCGGCCTTCATCGCGCGATCTGCCTCACGGCGCATCTGTTGCTGATGTCGGTAGGCGGCGGCCTGAGCCTGCTTCTGGGCGCGCACCTGCCGCGCGTGCGCCCGTTGCATCTCCTTGAGGATGCCCACAGTCGTTCCTAGGTGTCAGGAGGGGTGCGGAATCGACACCTTATCCAGTGCGCAGGACACTCGGGCTCTGCCGAATGTCGAAATGGCGGCCATGGGAGGTCAAATCCAGGCCGAATGTCCATGTGCGCCTGATTCTAATGTCAGATCTCAGACAGATTCTCTTTCCCGGACTGTCGCTCGGCGGAGGCGTTCTACCGACTCTCGGCGTGCCGGTCCGGCGGAACGGACGGCGTTCGCGCCTGCGCCGTCCGAACTGCCCGATCAACACAAGGGTGCACATGCTCTCCGCTCGGTGTCCACTGCCGAACCTAGGTCGCTGATCCTCGACCGAGCCACCTCACTGGTCGACTACCTCATGGTGTACGGGCGCAATTGGAGAAGCCCGCCCGGACGGTGCCGCACAGCGACGTCTTCTGGCAGCACGACCTGCCAGCCCACCCGACTGCCCGTTTGGTGTCTCAACGGACGGCAGCAATTGGTTGCGGTGGGTCTGCAGTCTTGGGTTTGGACAACCACAAGGTTCAGCGGTTGCTGCTCCATGCCGTGGGACAACATCACGCCACCACCCAGGTCGGAACGGATACCAAGCAGCAGATGAGCTGCTTCCCAGCGGGTGAGCCGTCTATATCAGGCGGCAATCGCTCGGGCGGCGGCGTACATGTCGGCGGGCAGCGGAGTCCGCAGCTCCCAGAGGATCCGCATCGGCCGGTCGCCGCTGTGCTCCCGGTACGTCATCGGCCCCGCGTACAGGTACGGCGGAGCGCCGAGATCCCGGTCGGCGATCTTGGTCTCGCGGACGAACAGGTGGACGGTCGAGCCCTGCGCGACGTGGTTGACGTACCGCCGCCCGGTGGCCGAGCCCGACGACGTGGTGCTCTGCGACTCCCACTGGAACAGCTTGTCGGTTATGGCGCGGTCGGCGTACATCGTGGTGGGGGAGTAGTGCTCCTCGGACTTCACGAGCGTGACGAAGAACAGATCCGCTCGCTCGTCGGGCAGCCACTTCACGCCCTCGCGCAGCGAGCCCGGGTTGGTCATGCCGAACGCCGCGCACGCTTCGTTGCGGCTGTAGCGGGCGTGCACCCGCAGCGGTACCCGATCCTGGGCAGGCGGCTCGGTGACCCGGTGGATACGGTCGCGCAGTACCTCGGCCACCTGCCGCAGTTCGGCGCAGCGCGCCGGTTCCGCCCACAGCCGCTTGAGCCGGGCGTCGCGTTCGGTCAGCGGCACCGACGGACCCCACAAGCTGAAGTGCAACATGTCGAGCAGCCGTCCGGCGGCGGGGCGCTGGCCGGCGGCGACCCGGGCGAGCAGATCCAACCTGTCGACGTCGTCGGTGTGCAGCATCCGACCGATGGTCCGGCTCAGGTCCCTGTCGTCCGGGCCACAGGCCGTCGTGTCGAGGCCGGCCAGGCGGCGTAGCCCGGCCCAGCCGCCGAGGCTCCCCGACCGGTAGACGTCCTCGATCTCCAGGCCGGTCTCGCGCAGGAATCTTGCGAGGCTGACGTCGCCGAGTTGCCGTAGCTCCGCCACCAGCGCGTTCTTCGACGTCGGCATCGCCGACTTGAGATTGCGGAGGACGATGTCCTTCGCCACCCGGTCCAGTTCGATGTGGCAGCCGCTTGGCAGCGAGGGGAAGTCCTCCCGCACGGCGGCTTCGACAGCCCGTCGGCTCACCCCGGCAAGTGCCCGCCAGCGCAGATCGAAGCGGAAGTTCGCGTGCTGGCCGCCGATGAAGTCGAGCACTGTCAGACACGGCTTGCCGTCGTCCAGCCGCAGGCCCCGGCCGAGTTGTTGGAGGAAGATCGTGGCGCTCTCGGTGGGGCGCAACATGAGGATGGTGTCGACCATCGGCAGGTCGACGCCCTCGTTGAACAGGTCGACGGTGAAGAGCACTCTCAGCTCGCGCTTGCGGAAGCGGTCAATCAGCGCGTGCTGATCTGCCCGCTTGATGCTTGATGTCACGGCCGCCGACGGCACACCGTGCCGCGTGAACCAGTCGGCCATGAACCGCGCGTGCCCACGGCTGACGCAGAAGCCGAGCGCACGCATCTGCCCGACATCAGCGATGCGTGTGACCGCTTGCAGGATGAGTCGGGCCCGAGCGTGGTTGCCTGTGTAGACGCCTTCTAGTTCGCTGGTGTCGTACCCCTGCCCGCGCTTCCACCGCACGTGGGACAGGTCCACGTCGTCGTGCAGCCCGAAGTACTGGAACGGCGCCAGCAACTGCCGTTCGAGGGCATCCCACAGGTGCAGCTCAACCGTCGCACGGCCGTCGAACCACGAGCGCACGTCCCGGCCGTCACTCCGCTCGGGAGTCGCGGTCAGACCCAGGAGTACGCGCGGCCGAAGCCGCTTCAGCAACGCCGTGTAGGTGTCCGACTCGGCGTGGTGGAACTCGTCCACGATGACCATGTCGTACGCCTCGGGGTCGATCTCCTGCCGGTGCAGCGACTGGATCGACGCGAAGATGTGCTTCCAGCCCTGCGGCCGATCGCCGCCGACAAGCGTCTCGCCGAACGTGCCGTCGCCCATGACCTGGCGGAACACCGACCGGCTCTGTCGCAGGATCTGCTCCTGGTGTGCGACGAAGAGCAGCGAGTCGACATGCCCCGCCCGCTGGAGCCGGCGATAGTCAAGCGCTGCCACCACGGTTTTGCCGGTGCCGGTCGCCATCACCACCAGGTTGCGCCAGCGGCCGTGCACCAGCCGTTCGGCGTTGAGGTCGTCAAGAACCTCCTGCTGGTACGGGAACGGCCGGACGTCCAGGTTCGCGATTTCGGTCGGCGCGTCGTCGTCGCGTTCCCCACGCAACGCGACGCGCAGGCGCTCGGCGTCGGTGGCCGGGTCGTAGGTCTCGAACGCCGAGTCGTGCCAGTAGTCGGCGAACGTCGCCTCAAACGTGTCGATGACGTGCGGCTGCTCCAGGTTCGAGATGCGCACGTTCCACTCCACGCCGTCGACAAGCGCGGCCTTGGACAGGTTCGAGGAGCCGACGTACGCGGTGGTGGTGCCGTTGTTGCGCCGGAACAGCCAAGCTTTCGCGTGCAGGCGGGTGGTACGGGTTTCGTAGGAGACCTTGATCTCGGCGCCCAGCTCGGCGAGCCGATCAAGTGCCCGCTGGTCGGTGGCGCCCATATACGTGGTCGTGATGACGCGGACCCGGCCACCCCTGGCGATCAGCTCGGTGATCGCGGGCTCGATGATGCGCAGGCCGTGCCACTTGATGAACGCGCAGAGCAGGTCCACCTCGTCCGCCGAGGCCATCTCGTGGCTGACCTCGTGACCGATCCGCGGCTGGTGCCGGCCGTTGACCAGGAGCGCGCCGGTGGAGAGCGGTGTCGAGGGGCGGATCGGGAAGACAGGCGCGGCCGGCGGGGTGGGCGGCGCGGCGATGGCGTGCAGCAGACGTTGGGCGTCGGCCACCTGGTCCTCGGCGGTAACGGCACGCGGCTCGGCCTGAGCGATGTGCGCGGCGATGCGGTTCGCCAGGTCGACCTGCCGGGCGAGCTTGTTGTCACCGCCGCCGACGCCGAGGAGCGCTCGCCGGGCCAGGCCAGCTATGTGCCGGGCCAGGAGTTCATGCGCGTCAGCGGGATCCAGCTTCTCGTCGCGGACAAGGGCGTTGTCGATGTGCCGGAGCTGCGTCGCCAGCTTCTCCGTGATCAGGTGCTCGTAGATGCCCTGTTCAAGATCCCCCACGAAGGCAAGCTAGCCGCGATGAACGCCGGGCGGAAGCCGGTGCGGTAGGTGTCAGGAGCTTTCTCCTTCCGCCTGTCAGATCATCGACACGGTCTCCGGGATACCTCATCGACGCGCTGGCCCGATGGGCTTGGTGCGGACCTCGAACAGCGGTGCGCCATCCCGCGCGGGCTGCAGCCGGCCGGCCGGCTGCCATCCCCAGGAGTCGTACGCGCGCTGGGCAGGGGCGTTGTCGGGCCGTACGAGCAGCGTGGCGCGTTGTTCCCGCCGTGTGCTCAGGAGCCGGTCGTGGAGTGCCCGGGCGATCCCCCGGCGTTGCCACGAGCGCCGAACCAGCAATTCGCAGACCGCGAAAGTCCGGTGCCCGTCTTCGTCCGTGAAGCCGTCCGGCACCGGCTCATGAAGGCCGTCCCACCAACGCGAATCGGCTCCGAGCGGGAAGCCGTACACGTAGCCGACCAGATCGTCATCGATCCTGGCCGTCACCAGCTCCCAGCCTTCCCGGGGCATGTGTGCCGCGAGCTGCTGTTCGTACCGCTCGGCCGTGTAACGCGGGCCGTCGTCGGCGTGCGCGTCGAGGTAAACGTCCACAAGCTGGTCTACCAGGCCCTCGGCTCCCGCTGCGGTCTCCTGCCGTAGTCGCAGATTCTCCAGCACGATCACAGGATCCCACCGGGCGGCAGTCACTCGCCGAGAGGCTCTCAGACGAGATCGGCGAATGGCTTCCAACGTAGACCGTGGTCGCCTTGGATGACCGACTGCAATCGCTTGTCAAACTCGGCTGCGACCTTCCCCGAACTTGCGAGAAGCGGCGTGGCAGCAGCGATCATCTTGAGCTCTCGGGCTTCCCGCAGAAGTGGCCAGTCGCGGTCGGACGTCACGTCATACCCGTACGCCTCGGCGAGCGCCCGATGCGCCCCGGTCTTCCCGAAGCGGACCTCACCCACGGCGACCGCTGCCAGGTCCACCTGCCAAGGCCCGAGACAAGTGGCGTCGAAGTCGCAGAGCAGGATGCCGCGCGACGCATCCCGGAGAAGGTTGCCGACGTGCGCGTCCCCGTGGACGAGCGACTGCTCCCCGCGCTGGTTGAGGTCGGCGACCTGCGGCTCCAGGCGGTCGCACCACGCCGCCAGGTAGTCGTGGTCCTCTGCGCTCAACCCGTCGGCATCCGCCAGGCGTCGACGCGCGTCCCCGATCGGATCCCAGGTGGCCAGCGGGAAGGGCGGGGGTCCGAGCGCATGAAACCGCCGCAGCGCCGAGCCGAGGTCATTCATCGTCGGAGTAGGCGCGGCGGGTGGCACGTAGACCCACACCGAGGCCACCAAGTCACCGACCGCAACCGGCTGCGCCACGCCGGGCGCCAGCCGGATCGTGGGCGCGTCCAGCTCGGCGAACCATCGCGCAAGCTGAACGACCTTCGTCACCCGGTCCCGGAGCCGGTGCGTCCGCGCGATGCGGATGACGAGCCCGGATTCCGGCAACGCGAACACGGCGTTGTTGGTCAGCCGAAGGAGACGGGCATCCTCGGTCGGCACCTCAAGTCCGCCGGCGATCTCCCGCATGGCGAGGGTCATCGCTTCTTCCGAGAACCGTCCGTTCATACCGTGGCCGCAGCTCGTGCGGTGAGCGTCCGTTCGAATTCGGCAACGACGGCAAGGTGGCGGTGCCGTCGGAGATCACGGCGCAGGTTGAGTACTCGATCAACGACTCGACTGGAACTCAGCGCTCGCGACTGCTCGACCACGCGCGTGCCGACAGCGACCGCCCGCTCGGGCTCACCGGTGAGGAAGAGCGCGCTGCACAGGCCGACCTCGTTCAGGACCATGCTGCGGACGTTCGCCGGGCCGAAGGCGACGATCGCCTCTTCGACGCTCCGCACCGCCTGCGTCGCGTGCGTTCCGGCCTGCCGAGCCATGTCGCGGTACACGCGACCGTACTGCGCTAGCAGCTCGCCACGGTCGTAGAAGGCCATCCAGGTTGGCTCGCGCTCGGGATCCACACGCTCGAACTGATCACTCGCCTGACCGAGGAGGGCCAGCGCGTTCTGGTGGTCGCCGAGTGCGGCTGACGAGGCTGCCTCCGCGCCCCAGAGCAGCGCCTTCACGGCAGGGGTCGCCCGGGATCCCAGCTCTGAGTGGGCCAGCCGCAGCGTGGCCAGAGCATCGTGGTTATGCCGAAGGTGTTGCAGTTGCTTGGCCTGCGAGTAGCGGATCAGAGCCGCCAGCGGAGCGTCGTCAGCGGACATCGCGGCCCGCTCGCCGGCGGCGAAATGCCGTTGAGCGTCCGCGTGCCGGCCGGCGTCGAGCGCGGTCCAGCCAGCCAACTGGCGAGCTGCCGCGATGGCCGCGACCAGGCGGGGTGTCACCCCGGGCGAGTGCGACCAGTCGAGCATGCGGTACACCGACTCCGCGAACCGGGCGACCTCCCGATAGAGCAGACCGCCACCGCATTCGTAGTCGACCGACCGGTAGAGCTCCAGTACCGCGTTTAGTCGAGTCACGTCCGCGCTGCCGATTCGGCGAGGACGGGGATCCTCAGGGGCTCCGACCAGCCCGGCTCCCGCCGAAACCGCCGCGATGCCAGCCAGGAGGGTCCGCCGGCCCAGGTCTGGTGCGGCGCGGCTCCCGTCGGCCCGAGGGCTGCCCGGGGAGGCGGGACCGACGGCGAACCAGAGAGATCCCGGCGGGACGCGGAGCACTGTCGCCCAGTGCGCCAGCCGGTCGAGATGCACCAGGGCTGGGCCGTTCTCGATCCGGCTCAACTGAGCCTGCGTGATCCCCAGCCACCCCGCGACGACGCTCTGCGGCAGCGGGCTCCGCCCGTGGTACGGGTGGTGTCGGTACGCCCGGATCACCTGCCCGAGGTGCCGTCCGGCCAGCGCCGCCCGGAGCGGCTCATGGTCCCAGAACGAGTCGGGCACGGCGGGCGGCGTGCTGAGGCGGTCGCGCTCGGCGGCCTGGCAGGGCGCGCAGCGTCCCGTGTCGTTGTCGCGCGCCAGGCGCCCGCCGCAGCGGGGGCAGTTCGCAGGTGTCACCGGCAACCTCGCCGTTCGCGGAGAACCTGTGTCCGAAGTAGAGCCTAGCCATTCAACCCGTTCCGGAGCGGCCCGGTATACGCACCGCGCATATCGCCGGATGTCTCGCGGCGGTGACTGAGCGTATGCAGTGTGCGCATGACGACCACGATCATCAGCGCATGGGCTTCCTGCCGGGAAGGCCTGAGAGTCGGCGCATGGCCCGGGGCGGGTGCCGGGCTCCGGTGGCACCGCGTCCCCCGATCGCGGCTCCCGCCGTCCCCGCCCGCTCCGGTGCCACTCCACGAGAACCGACCCGGAGGCGCCCGCCGATGTCCGCAGTACTCGCCGACTTTCCCGTCCTCACCCCGGTCACCGACGAGGATCTGCTCGTTGCCGCGCTGGCCGTGCGCGTACACGTGCCTGAGCACTGGCCGCAGGGGCCGTTGTGTCGCAGCGAGCGCGTCCCGTACCCCTGCCGGCTGGCCCGGTGGGGGAGGGCGACGCTCGCCGCGGCCGGGCTGCCCGACGAGGCCGTGGCGGCCGGGATGGTGGCGTCGTGATCTACGTGACCGGGGAGCGGGTGCAGGCGTACCAGGTGCGCAGCGCCGTCTTCGACACCCGCTGGCGCGGGCTGGACCCGGCGCAGGTGCACGACTACCTGTGCCGGGTCGCCGACGAGATGGACCGCCTGCACCGGGAGCTGACCACCGCGCGCACCGAGTCGGAGCGGGTCCGTCAGGCGTTGCGGCAGTGGCAGTCCCGCCACAACGGGTGCCGGCGACGCGGCCACGATGACTGAGCCTCGCTGGATCATCCACCTGCCGACCACGCTGACCAGCCGGGACGCCGCCGCCGACCTGGCCGCAGCGCTCGCCCGGTCGCTCGGGCACCTGGATGCCGTCGATTTCGGCGAGACCACGCTCAGCGAGGAGGACGCACAGCACGTGCGGTACCGGGTCTGGTGCGATCAGCGGTTGCCCGACGGTGGACGCTGTGGGCTGCGGAACGGTCACGGCGGGTTGTGCGGGGCGACGGAGCCGCGCTGACGCCGGTACCGTCCCCGCCGTGCTGGACACCGAAGAACTACTCGCCGAGTTCACGTCGCCCCGCCCGTACACGATGGCGGTCGTCGCCGACGCGCCGGCCGCGCCCGGCGTGCACCTGGTGCTCGACGGTGGCGTGGTGGTCTACGTCGGCTACACCGGTAACCTGCGCTCCCGGCTGCGGCAGCACCTCACCGGCAACCGCGACTCGTCGGTGCTGCACGACCAGGTCGGCCAGCTCCTCGACACGCCCGGCCGCGCCGCGACCCGCGACGACATCGCCGGGTGGCTGGGGCGGCGCGAGGTCCGGTGGCTGAAGACCGACCACCCCGAGGGTACGAAGGACGCGCTGGTCCTGGCGTTGCGTCCCCGCTTCAACCGCCAGGTGCCCCGGCCCCGCTAGGTGTCGGATCGCGTCGCGCGCAGCGCGTCCACCACCACAGCCCATCGGTTCGGCGACATCTCTTCCGGCGTCCGCAGCACGTCCCCGTCGTGCACCACCACCCCCGCCTCACGCAGCCGCTCCAGGTTCGGCTGGTATGCCGGATGCGCGGTAAGCACGGCTTTGACCCGGGGAAACACCTGGATCGGCAGGCCGGAGCCGAGCAGCTCGTTGAGGATGCCCAGGACAAGTGTGTCGCTCGCGCCGGTTGCCCACTTGTTCAGCGTGTTGAACGTGGCGGGCACGACCGCAGCGACGTCGGCCGGAGGGTGCGGCTCGGGGTCGTCGGGGCGGCGCCACTGCGCCCGCACCGGATATCCGGTCTGGTCGGCGAGTACGTCACAGTCGAGCCAGCTCGCAGCGATCGGCGTGGCGATCAGACACACTCGCCACCCGTCGGCCATGAGCAGCTCGACGAGTTCGCCGATCCGCTGGGCCGGGGGAGCGGCGCAGACGATGAGGTAGAGCACCGGCGCTTGACTCATGCCCGCAGTTTTACCCGGCGCGTGTTAAGAAGGGGCCCCGCCTCTACCGGAGACGTTAAAAGGGGGCCCTTCCTTGCACGAAGCGGAGCAGGTGATCCAACGGGTGCTGCGGGACCTCCGGGAGGGGGCGCACCGCGGCGTCGTCGTGGACTCGCCGCCGGGCGCCGGGAAGTCGACACTCGTGGTCCGCGCCGCCGTCGAGATCGCCGCCACCGGCGACCCGCTGATGATCGTGGCGCAGACCAACGAGCAGGTCGACGACCTCATCGACCGGCTCGGCCGTAAGGCCCCGGAGCTGCGCGTCGGGCGGCTCTCCGCCACCGACTACCGGCCCACCGGGCGGGTCACCGGCCATCCGGCGGTCCGGGTCGCGGCGAAGGTCGCCGACCTGGGCGGCCCGGCGGTCACCATCGGTACGGCGGCCAAGTGGGCCACCGTCACCGAGGGGAGCTGGCCGTGGGCGATCGTGGACGAGGCGTACCAGATGCGCGCGGACGCGCTGCTGCGCGTGGCGGGGCGGTTCGAGCGGGCGCTGTTCGTCGGCGATCCCGGGCAGCTCGATCCGTTCTCCACTGTTGAGACGTTCCGCTGGACCGGGCTGACCTGGGATCCGATGCAGTCGGCGGTGGCCACGCTGCTGCGGCACAACCCGGAGCTGCCGGTGCACCGGCTGCCCGTGTCGTGGCGGCTGCCCGACTCGGCCGCGCCGGTGGTGTCCGCCGCGTTCTACCCGTTCACCGGGTTTCGGGCCGGCACCGGTCCGGCCGACCGGGTGCTGACGTTCACCGAGCCGGGTCCGGGGGACGCCTACGACGCCTCGGTGGAGGTGGCCGCCGCGACCGGCTGGGCGTTGCACGAGCTGCCGGCCCGGCACACCGTGCGTACCGATGCCGAAGCCGCCGAGGCCTGCGCGGAGCTGGCGTTGCGGGTGCTGGCGCGCGGCGCGGTCGCGGTGAGCGAAGCAGCGCCGGGCGGCGCGCCGGTCACCGCGGACCGGATCGCCGTCGGGGCCGCGCACCGCGACCAGGTCGCGGCCATCCGGTCCCGGCTGGGCACGGCCGGGGCGGGCATCACCGTGGACACCGCCAACCGGCTCCAGGGCCGGGAGTACGACGTGACGATAGTGCTGCACCCGCTCTCCGGCCGGCGGGACGCGACCGCGTTCCACCTGGAGTCGGGGCGGCTGTGCGTGCTGGCGTCGCGGCACCGGCACGCCTGCGTGGTGGTGGCCCGGGCGGGGATCGGTGAGCTGCTCGACGCGTACCCGTCGACCGAGCGGGTGCACCTGGACGTGCCGGTGAAGTTCCCGGACGGCTGGGAGGCCAACCAGACGGTGCTCACCCATCTGGACGCGCACCGGGCGTGACGACGGGCCGTCGTGGCATGTCCGGCGAACCGAACGGATCTTCCGGGCGGTGGAGGGCGGTGGGCACGATGGCCGGATGTACCCTCACGACCCGTATCAGCAGGATCCGTACCAGCAGCAGTACCCGCCGCCGCAGTACCCGCAGTACCCGCCGCAGGCGTACGCGCCGCAGCCGGAGCAGCCGACGAACAGGTGGGCGATCGTCCTGTGGGTGGCGGTGCCGGCGCTGCTGGTGATCCTCTGCTGTGCCGGCTGTGTCGCGTCCGGGTTCGCGGGCGGGTTCATCGAGGGGTTCAACGAGGGCTATTCGTCGTCGTAGGCGTACCTCGCCGCGCGCCGCTGGCGGCGGTGCGTTAGGAAGGGATCATGACCGCGAGTGTGCTGCCCTGGCTGGGTGGGGGCGTGGTGGCCCTGGCGGCCGGGTTCCTCGCCGCGTTGCTGCCCCGGCGCCGCGCCCGCGCGCAGGGCCGGCGCGTCGCCTGGTCCTCGGCGCGGGCGGCGATCCACGACGCCACCGTGAGCCGGGACGCGTCCCCGACGGCGGTGCCGGAGGCGGAGCGGTTGCTGGCCCGGGCCGAGATGCTCGCCGCCGCCCGGGGCGGCGCCGACGCGGCCCGGGCCGCGGCCGAGCACGCCCGCCGGGCCGACGAGCTGTGGCGGGCCGGCCGGTGACCGCGCCGAAGATGCCTGTGCGCCGGGAGCTGGTGCGCTGGTCGCTGCTGGTCGCCGCGGCGGCAGTGCTCGTGGTGTTTCTGGGGGCGCAACGGCAGAGCGTGGAGGTCAGCTACGGGCGGTCCCCGTCGGCGGGCGCGCTGCCGCAGGAGGGGTCGGCCGGGGAGCTGAGCGACGCGAGCGTGCCGTCGGTCGAGGAGATGACGGCGCTGGTCGCGGCCGAACCTGTGGTGCGGCTGCCCGGTGCGGTCGCGCGCTGGGACGAGCAGCGGGTACGGGCGGCCATCGGTGACCGGGGCACCCGGATCCTGGTCGCCCCGCCCGGTCTGGACGAGGCGGAACGCCGCCGGGTCAAGGACGTGGAGAACGCCGAGATCCGGATCGTCGGCACCGAGGTCAGCGGAGGGCTCTACGTGGCTTCGCCGGACGACCTGCCGGGCTGGCGGGCCCGGTTCGCCACCCGTGACGTGACCAGCTCGCTGCTCACGCTGCTGGCGACGCTGCACGACCAGCCGACCCCGCCGGACCGCGACGACCTGCGCTGGCGGGAACCGACCGGTCCGGAGCTGGCACCGATGGTGGCCGCGTTGCGTGCCACCGGCCGGTACGTTGGCCCCGGCGCCACGCTGACCAAGCTGCCGGAGAAGGCGGCGAGCAGCGCGTTCCCGGACGGGGCCTGGTTCGTGGTGCTGCCCGCGCAGCCGTACGGGGAGCCGCTGCCCGCGTACGGGCCGGCGCTGCACCGGCTCGCCCCGGATCAGCCGCTCCTGGTGATGTACGGCGACTGGATCGAGTACCACGGTCCGAGTGCGGCGGAGTTCGCCGAGGTGGCCGGCGCGAGCTTCTACGCCCAGTTCGGCAGCCGGCTCGGCCGGTACGCCTATCCGCAGCAGAACGTGCTCGCCACGTACCTGGGCCAGGTGACCGATGTGCGGTACGCGGGGCTGTTCGACCGTCCGCTGCCGTACCGGCCGTTCGACCCGCTGCGGGTGGCGCTGCCGGCGTTGCCCTGGATCTTCGCCGCCTGCGTGGCCGGTTTCGTGGCGCTGTCGATCCGTACCGTGCGGGGCAGCGGTCGCCGTCCGGCCGACGTCGGTCCGGGCGGTACGCCGGCCCGGCTGGCCGGGCTCTCCGCGCTGGCGGTGGAGCTGTCGCTGCTCACCGACGCCCGCACCGACCCGGCGCTGGTGCGGGGCGTGGGCCGGTTGCGGGCGGCCCGGGACGCGCTGGGCGAGGGGTTGCCCGACCGGCACGTACGCGAATTGCTGGCCGACGCGGCGGCCGAGCTGGACGACGTGGCCCGGGACGTGCGGATGCCCGGCTACCGGCCGGACGTCTACCTGCGGGCGAGGCTGTCGTGAGCGGCGTCGCGACCCGGCCCGCGCGGGTGCCCGCCCGGCGCGGCGCGGCGGCGACCGGTCCGCGCCGGCTGCTCGGCCGCCTGGTCGGCACCGCCTTCGGCCGGGCGACGCTCGCCTGCCTGGCGCTGGCCGGCTGGGCGCTGTGGTCCGGCGGCATCCTGGACGGGCCGGTCGCGCGGCAGGTGCGCGTCTCGTCGGTCTACGCCGCTCCCGGGGTGGACCTGGACCGGGCCGCCGCCGAGCGGGTCATCGGCAACCGGCGGCTGGTGGTGCTGATCATGGAGCCGGGCGCCGACCTGCGCGAGGCGTGCGCCGACACGAAGCGCGCCGCCCAGGGCACGCTGGTGCTGGCGATGAGCCGCGACGGCGAGGACTGGGACACCTACGGCTGCTCCCGGCTCGGTGGCGACGGGGCCAAGGACCTCGGCCGGGCCGTGGTCGCCGAGACCACCATCGGCCGGGGCGCCGACGCGTTCGTGGACCGGCCGGTCGAGGCGCTGAAGGTGATCGTGCTCAACTACGACCGGCTGGTCCGGGCCGGTCTGGTGCCGGACGGCGCTCGTACCATCAGCCCGTCGCTGCCCCGGTACCTGCTGGCCGGTGGCGCGGTGACCGGCGTGGTGGCCGGCGCGGCGGTGCTCTGGTTCGGCGGTCGCCGGGCCGGTCGCCTGGCCGACGCGCGCCGGGCCGGGCGGGACGCGCGCGCCGACGAACGGGCCGCGCTCGGCGCCGCCACCGCTGTGCTCGCCCAGCAGATCATCGACCTGGACGGGTACGCCGGTCCGGCCGCGCCGGCGCACCGGCGGCTGGCCGCCGACTACGTCGGCCTGCTCGACGAGGTGTCCGAGGTGGACGACGACGCCGGGGCGTTGCGCCGGCTCCGGGAGCGGGTCGAGGAGCTGAACCGCCGCGCGGCGGCTCTGGCCGACGACGCCGCGTCCGGGCGGGGCGCCGATCGCGCGGGTGGCCGCAAGCAGGACAAGCCGCCGGCCGGGAGCGCCGGCAGGTCGGCGGGCGGGCGGCCGGGCCGGACGGCGGCCGGCGCGCCGGGGAAGGGCCGGACGCGCGGACGGGGCCGGCGGTGACCCGCCGACCCCGTCGTCACTGCGTCGTCAGCGCTGGGCGCCCACCGTCGCGGCGGCCGGCCAGCTGCCGGTGAAGACCTGGGCGGGCGTCGCGCTGCGGGCCGCGAAGCCGAACAGCGAGTCGACCCGGGAGGCCTCGGCGGAGCTGGGGTACGGGTTGGTGCAGCTCGTACCGGCGCTGCCGCCGGACATCAGGATGGCGCAGTTGCCGTTGTAGTTGTCCGGCAGGCCGAGGATGTGGCCGATCTCGTGCGTCATGATGCGCAGTGCCGAGTACTGCTGGGCCTGGTTGTAATCGATCACCACGCGGCCGTTGCCGAGGCTGGTGCGCTGGGCGTACGAGCCGCCGCCGTAGGTGTAGGTGATCCGCAGGTTGGACCCGCACTGGGCCATGTTGATGTTGTTCGTGTAGTTGTTCCAGATCGCCGCCGCCTGCACCGCCGTGTTGGCGAACGGGCCGGCCTGGCTGATGTTGTAGCAGACGTTGCGGACGGCGGCGGAGGCCGGAGCCGGGTTGACGGCTACCGCGCCGAGCGCTGCCAGCGTCGCGGCCGCGAGGGTGGCGAGGATCCGGGACAGCTTGGGCTTACGCATGGTTCACACTCCTTGGGATGGGGGGTGAGCGGAACGCCGCCAGCCTATAGATTGGTATCCATCGATATCAAGTGTCGCGGTGAACTGACCGGGCTCGATCATCCGTACCCCTTGTCGTGCGGACCACGGAGCTGGTGACCTGTCCCCGCGAGCCGCGCGACCGGCTCGGCCCGGTCGCCGTACGCGAGGCGGTGCACCGCTGGCTGCGGCTGATCGCGGCGGACGCGGAACTGGCCCCGTACCTGATCGGGGTCGACCGCCGCCGGCTCGCGGCGCTGCTCACCGACCGGCTGGACGCGGCGCTCGGCGGTGTGTGGCGCAGCCCCGGCGGCGCCGGGTCGGACGGCGGGCCGGTCCTCGGCGGCGCGCGGCGACCGCCGTTGAGCGAGGAGCAGCGCTGGCGCGTCCTGGACTACCTGGCCGCCGCGCTCTGGACGCTCGACCTGCCGCCGACCGCGCTCGTGGACGCCCAGCGGGCCGTCGCCGGACTGCTGCGCGCCTGATCGCCCACCAGCACAGGAAAGGTCGTTCACGCCGCCGGGAATCCCCGGTTTTCCTGTCAACCTCCCGTCACGCGGGGTGTTTTTCTGATCGCTTCCGGTCGATAACGTCGGGCCACTGCCGTCGACGAAGGGCCGACGATGAACGACAACGGACACCCGCTCGACCGCCGGCGACTGCTCGCCGGCGCGGCGGCAGCCTCGGCGGTCACAGTGACCGGCCTGGCCGTCGCCTCCACCGGAGCCGCCGCCGCGGCGGCTCCCGCCCGTCCCGCGACACCGCTGATCGCCCGGGACCGCATCGCCACCGCCGCGCTGCGCGCGCCCGACGGCTCCGCGCCCGCGGTCGGCGTCCAGACCGACTTCCACGCCCGGCTCGCCGCCTGGCTCGCCTTCTGGTCGGCGAACTCGCCGCCGGCCTGGAGTACGCCGGTGCACGTGGTCGCCCGGGTCGAGCCGGCCGGCGACGCGCTGGTGCTGCACGCGATCCGGCACCGCCGCGACGACGAGCTGCACGCCGGGTTCGCCGCCGGCCGGCGCGACGCCACCCACCTGGCCACGCTGGCCAGCCTGCACCACCACTTCCCGGACGTGCGGGTCCGGCCGGACGGCACGATCCGGGTCGCCGACGGACCGGCCGGGTTCACCGGCGCGCCGGAGCAGGTCGCCTTCGCGGTCGCGGCCTGCCGCGAACTGTGGGGCGACGCCGCGGCCACCCCCGGCCGCTGGGCGGAACACGCCGCCCGGGTGCTCGCCCGCGCCGGGCAACGCACCGACGCCGCCTCGCACGCCGGCTGGGCGGCCTTCACCCGAACCAGCCTGCGTCGCGGGCTGGGCACCGAATCGTACGAGTGACCGGAGGAAGCACATGGCCCGCAACGAGTTCCGCTTCGTGGTCGACGGTGTCGACCTGAGCGCCGAGCAGCAGACGCTGATCGCCGCGGAGATCCAGAAGGCCGGCCTGGCCGCCCTGCGTACCGCCGACGCGAAACTGACCAACCCGCTGACCGTCGGCCACGGCAACATCAAGCTGCGCCCCGAGTGGTACGGGCTCTGGGTCATCGACGGCCCGTTCGCCCAGGACCTCGGGCAGAAGATCAACGACATCGGGTTCTGGATCCAGCGGTGACCGACGCCGCCCGGCCGGCCGGCGCGCCGGAGCGGATGTGCCCGAGCACCCCGGCGTCGAACGCCACGGTGTTCCTGGGCATGATCACTCCGGCGGGCCGGGTGGCCTACGTGACCCCGGCCGTACCGGCCGAGGTGGCGCTCGCCGGGCTCGGAGACTCCGACGAGCCGGTCGAGGCACGGGTCCGGCTCGCCGGTCCGTGCGTCACCTCGTCCTGCGGCTTCTGGACCGGCTCGCACTGCGGGCTGGGCGCGCGGATGGCCGCCTCGTACGCCGAGACCGCCCCGCCCGCCGAGGAGGCGCTGCCGAAGTGCGCCATCCGGCGTACCTGCAGGTGGTTCGCCGAGCAGGGGCCGTCGGCGTGCCCGGCGTGCGCGCACGTGGTGACCGACGCGCGGACCTGATCGCTGCCGTCTTGTCGGACCCCTCGACTAGCGTCGGGAGGTCATGGAGCCGCGGTTCGGCGAGCAGATCATCGGGCGGGAACACCCCGCGGCGCTGTTGCGCGCCGAGGTGGCCCGGCTGACCGCGGGCCACGGCGGCCTCGCCCTGGTCACCGGCGAGCCGGGCATCGGCAAGACCACACTGGTCTCGGCCGCCGCCGACGAGGCCCGCCGAAGCGGCGCGCTCGTGCTCGGTGCCGCGTGCTGGGACTCCGACACCGCCCCCGACTACTGGCCCTGGGTCCAGGTGCTGCGCCGGCTGGCCCGCTTCGCCGACGACCCGTCCGGCGCCCGCGAAGCGGTCGACGCCGGGCTGGCCGCGCTGCTCGGCGAGCGCCCCGCCGGAGAGGGCGACGAAGCGGGGGACGACGGCGACGAGGCGGGGGACGGCGGCCGGGCCGAGTTCGACAGGCACGACGCGGTGACCGCGGCGCTCGTCGCCGTCGCGCAGCACCGGCCGGTCGTGGTGGTCCTCGACGACCTGCACTGGGCCGACCCGGCGTCGGTCCGGCTGCTCCAGTTCGTCACCCGGCACACCTGGTTCGAGCGGCTGCTGTTCGTCGGCACCTACCGGGACGCCGAGGTCGAGTCCGGCGAGCATCCGCTGCGCCCGTTGCTGGTGCCGCTGAGCGCGAAGGCCACCACGGTCACGCTCACCGGCCTCGGCCGGGACGACGTGGCCGCCCTGATGACCCGCACCGCCGGCCGCGAGCCGGGCGCCGACCTGGTCGCCGAGGTGCACCGGCGCACCGGCGGGAACCCGTTCTTCGTCGAGCAGACCGCCCGGCTCTGGCACACCGACGGCCTCACCGACACCATCGCGCCCGGCGTCCGGGAGGTGGTGCGCCGCCGGCTCGACCAGTTGACCGCCCCGGTCGTCGAGGCGCTCACCGTCGCCGCGGTGCTCGGCCACGAGTTCGACAGGGGGACGGTGGCGGCCTGCGTACCCGCTCCGGTCGCCCAGGTCGACCGCATGCTCGGCCGCGCCGCCGCGGCCCGGCTGGTGCTGCCCCGGGGCGGCGGGCGGTTCGTCTTCGTGCACGACCTGGTCCGCGAGACGCTCTACGACGGGCTCGCCGCGGACGCGCGGCGGGCCCGGCACGCGGGCGTCGTCCGCGCCGTGGACAGGTCCGACGCGCTCGCCGGCGCGCTCAGCCCCGCCCACCTGGCCCGGCACGCGTGGCTGGCCGGCGCCGAGCTGGACCCGGTACGCGCCGGTGACCTGCTGGTCACAGCCGCGCGGGACGCGGCCGGCCGGCTCGCCGTGGACGAGTCGGTCCGGCACTACCGGCGGGCGCTCGATCTTCCCGGTGAGCCCGTCCCGCGGGTCCGGCTGCTGCTGGAACTGGCCGGGCTGCTGCACCACATCGGCCCGGCCGAGGAGGTCGAGCGGCTGCTGACCGAGGCCGCCGCGCTGGCCCGGCAGGCCGACGACCCGGGCGTGCTGACCCGGGTGGCGCTCACCGCGCACCGGCGGCACTCGGCCACCCGCCGCCGGCTCGACGCCGACGACCTGGTCCGCGAGGCGTACCGGCGGTTGATCGGCGAGCCGGATCCGCAGCGGTCCGTGCGCAGCCTGGTCACCGACCTGATCACCGCCACCGAGACGCTCGCGAGGCACGGCAGCGACGACGAGGCGCTCACGTTCAGCCTGTGGGCCCGCCACGACACCACCTGGGGCCTCGGGACCGCCGAGGAGCGAGCCCAGGTGACCGCCGAGATCCGGGAGGTGGCCCGCCGCGGCGGCGACCGGGAGACCGAGCTGTGGGCCACCGCGCTGCGCTGGGTCGCGCTGCTGGAACTGGGCGACCCGGGATACCGCCGGGAGCTGGCCTCGTTCGTGGCCGGCGCCCGGCAGGGCGAGGTGCCCCGGCAGCGGATGGCGGCCACCATGGACAGCGGCATCATCGCCGCGTTCCGGGGCGACCTCGCCACCGCCGAGGAGTGCTTCGCCGAGGTGGAGAGCCACCCCGAGCCGGAACACTCCGACCACGCCTTCATGACGCACCACATCCGCTGGTCGGTGCTGCTTCTCTACGGCCGCGTCGCCGAGGCCGAGGCCCTGCTCGACAAGGTGGGCGCCGGCCACCCGCAGGCCGAGCTGCTCCGGGCGATCACCGCCGCCGAACGCGGCGACCCGGCCGCCGTACGCGGGCTCACCGCCGGGATCGAGGCCGCCGGCGCCACGTACCCCCGGTCGGTGTCGCCGCTGTGGCTGCGGCTGCGGGCCCAGGCGGCGGCAGTGGACGGCGACCCGGGCCGGTGCGCCGAGGCGCGGGCGGCGCTGGCGCCGCACCGGGGACGGTGGATGGCCGCGCTGTTCGGCTGCGACATCGCCGGCCCGGTCGACCTGTGGCTGGCCGCGGTGGACGCGGCCGACGGCCGGTGGGACGACGCGGTCGCCGGTTACACGGCGGCCCGGGACGCCGCCGACCGGCTGGGCGCCCGCCCGTGGTCGGTGCTGGCCCGGGTCGGGCTGGTGGCCGCGCTGACCGGGCGCGACGGGCCGGGCGACGCGGCCGAGGCGCGGCGGCTGCGCGCCGCGACGGCGGCCGAGGCGCGGGCGCTGGGCATGAGACAGGTGCCCGGCCGGCTGGCCGCCGCCCGGGTGGACCCTCCGGCGGTGGCGGTCTCTCCGCTGACCGCTGTTCGCCCGGCGGTGTCCGCTCCGCCGGAGTTCCGCCCGGACGGGCCGGTGTGGCGCCTCGGGTACGGCGGTGTGGTGGTGCACCTACCCGACGCCAAAGGGCTGCACGACCTGCGGCTGCTGTTGAGCCGGCCCGGCACCGACGTGCCCGCCGTCGAGCTGCTCGACCCGGCCGCGGGCCCGGAACTTGTCGCGGCCCGCCGCCTCGGCGCCGACCCGGTGCTGGACGACGAGGCGAAGGCCCGCTACCGCCGGCATCTGCGGCGGCTCGACGACGAGATCGACCGGGCCGCCGTACGCCACGACGAGCGGCGGCTGTCCGCGCTGGACGCGGAGCGCGCCGCGCTGCTCGACCAGCTGCGGACCGCCGCCGGGCTGGCCGGGCGCAGCCGCCGCCTCGGTGACCAGGCCGAACGGGCACGCAAGGCGGTGACCGGGCGGATCCGGGACACGCTGCGCCGCATCGACCAGCGGCATCCGGCGCTCGCCGCCCATCTGCGTGAGTCCGTCACCACCGGCGGCGCCTGCCGCTACCTGCCGCCCGAACCGGTGTCCTGGCGGCTCTGACCTGCCGTACGCCGGGGTGGCGGGTTCGGGTCCCGCCACCCCGGCGGGCGGTCAGTGGCGGTTGTAGCGGTACATGGTCAGCGTGCCGAAGACGACCACGAAACCGGCGCTCCAGAGCAGCAACCACATCGTGTTCGGGCCGTCCATCGAGCCGGCCATCGCCGCGCGGACCGCGCCGACCAGGTGGGTGATCGGGTTGACCTTGACGAACGCCTGCAGCCAACCGGGCATGGTGGACGGTTCCACGAACACGTTGCTGAGGAACGTCAGCGGGAACAGCACCATCATGCTGACCCCCATCACCGACTTCTCGCTGCGCAGCACCAGGCCGAAGAACGTCCACACCCAGGAGAACGCGAACGAGAAGACCACGAGCAGCCCGATCCCGGCCAGCACCCCGAGCAGCCCGCCGTCGGGGCGGAAGCCGAGCACCAGCCCGACCGAGAGGATGACCACCGCGGCGAGCACGTAGCGCAGCACGTCCCCGAAGATCATCCCGACCAGCGCGGCCGGCCGCCAGACCGGCAGCGTACGGATCCGGTCGAAGACACCCTTCTCGATGTCGTTGTTCAGCCCGACCCCGGTGTACATGGTGATCATCACGACGCTCGTGACCATGATGCCGGGCAGGAAGAACTGCAGGTACGCACGCGGGCTGTCGGCGAGCGCGCCACCGAACAGGTACGTGAACATCAGCACCATGATGATCGGGAACGCGGTCACGTCGAACAGCTGCTCCGGCACGTGCTTGATCTTCAGCAGGGCCCGCCAGCCGAACGTCAGCGACGCGGCGAGCGGACTCGGCCGGGCCGGCCGTTCCGCCGGGGCGAGCACCGTGGCGAGCGCCTCGGCGGACGGGACGTAGACGGACGGCGCGCGCCCGGTGGTAATCGCGGTGTCGCTCATCGCGCCGCCTCCAGCTCGTCGTCCCGCTCGTCCGCCGGGACGGCCGGGTGGTCGGTCAGGGCCAGGAAGACCTCGTCCAGGCTGGGCTGGCCGAGGGAGAAGTCGTCCACCACGATGCCGGCGCCGGCCAGCTCACCGAGCGCGCGGGCGGCCTGCGCGCTCGCCTCCAGGTCGGTGCCGTCCTCGCCGACCCGGGCGGTCAGCGCCACCGGGTCCGTGTCGAGCTGCACCGGTACGCCCAGCGCCGCCCGCAGCACCTTCTCGGCCTGGGGCCGCTGCCCCGGATCGCGCAGCCGGATGTGGACGCTGCCGGATCCGACCGACGACTTCAACTCGCCCGGGGTGCCCTCCGCGATCACCCGGCCGTGGTCGACCACCGCGATCCGCCCGGCGAGCTGGTCCGCCTCGTCCAGGTACTGCGTGGTCAGCAGCACGGTGGTGCCGTACGCCACCACCGCCCGCACGATCGCCCACACCTGGTTGCGGCTGCGCGGATCCAGCCCGGTGGTCGGCTCGTCCAGGAACAGCAGATCCGGGGTGTTGAGGATGCTCGCGGCGATGTCGATGCGCCGCCGCATCCCGCCGGAGTACTTCTTCACCTGCCGCCCGGCGGCCTCGGTCAGCCCGAAGGCGGCGAGCAGCTGGTCGGCGCGGTCCCGGGCGCCGGCCCGGCTCAGCCCGAGCAGCCGCGCCAGCAGAATCAGGTTCTCCGCACCGGTCAGGTCCTCGTCCAGCGAGGCGTACTGGCCGGTCAGGCTCACCCGGGAGCGGACCGCGTCGGCGTCGCGCACCACGTCGTGGCCGAAGACCCGGGCGGTGCCGCCGTCGGGGCGCAGCAGCGTCGCCAGCACCCGTACGGCTGTGGTCTTGCCGGCGCCGTTGGGGCCCAGCACCCCGTACACGGTGCCGGCGGGGACCCGCAGGTCCAGCCCGTCGAGCGCCCGCGTCGTACCGAAGGACCGGACCAGGCCCTCGGCCTCGACGGCCAGGCCGGTGTTCCGGTTACTCATGGATTGCTACCTCTCTCGTCGGTGTCTCGACAGGCGTACGGCGTGCCGCCGGACCGATCGCCTGTTTCAACGAGGCCGGGGAGCTGTGGTGTTGTGCCGGCCTCACCCCTTCGGCGCCAGACGGTCCGCCAGATCCGATCTGGCGGTGGCGATTCCCGGCCGACGGCGGCCCGGTACGGGAGAAAGGCGCGGTTATGACCGTTCCCGCAGCAGTCCGCCGGATGACCGGTCGCGGACAGTGCGCGATCGATCTTCTGCCATATGCTGCGCCGGCATCCGACGCACGGGGGGCGTGCCCTGGTTGTGGAGACGCGGACGCCTCTTGAGCGCATTGAAACCGAGAGGGGTCCACCGTGTCCATCGTCCGAAGAGTGCTCGGCGCACTCGCCGTGGCGGCCCTGGCCGTCACCGCCGCACCCACCGCCGCCGGTGCGGCGGCGGATCCGGCAGGCGTGCTCCACCTGACCGTCACCGGGACCGACGGCAGCCCGGCCGGCGGCAACGTCGCCGTGACCGCAGCCGACAGCAGCTACGACAAGGACCTGCTGCCACTGGATGAGTCCGGGCAGCTCAGCGTGGAGGTGCCGGCCGGCGACTACAAGATCGCCATCACCCCGGTGTACAGCGACGGCCAGGACGACGAGGTGCTCCGGCAGTGGGTGCCGGGCCGCACCAGCTGGGCGCAGGCCGGAACGGTCCGGGTGTCCGCGGGGGACACGACGGAGGTCTCCGAGCGCCTGGTCACGCCCAGCGGGTCGACCCTGCGGGCGCGCGACGCGGTCACCGGCGCCGCGGTCGACGGGGTATGCGTGTTCCTCGACCCCCGGCGCAATCCGTGCGGCGACACCCGGGTGACCGTCCCGCCGCTGATCCCCGGCCCGCAGGAGGTGTGGGTCTACACCCGGGACGACACCCACCTGCCCCGCTACGCCACGGTGAACGTCCTGGCCGACGGCAGCGGCACCGCCGTGGTCGTCCTGACCCCGGCCGCGAACGTGGTCTCCCGGGTGGTCGACGCGGTGACCGGCGCACCAGTCGCCGGGGCCTGCGTGACGCCGGCGCCCGCCGGTACCGGCGAGCTGCCCGCCAACCCGGGACGGTACTGCTCCGACGCCTCCGGGAACGTCCGCGTCGGCCTGGTCGCGGCCGGCTCCTGGAACCTGTTCGCCCGCCCCGCCGGCGGATCGGCGTACGGCGCGCAGTGGGTCGGCGCGACCGGCGGCACCGGTGACGTGAAGCAGGCCCGGATGGTCACGCTCCGCGCCGGGCAGACGGTCACCGTGCCCCCGATCCGGCTCGACCGCGCCGGTGTCGTCACCGGCACCGTGACCAGCGCGGCCACCGGCAAGCCGGCGACCTCCGGCACCGTGACGCTCGCGCCCGAGACAGGCGACTTCCCGGATTGGGGAGTGGAGCTGGACGCGCAGGGCCGCTACCGCATCGACTGGCTCGGCCCGTACGGGTGGCCGCTGCTGTTCACCACCGCCGACAACGCCCCCCAGTGGTCCGGTGGGTTCGCCCTGCGGGGCAAGGCCGTGCCGGTCACGGTCCGGGCCGGCGCCACCACCGTCTACGACCTCGCTGCACGGCGAGGCGTCCTGGTCACCGGCCGGCTCGTCGATCCGGAGGGCCGCCCGGTGGTCGCCGAGCTGACGGTGCGCAACGCGCGTACCCGTGAGGTCATCGGCCGGACGGCCGACCGCGACGGCGAGTACGCGCTGCGCGTGCTCGGCCCCCAGCCGGTCACCGTCGCGTGGCTGTGGACGCCGCCGTTCGTCAGCTACGCCGGCTGGTACGACGGCGCGGCCCGCCCGGCCGACGCCACCGAGGTGACCCTGCCGGGCACCGGCACCCTGCGGCTGGACGTCGCTGTCGACCGGTACCCGGCCGGCTGAGCGACACGATCCGGTCGAACGGCACGAGCGGTCGATCGGCACGGGCCGGGTGGCGTGTGAGCCACCCGGCCCGGCGCCGGTCAGCGCGCCGAGTCCAGCCGGGTCCGCTGCTCGGCGGTCAGCTCCAGGTCGACAGCGCCCAGGCTCTCCTCCAGCTGCGCCACCGAGGAGAAGCCGACGAGCGGGATCGACGGGATGTCGCCGCCCATCAGCCAGGCCAGCACCACCTGGTTGACGGTGGCCCCGGTCTCGGCGGCCACCGCCCGCAACGCCTCCAGGCGGGCCGGGGTGGCGGGCACCGCGTACTCCTCGCCGAGCCGTTCCGGCCGGACGTACGCGCCCTTGAGCAGCGGCGAGTACGCGACCAGCGTGAGCTGCGGCTCGGCCCGCAGGTAGCTGAGCAGGTCCGGGCCGACCCAGCCGACGTCCCCGTCCCGGTCCAGCTCGCTCGGCACGTCGAGACGCCGGGGCAGGTAGCTGCGGTGGTACTGCAGCACCTCGTACCCGGGCAACCCGCCCGCGGCGGCGAGCGCCCGCGCCCGCTCCACCCGCCAGGCGCGGTGGTTGCTGGCGCCCAGCAGCCCGACGGTGCCCTCCGCGACCAGCTCGGCGAAGCCCTCCACGGTCTCCCGCAGCGCAACCGTGTGGTCCTCGATGTGGGCGTAGAGCAGGTCGAGCCGGTCGAGCCCGAGCCGCTCCCGGCTGCGTTCGGCGGACTCGCGGATCACCTTCGCCGACAGCCCTTCGGGGTTGTCCACGTAGCTGGTGCCCGGGGCGAGTGGCCGGGCACCGAGCTTCGTGGCGATGACCACCTCGTCGCCGACCCCGCGGCTGCGCCGCCAGCGGCCGAGCAGTTCCTCGCTCTCGCCACCCTGGCCCCCGTTCTGCCAGAAGGCATAGTTGTCCGAGGTGTCGATGAACGTGCCGCCGGCCTCCACGTAGCGGTCGAGGATGGCGAACGAGGTGGCCTCGTCGGTGGCGGTGCCGAAGAGCATCGCGCCGAGGCTGAGCACGCTGACCTTGCGGCGCGTCGCAGGGTCGGTGCCGATGGTGCGGTAGCGCATGGATTTCCTCCCCGTCGGAGCTTTGCCGGTCACCCTGCCCCTTCGAGTGCGCGCGAAGTCAAACGTCGAAGGGCCCCGGTTCCCCGGGGCCCTTCGGTGTGCGGCGGTTCAGCTCGGGATGTAGTCGAACTCGTCCGGGTTCGGGCCCGTCCGGCCGTCCTCGCCCCGGTCCAGCGAGGTGAGCCGCTCCATCGCGGTGTCGTCGAGCGTGAAGTCGAAGATCGCGAAGTTCTCCTCGATCCGCTTCGGGGTGGTCGACTTCGGGAAGACGATGTCGCCGCGCTGCACGTGCCAGCGCAGCACCACCTGGGCCGGGGTCCGGCCGACCTGCTCGGCCACGTCGACGACCGTCGGGTCGCCGAGCACCTTGCCCTGAGCGATCGGCGACCACGCCTCGGTGAGGATGCCGTGCGCCTTGTCGTACGCCCGCACCTCCTCGTTGCCGAGGTAGGGGTGCGCCTCGATCTGGTTGACCGCCGGCACCACGTCCGCCTCGGCGGCCAGCCGCTCCAGGTGCGCGACCTGGAAGTTGGACACGCCGATCGACCGGACCGTGCCCGCGTCACGCAGCTCCTCCAGCACCTTCCAGGTGGAGACGAAGTCGCCGTCGTAGCGGGTGGGCAGCGGCCAGTGGATCAGGAACAGGTCGAGGTAGTCGAACTTGAGTTCCCGCAGCGTCTGCTCGAACGCCTTGCGGGCGTCGTCCGGGCGGTGGAAGCCGTTGTTCAGCTTGCTGGTCACGAAGACCTCGCCGCGGTCCAGCCCGGAGGCGCGCAGCGCCTGACCCACCTCGGCCTCGTTGCCGTACATCTGGGCGGTGTCGATGTGCCGGTAGCCGATCTCCAGCGCGGTGCCGACCGCCCGGGCGGTGTCCTTCGGTTCGATCTGGAACACGCCGAAACCGAGCTGTGGGATGGAGTTTCCGTCGTTGAGCGCGATGTCCGGAACGCTGTTGGGGGCCATGAAGAGTCTCATCTCCGATCGTGCGGTGCCGGGGCGCGTCCGTGCCGCCCGCCCCGGCCGTGCCAACCGGATGTCTCTACCCGCTCGCCACGCTTCCTCACATCGGGGACGAGCGTCAACCCCAGATCGACCGGGCCCACTCCGGGTGGTCGACGAACGGGTTGCGGTTGCCCTGCCAGCGTTCGTAGATCCGCTGGTTGCGTCGCTGCTCGAAGGCGTCCGGCGGGTCCTGGTCGTTCCAGGCCAGCAGCTTCGACAGCCGCCCGAGCCGGGGCGCGGAGCCGTTCGACACCGAGTCGTTCGGTTCCAGGTCCGGCCAGCCGTCGCCGCCCTCGTACCGGATCGCCATGTACAGGATCATCCGGGCCACGTCGCCCTTCACCGCGTCGCGCGGCTCGAACGAGTCGGCGTCGGTGTAGCAGCCGGGCGCCTCGGCGACCGCGCCGCCGCCGGCGTCGAAGTCCTTGTTGCCGCGCAGCGAGTTGACCGACACGTCCTCCGGCCGCAGGTGGTGCACGTCGGTGCCGGGGCCGGTGGCGGTGCCGAAGTCGCCGTGCGACTTGGCCCAGACGTGCTCCCGGTTCCAGTCGTTCGCACCGCCGCCGTTGCTGGTCTTGCTCTGCGAGCGTCCGCTGTAGAGCAGGATCACGTTCGCCGGGTTGGCCGGGTCCTGGTCGGTGTCCTTGAGCGCGTCCCACACCTGGTCGTAGCTGAGCTTCGTCTGCACCCGGATGATGCCGTGCAGCGCGGTACGCAGCGCCGGCCCGGTCTTGCCGGCCGCGGCCGCGTAGTAGGCGTCGGACGTGCGGGTCGGGGTCGGGGAAGGGCTCGGCGTGGCGCCGCCGCCGAGGCTCATCGCGCTCGGGTTCTTCAGCCCGCCGTGACTGAAGTACGCGGTCAGCGCGCCGGTCGCGGTCACCTGCCGCCCGCGCAGCGACGGGTTGCCGAGCAGCCCGAAGGTGCTCCGCCAGGCGGCCGTGACCTGCACGTACAGCATCCGGGAGGTGCCGGTCTCGCCAGCCTGGTCGGCGATGGCGATCGCGGTGTCGGCGGTGAAGCCGGAGGTGAGCACCGTGTTGGTGGCTGTGGGCTGGCCGATGACGTAGCCGGTCACGGTGGCGGTCCGGCCGTCCTGCGCGGCGAGGGCCTGCGCCACGGTCAGTGTGGTCGCGGCCGAGGCGGCGCCGGTCACGCCGAGCGGGATCGCGACCGCGACGGCGAGCACGACCGCCGCGAACATCCGCCCGGATCGCGAGCGGGTGACGCGCTTCATATTCATGAGCAGCAATGCTAGGTGCCGCGGGCCGGTTTGAGGAGAGGCTCAGGCGGCGGTGAGGTCGCGCAGGGCCAGCACCGACCGCCAGTTGCGGGCCGTCGCCACCACACCCAGCTTCTTCTCCAGGTACGCGGCGGTGAACTTCGTCCGCCCGTAGCCGCCGGCCGGGAAGTGCAGGTGCGCCTCCCGGCCGATCACCTCGTACTCCATCGTCTCGCCCGGCGGCACGGCCAGCTCGCGCACCCGCGCGGCGGCGGGCGCGGCCGACAGGAACACCACGAGCACCCGCGTGTGGTCGTCCTGCCGGCCCGCGTACGGGCTGGCGGCGGCCACCGCGGCCAGCTCGTCCCCGTCGCGGACCAGCACCGGCACCCGCAGGCCCAGTTCGTCGCCGAGCCGGTTCGCGATGCCCTCGGCCAGCGTCTCCGGCCGGGCCGGCGGGCTGGTGAAGACCACGTTGCCGCTCTGCAGGTACGTCTTGACGTCGGTGTGACCGAGGTCGGTGACCACGCGGCGCAGGTCGGCCATGGCCAGCTTGTTGACCCCGACGTTGACGGCCCGCAGCAGAGCGGCGTACCTGGCCATCGGCCCTCCTCGACTCGTGCCCGGGGCCGACCCTACGTCAGGAGTCCGACAGCCGGGCGTAGACGTCGCCGGAGCGACCGGCCGGGCGGTACGTCTCCAGCAGCCGCACCAGCCCGGCCGCGTCCAGCCAGCTCTCGCTCGCGAACCGCATGGTCTCCACCGGCGAGTAGTTGTAGCGGTACGCGCCCAGCTGTTCCACGAGGTCCAGCGACGCGAGCGCGGCGTCGTGCGCCGGTGGCAGGTACTCGAAGGACAGCCCGCGCACCGGGTGGCTGAGCCCGGACAGCACGTCGACCTCGAAGCCCTCGACGTCGACCTTGCAGAACGCCGGTACGCCGTGCCGCGCCACCAGGTCGTCGAGCGTCACCACCGGCACCTCGACCGACCGGTCCCAGCGGACCCCGGCGAAGCTCGGATCGGCGGTGACCGACTCGATCCAGGACGACGACATGGTGGACACCGTCGGCGTCGCCGACGACAGCTCCAGCCGCGCGCTCCCGGACCGCGCACCGACCGCCGTCGGCTCGATCACCACGTCGGYGTCCCGCCCGAAGCCCAGGCGCAGCACCCGCAGGCAGTCGGGCTGCGGCTCCACCGCGACCACCCGCGCGCCCAGCCGCCGCCAGGTGCGCACCCGGCCGCCGACGTGGGCGCCGATGTCGAAGGCGAGGTCGCCGGGGGAGAGGAACTGCCCGTAGAGCTGCCGGGCACGCCGGTGCTTGGCCGGCTGACCGTGGTAGACGGCCAGGGAACGGGTGATCCCCCAGGCCCGCGCGAGCATCGTCACGACATCCCTAACTGTGAGTGGTGGACTGCGGTCCGAACGCCCGCAGGAAGCGGTCCCGGAACGACTCCATCGGCCAGACCGGGGCCTGCGGGTCCGGGTTGAGCCCGTCCTGCCAGCCCCATCCGGCGATGCGGTCGAGCACTGCCGGGTCCTTCGCGACGACGGTGATCGGCACGTCCTTGCCGGCGTCGTCGCCGGTGATCGTGCGGGCGGGCTGGTGGTCGCCGAGGAACACCAGCACCAGGTTCTCGTCACCGTACCGCTGCACGTAGGAGATGAGCGTGCGCAGCGAGTACACGACGGCCTGCCGGTACGCCTCCCGGGTGCCCTCCGCCGAGCGGTCGGCGCGCGCCGTTCCCTTGTAGACCGAGCCGTCGCCGATGTCGTCCCAGYCGACGAGGGGCGGGACCGGCGTCCACGGCAGGTGACTGGAGAGCAGCGGGATCTCGGCCATCACGGGCGTGCGCCCGGGGCCGCGCTCGCGGCGTTGGAACTCCGCCAGCGTGTACTGGTCCGGTGGCGAGGAAAAGCTGAACAGCGGCCCCTTGTAGCCGAGTTCCTTTGCCCCGTACAGCGTGTCGGGTTCGAAGAATGCCGCCTCCGGCCACGCCCGGTTCAGCGCCGGCATGACGAGCGCGGTCCGCCAGCCGGCGCGCTTGAACGCGCCGTTGAGGGTCAGGTGGTCGCTGCGTACCAGGTTGGTGTAGCGCAACTGGTTGTCGGTGCGGATGCCGCTCATCAGCGTGGCGTGCGCGAGCCAGCTTCCACCGCCGGTGGTGGACGAGGTGAGGAACGCGCTGCGGCTGCCGTAACCGGCCGCGCGCAACTGCCGGGTCCCCTCGTCGAGGACGGCGTCCACCTCCGGGGCCAGTTCCGGGTCCTCCAGCGCGACCCGGCCGTAGCTCTCCACGAACGTGAACAGCACGTCCTTGCCGCGCAGCGCGGTGAGCATCTGCTCACCCGGCACGTCCCGGAACGGGTCGCCGGCGAGCTGCGTGTTGAGCGTCTCCTTGTCGTTCAGGCCCGCCCGCACCTGCCGGGCACGGTCGAAGACGTCGGCGGCGACGGTGTCCGCGGCGACCGGGAGGCCGGGCACGATCTGCGCGCCGAGCACGGCGCAGACCACCCAGGCGGCGGCGAGCGCGGTGACGGCGCGCGTGGTCACCCGGCGGTGGGCCGCCGCGGCGCGGGCCAGCCGCCGCGCCGAGAGCGTCACCAGCACCGGTACGGCGAGCGCCGCGACCACGGCCAGGGCGATCGCGCCCACCTCGGCGGCCCCGCCGTACGACTCGGACAGGAACTCCGCGCCCGCGCCGAGGAACGTCCAGTCGGCGATCAGGTCGAAGCGCCGGTCGAGCACCATCGAGAACCCGAGATCGGTGACCTTGAGCACCAGGATCAGGCCGAGCAGCGCGCCGAGCAGCGTGGCCACCACGCGGCGCGGGCGGGCCGGCGGGACCAGCAGCAGGGCGACGGCGAGCAGCCCTTCCACCGGGATGCGGAGCAACGCCCCGAGGGACAGCAGTTTGACCTCGCTCGGCGCGACCAGGGCCACCAGCACGAGCGCTCCGGCCAGCGCGGTGACCGCCGCGCCGAGCAGCCGCCGGGCGCTCCACGCGCCGACCGCGTCGTTGCCCGGGTCGCTCGTCTCCCTGTCGTTCGGGGTGCGGTCGCCGCTCTCGGCCGAGGCGCCGGCGCTGTCCGGCGTGCTGTCTTCCGTGGACGTGGCGCCGGTCGAGACGTCGTCGCCGTCGGCCGGCCGGGACAGGTCGGTCACCGGCGCCGCCCGCCGACCTCGACGGGCTGGCGCACGATCCGCGTGCCCGGCGTCCACTCGGACCCGTGGCCCGCCGGCGCGGGGGAGACCGGCGCCGCCGGGAGCGCCGGCCGCACGCGGTGCCGCCACAGCCAGCCGACGTCGCGTCCGAACGACTCGACCAGCAGCGCGAGCGCGCCGAGCACCACCGCGAGGGCCAGCGGCCGGGGCAGCACACCGGCCGCCACCACCGTCAGCGCGATGCCCTGCGTGGCGGCGACCACCTTGCGCCAGTAGCGCGGCGGCAGCGAGCCGCGCATCCACGGCAGCACCCAGCCGGCGGCGACGAAGACGTACCGCATCGCGCCGATCACCAGCACCCAGGAGCCCACCTGGTCGGCGACGTACCCGCAGAGGACCAGGACGAGGAAGGAGTCGACCTCCATGTCGAACCGGGCGCCGAGCGCGCTGGTCGTGCCGGTGCGCCGGGCCACCTGGCCGTCGACCCAGTCCAGGGAGAGGGCCACGGCGGCCAGCGCGACCAGCACCGGCACCGCGATCGGGCCGCGGAACGCCTCGACTGTCAACGCGGCCACCCCGCCGGCGAGCGTGGCCCGGGTGAGCGTCACCCAGTCGGCCGGGCCGAGCCGGTCCGCGCCCGAGCGGCGCAGCCCGTATCCGAGCGCCGCGACCATGACCACCCCGAAGAGCAGACCGGCCAGCCAGCCGTACGCGCTCAGGCCGACCGTGCCGGCCAGGGCCGCCAGTACGCCGACCTGGAGTATCGCCCCCGCGAATGGATCAGTTCGAACTGCGGACACCATGCCTCCGAGGTAGACGTCACGTACCACACCTGTGTACGGAGAACATGCCCGAACAGTTCGTTCTGATGCCGGAAACGCGCCAGCGATGTGACTTGTCACGTCCACCGGCGTCGCGGCGGGCGCCGCGCGGGATCAGGCGCCGGAGCGGAGGCCGTCAGCGCGGCGGCGGTCCGGGGACCAGCCGCCAGTACTGCCGTTTGCCCTCGTCGCGGACCACGACGCCGAGCCGGGCCAGCTCCCCGTGCAGCTCCCGGGTCTCGGCGTCGTGGCCGCTGTCGAGCGCCCGCTGCCGGGCGCGCAGCAGGGCGTCCGCGCCCGGCGGCAGGTCGGGCAGCCCTTCGACCCACCTGCGGTACGCGTCCCGGTGCGGGTCCTGCCCGGTCCACGGCCAGCCCTGCCGGGTGAACGCCTCCCGCAGCCGCTCGGTGTCCAGGTCGGACTTCTCCCGGGCCAGCTCGCCGCCGGCGGTGTCCAGCAGCACCAGCGCCTCACCGTCGACGAACACCCCGGCGACGTCGGCGCGGGCCACGTCCCGGCCGTGCCCGTCGCGGTGCAGCCGTACCGTGTGGTGCCCGACCGTGACGGTCAGCCGGTCGCGTACCGCCACCACCGCCAGGGCCAGGCCGCCGAGCAGACCCAGCCCGGCCCCGATCGGGTACGCCCGCTCGTCCGGCCACCTGTCGAGCAGCTCGAACAGGCCCTGGAACGGGAACCAGGGCAGCCCGGCGATCCAGCCTGACAGCGTGGTCAGCCCGGCGCCCAGTCCCGCCCCGAGCAGCGGGAACCCCGCCCAGAACAGCACCAGCTCGCCGCGCCCGCCGTCGACCACGACGTCCTCGCCGGTGTGCCGGGCCGCCACGGTCACGACACCTCCCGGCGCAGCGTGCGGACCAGACCGGCGACCAGCGGCAGGAGCACCCAGACGGCGAGCGAGACGCCGAGCCGGCCCCACTGCCCGCCGGTCATCTCGGCGCCGAGCAGCGGCTCCATCGTGTACGAGGTGTCGAGCCAGCGGGCCGGCTCCCGCAGCGCGGAGATCATCGCGGCGAGCAGGCTCCACACCGTGGGCAGCAGCAGATAGGTGACGATCGCCAGCGGCGTGTTCAGCAGCAGCAGCCCGAAGGCGGCGCCCATCAGCACGTTCACCACCTGGAACACGGCCGCGTGCGGCAGCAGTTGCCAGTCGAACGTCCAGGCGCCCGCCCCGCCGGTGGCGCCGGCGGCGAGCGTGCCGACCGCGGCGACCGCGAGGCTGACCAGCACCGACGCGAGCGCGGCCAGCACCACGGCGGCGAGCTTGGCGACGATCACCCGTTCCCGGCGGGGCACCAGCGCGAACGTGGTGAGCGCGGTGCGCTGCGACCACTCGCCGGTGATGGAGAGGATGCCGAGCACCGGCAGCAGCAGGCCGACCGGCAGCAGCGACGGGGTGAAGAAGGCAGTGAACGTCTGGTCCGGCGCCTCGACGACGAAGAGCTGCACCACCACGATCACGGCCGCGATCAGCCCGATCGTGATCAGCAGCCACCGTCCGGCCCGGGTGTCGGCGAGCTTGCGCAGCTCCACGGCGGTCAGCCGGGCCAGCGTCGGTCCGGCGACGGCGGCCTCGGGACGCGGCGGCGCTGGGGTACGGGTGGCGGTGGTCATCGGACGGCCTCCTTGGTCGACGCGCCGGCGGTGAGGGTGAGGAAGAGCTGTTCGAGGCCGCCGCTGCCGGCCGGGCGCAGCTCGGTGAGGACCAGTCCGGCGTCCGCCGCGGCCTGGCCGACCTGACCCGGCTCGGCCCGGACCACGTAGCCGCCGTCGGTGCCGGCCGTGGCGGGCAGCGCGGCCCGCTCCAGCGTCAGGCGCAGGGCGTGCGCGTCGCGGGCGCGCACCAGCGTGCCGGCGCCGGCCAGCAGCTCGTCCTTGCCGCCCTGGGCGACCACCCGGCCCCCGCCGATCACCACCAGCCGGTCGGCCACCGCCTCCACCTCGCGCAGCAGGTGCGAGGAGAGCAGCACCGTGCCGCCCCGGTCGGCGAAGTCGCGCAGCAGGCCGCGCATCCAGAAGATCCCCTCCGGGTCGAGGCCGTTGGCCGGCTCGTCCAGGATCAGCACCCGGGGGTCACCCAGCAGCGCCAGCGCCAGGCCGAGCCGCTGCCGCATGCCCAGGGAGTACGCCCCGACGCGGCGCCGGGCGGCGGTCTCGTTCAGCCCGACCCGGTCCAGTGCCGCCGCCACCCGCGCCCGGTCCACGCCCATGGTGCGGGCGGCGAGCGTGAGCGCCTCCCGTCCGGTGCGTCCGGCGTGCTGCGCCGAGGCGTCGAGCAGCACGCCGATCTCCCGCCCCGGATTGGGCAGGTCGCGGTAGGGGCGGCCAGCGACCGTGGCACCGCCGGAGCTGGGCGGCGTCATCCCGCAGATCATCCGCATCGTGGTGGACTTCCCGGCGCCGTTCGGCCCGAGGAAACCGGTCACTGTGCCCGGTTCGCACCGGAACGTGACGTCCGCGACGGCGGTGTGCGGGCCGTACCGCTTGGTGAGCTGGTCGACTTCGATCATGCCGTCGAGCCTGCCGGGGCCACCCGGTCACGCGCTGCGGCCGGCGGTCGGCGTCGCCGTCGACCTCGGTTCACCGCAGTCGTCGACTTTGGTAGCTGGTAGCCGGTCCGGACGGCTTCCTAGCATGGGTGGGTGAGCAGCGCTGTCGTACCCGATCATCCCTGGCTCCTGCCGGGCTCCCTGGTGCCCGCCCGGACCGCCCGGCGGACCCCGCGGGACTGGTTCGTCGACGGCGCGCTGTTCGTGGCCTCACTGCTCTGGGTGCTCATCGCCCACGGCGACGTCACCAGCGCGAGCCCGGAGTTCGGGCTCAACGCCGGTCCGGCCTGGCTGGAGGAGGTCGACCTGCTGATCGGCCTGTGGATCAGCGGGGCGCTCTGGCTGCGCCGGCGCTGGCCGGTCGGGCTGGCACTGGCCACCGCGCCGCTGGTGTTCTTCTCGGTCACCTCCGGCGTCGCGTTGCTCGTCATCACGTTCACCGTGCTGGTGCACCGGCCACTGCCGGTGGGCCTGGCCCTGGCGGCCTGGAACGTGCTCAGCCTGCCGGTCTACCTCGCCGTCCGGCCCGACCCGACGATGCCGTTCTGGGGTTCGGTGATCTGGACCGCGCTGTTCATCGGCGTGGTGGTGGCGTGGGCGCTGTTCGTCCGGGCCCGCCGCCAGCTGGTGCTGTCCCTGCGCGACCGCGCCGAGCGGGCCGAGGCCGAGCAGCAGCTCCGGCTCGACCAGGCCCGGCAGCTCGAACGCGGCCGGATCGCCCGGGAGATGCACGACGTGCTCGCCCACCGGATCTCCCTGCTCAGCCTGCACGCGGGCGCGCTGGAGTTCCGGCCGGACGCGCCGCCGGAGGAGGTGGCGCGGGCGGCCGGGGTGATCCGGGCCAGCGCGCACGCCGCGCTCCAGGACCTGCGCGAGGTGATCGGCGTGTTGCGGGCCGAGGTCGGCTCCGAGGCCACGCCGGAACGGCCGCAGCCCACGCTGGCCGACGTGCCCGCGCTGGTCGCCGAGAGCCGCGACGCCGGGGTACGGGTCGCCGTCGTCGACGAGGTGACCGAGCCGGAGGCGGTGCCCGCGGCGATCGGGCGCAGCGCGTACCGGATCGTGCAGGAGGGGCTGACAAACGCCCGCAAGCACGCGCCCGGCGCGGTGGTGACCGTCCGGCTGGCCGGTGGCCCGGGTGACGGGCTGGTGGTGGAGATCAGCAACCCGTGGCCGGTGGGCAGCCCGGCCACCGCGATCCCGGGCACCGGCACCGGCCTGGTCGGCATCGCCGAGCGGGTCACGCTCGCCGGTGGCCGCCTGGAACACGGGCGGGACGCCGACGGCACGTTCCGGCTGACCGCCTGGCTGCCCTGGGCGGCGCAGTGAGCGCCCCGGTACGGGTGCTGATCGTCGACGACGACCCGCTGGTCCGCGGCGCGCTGTCGATGATCCTCGGCGGCGTACCCGACCTCGCGGTGGTCGGCGAGGCCACCGACGGCGCCGAGGTGCCCCAGGCCGTCGCCGCCCACGCCCCGGACGTGGTGCTGATGGACATCCGCATGCCCCGGGTCGACGGCCTGGCCGCCACCGAGGCGCTGCGTGCCACAGCGGAACCGCCCGAGGTGCTGGTGCTCACCACGTTCGACGCGGACGAGCAGGTGCTGCGGGCGCTGCGGGCCGGGGCGAGCGGCTTCCTGCTCAAGGACACCCCGCCGGCCGAGATCGTGGCGGCGGTACGCCGGGTCGCGGCGGGGGAGGCGATGCTGTCCCCGGCGGTGACCCGCAAACTCATCGCGCACGTCACCGGCGCCGCGCCGGCGCCCGGCCCGGACCCGAAGCGGGAACGGGCGGTACGGCTGCTCGACGGGCTCTCCGAACGGGAACGGGAGGTCGCGGTGCTGCTCGGCCGGGGCCGCACCAACGCGGAGATCTCCGCCGAGTTGTTCATGAGCGTGGCGACGGTGAAGGCGTACGTGTCGCGGCTGCTGACGAAGCTCGACCTTAACAACCGTGTGCAGGTGGCCCTGCTGGTCCAGGACGCCGGCCTGGTCTGAGGCACAGACACTCTCATTCGGGATACTATCAGAGATGAGAGTATCCGTCCTGAGAGTATGAGGTGACGACGTGGCCGGTTTCGTCGGCAGGACGAGGGAGCTGGCCCGGCTCGACGGCATGTTGGCGCGCGTCGAACGCGGCGGCCGGGCGGGGCGCCCGGGACGTGCGCTGCTCATGCGCGGACGCCGACGGGTGGGTAAGTCCCGCCTCGTTGAGGAGTTCGTCGAGCGCGCGGGCGTACCCCACCTCTTCTTCACCGCCTCGGCGCAACCCACCCCCGCCGCCGACCTGCGGCTCTTCGTCGAAGCGGCGGCCGGCTCGACGCTCCCTGGAGCGGGTCTGTTCGCCGGACAGGCGCCGGCCACCTGGGACGCGGCTCTCACCCTCCTCGCCGCCGCGCTGCCCACGGATCAGCCCAGCGTCGTCGTGCTCGACGAGATGCCCTACCTCATCGCCACCGATCCCGGCTTCGAGGGCACCCTCCAGAAGGTCTTCGACCGGGAGCTGTCCCGTCGGCCGGTCCTGCTGATCTGCGTCGGCTCGGACCTGGCGATGATGGAGGCGCTCAACGACTACGGCCGCCCGTTCCACCAGCGCGCGACCGAGATGGTCGTGCCGCCCCTGAGCCCCGGCGACGTGGCCGAGATGCTCCAGTTGCCGCCGGCGGATGCCATCGACGCGTACCTCGTCACCGGTGGCCTGCCGCTCGTCCTCGACGACTGGGCCCCCGGCGAGACCGTGCGCGACTACCTCGCCCAGGCCGTCCCGGACCCCACTTCCGCGCTGCTCGTCAGCGGGGAACGGGCCCTCGCTGCCGAGTTTCCGCCGCAGTCCCAGCCGGGCGTGGTGCTGCGCGCCATCGGCTCCGGGGAGCGCACCTCCTCCTCCATCGCGCGGGCGGCCGGCGGAATCCCGCAGGCGTCGCTGCACCGCGCGCTCCGACTGCTGACCGACAAGCGGGTCGTGGAGGCCGCCCTCCCGCTGTCCACCCGTCCGTCGCGCGAGACCCGCTACGTGGTCGCCGATCCGTATCTCCGCTTCTGGCTCGCCTTCCTCGACCCCTACCTCGCCGAGATCGAGCGCGGCAGAGGGGATCTGACGCTCGCCCGCATCCATTCGTCCTGGACCTCATGGCGAGGGCGTGCGGTCGAGCCGGTGATCCGGGAGTCCCTGCGGCGGCTGCCGCCGGGGAGCCTGCCGTCCGGGACGGCGGAGGTGGGCGGGTACTGGACGCGTACCAACGATCCCGAGATCGACCTGGTCGGCGGCGATCGGAGCCCGGTGGCCAAGCGGATCACGTTCGTGGGCTCGGTCAAGTGGCTGGAGAACGGCGCGTTCGACGGTCACGACCTGGCCCGGCTGCTTCACCACCGCGCCCAGCTACCGGGTGCCGACGACCACACACCGGTCGTCGCGGTGGTGCGCAGTGGCCGTGCGGTCGACGGAGTCACCGCGCTCGGGCCGGCCGAACTGCTCGCCGCGTGGCGGGATTGAACTGCTGCCGTCATCCGGCCGTACCAGTGGTCGAGGATGTGGTGCGGCCGTTCCGCCGCACCGCTGCCGAACTGCGGGAGGCCTGCCGTGCGAGTTGGTGAGCAGTCGACGGATCCCATCGACCAGATTCTGGGCGAGGTGCCGGTACCGGCGCCGTTGACCCCCGAGGACGTCCGCCTCGCGGTCCGGGCGGTGGTGGTGCACGCCGCCGAGGAGTGGCCCGCGGGGCCGAAGTGCCGCAACGACGGTTCGTCGTTTCCCTGCCGGTTGCATCGCTGGGGCCGGCGCGTGCTGGAGACACACGGTCTCAACGACCGCCAGATCGACGCGCTGATCCGGCACGGCAACCCGTTCGTGCACGTGCCCTTCCCGTTCGTGCTGACCGGACCGTCCGGCGCCCGTCCCGCCCCCGGGCAGGCCGCCCGCGGTCAGACGGCGCGACCGGGCGTACCCGGTCAGGTGGCGCGGCCCGGCGTACCCGGTCAGGCCGGCCGCCCTGTGCCCGGACAGCCGGCCCGGGCGGTGCCGGGTCAGGCCGCCCGCCCCGCCGCGGCGCAGGCGGCGCGCGGTGCGGTTCCGCGGGCCGCCGCGCCGCCGGTGCGGCCCGGTCTGCGGCCGGTCGCCGGGCGGTCGGCTCCCACCGCCCGGCCCCGCTGGCCCCGGGCGAGCTGACGCCCGGCGCCCGGTTCCGGTCGCGCCGACGCCCCGTCGCGGAGTGGCGTCGGTCGCGCCGGAGCATGCCGACGGCGGCCCGGACGGGGAGCCCCCACCCCCGGTCCGGGCCGCCGTCACCGCATCACTTGACTCCGCAGTCCGGTGCGGACCAGCCCTTCGTGTTCGACGACTTGTCCCGGTTGTTCTCCCGCCGCGAGTCGACGTGCGTGTGGTCGTCGTGGTCCGGGTAGCCGGGGCCGTAGATGCCGCTGAAGCCCCGGCTGCGGGCCGAGCGGGCGATGTCGCAGAGGCTGCGGTGCTTGGCGATCAGGTCGGCCGCGTTGCCGTAGAGGTGCTGGCTGTCCGCGGCGCCGCCGACCTGCCGGTTGCAGGCGATGCTGCGGAACCCGCTGGTCACGTAGAGCGGCTTGTCGCCGAGGCTGCGCCGCAGCGCCTCCAGCTTCCACATGGTGCGCAGCGCGTTCTCCCGGGTGGCCGACGCGGAGAGCGGGCCACCGGCCCACCCGCCCTTGCCGCAGCCGTTGTCCAGCTCGGCGTAGCTGAAGTGCTTCGGCGTGCAGTCGCTGTCCTTCTGCAGGTCGTAGATCCTGGCGAACGTCTGCGGCCCGGCCACGCCGTCGGCGCGCAGCCCGTACGCGGTCTGGAAGCGCTTGACCGCGGCGGCCGTCTCCGGGCCGTACACGCCGTCGACCCGGACGATGCCGCCGTACGCCGCCCAGCCGGCCACCCGGATCTGGAGCTGCCGGACGTCGTCGCCGGAGCTTCCCTGGGACAGCGTCCGGTTCCAGGTGTAGCAGCCGTCGGCGTGCGCCGGTGGCGCGGCCACGACTGTCGCCACGACGGCCCCGGGCAGGGCCAGCGCGAACGCGACCGCCGCCCGCTTCAGGGTGTTGACGCGCACAGAGTCCTCCCGATGTCAGAGCGGAACTGGGATCCGACGGGCACATCGACCGGTACGTCCCGTCCCTCTCACCGTGACAGGTACGAGGATTCTTCGTGGTGATTAGCGGAAATTGTTCTCACATCGCCCGGTTGCTGGGTATTGGCTGTGAATACTGCCTGTTTGCGTACGCGCTGCCGGGTGTCGCCCGTCGGACGTGACCGGTAACGTCTGCTCCCGGACCGGGCGGCGACCTCGACGGGCGGGGAGGTGGGCGTTGGCGCGTGGCGGCGTGTTCTGCGTCGAGGGGCAGTGGCACCGCGACCTCAACGAACGCGGGTCCGTCCTGCCCACGCTCGACCTGCTGGAGCGGCTCGGCCGCATCCGCTACATCCACAAGGACGCGGCCACCCGCGACGAGCTGTTCTACTTCGTCGACCGCTGGCTGCTCAAGCAGTACGCCGACCACCGCGTGGGCTTCTTCGCCATGCACGGCGAGCCGAGCCGGCTCTGCCTCACCGACTGGGACTCGGTCGAGCTGTCGGACGTGGCCGAGCGGATGGYCGGCCGCTGCGAGGGCCGCCGCCTCTACTTCGGCAGCTGCTCGGTGCTGCGCGCCTCCGACGCCACGCTGCGCGAGTTCCTCGACGTCACCGGCGCGGCGCTGATCTGCGGCTTCACCCGCGAGGTGGACTGGGTCGAGTCGGCCGCCTTCGAGACGGTGCTGCTCGACGTGCTCGCCAACGGGCAGCGGCACAACGCCGCCGAGCTGCGGATGCGCTCGGCGCACTGGGCGCCGCTCGCCGCGTACCTCGGTTTCCGGGTGATCTACGCCAACGGCCGCGCCTGGCGGCCCTCGGCCCGCCCGCGCGTGCCGGAGCAGGTCACCGCGCAGCGGTCCGCCGGCCGCCCGCGCTGAGAACGACGGACATGCCTGGTAGAACCGAGGCATGGCACGCAGCATCGCGAAGAACACCCGGGTCGACCGGGACGCCCTGATCGAGTTCCTCCGCCCCCGCCACCACGTCGTGCTCATGACCACCCGCTCCGACGGGCGCCCGCAGTCCTCCCCGGTGGCCTGCGGGGTGGATGCCGAGGGCCGGCTGGTGATCTCCACCTATCCCGAGCGTGCCAAGGTCGCCAACATCCGCCGCGACCCGCGCGTCTCCGCGTGCGTGCTCTCCGACGACTGGAACGGCCCGTGGGTGCAGGTCGACGGCGTGGCCGAGGTGCTCGACCTGCCCGAGGCGCTGGAACCGCTGGTCGAGTACTTCCGCAGCATCTCCGGCGAGCACCCGGACTGGGACGAGTACCGGTCGGCCATGGTCGCGCAGGGCAAGTCGCTGATCCGGGTCACGATCGAGTCCTGGGGCCCGATCGCCACCGGCGGCTTCCCGGCCCGGCTGGCCGACTGAATCAGTACGCGACCGTGAACCGGGCGTTGCCGAAGCGCGGATCCTCGATCTCGTCGACGATCGCCACCGCCAGGTCCTCGTAGGTGAGCACCGAACGGCCCTGCGCGTCGGTCACCGGGTGGTCGGTGCCGGTGCGGTAGTGCCCGGTCCGCTCGCCCGGGTGGAACTCCAGCGGCGGCGGGGAGACGTACGTCCAGGTCACCCCGTCGGCGCTGGACCTGTAGAACTCCAGCGCGTCGGCCTGACCGTGCGCCGAGTCCCGGTACTCCTCCGGGAAGTCCGGCTCGTCCAGATACCGGGTCCCCTTCGGCGTGAGCAGCGTCGAGCCACCGCCGACGTGGATCACCCGAGGTGGGTCCGGCAACTCACGCAGCGTGTCGACCAGCGTTCGCGCGGCGTCGCGCCACAGGGCCCGCTCGCCGCCGCCGATGGCCACCACCAGCACATCCGCGTCCTCGGCCAGTTCGCGTACGCTCCGCGCCGACGTGGCGTCGCCGGTCACCGTGCGTACGCCTGGGGGTAGGTAGCCGACCGCCTCCGGACGCCGCACCGCCGCTGTCACCCGGTGCCCCCGCTCGACCGCCTCCGCGGCGATCCGCGAGCCCGCCGTCCCGCCGGCGCCGAACACGACGATGTCGCTCATGCCTCACAGGCTAGGCAGCCTGCCGGCGGACGGCGGGAGTTCCGCCGAACCGGCTCAGTCGACGATCGCCGAGTAGACGAGCTGGCGCAACTGGCTGCGCAGCGGGTACGTGCTGGACGGCATCAACTGGGTGAACAGCAGCGCGGTGACCTCCTCCACCGGGTCCACCCAGAACGCGGTGCTGGCCAGGCCGCCCCAGTAGAACTCGCCGACGCTGCTCGGCACCCGCGACGGCACCGGGTCCAGCACGACCGCGAAGCCCAGCCCGAAGCCGACCCCGTCGAGGATCGTCTCGGCGAAGCCCTCCGGCGAGAACGAGGCCAGGTCCCGGTTGCCGGGCAGGTGGTTGCGGGTCATGAAGCGCACCGTGCGCGGCCCGAGCAGGCGCACCCCGTCCAGCTCGCCGCCACGCAGCAGGAACTGGGTGAACCGGTGGTAGTCGGCCGCCGTGGAGAGCAGCCCGCCGCCGCCGGAGTGCCACGTCGGCTCCGCCAGCGCGGCCCGGCCCACCCCGTCGGCGCGTACCGCCTGACCGGTCGCCGGGTGCGGGGCGTAGAGCGCGGCCAGGCGTTTCGCGTCCGCCGCGTCCACCCACCAGCGGGTGTCGGTCATGCCCAGCGGGCCCAGGATCCGCTCGGCGAAGAACGCGTCGAGCGACTGCCCGGAGATCACCTCGACCAGGCGGCCCAGGACGTCGGTGGAGACGCCGTAGTTCCAGCTCGTGCCGGGCTGGAACAGCAGCGGCAGCCGGGCCAGCCCGGCCGAGGCCGCCGCCAGGTCCGCGCCCGGCGGCACTCCCAGGTCGAAGCCCGCCGCCCGGTACAGGCCGTCGACCACTGACACCTGGGCGAAGCCGTACGTCAGGCCGGCGGTGTGGGTGAGCAGGTGCCAGATCCGGATCGGCTCGGTCGCCGGCACCGTGTACGGCTTCAGCACCGAACCCCGGTCGTAGACCCGTACGTCGGCGAACTCCGGCAGCCAGCGGCTGACCGGGTCGTTCAGCTCGAGCCGGCCCTCCTCCCAGAGCATCATCGCGGCGACCGAGGTGATCGGCTTGGTCATCGAGTAGATGCGCCAGAGCGTGTCCGCCTCGACCGGCGTACCGGCCTCCCGGTCGCGCAGCCCGTACGTCGAGGAGTGGGCGATCTCGCCCCGGCGGGTGACGACGATCTGCCAGCCGGCGAGCCGGCCGTCGTCGACGTACCGGGCGAAGTGCTCGTCGATCCGCGCCAGCCGGGCGGGATCGAGGCCGACACGTCCGGGGTCGGTGCTCACGGTGACACTCACGACCGCGAACCTACCCGCAGGTATCGCGGCCGGGAAGTGTCACTAGTGTCGGTGGCATGCCGGAGCCGGTCGAGGACGTCACCTACCGCCAGCAGGACTGGTACGCCGAGGAGTTGGCCGACAGGCACTTCGTACGGTGCGAGTTCTTCCACGTCGACCTGACCGAGGCGGTCAGCCGGGGCGCGGTCTTCACCGACTGCGTGTTCGGCAACGTGGCGTTCAACGCCTCCCGGCACACCGACTCGGCGTTCACCAGGTGCTCGTTCAGCAAGTGCAACCTCTTCGAGGCCGAGTTCACCGGCTGCAAGCTGGTCGGCAGCACGTTCGACCGCTGCGACCTGCGCCCGCTGCGGGTCGACCGGGGCGACTGGTCCTTCGTCACGCTCGCCGGCGCCGACCTGCGCGGGGCGCGGATCACCGACGTACGGATGCGGGAGGTCGACCTGACCGGTGCCGACCTCACCGGCGCGACGCTGACCGGCGTGGACCTCTCCGGCGCCCAGTTGCACGCCGCCAAGCTGATCCGGGCCGACCTGCGCGGCAGCGACCTGTCCGCGCTCGACCCGACGGCGGTGCAGCGTTCCGGCGCGCGGATCGACGCCGAGCAGGCGGTGATGCTGGCCCAGGCGCTCGGTTTCCAGGTCGGCTGAAAGCTGCCGCGGGTTGTCAGGTTTCCCGGCCAGAATCGGGCGCATGACATGGTGGTCCAATCTGGTGGCGGCCGAACCCGAGTTCGCGGCGCGGGTACGCGCCCGCTTCGCGGTCCGCAAGCACGGCACGATGGCGACACTGCGGCGGGACGGTTCGCCGCGGATCAGCGGCACCGAGTTCGACTTCGGTGACGACGGGCAGCTGCGGCTGGGCAGCATGGCCGGCGCGGTCAAGGCGCTCGACCTGCGCCGCGATCCTCGGGTGGCGCTGCACAGCCCGACCGAGGACGCCCCGCCGGACGACCCGTCCACCTGGGACGGGGACGCGAAGATCGCCGGCCGGGCGCACGAGGAGCAGCCCGCCGAGGACGGCTCGCACAGCTTCCGGATCGAGCTGACCGAGGTGGTGCTCACCCGGGTCGGCGACCCGCCCGACCACCTGCTGATCGAGAGCTGGCACCCCACCCGGGGCCTGCACCGCCGCACCCGCCACTGACGCCACCCACCATCCCGCCCCCGGGGCGCCCCACCCCCACCCCCACCCCCGCCCCGCTCCCGTCGATCATGAAGTTGACGGCATTCCGCGCCCGAAATGTCCCCGCCAACCTCATGATCAACAGGTTGACGAGGGTGGGCGCGCCGGGCCGGGGGAGATCTTGGAAGGAAATGGCTCCTATGGGGACCTGAATCTTCCAAGATCTGGTCCGTGGGGCGGGTTGGCGGCGTGGGGCGCGTGGGAATTGCGAGGGCGGATGCCTTCTGCAAGATCGCGTTCTGTGTCATCCTCCCTACGGCGAGCCACGGGGCCGGGCCGCTCGCCGCCGGTGGCCGAGGAGGGTCGGTGGCTGAGGACGACATCGCGCGGACCGGAATCCGGGTCGGGGGTTGGCTGCCCGCGCCGGACGAATCGGCAGACGCGCCGGCGCGGCCCACCGGTCCACGCCGCCTGCCCGGGAACACCGACCCCGGCGTGTCCCGGCCGGTGACGCCCCCGGACGCCGAACGCTCACCTTCCGGCGCGGACGATCCGGTGCCGCCGGTCGACCTGGATCCGCCCGGTACCGCTGTGTGGCCGCCTCCGCGCGCCGGCGGACCGCCGGCTCTCGACCTTCCGGCCGCCGGCCCGCTCCCGGCCGACACGCCCGCCCCGGGCGCGCTTGCCCCGGGCCCGCTTGCCCCGGCCCCGCTTGCTTCGGGTCCGCTTGCTTCGGGCGCGCTCGCTTCGGCGCCGCTCGCTTCGGGCTCGCTCGCTCCGGGTCCGCTCGCTTCGGGTCCGCTCAGCCCGGGTGCGCCTGCTCCGGGTCCGCCCGGCTCCGGCACGCCCGCTCCGGGTTCGCTCGGCCCGAGGCCACTCGTCTCCGGGGCGGCTGCGTCGGCCGGCCCCGAGTCGCGTCCGAACCCGCCCGGCGGCCGGGTTCCGCTGGTCGGGCCGGTGCCGATCGGACTGCACCTGTCCGCTCCGTCGCCGGTCCGGCCCGCGCCCGATCCGGCCGAACCCGGCCCGCCGCAGGTGGCGGAAACGGGAGCGAGACCGGGCCGGCACTCCGCCCGGGAGAGCATCCCGGCGCGCCTCGCCGATATGACCAGCGGGATCGGCCACCTGACCAGCGGGATCGGCGACCTGGCCGGCCGGATCGGCGATCTGGCGGGCGGGATCGGCGTCCGGCTGCGCGACGCGGCGCGAACCAGGCTGACACTCGGCCCGACCCGGCCCCCGGCCGACGCCCCGGCCACCCGGGTCGCTGTGGCCCGGGCCCGGCGTCGGCGCCGGCGCGCCGTGCTGGCGGCGGTGACCGTGACCGGGCTGGTGGCGGCGCTGGCGTACGCGGGCCGGTCACCCGCGCCACCGTCGAACCGGGAGACGTCGCCCGTGGCGGCGCCGAGCGATCAGGCGCCCGGCGACCAGGCGCCCGATCAGGCGCCGGCCGACCCGGTGTCACCCGGCGGTCCGCTGCTCGACGTGGACCTGGCGCCGCTGCCGGGGGCGTTGTCGCTCACCGCGCTCGGTACGCGGGACTGGCGGCACTGGGGCGGTACCGGCGCGGACAGCTTCCATCGCAAGGCGGGCGGCACCGGCGAGATCCAGGATCCGGGTGGCGAGCGGCTGGAGCACAACGCGGGCGCCTGTGATCTCCGGTGGACCGACGGTACGCCGACAGCGCGCCAGGAGGGCACCCGGGCGGGTGTCTTCCAGCGCGGCGCCGGGAAGAGCTTCACGCTCGGGGTGGCCGGGAGCGGGGACCTGCGCACGGTCCGGCTGTTCGTCGGCACGTTCTCGGCCGGCGCGCGGCTCGACCTGACGCTGTCCAGCGGCGGCGATCCCGTCGTCCGTGAGGTCGCCCTCGCCGCGGGCGACCGCTTCTACCAGTACGTCATCCGCTTCCGGGCGGCCCCGGGGGAGCGGCTGCTGATCAAATGGCAGGCCCTGACGGTCACCGGCGCGCAGAACGACGGGGTGGCCCTGCAGGCGGTCACGGTAAGCTGAGCGGCCGGTCCGGCGAGCGGCCGCCAGGTAACGAACTGGAAACGCCCGTCACTCGACATATGGCGCAAAGAGCCGTCCGGTGACACCGTGAAGCCCGTCGCGCACCAGTCGTATCCGGCGGTGTCGTGACCGAAGTGGAGGGTGTGGTGGGCCAGGAGGACCGTCCGCGTACCGGCCCCGGCTCGCATCGGCACGGCCTTCCGCGTACCCGCTCCGCGCTGCGGCGGCTGCGCCGTCGGCGTCGGCTGATGCTGGAAGGGCTGGCCGCGTTCCTCTGCCTGGCGGCACTGGCGCTCTACCTCGGCGTCGAGCGGCACGACGCGCCACGCGAGGAGCACGCCCGGCTGCCGGCGGCGCCGCCCGGCCGGGTCGGGCTGCCGAACGAGGCCGACGACACGGTGGCCAATCCGGGACTGCGTCCCCGGCAGCGGCCACCGTCGCCGAGCCCGACGCCGTCCACGCCGTCGCCGTCGCCGTCGCCGACGAGCGCGCTCCCGCCGACAGTCACCGTGACCCGCGCCGAGGTGCCCGCCACCGTCGACCTCACCGCCGTGGGCACCACCGACTGGGTCCACTGGGGGCTCACCGGCGCCGACCGGACGGTCCGCAAGCGGGGCGGCTCCGGCGAGATCCGCGACGAGGGCGGCCGGGGGCGGCGGCAGAGCTTCAGCAACAACCCCGAGGCGTACGCCTGGCGCGACGGCAACCCGGTCGCGTCGGCGAGCGGCACCATGTCCGGCGTGTACGCCTGCCACCGGGGCAGCGGGTTCAACCTGGCGGTGGCCGCCGACGGGCAGCAGCGCACGGTGCGTCTGTACGCCGGGCTCTGGATGGCCCGCGGCCGCCTCGACGTGCGTGTCTCCACCGGCGGACCGGTGACCACGCTCCGGATGGAGGACCCGCACACCGCGCTCACCACCGAGTTCACGATCAAGTTCCGCGCCCAGCGTGGCGCGCGGCTGCTGCTGAACTGGACGGTGGAGGAGTCGCTCGGCGACTGCGGCAACGTCAGCCTCCAGGCGGTGGCGCTGCGCTGAGCGGGGACAGTTTGTCCGTCGCGTACCCGGCACGGCGTCGTAGGTTTCCGTTGTTCCCGTCCGACCATCCCCTGTGGAGGCACGATCGATGACCGGCCCTGCTCCCGTCGTCCCCGCCCGCCCCCGCGCCGACGGTGACGTGCTGCGCGAGATCCCGATGCCGCCGTACGTGACGGTCGAGGACGTCCAGTTCGCGGTGCGCGCGGTGGTGGTGCACGCGCCGCGGACGTGGTCGGGCGGGACCATCTGCCGCAACGACGCCAGCCCCCACCCGTGCCGGCTGCACCGGTGGGGTCGCCGGGTGCTCACCCTGCGCGGGCTCCCACCGGCCGAGATCGACGCGCTCGTCGAGCGGGGTGACCCCGCCGCCGGCCCGCAGCCGCGCCGCCCCGGCGCCTAGCACCGGGGCGGTACGGCGCCGGTCAGCAGAGCGCCGGTTTGACCCAGGAGCACTCCCGTCCCTCCGGTACGCGCGGTGACTCCGGCGCGGCCGGCACGGTACGCCGGGCGGTGGCCGTCTCCCTCTCGGTGTACGCGGCCAGGGCGATCGCGATCTGATCCTCCAGCCCTTTCACCGACGAGGTCAGGTAGTTGTTCAGCACGATCGAGAACGCCAGCAGCCGGCCGTCCGCACTCGTAACGTAGCCGGAGAGCGCTGACGCGCCGGTCAGGCTGCCGGTCTTGGCGTGCACGTTGTTCGCGGCGGCGGTGCCGCTCATCCGGCTGCGCAGCGTCCCGCCGACGAGCCGGTTCGGGTTGCCGGCCACCGGCAGCGCGGCGTACCAGGTGTCGAACCACGGTTCGGCGCGGACCGCCGAGAGCAGCGTGACGAACTGTCCCGGCGGGACGAGGTTGCGCCGGGACAGGCCGGAGCCGTCACGTTGGCGCAGCGTGCCGGTGTCCACCCCGGTGTCGCCCACGTACCCGCTGATCGCGGAGAGCCCGGCGGCCCAGGTGCCGGAGCCGGAGAGCTGCCGGCCGAGTTCCTTGGTGAGCACTTCGGCGTGGCCGTTGTTGGAGAGCTTGAGGAACGGCACCATGAGGTCGGTCAGCGGCATCGAGTCGTGCCGGGCCAGCGGCTTGGCCGTGTCCGGGGTGGCGGCGCCGAGCACGGTCCGCCCGAGCACCCGTACGCCGTGACGGCGCAGCGCGGACCGGAACACGTCGGCCGCGTACCCGGTCGGTTCCCAGACCGTCACCCAGTCGCTCTCGGTGGCCTGGCCGAGCGCGATCTGGCCGGTGACCACCACTGTGTTGCCGCCGTGCTCGCGCTCGAACGAGATGGTGGTCTCGCCCTCGGTCACCGTCTCGGCCCGGTTCTCGATGCGCAGCCAGCCGTTGTCCGGAGTCATGGTGATCTTCGGTCGGGCACCCGCCCGCGTTCCCGGCGCGGCGTGGACGATCACCGTGCCGGCGTCGTAGTCGGTGTCCGGGGCCACGGTGAGCGCGGACACCTGGGCGGCGTAGTAGTAGGGCTCGTCGTCCCAGGTCCAGTCCGGGCCGAGCCGGTCGCGGTCGTACCGGGTGTCGTCGGCGACCAGGTTGCCCGCGACGACCCGTACGCCGGTCGCGGCGACCTGCGCGGCGAGCCGGTCGTAGTCGGCGGCGAGGATGGTGGGGTCGCCTCCGCCGCGCAGGTAGAGGTCGCCGGAGAGCATGCCGGCGTGGCGCGGCCCGTCGGCGCTCACGTCGGTGGTGAACCGGTGGCCCGGTCCGAGCAGTTCCATCGCCGCCGCGGAGGTGAACAGCTTGGTGTTGGAGGCCGGGATGAGCCGTCGCGTCCCGTTGCGGTCGTACAGCGTGCGGCCGGTGGTGGTGTCGACGACGACCACGCCCGCCTGCGCGCCGTCGAGCCGGCTGTCGGCGAGGACGGCGTCGATGGTGGCGTGCAGCCGGGTCTGCGCGGGGGTGGGCGCTTCGGCAGTGGCGGTGGTGGCGCCGGCGGTGGCCGCGGTGGCGACCAGCACCAGCACCGCGAGCGCCCGGGGGAATAGGCGACGATGCATGTGCCGATGCTGCCATGGAGATTTCCTGCGGGAAAGACTCCGGTGTGAAAGGTTATCGCCAGGAGACGTGGCGCGCACCGCGCCGTCTCTGCCCCCAGCCTAGGGATTCGCCGGGCCGAGGGAGGGAAAAGACCTGTACGTGGGCCTTGTCGCCCGCGCGAATCCCGACATCCAGCCATGAGGAGTTCAGCGATGCTGACCATGACCGACAACGCCGTCCTGGTGATCCGTGACCTCGCCGCCCAGCAGGACGTGGCCGACGCCGGTGGGCTGCGCATCGCCGCCGACACCGAGGCCGGTTCGCTCTCCATCGAACTGGTGCCGGAGCCGGTGCGGGGCGACCAGGTGGTGGACACCGAGGGGGCGCGCATCTTCCTCGACTCCGACGCCGCCGAACTGCTGAACGACACCTCGGTGGACGCGGTCGTCGACGACGAGGGCGTGGTGCAGTTCGGGTTCACCGAGAAGGAGTGAGTTCAGCCGGCGCGGCGGGACTCCCCGCCGCGCGGCGAGCGGCCGGTACGTCCCCGTTCCGGGACGTCCGGGTCGGCCCACCACGCCCGGCCGCGCTGGTCCCGTTCCGGTCGGACCAGTGCGGCCAGCACCTGCGCCAGGTGGTGCGAGGTGCTCCACGCGATCCAGTTGGCCGGGGAACCTGCGCCCGCGCCGCGCCGGGCCCGCCGGACGATCTCGTGGTCGCCCCAGGAGAAGCCGGCCCCGGCTGCCGGCCAGTGCGCGGCGGCGGTCACCGTGCGGCACAGGTCGGCGAAGCGCTCGTCGCCCCGCCCGCCGCGCCGCGACCAGCGGTAGACCCACCACGCGTCGTCGGTTGCCCAGCGCAGCGTGGGAACCCGGTCGACCGGCTCGTCCGCGCCGCGTACCGCGCAGCTCACGCCGTAGTCGCCGTACCCGAGGTCCAGGTCGGCCAGGCGCTGCCAGAGCGACCAGTCGTACCGGTCCAGCCGGACYGGCTCGTCCACCGGAAGCCGGGACAGGGCCGGCGGCATCCCGCCGGCCGCCACCGTCACCGAGCGCCAGGCGTGCCGCCGGGCCCATTCCGCCGYGCGCCGCACCCGTGGCTCGGCCAGCCGGACGTCCGCGGTGCAGCACACGTCCTCCGCGTCGAGCAGCAGGTCGCACTGCTCCGGCATCAGGCCGGTCAGCCGCCACACCCGCTCCGCGGCGGCCGTCGCGGCGTCCGGCCCGCTTCGGTCCGGGCCGGTGCGCAACCGGACGACCGCGTGGTGCGCCCAGGCCCGTGCCGCCGCGCCGTGCGCGGCCAGCCGCCGGTCGCTGTCCGTCAGGCCGATGACCGGTGCCAGCGGTACGCCCCACCGGACCGGATCGTGTTCCGGGGTGTCCGGAAGCGCCGACACGTCGACGGCGGGCAGCAGCCCGTCCGGCAGTCGAGCCAGCGAGTCCTTGATGGACGGCGCGTCCGCCGCGACGTCGAGAACCGGTGCGAGCAGCGGGGTGGAGCCTCCGTCGAGATGGGACAGCGCCTCCAGCTCACCGCGCCGCGCGGCCAGCACCGGGCGGTAGACCGGGCCTCGGGGCGACTGCACCATACTTAAATGTAGCCAGCCGATCGCTCTGCGTCACGTCGTGAACGTTTTCGCAGGTCAGAGCCGTTCGCTGTCAGTGATTGGACACTTCATCGGCTGGTTGCCGGGCGGTGCGCCGACATAGCGTCGGAATCATCGAGGGTGACCGCCGACGATCGCCCGAACGCGCACGAACGCCTCCGGCCGGCGTACCGGCGGGAGAGAGGATCACCATGCCCAGCCGCAGAGGTAGGAGGGAAACCACCGGCCAGCCGATCCCGAGCATGCGGGAGGCCGCACGCGCCGACACCGAGATCAACTCGTGTTCGCCGGTCGGGCTGCCGGCCACCGCACGGATGCTGTTCGCCGTGGTCGACGCCGACGGAAAACTCGTCCGCGGCCTCGGCGCCACCTCGGCCACCCGGCTCGCCGCCGGGATGTACCAGGTCGCGTTCGACCAGGACGTGGCCGGAGCGGCGTACGTCGGATCGGTGGGCCCCGCGACGGCGAACGGGCTGGTCCCGCAGGGTGTCATCACCGTGGCGCCGCGCTCGGGTATCGCGAACGCCGTGTTCGTCGAGACGCACGGCACGAGCGGGCACGTGGACCGTCCGTTCCACCTGGCCGTGCTGGCCTGACCGGACGCGCAGACGAGCGCACGGCGCCGCACGACCTCCGGTCGTAACGTCGCCGCGCTCCGGCCGTCTCCCACCGCCGCAGCCGTACAGGCGGTACGCCAGCGGGGACTTGGCTCGACCGGCCCGTCCCGCACCGGTCTTGTCGGCAGCACATGCCCCTTCTCCGGGGATCCAAACCGGATCGGCGTGGGGAATTCCACCATCTGCGACTCCCGGCGTGGCGGGCGCGTGATCGGGGTATGAGCGGGCCATGGAGCATTTCACTATCGCGACAGTCGCCGAGAAGAGTCCCGACTTCCGCCGCGTGCTCTGGACCGGGGAGCACACCCAGCTGGTCATCATGACCATTCCGCCGGGCGGCGAGATCGGCGAGGAGGTCCACGAGGGCATCGACCAGATCCTCACGTTCGTCAGCGGCACCGGCGAGGCCCGGGTGGCCGGCGAGAAGAAGGAGGTCGTCTCCGGCGACCTCGTGGTCGTCCCGGCCGGCACGAAGCACAACTTCGTCAACACCGGGCCGAACCCGCTGGTGCTCTACACCGTCTACGGCCCGCCGGAGCACGCCGACGGCGCGGTGCACAAGACGAAGGAGGAGGCGGACGCCGCCGAGGAGGCCGGCGAGGACGAGCCGCCGACGTCCTGACGCCCGGTGCGCACGTGTTAAGCGGGGGCCCCTGCTATACCGGAGACGTTAAGAAGGGGCCCCTCCTTGCACCAGGCCGGGGTATTTCAGGCCGGCGCCGGTGTTCAGCACCACCACGCGCTCGCCGGGACGGATCCAGCCACCGGCCCGCAGGTGCCGGGCGGCGGTCAGGCAGGCCGCGCCCTCCGGGCAGAGCAGCAGCCCCTCGCGGGTGGCGAAGTCGCGCAGGTCGGTGAGGATCTCCGCGTCGTCCACGGCGATCGCGGTGCCGGCGCTCTCCCGCAGCGCGGACAGGATCAGCTCGTCGCCGAGCGGGGCGGGCACGGTGATGCCGAACGCGACGGTGCGCGCGTCCTCCCACGGGGTGACGCGGTCCTCGCCGGCCGCGAACGCCCGCACGATCGGCGCGCATCCGGTGGACTGCACCGCTACCAGCCGGGGCAGCCGGTCCTCGACCCAGCCCAGCTCGCGCAGCTCGTGCAGCGCCTTGTGGATGCCGATCAGCCCGACGCCCCCGCCGGTCGGGTAGACGATCACGTCGGGCACCTGCCAGCCGAGCTGCTCGACGATCTCGTACCCCATGGTCTTCTTGCCTTCGAGGCGGTACGGCTCGCGCAGCGTGCCCGCGTCGAAGATCCGCCCGTCCGACCCGGCGATCAGCTCGGCGATGTCCCGGCCGGCGTCGTTGATCAGGCCGTCGATCAGCCGCAGATCCGCGCCGGCGGCGAGGCACTCCTCCCGGCAGATGGTCGGCGCGGCCAGCGGCATGGCGATCGTCGCGCCCATCCCGGCCCGCGCCGCGTACGTGGCCCAGGCCGCCCCGGCGTTGCCGTTCGTCGGCATCGCGATGTGCTCCACGCCCAGTTCCCGGGCTCGGCTCACACCCACCGACGCGCCCCGCGCCTTGAACGACCCGGTCGGGGTCAGCCCCTCGTCCTTGACGAGCAGATCCGCGATGCCGATCTCGTGGCCGTACGCGGGCGCACGCCACATCGGCGTCCAGCCCTCGCCGAGCGTGGTGACGCACCGGGGATCGGCCACCGGCAGCAGCTCCCGGTAGCGCCACAGGTCGGCCGGGCGCAGCCCGAACTGCTCCGGGGCCACGGTGGCGGCCACCTCGGCGAGGTCGTAGCGGGCCAGCAGCGGCGAGCCGCAGCCGCACAGGTTCTGCAACACGTCGGCCGGATGGTCACGACCGCAGCGCGGGCACTCCAGGTGCGTCAGGTGCACGGTGGTCCTCAGCTCGCGTCGATGCTCAGCCAGTGCCGGCTGCGCCGGCCCGGCTCGTACGGGGAGTCGAGGCGTTTCGCCACCACTCCCGGGAGCCCCTGCTCACGGGCGGCCCGCAGGGCGTCCGCACCGACTCCCGGGAACCACGGCGGAGTCTGCCAGTGCGGACCGGCGAGCGCCAGACCGTCGAGCAGGTCACGGCGTTGCGCGTACGGCACGTCGAGGCTCGGCACGCCCTCCAGCCAGAGCAGGTCGACGGCGAGGAACTGCCCGTCGCGCCGGGTCGGCGGCCGGACCCGCCCGGCCGGGTCGATCCGGACCAGCACGCCGTCCAGCACCGCCTCGGCCGGGGCCAGCGCCTCGGCCATCGCCCGCAGCCAGGGGTACGACCCGGTGACCTCGTTGTCGTCGCCGTCGAGCAGCCGCAGCCGGCCGCCCGAGACGTACGCCATCGCGCGTACGCCCGCCCAGCGCAGCTCGTACCCCCAGGCGTCGGCGTCGCGCGGCAGCCGCCCACCCTCGGCGGGCCGCATCGGGCGGACCAGTTCGGGCATCGGCGTCCAGCCCTCCGGCGCCGGGTCGGTGCGCCTGATCATCCAGTCCCGGCCCCGCCCGCCGGTGGCGAACAGCACGTACCGCCCCTTCGTGCGCTCGCCGTCGAGCACCACGATCACCTCGTCGTCGCGCCACTTCTCGGCCCGGTAGGTGCCGGTGTCGTGCACTGTCATCCGGCCGCCGCCGTACTCCCCGGCGGGAATCTCCCCGTGGAACGTCAGGTACTCCATCGGGTGGTCCTCGGTGTGCACGGCGAGGTGGTTGCGGCCCGGGTCGCGGGGCAGGCCGCGCGGCACCGCCCAGGAGGCGAGTACGCCGTCGTGCTCCAGCCGCAGGTCCCAGTGCAGGCTCCGGGCGTGGTGCTGCTGGATGACGAAACGGGGCGCGCGCCGCGCGGACCGCTTCCGGCCGGGCACCCGCTCGGGCACCGGTTCCGGGGTACGCGCGGCGTCCCGTTTGCGCCGGTACTCGTCCAGCCGGTCCGCCATCCCCGCATCCTCCCCCAGACGCGCCGTGCGCGCCGGGATGCCGGTGTGTGTGCGGCGAACCGGGGTAGAACGGGGGACATGGACAGCGACCAGCCCACCCTTCCGCTCGCCGGTGACGTCCGGATCCCGCTGCTCGGCTTCGGGACGTGGCAGGCCACCGGCGAGGCCGGTTTCCAGGCCGTGCTCGCCGCGCTCGACGCCGGCTACCGGCACATCGACACGGCCACCATGTACGGCAACGAGAAGGAGGTCGGGCGGGCGGTCAAGGAGAGCGGACTGCGCCGCGAGGACGTCTTCATCACCACCAAGCTGCCGCCGGACCGGGTGGGCCGGGAGCGGGAGACCATCGAGGCGAGCCTGGCCGCCCTGGACACCGACTACGTGGACCTGTGGCTGGTGCACTGGCCGCCGTCCGCGCCCGGCGACAGCATCCCGGTGTGGCGGGAGATGCTCGCCGCGCGGGACGAGAACATGGCGCGCACGGTCGGGGTGAGCAACTACAACTACTCGATCGGGCAGATCGACGAGCTGATCCAGGCCACCGAGGAGACCCCGGCGGTCAACCAGATCCGCTGGAGCCCCTCGCTGTACGAGCGGCACACGCACGCCGCCCACCGGGACCGGGGCGTGGCGCTGGAGGGGTACAGCCCGTTCAAGACCAGCGACCTGTCCGACCCGGTGCTGGTCCGCATCGCCCAGGCGCACGACGTGTCGCCGGCCCAGGTGGTGCTGCGCTGGCACATCGACCACGAGATCGTGGTCATCCCGAAGTCGGTCACGCCGGAGCGGATCCGGGCCAACGTCGACGTGTTCGGGTTCTCGCTCACCGCCGAGGAGATGCGCGACATCGACGCGCTCGCCGGCTGAGGCGTACCCGGGGGGAGGGGGCGCGGTCCGCGACGGACCGCGCCCCCTCCCCGTGTGCGGTGGTCAGCCCCGGGCGCAGGTGGAGCCGTTGAGCGTGAAGCTGCTCGGTGCCGAGTAGCTGCCGTTGAGCGTCGCCTGGTAGCCGAAGGTGGTCGACGCGCCGGGCGACAGGGTGCCGTTGTAGCCGGCGTCGCGAGCGGTCACCGCGGAGCCGCTCTGGCTGACGGTGGCGTTCCACGCGTTGGTGACGGTCTGCCCGGAGGGCAGGTTGTAGTTGAGCGTCCAGCCGTTGATCGTGCCGGAGCCGGTGTTCTTGACCGTCACCTCGGCGGTGAAGCCGTTGTTCCACACGTTCGCCGCCTTGTAGGTGACGGTGCAGGACGCGCCGCCCGAGGGCGGGGGCGTGGTCGGCGCCGACGTGGTCGGCGGCGGGTTGGAGCCGCCGGTGTTGACGTTCTGCGAGAACGAGTTGACCGCCAGCCCGACGCCGCCCTGCCACGGCTCGAAGCCGGCCTGGATGCTGGTCAGGTACCAGTCGTTCGTGATCGCGCCCCGGTTGCGGGTGTCGTTGATGAACGCCAGCGCGTCGAAGCTGAAGCTGGGGATGGCCGACGGCGACAGGTACGAGATGACGTTGTTCGAGCCGTTGCTGCCGCGCCACACCTCCCAGGTCCGGCCCGCGATGTTGGCGGTGCCGACCGGGGAGCCGATGGGCTGGATCGAGCCCTGCCGGTTGAGCCAGATCATGATCTCCATCTGGTTCACCCCGTCCCGCTTCGGCGACGGGTCGAGCCAGATGTCGTACGAGGCGTTGAAGATCGCGCCGCTGACGTAGTTGTAGCTGATGCTGGACGGTGCGCTGCTGATGTTCTTCACCTGCACCGGCAGGTTCGTGCCGGGCGAGCAGTTGGTGTAGTGGCAGCCCACGAAGATCGACGGGTAGGCGACCGGCGCCCCGTTTGTCGGCGCGGAGCCGTCCGCCCGGGTGATCGAGAAGCCGGTCGAGGTGACGTTGATGCACTGCTGGGCGCTGGTGCCCCAGCGGTTGTTCTGCACCACGTACTTGCCGCCGATGGTGGTCGAGCCGTACTGCTCGCAGATCTGCGTGTCGGCGGAGGCGGTGCCGCCGAGCGCTACGGCGACGATGGTGCCGGCGGCCAGCAGGCCGGCTGCGGCGAGAGCCCTGAGTGGACGCTTCATGATGCTCCTTGGCTCGGCGCGGGGACGGCGCCGGTTCGGTCGGTGTTACGGACGGGAGCGCTCCCACGGTGCAGGGAATACATTTACATGTCTCAAATCATTGCGCAAATGCGCCGGGCTCGTTAACGCTCCGCGTACGGCCGGTGGTGCGACCGAGTGCCGCGGCCGACCCCTTCCCCCAGATGGAGGCGGGATTCCTGCCGGTGGGACGGGGTGTGCCGCCGACCGGCGGCCCGCACCGGGGCGAGCGGGCACTTCCGCCGCCTGGTTGCGGCGAGTAATGTCTTGCCTCCAACGCGTGCCGTTCCCCTCCGGAGGCGTAACCCACCATGGGTGGTTCACCCCTGCGCGTCCTCGTCGTCGGCGCGGGCATCGCCGGACTCGCCGTCGCCCGGGCGCTTCGCCTGGCGGGATTCCGGCCCGACGTCACCGAGCGGCTGCCACCCGCGGAGTCGACAGACACCGGCCTCTACCTGCCGGGCAACGCGGCCCGGGCGATGCGCCGGCTCGACCTCGACGGCCCGCTGCGCCCGCTCGGCCAGGTGATCCACCGGCAGCGCTTCCTCGACGCCGCCGGTGCGCCGCTGTGCGAGGTCGACCTCGACGCGCTCTGGACCGGAGTGGGGGAATGCCGGGCGCTGCCCCGGGCCGAGCTGCACCGGGTGCTGCTCACCGGCGCCGGCGGCGCGGTCCGCCACGGCGCCGAGGTCAGCACCGTCGACCCGCTGCCCGGAGGCGTGGCGGTCGGCTTCACCGACGGCACCAGCGCGGAGTACGACCTGGTCGTCGGCGCGGACGGGCCACGCTCGGCGGTACGCACGCTCGCCGCGCTCGGCGGGCCGCCCCGCCCCGCCGGTCACGTGGTCTACCGGGCCCTCGTGCGCGGCGGCCCGCGGATCGCCGACTGGACCGCCCTGCTCGGCCAGCGGGCCGGGTTCCTGGTGGTGCCGCTCGGCGCCGGGCGGCTCTACTGCTACGCCGACGAGGCCGGCACCGACCTGCCCGCCGACCCGCTCGCCCGGCTGCGCGAGCTGTTCGGCTCGTACGGCGGCCCCGTCCCGGAGGTGCTGGACGCGCTGGAGACGGTGTGCGTCGAGCGCACCGAGGAGGTCGAGCTGGGGCGGTGGTTCCACGGCCGGGTGCTGCTCGTCGGTGACGCCGCTCACGCCACCGCGCCGACGCTCTCCCAGGGCGCGGCCATGGCGCTGGAGGACGCCGTCGTGCTCGCCGAGTCGCTGCGCGCCGCCGGCAGCGTCGACGCCGCGCTGCTGGCGTACGAGAGTCGCCGCCGCCCGCGTACCCGCTGGGTGCGGGACCGGACCCGGGACCGCAACCGCACCCGCGACGTGCCGCCGGCGCTGCGCGACCCGTTGCTGCGCGGACGCGGCGGACGGATCTTCCGGGAGCACTACCGGCTCCTGACCGGCCCGCTCTAGGCGGCCGGAGATCGTAGCCGCCCACCCCACGCGGCGGGGCCACCTACCGGGGACTATCCTCCTTGCGGATGACGGCTGCGCCGATGACCAGCGCGCCGAGCGGGACAACCAGAACCGGAGGCCACTCGTGACCACCGTCGCACCCAAGCCGGTCGTGACCCGGCCCTGGCCGGTCCGGGAGCCGGTCAAGGGGTCGGCCCTCGCGCGGCTGTTGCGCACCACGGACGCGAAGCAGATCGGGATCATGTACATGGTCACCGCGTTCGTGTTCTTCATGATCGGTGGCCTGATGGCCCTGATCATGCGTGCCGAACTGGCGCGGCCGGGCCTGCAGTTCCTGTCGCCCGAGCAGTACAACCAGCTCTTCACGATGCACGGCACGATCATGCTGCTGTTCTTCGCGACGCCGATCGTGTTCGCCTTCGCGAACTACGTGGTGCCGCTGCAGATCGGCGCGCCGGACGTGTCGTTCCCGCGGCTCAACGCCTTCGCGTACTGGCTCTACCTGTTCGGCGGCACGCTCGCCACGGCGGGCTTCATCGCCCCGGGCGGCGCGGCCGACTTCGGCTGGACCGCGTACACGCCGCTGAGCACCGCCGACCACGCCCCGGGCGTCGGCGCGAACATGTGGGTCGTCGGCCTGGCCATCTCCGGTCTGGGCACGATCCTCGGCGCGGTCAACCTGATCACCACGATCCTGACCCTGCGCGCGCCCGGCATGACCATGTTCCGGATGCCGATCTTCACCTGGAACATGCTGGTCACCAGCCTGCTGGCGATCCTGGTCTTCCCGCTGCTGGCCGCCGCGCTGTTCGCGCTCGCCGCGGACCGCCTGATGGGCGCCCACGTGTACGACCCGGCGACCGGCGGGCCGATGCTGTGGCAGCACCTGTTCTGGTTCTTCGGCCACCCCGAGGTGTACATCATCGCGCTGCCGTTCTTCGGCATCATCAGCGAGATCATTCCGGTGTTCTCCCGGAAGCCGATCTTCGGCTACAAGGGCCTGGTGGCCGCCACCATCGCCATCGCCGCGCTGTCGATGAGCGTCTGGGCGCACCACATGTTCGCCACCGGCCAGGTGCTGCTGCCGTTCTTCAGTTTCCTGAGCTACCTGATCGCGGTGCCCACCGGTATGAAGTTCTTCAACTGGATCGGCACCATGTGGCGGGGCCAGATCACCTTCGAGACGCCGATGCTGTTCTCGATCGGCTTCCTGGTGACCTTCCTCTTCGGTGGTCTCACCGGTGTGCTGCTGGCCAGCCCGCCGCTCGACTTCCACCTGCACGACTCGTACTTCGTGGTGGCGCACTTCCACTACGTGCTCTTCGGCACCATCGTGTTCGCCGTCTTCGCCGGCATCTACTTCTGGTTCCCGAAGATGTTCGGCCGGATGCTGGACGAGCGCCTCGGTAAGATCCACTTCTGGCTGACCATGATCGGCTTCCACACCACGTTCCTGGTGCAGCACTGGCTGGGCAACGAGGGCATGCCGCGCCGGTACGCCGACTACCAGGCCATCGACGGCTTCACCACGCTGAACACGATCTCCACGATCGGCGCGTTCATCACCGGTATCTCGACGCTGCCCTTCATCTGGAACTGCTGGAAGTCGTACAAGACCGGCCCGGTCGTCGAGGTCGACGACCCGTGGGGCTACGGCAACTCGCTCGAGTGGGCCACCAGCTCCCCGCCGCCGCTGCGCAACTTCGACCGCATGCCGCGCATCCGCTCCGAGCGGCCGGCCTTCGACGCGAAGTTCCCCGAGCTGGCCGCCGGGCAGAGCCTGGCCGGACCGCCCGAGGGTGGTGCCAAGCCGCTGACCAGCGAGGTCAACGGTGGCGCCAGCTACCAGGAGGACACCGCAGGTAACCTCGACCAGCGCTGAGTTTCGCGCCGTCACGTCGAGCCGGGCGCCGCACTCCCCAACCGGGGGTGCGGCGCCCGCCCTTTCCCGCCCTTTCCCGTCCCCGCCCGCCTGCCCCGCGGCACCAGTTCGGGGGAGTGGCGGTGTCCAGGGCACGTGGACCCAGCCACTTCCCCGTTCTGGCCTCGCCCTCCGCCACGCGGGAGGACACGAACTCCTGATCCCGCCGGCCGAGGGGATTAGCGGGAGGCGAGGGCCAGGTCGGGGTCCGGGATCGGGGTGCGGCGGTGGCGCAGCTCGATCGGGAGCACCACCAGCGCCACCAGCGCCCCGATCGCGCCGGTGACCGCGAAGCCCCACGCGGGCGCGGAGGCGTCGATCACCGCGCCGGCCAGCGGCGCGCCGAGCGCGATGCCCACCGTCACGGCGGAGCCGTGCAGCCCCATCGCCACACCGCGTACGGAGGGCGGGGCCAGCCGGCTGACCGCGTCGGAGGTGGACGCGAGGGTGGGCGCGCAGAGCGCACCGGCCGGGATCAGCGCGAGACAGAGCAGCCACCAGTGCGATCCGCCCAGCCCGACCGGGATGGTGGCGAGGCTCAGCACCGCCACCAGCGCCAGCGGGGAGAACGAGCGGCGTACCGCGCCGTATGCGAAGCCACCCACCAGCGAGGCGACCGCCCAGGCGGCGAGCACGACGCCGGTCCAGCCGACCTCGCCGCCGGAGCGGAGCACGGCGACCACTGCGACGTCGGTGCCGCCGAGCACGAGGGTGGCGGCGAGGCTGACCGCCAGCACGGCGAGCAGGCGCGGGGTGAGCCACTCGCGGCGGTGTACCGGGCGCTGCGGCCCGGTCTGCTCGTCGGCGGCCCGCACCGGCGGGTTGAGCAGCCAGAAGCAGATGCCGGAGCCGACGATCCCGGCGCCGACCGCCCACAGCGTCAGGCGCGGCGTGACGGCGGTGGCCAGGGCGACGGCGAGCGCCGGGCCGACCATGAACGACAGCTCCATCGCCATCGAGTCCAGCGCGTACGCGGGGCGGCGCTTCTCGGCCGGCACGAGCGCGGCGATCGACTGGCGGATCATCGAGAAGATCGGCAGCGCGAGCAGCCCGGCGAGGAACGCGGCCGGCAGCAGCACCGGGTACGGCAGTGTGGGCGCGGCGGACCAGAACAGCGCCTCGGCGACGGTGGTGAGCACCAGCACCGGCCGCAGTCCCCGGCGGTCGATGAGCCGCCCGAGCAGCGGGGCGCCGACCGCCGCGCCGATGGTCGACGCGGCGCCGACCAGGCCGGCGGCGCCGTAGCCGCGGCCCAGGTCGAGCACCACGTAGAAGGTGAGCGTCACCCCGGTGGCGGTGAGCGGCACGCGGGCCAGCACCGACACCAGCAGCAACGATCGGACACCGGGTAGGGCGAGCGCCTCCCGGTAAGGCTTCAGGTTCACGACGGTCCGTACCTCCGGCGTCATCCTGGGGCCGGGGTACGACACCCGCAAGCGATTACCGGGTCAAGCGGTGGCGATCACAGGCTCGCCCACCATTGTCACCCCGGCGCCGTCGAGGGCCCGCAGCGCCACGTCGAGCGTGTCCGGCGCGACGGCGGCGGTCAGGTCGAGCAGCACAGTGGTCCGGAAGCCCTCCCGGGCGGCGTCCAGCGCGGTCGCGCGCACGCAGTGGTCGGTGGCGATGCCGACCACGTCGACCCGGTCCACGTCGTGCCGGCGCAGCCAGTCGGCCAGGCACTCGCCGTCGGGCGCATGGCCTTCGAAACCGGAGTACGCGGCCGCGTGCTCGCCCTTGTGGAAGATCGCCTCCACCCGGTCGGTCGCCAGCTCGGGGTGGAACTCGGAGCCGGAGGTGCCGACCACGCAGTGCCGGGGCCAGGAGTCGACGTAGTCCGGCGGGTCGCCGAAGTGCGCGCCCGGGTCGATGTGGTAGTCCTTCGTCGCGACCACGTGGTCCCACCGGTCCGGCTCGGCGGCGAGCAGCCGGGAGATCCCGGCGGCCACTCCCGCCCCGCCGCCGACCGCGAGGGAGCCGCCCTCGCAGAAGTCGTTCTGCACGTCCACGATGATCAGGGCGTTCGCCATCGGGTTCCTCCTCAGCTCGCGGGTACGACGGTGACGGGGACGGCCGGGTCGCCGGCGGAGAGCTTGAGCCCCTCCCACGGGATGGAGATCAGGCACTGGCGCAGGTGGTCCCGCGACTCCTCCAGCGTGGGCAGTGTCTCCGGCTCGCCCGACACCACGTACGAGCGCTGGAGCAACCGGTCGTTGGGCTGCCGGTCCGGCACGCCCTGCGGGACGATGACCTCCTCGGTGGCGGTCCCGGTCGGCTTGTGCCGGCGGACCGCGACCTTCCGGCCGCCGATGGTGGCCTTGTGCTCGGAGCGTTTGACCACCGGCCGTCCCTCCACCTCGACCAGCTTGTAGACCAGGCCGGCGGTGGGCGCGCCGGAGCCGGTCACCACTGCGGTGCCGGCGCCGTACATGTCCACCGGTTCGGCGGCGAGCGCGGCGATCGCGTACTCGTCGAGGTCACCGGAGACGATGATCTTCGTCTCGGTGGCGCCCAGCGAGTCGAGCAGCTCGCGGGACTGCTGGGCGATCACCGCGAGGTCGCCGGAGTCGATCCGGACCGCCCGCAGCTCCGGCCCGGCCACCGCGATCGCGTTGCGGATGCCCTGGGCGATGTCGTACGTGTCGACCAGCAGCGTGGTGTCCTTGCCCAGCGTGGCGACCTGGGACGCGAACGCGGCCCGCTCGTCGTCGTGCAGCAGCGTGAAGGCGTGCGCGGCGGTGCCCGCGGTGGGGATGCCGTAGCGCTGCCCGGCGGCCAGGTTGGAGGTGAACCGGAACCCGGCCAGGTACGCGGCCCGCGCCGCGGCGACGGCGGCCTCCTCGTGCGCGCGGCGGGAGCCCATCTCGATCAGCGCCCGCCCCCGTGCGGCGGTGACCATCCGGGCCGCGGCGGCGGCGACCGCGCAGTCGTGGTTGAGCACCGACAGCACGAGCGTCTCCAGCACCACGCACTCGGCGAACGTGCCGGACACGGTGAGGATCGGGGAGCCGGGGAAGAACAGCTCGCCCTCGGCGTAGCCGTCGATGTCGCCGGTGAAGCGGTAGTCGGCCAGCCACTGCGCGGCCCGGTCGTCCACCACACCGGTACGGCGCAGGAAGTCGATCTCGGCCGGGTCGAACCGGAAGTCGCGGATCATCTCGATCAACCGGCCGGTGCCGGCGACCACCCCGTACCGGCGCCCGGCCGGCAGCCGCCGGCTGAACACCTCGAAGACGCAGCTTCGGTCGGCCGTGCCGTCACGCAGCGCGGCGCTGACCATGGTCAGCTCGTAGTGGTCGGTCAGCAGCGCGGGGCGAAGGGTGCTCACCGCTCCAGCCTAGAGTTCAGTCCGGCTCCGTGCCGTCGTGCCCCGGCATCGACCGCAGCGCGGCCCGCAACTCGCCGCGCCCGGCGACGCCGAGCTTGCTGTAGACGCGCTGGAGGTGGTTCTCCACCGTTCGCGTGGACAGGAACAGCCGCTCCGCGATGGCCCGGCTGGTCACCCCGTCGGCGGCCAGGCGGGCGACCTCCCACTCCCGGTCGCTGAGCGTCGGGCGGAGCCGCCGCAGCGCCGGGGTGGAGATCTCGTCGCAGCGGCGCAGCAGGTCGGCGAGGCGTTCCCGGACCGGCCCGGTGGCGCCGGCGCGGGCGTTCCGCGTCCGGTGCAGCGCCATGGCGGTCGCCTCGGCGGCGTACACGGTCAGCTCGCGGTCGGCGAAACCGTCGGCGACGGCCAGCAGGGCGTCCGGGGCGCCGTCGGCGGCGGCCCGGCCGAACCGGGCGACGAGCGGCGGCAGCACGCCGTCGACCTTCTCGGAGAGCTCGGCCAGGCGTTGCGCCACGGTGCGCCGGCCGCCGTCGGTGCAGGTCGGGCCGACCGGCGCGGCGGCCTGGTCGAACCGGACCAGGTCGAGCAGGACGAGCAGCTCGTGCCCGGCCAGGCCGTCCTCGCGCAGCCGGTCGGCGAGCGCGCACAGGTGCTTGGTGGCCGCCGGCAGGTCACCCGTCGCGGCCTGGACCGCGCCCCGGGCCTGCTCCAGCCAGGGATAGAGCACGGCCATGCCGGGTGCGTGCGTCCGGTCCGCCTCGGCCATCGCGTCGGCCGCGTGCGTCACGTCCCCGCGCAGCGCGGCGGCCTGGGCGCGCTCGGCGTGCGCCAGCCCGGCGTACACGCGGCTGGTGGCGAGCACCGCGCACGCCTCCAGGCTGGTCCGCAGCGCCTCGTCGCCGCGCCCGCGCAGCCGCGCCGCGTACGCCTGGAGGATGGCCAGGTAGCCGGTGCCGAGCCGGAAGTCACCGGCCCCGGCCAGGTCGGCGAACTCGTCGGCGACTATCGCGTCGATGCCGGGCAGGTCGCCGGAGAGCGTCAGCCGGGTGCCCCGGGCCAGCTCCATGGCGAGCTGGAGGTATGGCATGTCGGCCCGCCAGCACGCCGCCTCGGCCTGGACCCGGGCGATCGCGGTGGCGCTGCGCTGATACTGCCCCTGCGCGGCCTGGAGGTGGGCCAGCGTGCAGCGGGCCAGCTCCCGGGCGGCCATCGGGGCGGCCGGGCGGTCGAGCACCTCCTGGGCCAGCCGTACCGCGACGTCGACGTCGAGCCGGTGCAGTCGCATGATGGCCTCGAACGCGCGTACGCGAGTCCGGTCGGCGGGGTCGCGCAGCTCCTCGCCGCGCGCGGCGATCTCCTCCACCGTGGACTCCCGGTTGAGTCCCCAGTAGCTGACCATGCCCCGGACCGTCAGCCACCGGCTGCGCCGGCGGTCGTCGTGGATCTCCCCGGCGACCTGGTCGAGCACGCTGATCGCCTCGTCCGGCCGGTCGCCGAACATCAGGATGGTGGCCAGCAGTTCGGCCGCGTCGGTGCCGCCGCCGGCCTCCAGCGCGGCGCGGGCCAGCCGGGTGGCCAGCGGCACGTCGTACCGGCCGAACGCCTGGACCGCCGCGTCGAGCAGCAGGGCGACGTCCTGCGCCGTGCCCGAGTCGAGCCGCCACACCGCGACCCGCAGCAGGTCGTCGCGGCGGCGCGTGCCGACCTGCTCCAGCAGCCCGGCGAGGGTGGCCTGGAGCCGGCGGGTGCGGCTGACCGGGCAGTGCCGGCGCATCACCTCGCCGTAGAGCGGGTGCGCCAGGCGGACGTTGAGCCGCCGGTCGTCGTGGATCAGGGTGATGAGCCCGCGCTCCTCGGCCGTCTCCACGTCCGCCGGGTCGACCGCCCGTTCCAGCAGTTGCAGGCCCAGCGGCTCGCCGAAGGCGACCAGCTCGACCACCGCCCGGACGCCGGGGGTGAGCTGCCCGATCCGGGTGTCGATCAGGTCGGTGAGGCTGGGCGCCAGCTCCAGCCGCCCGGTCCAGGTCCAGATCCCGTACGTGCGGCGCAGCTCGTCGTCGGCGGCCAGGACCAGCTCGCGCAGCAGCAGCGGGTTGCCGGCGCAGAGCTGGAAGAGCCGGTCGGAGGAGCCGGCGTCGACCGGTCCACCCAGGATGGCGGCGAGCAGACCGGTGGTCTCGCTGCGGCCGAGCGGGCCCAGTTCGACCAGTTCGACCAGGTCGTCGGTCCAGAGCGCGCGGATCGGCAGCGGGATCTGCTCGCCGTTGCGCAGCGTCCCGATGACTGTGGCGTTCTCGGAGCGGGCGACCAGGTGCACCAGCGCGGCCGAGGGTGGGTCGAGCAGGTGCGCGTCGTCGATGGCGAGGACGATGGGCCGGCCGGCGGCCTGTTCCTGCAGCACGTCGACGGCCCAGCGCAGGATTCCGGCGGGGGAGAGCCCCTGCGGCTGGGTGGCGGGCAGCACCTGGACGAGCCCGCCGAAGGGGAGCGCGGCGGTGGTGGCGCTGGCCGCGATGGACCAGATCGCGTACCGCTCGGGGGAGAGCTCGGAGACGCCCTCGCGCAGCAGCCGGCTCTTGCCGACCCCGGCGTCGCCGCTGAAGAGCAACCCGCGCCCTCCGGGTCGGCCGATCGTCGACAACAGACGGTTGAGTTCATCCCTACGGCCGACGAACTCCCACCTACTCATCGGAGCAGCATATCGACCGTGTTCCGTCCGCGTGCGGGCCGTTACGCAGTGAAGTTGAGTAATCTGGCCGTTACCCATGAGTATCGGAGGTGTTCGTTGTCGGATGGCCGACAGCCGTACTCTTCCGACAGCCCCTGCAACCAGGGAAAAGCCGCGACCGGCACCCCGGTCGCCTGACCGGGAGGCCACCTGATGACGCCGGGTCCACTCCCCTCGGTCGACGTGCCCGACCCGCGCCGTCAGGCCGGCCCGCCCGGGTGCGCCCCGCTGCCGACCCGGCTCGGGGCGGCCACGCCCGGACCGGACGATCCGATGGCCGTGGTCGTCGCCGGCCCGGCCGGCGCCGGCCGGCGCGAGGTGATCGCCGGCCTGCTCGGGATCGACTCCGCGACGCTCGCCGTGCCCGCGGGAAGCAACCTGCTGGTCCAGCACGCCGAGAAGGCGACCCGCGCCGCGTACGTCCCGGGCTACCGCCAGCCGCACGCCTACGGCGCCGACCCGATGGCGACCGGCCCGGCGCTGGCCCGGCCGCCACGCCGGGTCGAGCTGAGCCTGCCCGACCCGCTGCTGCGGCACTTCGCCGTGGTCGACACGCCGGACACCGGCACGCTCGGCGTGGCCGGCGGCCGGGTGCTGCGCGACGCCGTCGGCCGGGCCGGCGCGCTGCTCTTCGTGATCTCCGCCGACCAGGCGTTCAGCGCGGCCGAGCTGCACCTGCTCGCCGAGATGGCGCGCGCCCGGGTCGAGGTGTTCTTCGCCGTCACCCCCGGCACGACCGGCTGGACCGCGTCGGCCGACGGCCCGGCGGCGGAGGCCACCGGTCCGTCCGCCCGCCGGCTCGACCCGGTGTCGGTCTCCATCGAGGCGCACCGCGCGGCGCTGCTGGCCGCGGTGCCGGCGCTCACCCCGGCCCGGTGGTTCCCGGCCCGCCGGGCCGAGCTGCCGCACCTGCGGCGTGCCCTGGTCGGCTGGGCCGCCGACGAGGGACTGCGCCGCGGCAGCGCAAGCCCGCCGGTGCCGCCCGGCGCGCACGGCCGGGTGCCGGTGCTGGCCGGCGTCGAGCCCGGCGAGCTGGCCGACCGGATCGACAGGGGGTCACGAGCCTGCGCCCGCCGGATCCGTCAGCACCTCGCCCTGGAGTTGGCGAACATCCACCTGCGGGTGGTGCAGGAGATCGTCTTCGGGGTCGGCTGCGTCGGCCTGCCACAGATGCTCGACCGCGAACTGGAGGCGCTGTCGCTGCTCGCCACCGCGCAGTGCGACGAGGCCGTCCGCGGTCTCGTCGACGCCGCCGCCGCCCGGGTCTTCGGCGCGCCGCTGGCAGAGGGCGTACGCGGGCGGATCGCGCACGCGGTGCGCTGTAGCCTGGCCGACCATCCGGACGGCCGGGAGCTGGACCGGGTCCTCCTGGTCACCAGCACGGCCGGGGTCGCCGCGCTGACCGGCGAAGGCGCTCTCGACGCCCTGGCCGGGCTGCCCGGCGGGCAGCGGGACGAGATGCTCCCGCCCGTGGGCGTCGCCCTCAACGGCGGCTGCTGGCAGCACTGGCGGGCGACCGACAACAACGACCCGAACGCCGCCCGGTCCTGGGCCCAGCGCGCGCTGCGCGAGGTCGAACTCGAACTGTCCCGCGAGGTGTCCCGCCGCTTCGAGGTGATCCGTCTCTCGCTGACCGGGGTGCTCGCCGATGCTGTCGACCACGGCATCCTGCTTGCCTGACCACGGCGCGGGCACACCGCGACCCGGGCTCGCGTACGCGGCCCGGGCGGGTGACGACGGCCGCCGCGGTGTTCCGGTTCATCGGTTCCCCGGATCCGGTGGCACGATGGGGGGCATGGCGGCTCCACAGGTTGCGCCGGTCGAGACGCCGGACACCGAAGAGGTGCCGGTCTCCGACCGGCCGTGGGTGACCATCGTCTGGGACGATCCGGTCAACCTGATGACGTATGTGACCTGGGTGTTCCAGAAGCTCTTCGGATACAGCCGGGAGAAGGCGGAGCGGCTCATGCTGGACGTGCACCACAAGGGCAAGGCCGTGGTGTCCACCGGCGCCCGGGAACGGATGGAGCACGACGCGGCGCAGCTGCACGCGTACGGTCTCTGGGCGACGGTGGAGAGGTCATGAGCATGTTCCGCCGCCGGGGCGACCACTACGTGGCGACGTTCGCCGTCGACGAGGTCCGGGTGCTGCGCAAGGTCGCCGCCGAGGTGGTCGGGCTGCTGACCGACGGCTTCGACCACGGTGACCCGGTGGTCGGCCGGCTCTTCCCCGACGTCTACCCGGACGACGACGCCGGCACCGCCGAGTTCCGCCGCTACACCGAGGGCGATCTGAAGACCGGGAAGATCGACCAGGCGGGCGCGATCCTCGCCGCCCTGCCCGACGGCGACTCCGGCGGCGAGGTGCGACTCGACGCGGAGGCGGCCGAGGCGTGGCTGCGCGCGCTCAACGACGCCCGGCTGGCGATGGGCGTACGCCTGGAGATCAAGGACGGCACCGACCTGGGTGAGGAGCTCGACGACGCGGTCGCCGAGGACCCCGGTTCGTCCCGGGTGTTCCAACTGTCGGTCTACGCCTACCTCGGTTATCTGCAGGAGTCCCTGCTCAACGCGCTCATCGACTGAGTGGTGACGGTTGCCACCTCGCCGCCCGGCCCGGCCAGGGGCTAGGCTGGTGGCGTGCTGAGCATCGACCGGTCGATCATCGACGCGATCGTCGCCCACGCGCGTCGGGACCACCCGGACGAGGCGTGCGGCGTGGTCGCCGGCCCCGTCGGCAGCGACACCCCGACCCGGCACATCCCGATGGACAACGCGGCCCGCTCCATGACCTTCTACGAGTTCGACTCGATGGAGCAGTTGCGGGTGTGGCGGGAGATGGACGACCGCGACGAGGAGCCGGTGGTGATCTACCACTCGCACACCGCGACCGAGGCCTACCCGTCCCGCACGGACGTCTCCTTCGCCGGCGAGCCGGGCGCGCACTACCTGCTCGTCTCGACCCGCGAGCCCGACACCGAGGAGATCCGCTCCTTCCGGATCGTCGACGGCGTGATCACCGAGGAACCGGTGAAGATCGTGGATGCCGCCGTGGACCCGAACGCCGTCCAGTCCTACATGTTCGGGCAGAGCCCGGCGACGGTCGACTACGAGTGTTCCGACCGCTGACCTTCAGCGCCGGCACCTTCCTTTTCCCGTCACCTGGCACCATCCCGAACGAGGAGCACGAGACATCATGGCCATCGAGGTTCGCATCCCCACCATCCTGCGCAGCTACACCGGCGGCGCGAAGGTCGTCGAGGGCAGCGGCGACACGCTCGCCGACCTGATCGCCGACCTGGATTCGCGGCACGGCGGCCTGAAGGCCCGCCTGGTCACCGACGCGGGCGTGCTGCACCGGTTCGTCAACGTCTACGTCAACGACGAGGACGTCCGTTTCCTGGGCGCGCTCGACGCCAAGCTCAACGACGGCGACAGCGTGACCATCCTGCCGGCCGTGGCCGGTGGCGCGTTCGGCTTCGCGGCCGCCGCGGCGATCGCCTCGCACGCGGTCTCCACGCGCGCCGCCCGCTGAGGGGGCCCGCGATGGCGCGGTACGACAGCCTGCTCGACGCGTGCGGTGGCACCCCGCTGGTCGGGTTGCCCCGCCTCTCGCCGACGGCCCCCGCCGGGGCGCCGCCGGTGCGGCTCTGGGCCAAGCTGGAGGACCGGAACCCGACCGGCAGCATCAAGGACCGCGCGGCGCTGTACATGGTGCGCGCGGCCGAGGAGGCCGGCCGGCTCCGTCCCGGTGACACGATCCTGGAGCCGACCAGCGGCAACACCGGCATCTCGCTGGCCATGGTGGCGAAGCTGCGGGGCTACCGGCTGGTCTGCGTGATGCCGGAGAACGTCTCCACCGAGCGGGTGCAGCTGCTCCGGATGTACGGCGCGGAGATCATCTTCTCGCCGGCCGCCGGTGGTTCGAACCAGGCCGTCGCGACCGCGAAGCAGATCTCCGCCGAGCACCCGGACTGGGTGATGCTCTACCAGTACGGCAACGAGGCGAACGCCCGGGCGCACTACGAGACGACCGGACCGGAGCTGCTGCAGGACCTGCCGGGCATCACCCACTTCGTGGCCGGGCTGGGCACCACCGGCACGCTCATGGGCACCGGCCGCTTCCTGCGGGAGAAGGTCGACGGGATCCAGATCGTGGCGGCCGAGCCGCGGTACGGCGAGCTGGTCTACGGTCTGCGCAACATCGACGAGGGCTACGTGCCCGAGCTGTACGACGCGGGTGTGCTGTCCCGCCGCTTCTCCGTGGGCACCCGGGACGCCGTGCTGCGGACCCGGCAGCTCGTCGAGGTGGAGGGCATCTTCGCCGGGTTCTCCACCGGCGCCATCCTGCACGCCGCGCTCGCGGTGGCGCACGAGGCGGTCCGCGACGGCCGCCGCGCCGACGTGGCGTTCGTGGTCTGCGACGGCGGCTGGAAATACCTGTCGACCGGCGCGTACGGCGGCACGCTCGCCGACGCCGAGGAGTCGCTGGAGGGGCAGCTCTGGGCCTGACGGTCCGGCGGCGGTCCGGCCGGTGGTGTCCCCGCCGGCCGGACCGCCGCGCCTGCCCGGAGCGGACGTGTATGGGTGTCACGTTGATGACAACTTCCGGCAGATGATTCTTGCCCGACCGGGGCGGCGCGTAGGCTGCGCAGCGTGGCGAGCGCGTCGGTAGAGATCATCGGCGGCGTCGCCGCCGGCGCATCGACTACTCATGGTGAGATCGAGGCCACCGGATGAGACTGACCGTCCTCGGCTGCGCGGGCAGCTTCCCGGGCCCCGAATCGCCCTGCTCGGCCTATCTCATGGAAGCCGAGGGCTTCCGGCTCCTGATCGACTTCGGCGTGGGTTCGCTCTCCACGCTCCAGCGCTACGTCGGGCTGCACGCCCCCGACGCGGTCCTCCTCACCCACCTGCATTGCGACCACATGTTCGACGCGGTGTCCTACGTGGTGGTGCGCCGGTACGCGCCGGACGGTCCGTACCCGCCCCTGCCGATGTACGCCCCCTCCGGCGCGCCCGACCGGCTCGCCGCCGCGTACGGGCAGGAGGAGGGCTCGGTGGAGGACGTCTACCAGTTCTACGGTCTCCAGCCGGGCACGTTCCCGATCGGCCCGTTCAGCGTCACCGTCGACCGGATGAACCACCCGGTCGAGACGTACGGGGTGCGGCTGGAGCACGGCGGGCGGGTGTTCTGCTACTCCGCCGACACCGCGCCCTGCGAGGCGTTGCTGCGCCTGGCCCAGGACGCCGACGTGTTCCTCTGCGAGGCGAGCTACATGGACGGCGTGGAGAACCCGCCGGACCTGCACCTGACCGGCCGGGAGGCGGGCGAGGCGGCCACCAAGGCGGGCGTGGGACGGCTGCTGCTCACCCATCTCGTACCGGCCTGGGGCAGCGAGTCGCAGACCGTGGAGGCGGCGGCCGGGGCGTACGCCGGGCCGCTGGACGTGGTGCGGCCCGGCGCCTGCTACGACGTGTGACCCGGCGGCGGCCCGCTCGTGTCGGCGGCACCCGCGGACGATCCGATCACCGCACCGCATAGGGTGCAGGCATGGCGCGACCTGACGGGCGGCGGCCCGACCAACTCCGACCGGTGACCCTGACCCGGAGCTGGAGCACCCATCCGGAGGGTTCGGTGCTCGTCGAGTTCGGCGCGACCCGGGTGCTCTGCACGGCGAGCGTCACCGAGGGTGTGCCCCGCTGGCGCAAGGGCTCCGGGCTGGGCTGGGTGACAGCCGAGTACGCGATGCTGCCCCGGGCCACCAACACACGCTCGGACCGGGAGAGCGTGCGCGGCAAGGTCGGCGGACGTACCCATGAGATCTCCCGTCTGATCGGCCGCAGCCTGCGTGCCTGCGTGGACCTCAAGGCGCTCGGCGAGAACTCGATCGTGCTCGACTGCGACGTGCTCCAGGCCGACGGCGGCACCCGGACCGCGGCGATCACCGGCGCGTACGTCGCGCTGCACGACGCGGTGACCTGGCTGGCCGAGCGCAAGGCGCTGGCCGGCAAGGTGGAGAAGGTGATGCACCGTTCGGTGGCGGCGGTGAGCGTCGGGGTGATCGGCGGCGAGCCGATGCTCGACCTCTGCTACGCCGAGGACGTCACCGCCGAGGTCGACATGAACGTGGTGTGCACCGGCGCCGGCGACTTCGTCGAGGTGCAGGGCACCGGCGAGGCGGGTGTCTTCGCCCGCGACCAGCTCGACGCGCTGCTCGACCTGGGCGTGGCGGGCTGCCTGGAACTGGCCGACGCGCAGCGGAAGGCGCTCTCGTCATGAACAAGGTCCTGCTGGCCACCCGGAACCGGAAGAAGCTCGTCGAGCTGCAGCGGATCCTGGACGGCGCGCTCGGCGCGCACCGGATCGCGCTGCTCGGCCTCGACGACGTCGAGGAGTACCCGGAGCTGCCGGAGACCGGCCTCACGTTCGGCGAGAACGCGCTGATCAAGGCGCGGGAGGGCTGCCGGCGTACCGGCCTGCCGACCATCGCCGACGACTCGGGGCTGGCGGTGGACGCGCTCAACGGCATGCCGGGTGTGTTCAGCGCCCGCTGGTCCGGCCGGCACGGCGACGACCACGCCAACCTCCAGCTCGTGCTGGACCAGGTCGGCGACGTGCCGGACGAGCACCGGGGCGCGGCGTTCGTCTGCACCGTCGCGCTGGTGCTGCCGGGCGGCAAGGAGCACCTGGTCGACGGCCGCCAGTCCGGCCGGCTGCTGCGCGCGCCGCGCGGCGAGGGCGGCTTCGGCTACGACCCGATCTTCCTGGGCGACGGGCAGGAGCGCACCAACGCGGAGCTGACGCCCGAGGAGAAGGACGCGGTCAGCCACCGCGGCAAGGCGCTGCGGGAGCTGGCCAAGCTGGTCGCGAAGGTGCTCCCGCCCGCCACCTGAGCCGCTGCCGGACGCCGCGGGCGCCCGGCCGCAAGCGCCGGATCGGCCCGCTCAGCCGAGCGGGCCGATCTCCCGTTCGATCGCCGCGCGCAGCTCCGGGCCGCGTACCACGTCGCGCGCCGCCTCCATCAGCGGCGCGAGGAACACGTCCGGTCCCGGCTCGCCGATCGTGCGGCCGAGCACGTCGAGCGCCGCCCGCCCGGCCGGTGACGGCGTCAGCGGGGCGCGGAGCTGGAGCCCGCGTACGGCCGCCAGCAGCTCCACCGCGAGCAGGCTGGTCAGGTTGTCCAGCACGGTGCGCAGCTTCTTGGTGGCCGCCCAGCCCATCGAGACGTGGTCCTCCTGCATGCCGCTGGTGGGCAGCGAGTCGACCGAGGCGGGCGCGGCGAGCCGGCGGTTCTCCGCCACGATCCCGGCGGCGGTGTACTGGGCGATCATCAGCCCGGAGTTCACCCCGGCGTCGGGGGACAGGAACGCGGGCAGCTCCCGGGAGCGGGTGACGTCCAGCAGCCGGTCCACCCGGCGTTCGGCGATCGCGCCCACCTCGGCGGCGGCGATGGCCAGGTAGTCGGCGGCGAAGCCGAGCGGCGCGCCGTGGAAGTTGCCGGTCGACTCGACCCGCCCGTCCGGCAGCACCACCGGGTTGTCCACCACGGACAGCAGTTCCCGGCCCGCGACCACCTCGACGAAGTCGAGCGTATCCCGGGCCGCGCCGGCGACCTGCGGGGCACAGCGCATGGAGTACGCGTCCTGCACCGCGTGCGCCAGGTCGTCGCGGTGCGAGTCCATCACCGCCGAGCCCTGCAGCAGCCGGTGGATGTTCGCCGCCGAGGCGGCCTGGCCGGGATGCGGGCGGATCGCGTGCAGCTCGGGCAGGAAGGGCCGCTCCGAGCCGAGCATCGCCTCGATGGCGAGCGCCGCTGTCACGTCCGCCATGGCGAACAGGTGCCGGGCGTCGGAGACGGCCAGCAGCAGCATGCCGAGCATGCCGTCGGTGCCGTTGATCAGCGCCAGCCCCTCCTTGGCGGCCAGCGACACCGGCTTCAGCCCGACCTGGTGCAGCGCGTCGGCGGCCGGGACGCGCTCCCCGGACGGGCCGAGCACCCAGCCCTCACCGAGCAGCACCAGCGCGCAGTGCGCCAGCGGCGCCAGGTCGCCGGACGCGCCGAGCGAGCCGTGCTCCGGCACCCACGGGGTGACGTCGTGGTTGAGCAGGTCCACGAGCGCCTCGGCGACCAGCGGGCGTACCCCGGAGCGGCCGAGCGCCAGCGAGCGGACCCGCAGCAGCATCATGGCGCGTACCACCTCGCGCGGCATCGGCGCGCCCACCCCGGCGGCGTGCGAGCGGATCAGCGCGTGCTGCAGCTCGGCCCGGCGCTCCGGTGCGACGAACGTGTTGGCGAGCGCGCCGAACCCGGTGGAGACGCCGTACACCGGCCGCCCGGCCGCCTCGATCCGGTCCACGATGGACCGGGAGGTCGCCATCGCCTCGGTGGCGGCCGGGTCGAGCACGACCTTGGCGGTGCCGCGGGCCACCGCGAGCACGTCGGCGGGGGTGACCCCGGTGGACAGGATGGTCACTGTGGTCATCGCGGCACTCCGTTGTGCAGAACCTGGCGGATCAGTGGCACCCCCGGCCGGTAGGCCAGGTGCAGGTGGGACGGGGCGTCGAGGATGATCAGGTCGGCCCGCGCCCCGGGGGTCAGCCGCCCCACGTCGGTGCGGCGCAGCGCCGCCGCCCCGCCGGCGGTAGCGGCCCACACCGCCTCCGCCGGGGTCATCCGCATCTCGCGTACGGCGAGCGCGACGCAGAACGGCATCGACGACGTGTACGACGAGCCGGGGTTGCAGTCGGTGGCGAGCGCGACTGTCACGCCCGCGTCGAGCAGCCGCCGGGCGTCCGGGTACGGCGACCGGGTGGAGAACTCGGCGCCGGGCAGCAGCGTGGCGACCGTCTCCGAGCCGGCCAGCGCGTCGACGTCGGCGTCGGTCAGGTGGGTGCAGTGGTCGACGCTGGCCGCGCCCAGCTCAACGCCGAGCCGTACGCCCGGCCCCGGGCCGAGCTGGTTGGCGTGCAGCCGTACGCCCAGACCGGCGGCCTGCCCGCAGGCGAGGATCGCCCGCGCGTGGTCGGCGTCGAACGCGCCCCGCTCGCAGAACACGTCGATCCAGCGGGCGTACGGCGCGGCGGCGGCGAGCATCGGCCCGCAGACCATGCCGACGTAGTCGTCCGGGCGGTCGGCGTACTCGGCGGGGACCACGTGCGCGCCGAGGAACGTGGTGTCCTCGGTGAACTCGGCGGCGATGCGCAGCGAGCGGGCCTCGTCGGCGACGGTGAGGCCGTACCCGCTCTTGATCTCGACGGTGGTGGTGCCCTGCCGCAGCATCTCCGCGCGTAGCCGGCCCACAGTGGCGCGCAGGTCGCCGTCGGAGGCCGCGCGGGTGGCGCCGACTGTGGTGCGGATGCCGCCGCCGGTGTAGGGCTCGCCGGCCATCCGGGCGGCGAACTCGGCGGCCCGGTCCCCGGCGAAGACCAGGTGGGCGTGGCTGTCCACGAAGCCGGGCAGTACCGCCGCGCCACCGGCGTCGATCCGCCGGTCGGCGGCGGGCGCGTAGCGGGCCGACCCGATCCAGGCCACCTGGCCGTCCTCGACCAGCAGCGCGGCGTCGCGCCTGATGCCCAGCGGGTCGCCGTCGCGGCCGTCGTTCGTGACCAGCTCGCCGATGTGGTCGACGAGCAGGCTGCCGCGCGTCACGAGTCCTCCTTCGCGGTCACCGCCGCGATCGCGTCCCGCAGCTCGGTGGGCACGTCCACGGTCAGGTGCCGGCCGCCGTCCACCACCGGCCTCCCGTCCACGATCACGCTCGTCACGTCGGCGGCGGTGGCGGCGAAGAACGCGCCGGCCGGCGGCACCCCGGCGGTGCGGGCGCTGTCCAGCCGTACCGTGACCAGGTCGGCCCGCTGCCCGACGGCGAACCGGCCGGCGTCGCCCCAGCCCAGCGCGGCGTGCCCGCCGACGGTGGCGGCGCCGAGCAGCTCGGCCGGCGTGAAGTGCCCCCGCCGGCGGGTACGCAGCCGCTCGTCCATCTCCAGCGCGCGGGCCTCCTCGAACAGGTCCACCACGGCGTTGCTGTCGCTGCCCAGGCTCAGCGGGCTGCCCGCGTCGGCCATCCGCCGCACCGGGCCGACCCCGTCGGCCAGGTCGCGCTCGGTGGTGGGGCAGACGCAGACCCGGGTACGGCTGTCGCCGAGCAGCGCCACGTCGGCGGCGGTCGGGTGGGTGGCGTGCACCGCTGTGGTGTGCGGGCCGAGCACGCCGTGGTCGGCCAGCAGCCGCGTCGGGGTGCAGCCGTGCACCGCCCGGCAGGCGTCGTTCTCGGCCGGCTGCTCGGACAGGTGCACGTGCAGCGGCAGCCCGTTGCGGTCGGCCCAGCCGGCCACGGTGGCGAGCTGCTCGGCCGGGACCGCGCGCACCGAGTGGATGGCCGCGCCGAGCCGGACGTGGTCGTCGGCCGGCCCGAACGCGTCCACCCGCGCCGCCCAGCGCAGCGCGTCGCCGTCACCGAACCGGCGTTGCGGCCCGGTCAGCGGCGCGCCGTCCACGCCCCCGGCCAGGTACGCGGTGTCCAGCAGCGTGAGCCGGATCCCGGCGTGCGCGGCGGCCTCCACGAGCGCTGCGGACATCGCGTTCGGGTCGTCGTACGGGGTGCCGCCGGGACCGTGGTGCAGATAGTGGAACTCGCCCACGCAGGTGATCCCGGACAGCGCCATCTCGGCGTACACGGCGCGGGCCAGCGCCAGGTAGGTGTCCGGGTCGAGCCGGGTCGCGATCGCGTACATCAGGCTGCGCCAGGACCAGAAGTCGCCGCGCCCGTCGTGGGTGCGCCCGCGCAGCGCGCGGTGGAACGCGTGCGAGTGCGCGTTGGCCAGGCCGGGCACCGTCAGGCCGGGCAGCCGTACCGCGTCGTCGAGCACCTCCACCCCGGCGGTCGGCGGACCGTCCCCGGTCAGCGGGGTGACAGCGGTGAGCCGCCCGTCGGTCGCCTCGATCAGCACGTCCCGGGTGGGCTCGGCGCGGTCGGGCAGCCAGGCGTACTCGGCCAGCCAGCGGGTCAGCGGCATGCCAGCTCCTCCAGGACCCGGGCCAGGGCGGTCACCCCGGCGGCGCAGTCGGCGTCGGTGGCCGCCTCGGCGGGGGAGTGCGACACCCCGGTCGGGTTGCGCACGAACAGCATCGCGGTGGGCAGGTGCGCCGCCAGCACCCCCGCGTCGTGCCCGGCGCCGGTGGGCAGCACCGGCGCGCCGAGCAGCGTGACCAGCCGGTCGGCCAGCCCGCGGTCGAACGCGACGAGCGGGGTCGCCGACTCCTGGGTGCAGGTCAGCGCGGTGCCGTCGCGGCCGGCCCGGTCGGCGGCCTTGGCGCGTACCGCCTCGACCAGACCGTACAGCGTCTCCGCCTCGGCCGCCCGCGCGTCCAGCCAGCCGGTGACCCGGGACGGGATCGCGTTCGTGGCGTTCGGCTCGACCGACACCCGGCCCACTGTGGCGTGCGCGTCGCGCAGCCGGGCCTCCTTGTTCGCCGCCAGCACGGTGAACGCGTAGGTGAGCATCGGGTCGCGGCGGTCGGCCATCGCTGTCGTACCCGCGTGGTTGCCCTCGCCGGTGAAGTCGAACCGCCACCGGCCGTGCGGCCAGATCGCGGAGGCCACCGCGACCGGCGCGTCCTGGTCGACCAGCGCGCGGCCCTGCTCGACGTGCAGCTCCACGAAGGCCGCGAAGCGGCCGAGCAGCGCCGGGTCGGCGCCCGCCGGCCGCTCGCCGAGCGCCTGCGCGAAGGTCGTCCCGGCCTGGTCGCGCAGCCCGGCCGCGCGGTCGACGTCGATCTCGCCGGTGAGCAGCCTCGACCCCAGGCAGGGTACGCCGAACCGCGCGCCCTCCTCCTCCACGAACGCGGCCACCACCACCGGCCGTTCCGGGGTGATGCCCGCGGCCCGCAGCTCGTCCACGGCGAGGAACGCGCTGACGATGCCGAGCGGACCGTCGTACGCGCCGCCGTGCGGCACCGAGTCGAAGTGGCTGCCGGTGAGCACCGCGTCGCCGGCCTCCGGGTCGCCCCACCAGGCGAACAGGTTGCCGTTGCCGTCCTGCTGAACTGGCATCCCGCGGGCGTCGGCCTGGTTGTGGAACCACTCCCGCAGCCGCAGCTCCGCTTCGGTCAGCGCGTAGCGCAGGTAGCCGCCGCTGCCCTCGTCGCGCCCGATCGGCGCGATCTCGTCCCACAGCTCCCGGAACCGGTTAGGAAGGGACCCTTCCCATGCAGAATGCGTTAACAAGGGGCCCTTCCTTACTCGGCCATCGGGATGCGGACGCCGGTGCGCTCGGCCACCGCGCGGGCGTCGTCGTAGCCGGCGTCGACGTGCCGGATGACGCCCATCGCCGGGTCGTTCGTCAGCACCCGCTCGATCTTCTGGCCGGCCAGCTCGCTGCCGTCGGCCACGCAGACCTGCCCGGCGTGGATGGACCGGCCGATGCCGACGCCGCCGCCGTGGTGGATCGACACCCACGACGCGCCGCTGGCGGTGTTCACGAGCGCGTTCAGCAGCGGCCAGTCGGCGATCGCGTCGGAGCCGTCGGCCATCGCCTCGGTCTCCCGGTAGGGGCTGGCCACGCTGCCGCAGTCCAGGTGGTCCCGGCCGATCACCACCGGCGCGCTCAGCTCGCCGGACGCGACCATCTCGTTGAACCGCACCCCGGCCCGGTCCCGCTCGCCGTAGCCGAGCCAGCAGATCCGCGCCGGCAGACCCTGGAACGCGACCCGCTCGCCGGCCATCCGGATCCACCGGGCGAGGGACTCGTTCTCCGGGAACAGGTCGAGGATCGCCCGGTCGGTGGCGGCGATGTCCTTCGGGTCGCCGGAGAGCGCGGCCCAGCGGAACGGGCCCTTGCCCTCGCAGAACAACGGCCTGATGTACGCGGGCACGAACCCGGGGAAGTCGAACGCCCGCTCGTATCCGCCGAGCTTGGCCTCGCCCCGGATCGAGTTGCCGTAGTCGAAGACCTCCGCGCCCGCGTCCAGGAAGCCGACCATCGCCTCCACGTGCTTCGCCATCGACGCGCGGGCCCGGTCGGTGAACTCGGCCGGCTTGGCCGCCGCGTAGTCCCGCGCGTCGCCCGGGTCCACGCCCTCCGGCACGTACGACAGCGGGTCGTGCGCGCTGGTCTGGTCGGTCACGATGTCGATGGCTACGCCCCGGCGCAGCAGCTCGGGGAAGACGGTGGCGGCGTTGCCGACCACGCCGACGCTGAGCGCCCGCCGGTCCCGCCTGGCCGCGAGCGCCCGCTCGATGGCGTCGTCGAGCGAGTCGGCCACCTCGTCGAGGTAGCGGTCGTGCACCCGGCGGTCCAGCCGCGACCGGTCCACGTCCACGATCAGGCAGGCGCCGCCGTTCATGGTGACGGCGAGCGGCTGCGCCCCGCCCATCCCGCCGCAGCCGGCGGTGAGCGTCAGCGTGCCGGCGAGCGTGCCCCCGAAGCGCTTGGCGGCGACGGCGGCGAACGTCTCGTACGTGCCCTGGAGGATGCCCTGGGTGCCGATGTAGATCCACGAACCGGCGGTCATCTGCCCGTACATGGTCAGGCCCAGCGACTCCAGGCGGCGGAACTCCGGCCAGGTGGCCCAGTCGCCGACCAGGTTGGAGTTGGCCAGCAGCACGCGCGGCGCCCACTCGTGGGTCCGCATCACGCCGACCGGCCGGCCGGACTGCACCAGCATCGTCTCGTCGTCGCGCAGCTCGGTGAGCGTGCGCACGAGCGCGTGGTACGACGGCCAGTCCCGGGCCGCCTTGCCGGTGCCGCCGTAGACCACCAGGTCGTCGGGGCGCTCGGCCACCTCCGGGTCGAGATTGTTCATCAGCATCCGCAGGGCGGCCTCCTGCGGCCACCCCTTCGCGGTGCGGGTGACGCCGCGGGCGGCGCGGACGGGCTGGTGCATCTCGTACTCCTCTCAGCCGAGGAACAACTGGCGGCGGGCGGCGGACGACTCGAACGCCTCGAGCCGGTCCTGGGTCTCGGCCGGTGCGGCGTCGCAGATCGCCTGGAGCACCACCATGGCCAGGGTCATCGGTGCGGTGTGCAGGTCGAAGACGAGGTCGGCGCCGACGGCGGCGGGCAGCACCACCTGGGCGTGCTGGGTGGCCGGGCTGACCGGCGAGTCGGTGATCGCCACGACGGTCAGGCCGGCGTCCCGGGCCTCGCGCAGCGCCTCCAGGGTCTCCCGGGGGTAGCGGGGCAGCACGAACGCGAGCATCGCCGTCGCGCCGGCCGCCACCGCCTGGTCCAGGCGGTCCACGAGCATGCTGCCGCCGTCGTCGAACACCCGTACGTCCGGGTGCACCTTCGCCGCGAAGTAGGCGAAGTAGGCGGCCAGCGGCGCGGCGGCCCGCAGCCCGAGCACCGGCAGCGGGCGGCTGGCGGCGAGCAGGCGGCCCACCTCGGCGACCCGGTCGGCGTCGGCGAGCTGCGCGGCGAGCCGGTCGAGGTTGTCCCGTTCGGCGTGCACCGCCCGCTGCAGGGCGTTCCCGGCGCGGTCCTGGTCGGCGGCGTCGCGCGCGCCCAGTTCGCGCAGCCGGCGGCGCAGCGCGGGGTAGCCGTCGTGGCCGAGCGCCATGGCGAACCGGGTCACCGACGGCTGGCTGACGCCTGCGAGCTCGGCCACCTCGGCGGCGGACAGGTACGCCGCCGCGCCCGCGTGCCGCACCAGGCAGTGCGCGATGCGGCGCTGCGTCGGGGTGAGCCGTACGCCGTGGAAGAGGTCGAGCAGGCGGTCAGGGGAGGCCGCACCGCTTTCATTCACGAGCCGACTCTATGCATGAAAACTTTCAGAGCGCAAGCGTCGCGCGACCGCAGGGAGGTCCGATGAGCGTGCTCTCTGTACTATCCGCACGGCGGGTGAACAGAGGAGTGGGGCATGCAGCCGGAGGGGCCGTACAGGTTCACCGAGACGTTGGGCGAGTGCCAGGTCGGCCGGGCGTGGGCGGCTCTCGACGGGCAGGACCGCCCGGTCACCGTCGCCGTCCTCGAAGGCGCCGCCGCCGCCGACCAGCGCTGGCGGGAGGCGTTCGCCAACGCGGCGAACGTGCTGGCCCAGACCCCCGGCGGCCACCGGTACGTCAACGCCGACTTCGCCGCCGCCGAGCCCTGGATCGCGTACCCGTCCGAAGAGGAAGGTGCGGCCGAGCGGCTGTTCCGCAGCCTCGGCATGGACTACCAGCGCACCCCGACGGCCGAGATGCTCCCACCGCCCCCGGCCGCCGCCCCGGTCTCCCCGCCGTCCCAGTTGCCGTGGGTTCCGCAGCCCTGGGCGATGGCGGCTCAGCCGATCTCCGGCGCGCCGATGTCCCCGGCCGCCGTCTCCGCGACCTCCGGGGTCCCCGCGCAGTCCGCCGTCTCCGCGCCACCCGCCGTCGGCTCGGCGCCGGTGGCCACCGACCCGCTGGACCCGTCCGGCGGACGCCGGATCGCCCCGGTGCAGCCGGCGCCGAAGCGGCGCGACTGGATCTCGATCGTCGGCGCCCTGGTGCTCACCCTGGTCGCCGGCACCGCCGGGTTCTTCCTGGGCGCAGGGCGCGAGAAGGAGGCCGCGACGCCCACGCCGTCGGCCAGCCCGTCGCTGCCGCCCTACGAGGCCACGCAGCTCGCCATCAACAAGGCCAAGTTCGAGGGTGAGCTGGCCCCGCTGGTCGAGCCCTGGCTGACCCGGATCGGCGGCTGCACCGTCTACGACCAGCCCGGCGCACCGAAGCTGCCGGCGGACGAGAAGGGGCACGTGTTCTGCCACTACGGCGGCGCGTGGCTGCACTTCACGCTCTACCCGGGACAGAAGCAGAAGGACACCGCGCGGGCGTACCGCCAGCAGCTCAACCTGGCCGGCGGCTCGCTGGCGCCGGGGCTGCGCGAGGCGAGCACCACGAAGGGCGGGGTGACCGGCAAGCCCGGCAGCTACGTCGAGTACGCCTTCGAGGGCGAGGACGGCCGGGCGATCTGCGGCGTCTGGTGGGACCCCGACGACATGCAGGGGGCCTTCTACATCGAGACGCTCTGCAAGGACGGTGTGGACGGCGACTGGGACGCCCTGCGCGACCTGTGGCAGCGCGGCAGCTGACCGCCGCGCCGCGTCATGCGGCGCTGATCCGCGCGACCGGCTCGACCCCGCCGGTGACCTGCTCGACGCGGTAGGCGGCGAGCGCCTGCCGCCAGACGTCCACCTCGTCGCCGACGACGTGCGAGCGGATCAGCCAGACGCGCGCCCCGTCGCCGCGTTCGGCCGCCAGCTCGACCGCGTGCCGGAGACCGGCCTGCACCGCAGTGGTGTCGTGGCCGGGCACCACCACGACGTCGGGCCGGTCGGGCATGTCGACCCACCAGCCCACCGTGTTGCCGTGCGGCACCACCAGTCTCAGCCGCTCGTGCCGGGAGTAGAACGCGAACCCGTACCAGGCCGCGTTGTTCATGACCACGACGTCGTTCGGGAGCCGGTGCCGGGCCACGTACTCGGTCGCCGAACGCACGTCGGTGACGGCGATCGCCGTGTAGTAGAGCCCCGGCTCGTTCCCGTCGAACCGGTACCAGTGGCTGTTGCCGGCCGCGTACCCCCCGAGCACTACCGCGCAGGCGGCCGCGGCCAGGACGGCGGGCCGCACCCGGGGGAGCCGGCGGCAGGCCAGGCCGGCCGCGCGGCTCGCCGACCCGGCGACCCCGAGCCCGGCCACCGCGGCGGCGGTGACGAGCAGGAAGTGCGAGGTACGCAGTTCCAGCAGCGGATAGACCTTCGCGACGCCGACGATCGTCGCCACCACGGGCAGGAGCATCACGGCGACCGCGGCGGCGGGCCGGCCGTGCCGGCGGAGCGTCAGCGTGCCGGCCACGAGCAGGGCGACCACCACCAGCCCGGGCGCGCCGACCACCGGCATCAGCGTGTCGACCTGCCGCGCCAGGTAGCCGGGCAGCTCGGTGACGCCGGGGAAGTTGCCGGCCCAGAACTGCTGCATGGGTACGTTGCGGCCCTGCATCGAGATGCCGAAGTAGACGCCGGTGAGGACCAGCCCGGCGTTGAGCCCGGCCACCGCCACCTCGACCAGGCGTAGCCACTGCCGCCGCACCGTGGTGACCAGCAGCAGCCCGCCGAACGCGCACGGCGCCACGATCGCGGTGACGTGGCTGAACAGCATGCCCGCGGCGACGGCGGCGGTCAGCACGTTGAGCCGCCGCCGCGACCACCGTTGCTCGACCCAGGCGACCAGGGCGAGCACGCCCACGGCCACGGCGGCGTCGGCGGTGTACTGCTTGAGGTCGTGGCGCACCTGCTGGGCGGGGAGCAGCAGGACCGCCGCCGCGCAGGCCGCGCCGGCCACCACGCCCCGGCCGGGCGTCGACCACCGCAGCGACCTGCCGAGCCCGTACGCCGCCACGACCGCGAGCCCCTGGAACGCCAGCGTGACCAGCCGCAGGTCGTCCGGGTCGGGCACCAGCCGCAGCAGGAAGCTCCAGCCGAGCGGGCTGGACGACGTGGTGACCGGCAGGTCGCCCAGCGGGAACCGGACGGACAGCGCGACCCACGCCTCGTCGAGCCAGTACGGCGCGCCGAGCATGGTCTTGACGTCGTGCAGGATCGGCAGCAGGCACAGCAGCGCGAGGACGGCGGTGCTGTCCCACAGGATCGGGCGGGGCCCCGGCGGTCGGCCCGCCGCCGCGCCGGTTCTGTCCACATCGGCTGGTTCCACCCGTGTCACCACGTAGATCCCTATCCCCGCCTGCCGACCGGCCGTCACCCTAACCCACCACTCAGGTGCGTCGACAGGCCCGGAACTGCGGGTCCGCGTCCCCGTCCCCGGGGCTGGTGCCGATCGGCCACTGCTGATCCGTACGATCGTGCGGTGCGCGTGTTGGCTGACCGGATCAGGGGCGTGGAGCGCAGGGTCCGCTACCTCGGCCTCGGCCTCGTCGTTCTGGCGGCCGGGTTCCTGCTGACGGGCAGGTGGCAGCTCGCGCTCGGGGTCGCCGTCGGCGCCCTGCTCGGCTGGGTGCTGACGGACCCGGTCCGGATCACCTGGGCGGTCTTCGTCATCGCGTTCGCCGTCCCGGTGACCATCGACGTCGGCTATCCGACGAATCCCTCGTACACGCTGCTGCTGGTCCTGTTCCTCCTCGCCGCCTGGGGGCGGGTGCTGCGCGCCGAACGCGACGGGTGGCCGCCGAAGGCGCTCGCGGCGGCGCTCCTGCTCCCGGCGTGCGCGGTGCTCGCGGGGCTGGTCCACTGGCACGGGGTGAAGCCGATCGCGGTCGGCGTCGCGCCCCTGCTGTGCTTCGGCGTGCTGGCCTGGCACCTCGCCGAGGAGGCACGGCACGACCGGCGGACCGTCCGGCGGATCGCGGAGGCGCTCACCTGGTTCAGCGTCGCCGTGGCCGTGTTCGCCAAGTACCAGACCGCTTCCCGGAGCTGGCCGATCTTCGACCAGTTCGCGTACGACTGGACCTACACCTCGGCGTTCGACGCGACCCGGGCGGTGGGCCTGTCCGGGCACCCCATCATCTACGGCACGTTCGCCATGGCCATGGTGCTCGTCGCGCTGACGCTCCGGGGCCGGTTCTGGTACGTGCCGGTCACCGCCAACCTCGTCGGCCTGGTGCTCTCCGGCACCCGCAGCGCCTGGGTGGGCACGGTTCTCGCGCTCGGGCTCTGGCTGTTCCTCCAGTGGCGGAAGGTCAGCTGGCGCGGCCTGGGCGCCACTGCCGCCGTCGCCGCGGTCACCTTCACGCTCGTGGCGGTCAACCCGCCGGCCCTGCGGCCCGACACCACCACCGCCGCACCCACGCCGAGCCCGGCCGCTCCGGCAGCGAGTTCGGCGGCGCCGGCCCCCGAATCGCCCGCTGCCACGCTGAGCCCTGCCGCGCCGAGCCCAGCCACGCCGAGCCCTGCCGCTCCGGCGCCTCCGGCGGCGAGTTCCCTGCCGCCGGAGCCCGGCGCGCCGGTCCCGGCGGCGCCCACCACGAGCGCCGTGGACTCCGTCGACGTGGCGGGATCACGGATCTCCGACCCGGCCAGCGCCGACGCCCGCTTCACGCGCATGAGCGTGGTCTGGGACGGCATCACCAGCGACTGGTCCACAGTCGTCTTCGGCAACGGGCCGGAGGCCAACGTGCGGTTCCTGGAGAACGTCGGCATCGGCGACGGCCAGGCCCAGGTCTTCGACAACACCTACCTGACGTTCTGGTACAACTTCGGCCTGATCGGACTGGCCTGCCTGCTGGCGCTCCTGGTGCTGCTCTACCGGCGCCTCCGGTCGCTGCCGGCCCGCCTCCTGCTGGTCGGGTTCGCGGCCCAGATCTTCTTCTTCGACGTGTGGCTGTGGCTGGGCGCCGTGGCCGTGCTGCTCCTGGCGGTCGCGCTGGGCGCCGCCGACAACCCGTCCCTGTCGGCGCGGGCGCTGCCGGTGCCGCGTCGCCGGCAACCTGGCGCGCAAGCCGCCGCCGGCCCCCGTCAGCCAGCGGCCGGCGCGGCGGCCGGATCCGGCTCGGCGCCCGCCGCGCGCCCGGGCAGCGCAGGCGCGTCGGGACCGTCCTGACCCGGCCGATCGTCCGGCGGCTCGCGCAGCGCGGGCGGCGCCCAGTCCTTTCCCCGCAGCGCCGGCTTCTCCACCAGATGCCAGGAGAGCATCGCCAGCCCGAGGCTGAGCACGGCGCTGACCAGGAAGAACCCGGCCACGCCGAGAGCCGGCAGGCCGAACTTGGCGAGTACCTGCTGCACCACGAACGAGTAGATGTAGACACCGTACGAGTAGTCGTTGTCGCGGCCGACGCGGTGCAGCACGCGTGGCAGCCGTACGGCGAGCCAGAGGACGGCGTACGCGTAGGCGAGCAGCGCCGGTGCGAAGAACGAGCCGTCGACGGCGTACACCCCCGGGCCGACGAAGTCGCCCCGCACGGCGAGCCAGCCGACCGTGCCGAGCGCGAGCACGCCGAGCAGGTCGTTCATCGGCAGCCGGTCGCGGTACAGCTCGGCGGCCCCGCCGGCCAGGAACATGAACCCGAACCAGAGCAGGTAGGTCTTCTGCAGCGCGCCGAGCATCGGCAGCGGACCGACCGCCCCGCTGGTCCAGAGTGCCGCACCGGGCTGGAGGTGGTTCCAGCAGAGGACGCCGAACACCGCGACCACGGCGAGCAGCGTGACCCAGCGGAGCTGCCGGCGCAGGACGGTCAGCGCGGCCAGGACGGCCACCGCCAGATAGCAGTAGATCTCGTAGGCGAGCGTCCACAACGACCCGTTGATCGTGTTCCCGCCCTGCCAGTGCCAGTACGGCGTGTCACCGCGCAGCAGGTCGGCGATGCCGAACTGCCGCAGCCCGCCCCACCAGTTCAGCCGCAGGTAGTCGAGCACGCCGCCCGGGCTGCGCCACAGCCCGTCGAGCGTGCCGTGCCGGTCGAGGTACAGCAGGGGCGCCACGACCAGGCCGGTGAACAGCAGGCAGACCCACAGCCCGGGCCAGATCCGCAGCGCCCGGTGCCACAGGAAGCGGGGCACCGAGTTGCGTCGCGCCGAGCCGACGACGAGGAAACCGGAGATCGTGAAGAAGCCCGCCACCGCCAGGGCGCCCAGGTCGACCCGGTGCAGCAGCGGACGCCCGAACCCGAGGGCGGCGGTGTGGGACAGCACGACGGCCAGCGCGAAGACGAGCCGCAGCGCGCCGAAACCGTTGGCCCGCCCGTGGTACGCGCTCGCCAGCGGCTGCGACACGAGCGCACGCCGGACGGCGGCCTTCAGGAGGGGAGACACGCGGACCGTCCCGGCTCAGCCGGCCACCGGCGGGCGGGGCGCGGGCACCCGTGAACCGATCAGCCCGGCCGCCCGGTGGTGCCGGCGGGCAGCCGGCGGCAGGCCGACCAGGAACTCGGGGAACATGCCGAAGAAGATCCGGGCGCTGCGCAACTCCAGCGTGTGCGCCGGTGACCACCGCACCGAGTTCGTCGCCCGCGCCCAGTGGTGGGTCCACCGCACGTCACCGAGCAGGGCGACCGGGAAACCGCGCTGCCACGCCCGCAGGCCCAGCTCGTGGTCCTCGTAGTAGAGGAAGAAACGCTCGTTCCATCCGCCCAGCTCGACGAGGTCACCGGTGCGTCCGGCGACCGCCGCCCCCATCAGCCAGGCGACGTAGCGGACCTCGCCCGGCTCGGCCACCATCCGGTACGACTCGTGCAGGCGGGACAGCGGCCACAGCTTCCGGTTGCCGAGCTTCGCGGTGGCGTACGGGAAGCCACGCCCGTTTGGTTGCGGGGTCCCGTCGGTGGAGAGCAGTTGGGGCGCCACCAGTCCGCCGTGCGCGTCCAGGTGCCGCGCGAGCGCCTCCAGCCCGTCCGGGCGGACCTCCAGGTCCGGGTTCGCGAAGAGGACGTACCTGCCGGCGGCCTCGTGCAGCGCGACGTTGTTGGCCCGGGAGAAGCCCACGTTCTCCGGCAGCCGGACGACCCGCGCGCCCAGCTCCCGGGCCACCGCCGCCGAGTCGTCGGACGACGCGTTGTCCACCACGATCCACTCGTACGGCTTCTCGCCGCGCCAGCAGCGGCGCAGCGTGTCGGCCGAGTTGTAGGTGACAGTCACGACACTCCACGGGTGTCCCGTCATCACGCTCTCCGAACTGTCAGATAGCTGAGCAGGGTCGCGAAGCCGAACCGCTTGCCGGTCCACTGCCGGCGGGCGGCCGGCCCCTGCCGCAGGCCGTGTCCCACGCCGCGCAGGAACGGCCGCAGCAGGCCCTGGCGGGCCCGCCGGGCGGCGAGCGCGACGTGCGCCAGCGCGAGGACCGGCAGCGCGACGAGCAGCAGCGGCCAGGTGAGGGTGCGCGCCGCGACCAGGAGCCGGTTGCGGGCCAGGAGGAACGCCCGGAATCCCTGCAGCCGGTCGTCGCCGTCGACGCTGTGCCCACCGGCGTGCGGCAGCATCAGATCCAGCGCCCGGGTACGAACCCCCGAGGCGTGGAGCCGCAGGGCGAGGTCGGCGTCCTCACCCCAGGCGAACAGGTGCTCGTAGAACCCGCCGAACCTGCGGTACAGCTCGGTGGGGAAGACCGCCGCGCCGCCGGACGGGCCCAGTGGCGCCCGTGCCGTCGTGGCGGACCGGTCGATGAACAGCGAGACCGGATTCAGGTCGATGCCCACGTACTCGCCGCCGTGCATGGCCAGGCCGACCGCGACCGGGGTGCCGGGGTCCTCCGCGACGGCGGCGCAGATGCAGGCCAGCGCGCCATCGGGCAGCCAGACGTCCGGATTCAGCAGCAGCACGTGGCCGGTGGTGGTGGCCGCGACGGCCCGGTTGCAGCCGGCCGCGAAGCCCGGGTTGGACGAGTCGGGAAGGTACCGGTACCGGTCCTGGTCGAGGCAACCGGCGATGATCTCCGCGCAGCCGTCCTCGGGCCAGTTGTCGGCGAAGACGAACCGCACCGGCAGCCCTTCGGCGCTGCGTACCCAGGTGGGCAGCGTCTCGGCGAGCATGCCGGCGGACCGGTAGAGCACCGTGACGACAGTCAGTTCCACGGCGGTCACCGCAGCGACCGGTACAGACTCTGCCAGCGCGTCACGCACCGGTCGAAGGCGTACTCCTGGGCGTACCACTCGGCCATACCCCGCCGCTCCTCGGCGGGCCCGGCCTGGGCCAGCGCCCGGCGGACGGCGCCGGCCAGCGCGGCGGGGCTGGGGTCGGCCCGGACGGCGAGCGTGCCGGTGGCGTGCCGGGTGACCTCGGCCAGCCCGCCGGCCCCGGTGTGCACCACCGGTACGCCCAGGGACAGCGCCTCCAGCGCGCTGAGCCCGAACGACTCGACCCGGGACGGCACCAGGAGGCAGTCGATCCCGCGGAGGAAGTCCGCCGCGACGACCCGGCCGACGAGTTCCAGGTTCGGCCGGGCCGCGATCGGCAGCGAGCCGGCCCCGGCGACCCGGACGTCCATCTCCGGCAGGTGCGCGGCGGTCTCGGCCAGCAGGTCCGCGCCCTTCTCCCGTTCCAGCCGGCCCAGGTAGCCGACCACTGGACGCCGGTCGGACGCCGGCGCGTCGGCGGGTTTCGGGGCGGGCCAGTCGGCCGGCAGCGGGTTGGGGATCAGGTGGACGTTGCGGACGCGGCCCCGCTCACGCAGCTCGGTGGCCTCGAACTCGGACACCGCCACCGTCGCGTGCGGCCGGAGGCGGCGCATCGCCAGGTCCAGCGCGATGTTGGACTGGGTGGCGGCCTTCTGCTGCCACGACCCGGCGGTGTCCCGGTACTGCCAGAGGCTGTTGTGCAGGGTGACCACGAGCGGGGTGCGGTCCAGGCTGAGCGCGGCCCGCGCGTGCATCGCGGCGGACAGCAGGTGGGCGCAGACCACGTCCGGCTTCACCTCGCGGACGAGACGGCGGATCTGACGCGCGTAGCCGAGGTCGATCCGGCTGGTCGCGCCGAGCCCGACCCACGGCACCCCGGCCTCGCGCAGCGACCGGCCCACCTCGTCGTCCGAGGTGGCGGCCACCACGTCGACACCGGTACGGGCGTGCGCCGGCACCAGCTCGGCGAGCATCCGTTCCGCGCCGCCCAGCTGCCGCCGCCCGGAGCCACCCGTCGTGCAGACGAAGAGCACCTTCACGACGCACGCAGCCCCGCGACGGCCCCGCGCGCGATCGCGCGGCGCACGGAGTCGCGGCCCACCGCCGCCCGCAGCAGGATGCCGCAGACGTACGCGGTGGCCGCCACGCGACCACGGCGGCCGCCCAGGTCCCGGCTGGCCCGGATGAACTCCCGGGTACGCCGCTCGGAGATCTCCTCCGCCGACCAGCGCCGCTTGGCGGTCGCGTCGTCCTCGTGCATGATCACGGCGTCGGCCACGTACGCCAGCCGTTTGCCCTGCCGGCGTACCGCCCAGCACAGCCGCATGTCCTCGGAGTAGAAGAACGACGTCTCGTCGACTCCGCCGATGGCGTCGAAGGTGCTGCGCCGCAGCGCGACGAACGGCCCGGTCAGCCAGTCCGCCTGCTCCGGGGGCGCGACGATCCGCAGGCGCGGCACCACGAGGCTCAGCCCGGTGGCGTGGCCCAGCCCGACCCCCATGGTCAGGAACCGGCCGCCCTCGGTCTGCGGCACGCCCTCCGGCGTCACCACAGCGGGGAAGGCGGYGCCCACCTCCGGGTCCTCCAGAGCTGTCAGCAGCCGGGCCACGGCGTCACCGTGCACGACGATGTCGTTGTTGGAGAGGATGACGTTCGCCCTGCTGGTGTGCCGTACGCCGAGGTTCATGCCGCGGGCGTACCCCAGGTTCGAGCCGGACTGGACGTAGGTGACGCCCTGCTGGGCGCAGAACCCGCTCAGCGCCTCGCGGATCTCCGCCGAGCTGCCGTTGTCCACCACGACGATCTCGGCCTCGGCGGGCAGGGACAGCACGCAGTCGCGGGTGCGGTGGAAGTCCTCCCAGGCGAGAACCACGATCGAGACGTCCAACTCACACCATCCCAGGATTCGGCGGCTGCGCCCGGCGCAGGCTCGCTCTCGACGCGAACGCGTGTACGGCGTAGGCGAGCGAGGAGGCGACCGCCGCCCCGACCACACCGGCCCACGGGATGACGCCGAGGTATGCCGGAACCGCGACCGCCGACGTGACCACGGCGACCACAGTGGTCGCCCTCTCACCCCGCCGCTTCAGCAGCAGGGCGCTCCAGCTCTTTCCGGCCGCCGTGGCCAGCGAGCCCGGCAGGAGCAGCAGCCCGAGGAGCCAGGCGTGCCGGTACTCCGGCGCCAGGAAGCCCAGCACGCCGAGCCCGACGATCGCGGCCAGGGCGATCGGCAGGGCCGCCGTCACCACCGCCCGCGTCGGGTCCGGGCCGTTCCCACCGTCCCGGTCGGCGAGGATGCGCTGTGCCCGCACCACGGCTCCGGCCTGCGCGAACTCCAGGGCGGCGACCGCCAGCGCGTAGACGCCGAGCGGACCGGCCCCGGCGAACCGGGCCACCAGGACCTGGTTGAACCGCAACGTCATCATCTGCGCGAAGATGCCCAGGTGCAGGCTCCCGGCCGCGAGCAGGTCGGCCCGGAGGTCCGCGCCGGTCGAGGTGGGCGCCGGGGCCGCGCCGGCCCGCCGCAGCCGGACCAGGACCAGGCCGCACACGGCGAAGGCGCTGAGCCACTGCACCGCGAGCCACACCATGCTCCACACGCCGCCGTCGAGCCGGCCGGCGGCGTAGAGGGCGGCGTACCCGGCGACCAGGACCGCGCCGCTCGCCGCGCGCATCGCGTAGACCAGCCGGAAGCTGCGCTGCCGCAGGGCGAGCGACGAGACCGTGTTGAACACGGTCAGACCCACCGCGGACCCGACGCCGACCAGATAGGCGCCGACGCCCGCCGCCGCGGTGAGCAGCGCGGCGGCGACACCGGAGAGGAGTACGGCGACGCCGAGGATCGCGATCACGTACGCCCGTCCCCGGGACTGCACCCAGCCGGCCGGACGCGAGATGAGGAAGGTGTCGAGCGACAGCCCGCCGACGGCCGCGCCGAGCGTCGCGCTCACCATGTTTGCCGACAGTTCGCCGCGCTCCGCCGCGGGCAGCGCCACCGACATGACCGCCGCCAGGCCGGTCAGTCCCAGCGCGCCGAGATAGAGGCGCTCGGGCGCGACGAGCCGCCGCAGCAGACCGGCCGCCCGGCGCCCGGACGGAGGCGTCGTGCCGGGGTCCGACGAGGACTGCGCGGCGTCGACCAGCGAACCGCCTGTCACTCGTCGCCCCCGAACGGTGCGGCACAGGTGCGGGTACTGCGGTAGTCGGGCAGGAGCCCGGCCGTACGCGCGTGGGCCAGGCTCGGCGCGGCGGCGTCCCGGGCCGACAGCACCGGCGCCTCGGCCGGCCAGTCGATCGCCAGGTCCGGGTCGAGAGGGTGCACCGTGTGCTCGGCGCCCGGGTTGTAGGTGGTGGAGCAGAGATAGCTCAGCGTGGCGTCGTCGGTCAGCGCGCAGAAACCGTGCCCCAGACCCTCGCTGAGATAGACGGCTCGCCGGTCGACGTCGTCCAGCCGCACCGCCTCCCACCGGCCGAACGTCGGCGAGCCCACCCGGATGTCCACCACCAGGTCGACCACGGCCCCGCGTACGCAGGTCACGTACTTGGCCTGGCCGGGCGGGACGTCGGCGAAGTGGATGCCGCGGACCACGCCCCGCGCGGAGACGGACAGGTTGCCCTGGGCCAGCCGCAGCGGACGCCCGACCACCTCGGCGAGCCGGTCGAACCGGTACCACTCCATGAACAACCCGCGGGAGTCGCCGTGCTGCCGGGGCGTGATCTCCCACGCCCCCTCGATGCTCAGCGGCCGGATCTTCATCCTTCGGTCCCGCTCCGCTCGGCCAGCAGGCCCAGCAGGTATTCGCCGTAGCCGCTGCGGGTCAGCGGATGGGCGAGCACGCGCAGCCGCTCGTCGTCGATCAGCCCGGACCGCCAGACCACCTCCTCGACGCAGCCGATCTTCATGCCCTGGCGCTCCTCGATCACCCGGACGAACTCCGCGGCCTGCATCATCGAGGTGAACGTGCCGGTGTCCAGCCATGCCGTGCCCCGGTCGAGGACCGTCACGGTCAGCTCGCCCCACGCCCGGTACGTCTCGTTGACCGCCGTGATCTCCAGCTCGCCGCGCGCGCTCGGCGTCAGCTTGCGGGCGATGTCGACCGCCCGGTTGTCGTAGAAGTAGAGGCCGGGCACCGCGTACCGGGACCGGGGACGGGCCGGCTTCTCCTCGATCGAGAGCACCCGGCCGTCGGCGTCGAACTCGACCACGCCGTACGCCTGCGGGTTCGCCACCGGGTACGCGAAGACCCGGCCGCCCGCCGGTTCGCCGTGCTGGGCGAGCTGCCGGCCGAGCCCGACGCCGTGGAAGATGTTGTCGCCGAGGATCAGCGCCACCGACTCGTCGCCGATGAAGTCCGCGCCGAGCACCAGCGCCTGCGCGATGCCCTCCGGACGAGGCTGTTCGGCGTACGCCAGCCGCAGCCCCCACTGGCTGCCGTCGCCGAGCAGCCGCTCGAACTGGGCGCGGTCCTCCGGAGTGGTCACCACCAGGATCTCCCGCACGCCGGCCATCACCAGAGTGGAGAGCGGGTAGTAGACCATCGGCTTGTCGAACACCGGCATCAGCTGCTTGGAGACGGCCCGGGTGATCGGCCACAACCGGGACCCGGTGCCGCCGGCGAGAAGGATTCCACGCACTCGCGGAGACTACCCGTGACGCCGTCACCACCGTGGCCCGTCGACGTCCCGCCTGCGCTGCGGGTACGGCGTAGACTCCTCCACCCGTGAGGATCCTCGTCACCGGCGGCGCCGGCTTCATCGGGTCGGAGTACGTGCGGATGCTGCTGGGCGTGCCCGGCGGCGACGCGGCCGGGGTGCCCGCGACGGCGCCCACGGCGCTCACCGTGCTGGACAAACTCACCTACTCCGGCAACCTGGCGAACCTGGCCCCGGTACGCGACGACCCGCGCCTGCGCTTCGTGCACGGCGACATCTGCGACGCGGCGCTCGTCGACGAGGTGGTGCCCCGCCACGACGTGATCGTCCACTTCGCCGCCGAGTCGCACGTGGACCGCTCGATCACCGGCGCGGCGCCGTTCGTCACCACGAACGTGCTCGGCACCCAGACGCTGCTGGACGCCGCGCTGCGCCACGGCGCCGGCCGGTTCGTGCACGTCTCCACCGACGAGGTGTACGGCTCGATCGACTCCGGCTCCTGGACGGAGGACTGGCCGCTGTCACCGAACTCGCCGTACTCCGCCTCGAAGGCCGGGTCCGACCTGCTGGCGCTGGCCTACCACCGCACCCACGGCCTGGACGTGGTGGTGACGCGCTGCTCCAACAACTACGGGCCGTACCAGTACCCGGAGAAGGTCGTCCCGCTGTTCGTGACGAACCTGCTCGACGGCGGCACCGTGCCGCTCTACGGCGACGGCGGCAACGTGCGGGACTGGCTGCACGTGCACGACCACTGCCGGGGCGTGGCGATGGTCCAGGAGAAGGGGCGGGCCGGCGAGGTCTACCACATCGGCGGCGGCACCGAGCTGACCAACCGGCAGCTCACCGAGCGGCTCCTGGCCGCCTGCGACGCCGGCTGGGACCGGGTCGTCCCGGTCACCGACCGCAAGGGCCACGACCGCCGCTACTCGCTGGACATCAGCAAGATCAGCGACGAGCTGGGGTACGCCCCGACCATCGACCTCGACCGGGGGCTGGCCGAGACCGTGCGCTGGTACCGGGACAACCGGGCCTGGTGGGAACCGCTGAAGACGGCCGGCCACCGGTGACCCGGGTGCTCGTCACCGGCGCGGGCGGCATGCTGGGGCGGGACCTGCTCGCCGTGCTGCGGACCCGGCCGGACCTGTCGGTCACCGCCGCCACCCGCGCCGGCCTCGACGTCACCGACGCCCACGCCGTCCGGGACGCGGTGAGCGGGCACGACGTGGTGCTCAACGCCGCAGCGTGGACCGACGTGGACGGCGCGGAGACCCGCGAGGCGGACGCCACGGCTGTCAACGGCGACGCGGTCGCCCACCTGGCCCACGCCTGCGCCGGGTCCGGCGCGCGCCTGGTGCACGTCTCCACCGACTACGTGTTCGCCGGGGACGCGGTCGAGCCGTACCCGGAGGACGCCCCGACCGGCCCGGTCAACGCGTACGGGCGCGGCAAGCTCGCCGGGGAGCTTGCGGTGGCCCGGCTGCTGCCCGAGACCGGGTACGTGGTGCGTACCGCCTGGCTCTACGCCACCCACGGCCGCAACTTCGTCACCACGATGCTGCGGCTGGCCGCCGAACGCGACCGGCTCGACGTGGTGGACGACCAACGCGGGCAGCCCAGCTGGTCGTACCGTCTCGCGGAGCGGCTCGTGGCGCTCGCCGACGCGGCGCTGGCCGGCGACGCGGCGCCCGGGACGTACCACGGCACCGCCGCCGGCGAGACCACCTGGTACGGCCTGGCCCGCGCCGTGTTCGCCCTGCGCGGCCTGGACCCGGACCGGATCCGGCCCACCACGAGCGACAGTTTCCCGCGCCCGGCGCGGCGTCCCCGCTACAGCGTGCTCGCGCACGGCCGGTGGGCCGCGGCGAAGCTGCCGCCGCCGGGGGACTGGTACGCCGACCTGGCCGAGGCGCTCAGCCTCCACCGCCCCGGAACACCTCGCTGACGGTACGCAGCACGATCTTGATGTCGAGCCAGAGCGACCAGTTCTCGACGTAGTAGTTGTCGAACCGCGCCCGGTCCGAGATCGGCGTGTCCCCGCGCAGGCCGCTGACCTGCGCCAGCCCGGTGAGCCCGACCGGTACGCGGTGCCGCATCGCGTAGGTCGGGTACTCCACCGAGAACTTCTCCACGAAGTACGGCCGCTCCGGGCGGGGCCCCACCACGCTCATCTCACCGCGCAGGATGTTCCACAGTTGCGGCAGCTCGTCCAGCGAGGTGCGCCGCATGAACCGCCCGATCGGTCCGACCCGCTGATCGTGGGCGATGGACCAGGTCGTCTGCGACTCGTGTTCGTCCTCCGGGCGCATCGACCGGAACTTGATGACGTGGAACGGCTTGCCGAACCGGCCGATGCGCTCCTGCCGGAAGAACACGCCCCGGCCGCCGTCGAGGAACGTGGCGAGGGCGCAGAGCAGCAGCAGCGGGCTCAGCACCACCAGCGCGGTCACCGCGAAGACCACGTCCGAGGCCCGCTTGAGCCGCCACCGGGGGCCGGTGAGCGTGGTGTCGCCGATCTTGACGATCGGAATGGCGCCGATGTGGTCGGGGTAGCCGCCCTGCGACCGCGAGCCCCACAGCCGGGGCACCGCCCACAGGTCACACCGCGAGCTGGCCGGACGCAGCAGCGACTCCATCAGCTCCGACTCGGAGCAGTCCGGGTCGGCGATGACCAGGACCTCGCACTCCAGCATGTCGGTGAGCTTCTCCAGGTCGTCGATCGTGCCGATCAGCGGCAACGCCCCCATGCGGGGCCTCGACGGGGCGTCCACCGCGCCGACGAACCGCAGCCCGTACTGCGGGTGGCGGCGCAGCAGCCGGGCCAGCTCCCCGCCGATCGGACCGCCGCCGATGACGATGGTGTTGCGCTCCACCCACCGGCGCTTACGGGCCAGCAGGACGAGCCGGCTGTTCAGCGCACGCCCGACGATCACCAGGCCGGCGGAGAACGCGACGCCCTGGACGAAGCCGCTCACGTGCGGCACCGAGTCGTGCCGCAGCGCCGCGATGATCGCCACCACCGCGCCGGAGGCCAGCAGCCGCCCGCCGAGGCTCGGCAGCTCGTCCAGAATGCTGATGTGCCGGCGCGGCCGGTACAGTCCGCCCGCCGCGAAGAAGCCCACCGTCAGGGCCGCGTTGGCCAGCGTGCCGCGCCAGTAGTTCTGGGTCAGCAGCAGCGGCGCGAGCAGCGCCGCCACGTCGATGGGCGCGGTCACCATCCACGCGCGCACCCATCGGGTACGCGTCGACGCCCGCGACCCGGCGTAGGGCAGGACCGTTGTCGTGTCCAGGCCGCTGTTCATCGGCGGATCGCTCGACGGCGCGGCCGGATGCTCGAACGCCGGAAGGCGTGGCATTGTCGATCCTCCCCCGTGACGCCGCCGGCCCGGATGCGGAGACCGACGACGATCGCAGGATACGAGCGGCCCCGCCGCGCCGCCACCACCGGCATGGCAGATCGACGTCCTACTTTCCGCTGACGGCGAGAATCTCCGGGACCGAGTCGCGGCGGACCGCGTCGAACAGCGTCTTCGCGCGCGCCGGATCCGGGAACACGACGCTCTCGCTGCCGACCCGGCCGGTCCCCTTCACCGGGCAGGTGAAGAACGTCAGATTGCCGCTGCGCAGGCCACGCATCTCCATCGCGAGGTCCACCAGAGACAGTGATTTGTCGACGGCCACCGAGTTCGACGTGGCGCGGACGAACGAGTTGAGCTTCGCCGGGTTGGTCATCACCCCGCCCGAGGCGGCCTTGTCCAGAATGGCCTTGATGACCTGCTGCTGGTGCCGGATGCGGGCGAAGTCGCCGTCGGGGAAGGCGTGCCGTTCCCGCGCGTAGTCGAGCGCGGCGGCGCCGTCCATGGTCTGGCGGCCCTTCTTGAACGTCCGCGTGCCGATCAGCGAGTAGTTCGTGGTGAACCCCTTCTCCACGTCGATCTCGACACCGCCCAGCGCGTCGATGATCTCCTTGAAGCCGGCGAAGTCCACCATCGCCACGTTGTCCACCCGTACGCCGCTGAACTTCTCCACCGTCTGCACCATCAGCGGCACACCGCCCCAGGCGTACGCGGCATTGATCTTCGCGTCGCGACCGCCGCGACCCTCCTTCGACTTCGGGACGRCCGTCCAGGTGTCCCGCGGGATCGAGATGAGCTGGSCGCTCGACCGGTCCTTCGGCAGGTGGGCCAGGATGATCGTGTCGCTGCGCGAACCGCCGGTGCTCTCCGGGTCGCGGGAGTCGCTGCCCAGGATCATGATGTTCATGGCGCCCTTGACCTCGACCTGCGGGCGCGACTCCTCCGGTACGCCCTCGAAGGCGTCGACCCGTTCGATCGACTTGTCGACGGAGCGGTAGTACAGGCCGCCGGCCAGCGCGCCCCCGCCGGCGAGCAGCACCATCACGAGCAGCACGATCAGGGCGATCCGGCGGCCCCGGCGACGGCGCGGCGCCTTCTCCCGCACCGGCTCGCCCGCCTCCACATCGGAGACCCCGGAGCGGGCGTCGGAATCGGCGAGCTGATGGCGATCTGACATGCTGCGATGCTACTGATTCGCGCTGCGCCGCGGGGGGACCCTCGGACGGCAGGCGGTGGGCCTCGGCACCGGTCGGCGAGCCGCACGACCGGCGTGCCGGGCCTTGCCGTGAGGAGCGTCACGGRTCGATGATGGTGGGGCAGCCAGGTCGACCGAGGAGTCGAGATGCAGGTTATCCACCAGCCCCGGGTGGCGTGGGACGCGGCCCGCGTCATCGGCGCGTCGATCCACGACGAGGAACTGTTCCGCTGGCTCTACCGTGTACTCGGCGATCTGCTCGGCCCCGCCACATGGGCGGCCCTCGACGAGACCCGCGACCGGGTCCGTTGGTCGGGCGACGAACGGATCCCGGTCGAGACCGGAGTGTGGCGCGTCCGCCTGGAGGACTCGCTGCGCGGACGCCCCGACCTCGCCGACGAGCTGGCCGGCATCGTCGCCACCGCCCGCGCGGTCCGGCCGTACTAGCCGCCGCGCCGGTTTAGCTTTCGCTTAGCTCGCTTGTCCGGCGGCACGCCGGTCCGGCAGCATCGACCGGCGTGACCGACGGCACCGTACCCCACCCGCCGACCGACGACCGCGCGCCCGCCAGCCGTGCGGCCACGCGCCGTCGCCGGCTCGCCGCCGCCGGTCTGGTCACCGTCGCGGCGGCGGTCGCTGTCGCCCTCGCGGTACGCGGCGGCGCCGCCCCCGCCTGCGCGGCCCCGCCTCCACCCGCCGGCGTCCCGGTCCTGGCGGCGGGTCCACTCGGCGCCGCTCCGCCCGTCGGTGGGACGACCCGCAGCGGCAAGGCCACCTTCTACGACTCCGCGGGCGCCGGCGGCAACTGCTCCCGCCCCGCCGCCCCGGCCAACCGGATGTACGTCGCGCTCGGCCCGGGCGAGTACGCGGCCGGCGCCTCCTGCGGCGGGTTCCTCGACGTCACCGGTCCGCGCGGCACGGTCCGGGTGCTCGTCATGGACCAGTGCCCGGAGTGCGCCCCCGGCCACCTCGACCTGTCCGCGGAAGCGTTCGCCCGGATCGCCGACCCGGTGCAGGGCGTGGTGAAGGTCAGCTACCGGGCCGTGGTGAACCCGCCGCTGTCCGGGCCGCTCACCTTCCGCATGAAGGAGGGCTCGTCGCAGTGGTGGTTCGCCGTCCTGGTCGGTGACCACGGCAACCCGCTGCGCTCGGTCGAGGTCCGGCAGAACGGATCGTGGCGGGCGGCCCAGCGGCAGGACTACAACTACTGGCTGATCGATTCCGGCGCCGGCCCCGGCCCGTACACGATCCGGGTCACCGACGTGTACGGCAACCGCGCGACCGCCACCGGCGTCCGGATGCTCCCGGGCCAGGTGCAGCGCAGCGCGGTCCGGATGTACGGCGCGAAGCCCGCCGCCACCACGCCCACCCCGAAGAAGCCCCGCCCCACCTCCCCGCCCCCGTCCACCCCGACCCCGACCGCATCCACCCCCACCCCCGCGGCCCCCACGTCAGCCCTCGCCGACCCCGTCGTGCAGGCAGCCGCCACCCCACCCACCCCCACAAGCTGCGCCTAGCCCTCGCCCCCGCCCCCGCCCTCGCTGATCTTGCACTTGGGGACCCGTGCGTGTCGTGAATGCCCGATCTGCCGGGGCCATGAGTGCAAGATCAGCGAGGCGGGGGCGGGGGGAGGCGGGGCGGGGCGAGGTGGGGAGGGGGTCAGGTTGGGGTGGGGAGGTCCAGCCACATGAGGATCTCGTCGCGGGCGTCGGTGGCGGACAGGCGCAGCGCGGCGGGGAGGCGGCCGATCTCGCGGTAGCCGAGGCGCTTGTAGAAGCGGTCCAGCCCCAGCCCGTCGCGGACCGTCACGTGCAGCGCCGCCAGGCCCAGCCCTCGGGCGATCCGCTCGGCCTCGCGCATCAGCGCCGCGCCGTGGCCGCGCCCCTGCGTGTCGGGGTGCACCATGACGCGCTTGAGCACCCGCCAGTGCGTCTTGAGGTGGAACCGGTTGTCGGCGATGACCAGCACCGCGACCAGCTTTTCGCCCTCGTGGCCGACGAGTAGCCGGTCCGGCCCGTCCGCGACCTCGTCGAGCGTGGAGGTGGCGAGCGGGCGTACCTCGTCGGCGGTCACGGGGGCGACGAAGCCGACGGCGCCGCCGGCGTTCGTCACGTCCACCCAGAGCGCGATGATCTGTTCGCGCAGCTCGGGGGTCAGGTCGGGGTCGAGGGAGAAACGCAGGTCCACGCCGTAATCCTGCTCGTGGCGACGCGGTGCGGACCCGCGTTCGTGACCTTCCCGACAGTCGCCGGTGCGCGTGGCACCGGCGACTGGTAGGGCCGGCGGGATTCGAACCCGCACTGGTGCGGACCTAAACCGCATGCCTCTGCCGTTGGGCTACGGCCCCTTCATCGTGACCACCGCCCGCGGACCGGTGTCACAGCCTCCGGATCGTAGACCACATTCGGGGTCACCACTGCGGCGCGGCCGTCACGAGCCGGACCGCGCGCCGACCTCAGTCGAGCCCGAGATCCCGGCGCAGCTTGGCGACGTGGCCGGTGGCCCGCACGTTGTAGAACGCCTGCTCGATCTTGCCGTCCTCGTCCACGACGAACGTCGAGCGGATCACGCCGGTGACCGTGCGGCCGTACATCTGCTTCTCGCCGAACGCGCCGTACGCGGTCAGCACCGCCTTGTCCGCGTCGGAGACCAGCGGGAACGTGATCGCGTCGCGCTCGCGGAACTTTGCCAGCTTGGCCGGCTTGTCCGGCGAGATGCCCACCACCTCGTAGCCGGCGGCCTGCAGGGAGGCGAGGGAGTCCCGGAAGTCACATGCCTGCTTGGTGCAGCCGGGCGTCATGGCGGCCGGGTACGCGTACAGGATGACCTTGCGGCCGCGCAGGTCGGCCAGGGAGAGTGTCCCGCCGTCGTCGGTGGGGAGGGTGAATTCGGGGGCGGGGTCGCCGGGCTTGAGGCGGTCGGTCATGGCGGTGACGATACCGCCGGGCCGGTGCGGTCGGCGGACGGCGACGCGCGGACGCGGTGACGGCCATCATGAGGTTGTTGCCAGATATTGGCAACAGTGCCTTCCTGGAAATACGCTGAGCGCGTGGACACCCTGGCGATGCACATCTCCAACGGGATCATCAACGGTCCGGTCGCCGCGATCTTCGCGGCTCTCGCCCTCGCCGCGCTCGCGTTCTGCGTGATGCGGGGCCGAGCCGACCTCGACGACCGGCTGGCCCCGATGGCCGGGCTGGTGGCGGCGTTCATCTTCGCCGTGCAGATGCTCAACTTCCCGATCTTCACCGCCGGGGTCAGCGGCCACCTGCTCGGGGGCGCGCTCGCGGCGATGCTCGTCGGCCCCTGGGTCGGCGCGCTCTGCGTGGCCGTGGTGCTCATCGTGCAGGCGCTGGTCTTCGGCGACGGCGGCGTGGCGATGCTCGGCCTCAACATCACCAACATGGCGCTGCTCGGCACCGCCGCCGCGTACCTGCTGATCGCGCTCCTGCTGCGTGTGCTGCCGCGTACCCCGGCCGGCCTGGCGGTCACCGCGTTCGTGTCCGCGCTGGTCAGCGTGGTGGTCGCGTCCCAGGGCTTCGTCCTGCAGTACTGGCTGGGCGGCACCACCGACCTCGGCGGCAACCTCACCGGCCTGGCCGGCACCATGGCCTTCGCCCACCTGCTGATCGGCATCGGCGAGGGCCTGATCACCGCGACCACCGTGGTCACCGTGGCGAAGGTCCGGCCCGACCTGGTGTACGCGCTGCGCGCCCTCAAGCCGGCCACGCCGGCTCCCGCCGTCCCGGTCGCCGGAGGTGCCCGATGAGCAAGCGTCAGTGGCCGTTCCTTCTCGGCGGCCTGCTGGTGGCGCTGCTGCTGGCGGGCGTGGTCAGCAACTACGCCTCCTCGCACCCGGACGGGCTCGACTCTTCGCTGCTCAAGGGCTGCACGGTGAACGCCGACGACGAGATCACCGGCGGCAGCTGCCCGGCCCAGGAGGCGAAGGACCACGAGCTGGCGGACAGCCCGCTGGCCGACTACGGCGTACGCGGAATCGGAAACGACTTCGTCTCCACCGGCCTGTCCGGCGTGCTCGGCGTGCTGCTCACCTTCGCGTTCGGCGCCGGCCTGTTCTGGCTGGCCCGCCGCCGCGGCCCCGCCACGCCCGCCACGTCCGCCGGCCCCGCCGCGCCCGCCACGCCCGCCCCGACCACCGCGAGCGCCGACCCGGCGGACGACGCAGCGACCCCGTCCACCGGCAGCCGCTGACCATGGGCGCCGGGCACGCGCACGTCCTCTACCGCGAGTCCGGCTCGCCGGTGCACCGCCTCCCGCCGGAGGTGAAGATCGCCGCGATGGTGCTGTTCACCGTCGCGGTGGTGGCCACGCCCCGGGAGGCGTACTGGGCCTTCGGCGGGTACGCGCTCCTGGTCGCCGTGGTGGCCGCGCTGGCCCGGGTCGGCCCGCGCTGGCTGCTCAGCCGGGCGCTGATCGAGCTGCCGTTCGTGCTGTTCGCGTTCGCGCTGCCGTTCCTCGGGGCGGGGGAGCGGGTCGAGGTGGCGGGGCTCGCCCTGTCCGTGGACGGGCTGCACGGCGCGTTCAACATCCTCGCCAAGGGCACGCTCGGCGTACTCGCATCGCTTCTGCTGGCGGCGACCACGACGACGCGGGACCTGCTGCTCGGCCTGGACCGGCTGCGGTGCCCGCAGATCCTCACCCAGATCGCCACGTTCATGCTGCGCTACCTGGAGGTGCTGGTCGGCGAGGCCCGCCGGATGCGCGTGGCGCGGGTGTCGCGCGGCGACGACCCGCGGTTCCTGTGGCAGTTGCGCGGCTTCGCGGCCGGGGTCGGCGCGCTGTTCCTGCGCGCGTTCGAGCGCGGCGAGCGGGTCTACCTGGCGATGCTCTCCCGCGGCTACACCGGCCGGATGCCGGCGGTGTGGCAGGGGGCCGGCGCGGCCACCGCCGGCCAGTGGGCGGTCGCCGCGACGGTGCCGGCGATCGCGGCCACCATCGCCGCCGTCGCGCTCGTCCTGCAATGATCGGGTACGTGCAGCAGCCGCCCTCCCTCGACGTCGACGGCGTCCGGTACGCGTACCCGGACGGTCACGTCGCCCTGCACGGCGTGGACCTGACCGTGCCGCGCGGCGATCGGGTGGCGCTGCTCGGGCCCAACGGCGCCGGCAAGACCACGCTCGTGCTGCACCTCAACGGCATCCTCACCCCGACCGAGGGCACGGTGAGCGTCGGCGGCCTCACCGTCACCGGGGACCGGGACACGCTGGCCGAGGTACGCCGCCGCGTCGGCATCGTCTTCCAGGACCCGGACGACCAGCTGTTCCTGCCCACGGTCGCCGAGGACGTGGCGTTCGGCCCGGCCAACCTGGGCCTGCGCGGCGCCGAGCTGGCCGCCCGGGTCGACGAGGCGCTCGCGGCGGTCGGGATGAGCGAGCACCGGGACCGGGCCCCGCACCACCTGTCGTTCGGGCAGCGGCGCCGGGTGGCGGTGGCCACTGTGCTGGCCATGCGCCCGGAGATCCTGGTGCTGGACGAGCCGTCGTCGAACCTCGACCCGGCCGCCCGCCGGGAGCTGGCGGAGATCCTGCGCGCCCTGCCGGTGACGCTGCTCATGGTCACGCACGACCTGCCGTACGCGGCCGAGCTGTGTCCCCGCTCGGTGATCCTGGACGGCGGCCGGATCGTCGCCGACGCCCCGACCGCGGACCTCCTGTCCGACGAGGCGCTGCTGACGGCCCACCGCCTGGAACTCCCCTACGGCTTCGCCCCCCGCCCGTCCTGACCCCGCCCTGGCCCCTCCCTCCCTCCCTCCCTCCCACTCCCCCTCCGCCGCGATCTTGCACTTTCCGCCCGGGCATTCCGGGCAAAAGCCGCACGCCCGGGGCGGCAACTGCAAGATCGCGCCGCCCGGGGGGGTGAGTGCGGCGGGAGTGGAGCGTGATGGGTGTGTCGAGGGGGGTTTGACACCCGTGGTGTTCCACTCGGGCTGCCCGGCGCTCGCAGATGGTCAGGGCGTGGGGGTTGGGTGGGGGGTGGGGCGGGCTGCTCTTGCTGCGGTGCGCAGGCGCAACAGGCCCGCCGCGACCGCGCCGGCTCCCGTCGCCAGGCCGACCACCACCAGCACCCGCACCAGGACCGGCGGGCCGGCGGCCGGGGGGATCGCGCGGGACAGCGCGGCGAGGTTCGTCACCCCGGCGAACACCGTCAGGCACGCGCCGGCCAGCGCCAGCACGAAGTCGGCGGCCGGGCGGCGGGCCAGCGCGTACCCGCCCGCGGCGAGCGCGCCGAGGCCGGTGAGCAGCGTCCACACCTGCCCGGTGAACAGTTCGGCGAGCATTCCGCCGAGGCCCGGGGTGCCGGTGTCGAACGCCCGGGCGACGGTGAGCGCCACTGTCGCCGCGCCGCCCAGGGCGAGCAGTGCGCCCACGCCGCGCAGCGCGCGTACCCCGGCGGTCGTGCCGCCCGGCGCGAGCCCGGCCGCGCCGATCACCAGGAAGCCGAGCGTGGCGGCCACCCACCAGGGGTACGGGTCGGGCGGCGGCACCCAGTCCAGTGTGCCGCGTACGGCTCCGGTGGTGTCACCGGCGCGCAGCGGCACCGCCCAGTCGCGTACCCGGTGTTCCCGGTCCGGGTCGGCGGCGACGGCGGCCGGCGGCGCGTCCTCCCGCCACAGCGTGCGCTGGTCGTGCCAGCGGGCGGTGGGCCCGTCGTCGATCCGCCGCCAGTCCGGCGCGGCGGCCGGGTTCGCCTCGGCCGGCAGCCGGGTCTCGCCGGCCAGCGTCCGGTTCAGGTACGTGGCGGGGGAGTGGACGTTCTCGTACACGCCGCCCGGGCCGACGCGCAGGTACGGCTCGCCGGAGTAGCCCATCACCGTGACGTCGGCGCCGGTGTCGTTCGTCAGCTCCAGCCGTGCGCCGGCCTCCACCATGCGGGCGCTGAGCCCGGGGCGGTCGGGCTCGACGCCGGTGATCGTGGCGCGGTAGTCGGTGCCGTCGGGCGCGTCCGCGCCGTGCGCGGCGGCCGGCGCGGCGAACGTGAGCAGGGCGACGGCCGCGCCGGTGAACACCAGCGCGGCCCGGCGCAGGGGTGCGGGGATCACTTCCCGGCCGCCTCCACCGCTGCCCTGATCCCCTCGGGGCTGCGGTCCCGCAGCTCACTTCCGTTGATCTTGATGGTCGGGGTCCCGGTCACGCCGGCCTTGCTCGCCTCGTCGGTGACGTGCTCGGTCCACGACCGGTACGTGCCGTCGGAGACGCAGGACGCGAACTCGTCCCGGTTCAGCCCGACGCCCGCGCCGATGTCGACCAGCTCGTCGTTGCTGAGCCCGGCGCCGCCCTCCGGCGGCTGCTTGGCGAAGAGCTGGTCGGTGAACTCGCGGAACTTGCCGCCCTGCGCCGCGCAGCCGGAGGCGGCCGAGGAGCGGGTGGAGTACTCGGTGGTGGAGAAGCGGTTGAGGAAGGCGACCGGGTGGAACACCAGCTTGGCCTTGCCCTCGGTGACGAGCTGGTTGAGCGTCTCGCCGTTGATCTGCTGGAACTGCTTGCAGGCCGGGCAGAGGTAGTCCTCGTACAGGTCGATGGTGACCGGCCCGGTGCCCTGGACGATGCCGGTGCCGGCGTCGTTCGCGCCGGGCGGCGCGGTGAAGTCGTCCGACTTCTGGCTGGAGTAGACGGCCCAGCCGATGCCACCGGCGATGACCAGCACCAGCACGGCGGCGATCGTGGTCCAGAGCGTGCGCTTGCGGCGCTTCTCCCGGGCGATCTGCTCGCGTACCACCCGCGCCGCGTCCCTGCGGCCCTTGCGGCTACTCATCGGTGTCCTCCACGGTGTCGTCGCCGGCCAGCCAGCCGTCCACCGAGAACGGCGTGCGGGGCCAGATCAGCAGGAACCCGGCGAGCGCCAGGAACCCCAGGTCCCGGAGGATCTCCGGGAGGTAACTGGGTGTCTCGCCGGCGGCGAGCTGGCCGCCGCTGCCGAAGCACCCGCAGTCGATGGCCAGGCCGCGCGCCCAGGCCGAGGCGATGCCGGCGATGAAGACCACGAGCAGCACCGCCGAGATCCCGGCGCTGACCCGGGTGGCCAGCCCGGCGAGAAGCAGCAGACCCAGGGCCAGCTCGACGAAGGGCAGCGCCGCGCCGATCACGGTGGCCAGCTCGTACGGCATCACCTGGTAGGCGTTGACGGCCCGGCCGGAGGCGGCGAGATCGCCGACCTTGGTGCCGCCGGCGATCAGCCAGACGGCGGCCAGTCCGAGGCGGGCGGCGACGCCGAGCCAGGGGCGCAGGGTCTGCCAGCGGCCGGCCGGGGAGGGGGAGGGGGTCACAGTCATTCGTCGTCCGAGCGTCACGAAAGGTTCCCGCTATCCGGTCATCGTGTCGCCGACGGCGCCGACCAGTTCGTCCCGGGCGCGGGCCACCCGGGAGCGGATGGTGCCCACCGGCACCCTCTCCACGTCGGCGGCCTCGGCGTAGGACAGGCCGAGCAACTGGGTGAGCACGAACGCGGAGCGCCGCTCGGCCGGTAGCCGGCGGACCAGGTCGGTGGCGCCGAGCTGACCGGCCGGGTCCGGGTAGGGGCGGTCGGTGGCGGCCTGGGCGGCGAGTCGCGCGTCGAGCCGCCGGCGGCGTACCACCGTGCGCAGGTGGTCGGCGCAGGCCCGGCGGGCGATGCCGAGCAACCAGGTACGCACGCTGGAGCGCCCCTCGAAGCCGGGCAGCGCCCGGAACGCCCGCAGGTACGTCTCCTGGGTCAGGTCGTCCGCGCTGTCCGGGTCGACGAGCGCGGCGGCGAAGCGCCACACCTCGGCCTGGGTGGCCCGGACGAGGGCGGCCTGCGCGTCGCGGTCCCCGTCGCGGGCGGCGAGCGCCCAGCCGGTGGCCGTGTCCCGGACAGCCTCGGCGGCCGCCTCGGGGCGGTCGTCGGCGGTGTCACGCGAGCCGGGGATCACGTCACCCGAGGTTACGCGGCGTACCTGGAGGGGACAGGGTCCTTCGGCCCATTCCGTGGTCCCGCACACGCCGGGAACTTTTTCCCGCCGCCGTCCGACTACCCTCCCATGACCTCCGAGCAGGCCCGGCGTGGCGCGCGCCGCCGCGCCGGGTGGGCGCTCGGTCACGCCCGCCCGGGACCGGCTCGCCGGATCGGCTCCGGTTCGGGAACCATGGCGGTCATGACTGCTGCCGTACGCCGCCCGTCCCGGGCCGTCGCCGCCCGATCCGGGGCCGTCGCCGGGCTGCTGCTCCTGCTGGTCGCCCTGCTGCTCGTCCCGGCCACCCCGGCCAGCGCCCACGCGGTGCTGGTGAGCAGCAGCCCGGCCGCCTCCGCCGTGGTGCCCGACGCGCCCGCGCAGGTGGTGATCACCTTCAGCGAGAGCGTCCGCAAGGTGCCCGGGAAGGTCCGCGTGATCGCCCCCGACGGCTCGCGGGCCGACCGGGGCGAGCCGACGTTCCAGGGCGCCGAGGTCACCATCCCGGTGGACCCCGGCGCGGGGCGCGGCACCTATCTGGTGAGTTACCGGGTCATCTCGGCGGACAGTCACCCGGTCTCCGGCGCCTTCACCTACTCCGTCGGCGCGCCGTCCGAGCCGCCGACGGACAGCGGCACCGACAACCGGGCGAACCCGGTGACCGAGACCGCGGTGAAGGTGGCGAAGTACGCCGGCTACGCCGGGTTGCTGCTGCTCGTCGGCCCGGCGCTGGTGCTGGCCGCGCTCTGGCCGCGCCGGCTGTCCCGCCGCGGCCCGGCCCGGCTGGCCTGGACCGGGCTGGGCGTGCTGGCGGTGGCGACGCTGGCCGAGATCTGGCTCCAGGTGCCCTACGTCAACGGCGGCGGCCTGTTCGACGTGACCGGCTCCGGGCTCGGCGACGTGCTCGGCAGCGCGTACGGCACGACCCACCTGGTCCGGCTGGGCCTGATCGCCGCGGCGGCGTTCCTGCTCCGGCCGCTGTTCGCCGGCCCGGTCGGCCGCACCGACGGGATCATCCTCGCCGTTCTCGGCGGCGCCGCGCTGTTCACCTGGCCGCTCGCCGGGCACGCGGCGGCCTCGCCGGCCCCGGCCGTGTCGGTGGTGGTGGACGCGGTGCACCTGGGCGCCATGGCGGTCTGGCTCGGCGGCCTGGTGATGCTCGCGGTGTTCCTGCTGCGCCGGGCCGACGAGCGCGAGCTGGACGCGATCCTGCCGATCTGGTCCCGCTGGGCGGCGCTCGCGGTGGCCGCGCTGCTGCTGGCCGGCACCGTGCAGGGGCTGATCGAGGTGGCCAGCCTCCAGGCCCTGATCGACACCACGTACGGGCAGCTGCTGCTCGCCAAGATCGCGCTGTTCGCGCTGGTGATCGGCGTGGCCGCGTACTCCCGGGCGCTGGTGCGGCGGCGCGTCGCCGCCGGACGGCCGGGCTCGATGCGGCGGGCGGTGGTGGCCGAGCTGGTGATCACGGCGGTGGTGCTGGGCGTGTCGGCGACGCTCGTGCAGACCACACCGGCGCGGACCGCCGTCGCGGACGCGCCGGGCGCCTCGCCCGGCTACTTCTCCACCACGCTGAGCAGCCCGATCTACTCGCTGCAGGTCGAGCTGGACCCGGCCGAGACCGGCAACAACTCGATGCACCTGTACGCCTACACCCCGGACAACCGGCCGCAGCCGGTGCAGGAGTGGAAGGTCACCGCCGCCCTGCCGTCGGCCGGGATCGAGCCGATCACGGTCCCGCTGCTGCCGTTGAGCGACAACCACGCCACCGGGGAGGTCAACCTGCCGGCCCGTGGTGACTGGCAGTTGCGCATCACCGTCCGCACGTCCGACATCGACCAGGCCACGGTGACCGCCACCGTGCCGATCAAGTAACGGGAAGGTCCCACTGATGATCCGTCTCCGGCGCTCCGCGACCGTCGCCGCGCTGACCCTGACCGCCGTCGCCACGACCGTGCTCGGCCTGGCCGGGCCGGCCTCGGCGCACGTCACGATCAACCCGGCCGAGGGCAAGCAGGGCGGCTACGGCCGGTTCGCCTTCCGGGTGCCGAACGAGAGCGACACGGCGTCGACGGTCAAGGTCGAGGTGAACCTGCCGGAGAACGCACCCGTCGGTTCGGTGTCCACGATGCCGGTGCCGGGCTGGACGGTGGCGGTGGAGAAGCGCAAGGTCGACCCGCCGATCGAGGTGCACGGCAGCCAGCTCACCGAGGCGGTGTCGAAGCTCACCTTCACCGCGGCGCCGAACGGCGGCGTGAAGCCGGGCGAGTTCCAGGAGTTCCCGGTGTCGATGGGCCCGCTGCCGCAGGTCGACACGATGGTGTTCAAGGTTCTCCAGACGTACTCCGACGGCAACGTCTCCCGGTGGATCGAGGAGCCGACGCCGGGCGCGGAGGAGCCGGAGAACCCGGCGCCGGTGCTCAAGCTGGCCGCCGCCGAGAACGCGCCCGCCTCGCCGGGCGCGAGCGCGCCGGCCGCCGCGGCGGCCGACGACGATGACGACGACGCCGGCTCCGGCGCGGCGACCGCCCTCGGGGTGGCCGGTCTGGTCGCCGGCCTGGCCGGCCTGGTCCTCGGCGGTCTGGCGTTCGCGCGTACCCGGCGGGAGCCCGCGGCGAAGTCCTGAACGCGAGCGACGCACCGGCCCGGCGGAACGATCCGCCGGGCCGGTCGCCGTCCCGGCCGGGTGCCGCCGATATCCGGCGATCGGCCGACCCGCGTCGGTAAGGTCTGGCGGGTAGTTGGCTACCGAGAGGGACGACGCGAATGCGTTTCGCACGCACGATCGCCGGCATGGTGCTGCTGGCGCTGGGGGTTCCGGCCCTGCTGGCCGGCGCCGGCCTCTGGCTCGCGGCCGGGCATGCCGACCCGGACGGCGGTTTCGGCGCCCGGTTCGAGCCGGTCCGCACGCCCGCCCGCGCGGTGCTGGTGACCGACGTGGACGCGCTGCTGCGCACCGACCTGCCGGTGGCGCGCACCGGGCAGGCCCGGCTGCACCTCACCGCGCGGGACGACCACGGCCCGGTCTTCCTCGGCCTCGCCCCGGCCGACGAGGTGCGGCGGTGGCTGGCCGACGTCCCGCACAGCACCGTGCGCCGCGTCGCCGTCACCCGGGGCCCGCTTCCGGTCGATCTCGACCCGGCCACCGCCGGCGACGGCGTCGCCGTGCCGCTGGCCCAGCCCTTCTGGGTACGCGAGGGCATCGGCTCGCTGGAGTGGAGCCCGCCCGAGCTGGGTGGCCGGTCGTTGAGCCTGGTCGTGATGCGCGTGGACGGCGCCGACGGGCTCGACCTGCGGATGCGGGGCGAGCTGCGGGCCGGCTGGTTCCCCGGGCTGGCGTGGGCGCTGCTGACCGGCGGAACGCTGCTGGTGGTCCTTGCCGTGGTGGTGCTGCTGCGGCCGCTGCGGCCGCGTGAGGTGGTCTTCGTGGTCGAGCCGGACCAGGTGCCGGTGCTGGCCGGGCGCCTCGGCGTCACCTCGCTGAGCGGGCTGGGCCGGCAGCCGGGTCCGGCGTCGCGGCCCGAACGGCATCTGGTGGCGGTGGGCTCGGGCGCCCACGGGCGGACCCGCGCGGCGATCGCCCCGCCGCCCGGCCGGTGCCCGGACGACCAGGACTGACCAGCAGAACCGAACGGCCCTCCGCGCTGCCGACGCGGAGGGCCGTCCTCACCGGGGGATCGGTGCTACCTGGGAGAAATCTGAGGTAGTTGAGACCAGATTAGCGCTTATCGCCATTTGTTGCGAGGTGTGTCCGTTCAGTCCGTGTTATCCGAGGTTCGTCCCGGTGGTGGCGGATCGGGAGCACCACCAGCAACAGCAGGCTGAGCAGCACGTACACGTTGCGCACGACGAAGTCGACCGGATCGTCCGTGTGCACGATGGCGGTGCCCCAGTCCTGGAACGTCACCAGGCCGTACACGATCGGCAGGCCTACCACGGCGGCCAGCGCGAACAGCCCGCCGCGGCGGCGCGCCCCGGCGGGCGTCGCCGGATCGGCGTCCAGCGCCGCGTCGACGAGCACCACCACGGCGGGGATGAACCAGTAGAGGTGGTGGATCCAGGTGATCGGGCTGACCAGGCCGCCCACCAGGCCGGTCACTGTGAGCCCCACCAGCGCGTCCCCGGCGCGCGCCGCCCGCGCCGCGCGCCACAGGCCGAACGCGGCCACCGCCAGCGCGAGCAGCAGCCACAGCAGCCGGTCCGCCTCGGCCGACGTGGACAGGCGGCTGAGCAGCCCGAACAGCGACTGGTTGCCGGTGTAGTCGGTGCGGCCCACCCGGTCGGTGGCCCACAGCTCGTGGGTCCAGAACCGCCACGAGTCGCCGGGCGCGACCGCCGCCGCCAGCAACGTGGCCGCCGCCGCGGTCGCCGCCGCCACCGCCGCCGCCCGCCACTTGCGGGCGACGAGCAGGTAGAGGACGAAGATGCCGGGGAAGAGCTTGAGCGCCGCGGCCAGTCCCACGCCCACGCCGGCCCAGCGTCGCCCCTGGGGTACGGCGAACAGCAGGTCGGCCAGGATCAGCACCACCAGCAGCATGTTGATCTGCCCGAGCGTGAGCGTCTCCCGGGTGCTCTCCACCGCCAGCACCAGCAGCACGGCGACCGTCAGCCCGAACCCGCGCGGCAGGTCGTGCCGCCGCAGCACCGGCAGCACCAGCCAGCGGGTCGTCACCACCACGGCGGCCACGGTCAGCACCACGAACGTGGCGACCGCGACGCCGAGCCGCAGATAGCCGAACGGCAGCAGCAGCAGCGCCGCGAACGGCGGATAGGTGAAGTAGAGCGCGCCCTGCACCCGGTCCGGCTGGACGTAGTCGTAGAGCGGATGCCCGGCCGCCCACCAGTCCATCGCCGACATGTAGATCTTCTGGTCGTAGTAGTCGTGGCGCAGGTTGGGCAGGTAGAGCGCCGGCAGGATCGCGACCAGCGCCAGCACCGCTACGACCCGCCGGACCGTACGCGCGCCCACGTCGCCGCGGGCGACGGCGGGTGGGGCGGCGGGTTCGGCTGGCACGCAGGAAACCCTAGCGGTCCACGTCGGCCACCGTGCCGAGGCGCGGGCGGGTCGGCGGCGCGTAGTCTGTTCCGGTGGCTGATCTTCTCGTCTGGATCGACTGTGAGATGACCGGGCTGGACCTGCGGCGGGACGCGCTGATCGAGGTCGCGGCGCTGGTCACCGATCCCGATCTCAACGTGCTCGGTGACGGCGTCGACGTGGTGATCCACGCCGACGACGAGGTGCTCGACGGCATGCCGGAGATCGTGCGCAGCATGCACGCCAAGTCCGGGCTCACCGAGGAGGTACGCCGCTCCACGGTCACCCTGGCCGAGGCCGAGGACATGGTGCTCGACTACGTGACCAGCTACGTGAAGGACCCGCGTACCGCGCCGCTGTGCGGCAACTCGATCGCCACCGACCGGGGCTTCCTGGCCCGCGACATGACCCGGCTCGACGCCCACCTGCACTACCGGATGATCGACGTTTCGTCGATCAAGGAGCTGTGCCGGCGCTGGTACCCGCGGGTGTACTTCGGGCAGCCGCAGAAGGGTCTGGCCCACCGGGCGCTCGCCGACATCCGGGAGAGCATCCGCGAGCTGGAGTACTACCGGCGGACCGTGTTCGTGCCGCTGCCGGGCCCGGACGTCGAGGCCGCGAAGGCGATCGCCGCCCAGCTCTGACGCCCGCGCCGAACCCGGTGGACGGGGTCGGCCGGAGTGTGGCTATTATTAGTCCGCGCACCGCCCGGGCAACCGCAAGCGGCGAGCATGGTGGCTGTAGCTCAGTTGGCAGAGCACCGGGTTGTGGTCCCGGTTGTCGTGGGTTCAATTCCCATCAGTCACCCCGATAGTGGATCTGCTCCACTGCCTGATCACGCCCCCTCCTCCGAGGGGGCGTGAGTCGTTTCAGGGGCACCGCAGGGGAGTCGTGGCCCCGCCAGTGCGCGTCTCCCCTGCGGAAGGCGTTCGAACTCCGGCTGGAAATCGACGCGATGTGCTTCCTGCCCGGAGAAGCACGCCTACACTGGGGTGGTACATAGAGCCGATCAGTCCGCGGATGTGGTCGGAAGTCGGGCCGAGGACTCCCGGGGCAGACCGGGACCTCGGCCCCGCGCATGTTCACAGTCAGTGCAGCTCGATCTCGGACATCCTCAGTGTGGGCGTCAGCGGAGCGAGCAGCTGGACCGCTGCAGTCATGGACGCCACGGCCTGGACCATCTTGCGCCGTTCGCCGTCGGTCGCGTCCCGGTAGTGAACGCGGGCCCGGGGCGTCGGAGCCAGCCTGGCAGCGTCGAACCTGACCATCTCGACCTCGCCGGTCTGTATCACCGCCGCTGCGAGCACGTAGATGCCGCTGCGGTCGGGCCGCTGACGCATCGACTCGTCGAGCCAGGCCGCGCTGCTCATCTGACCACCTCAACGACCGGCTGACGGAAGGTCCATGGCGCGCCCGGCCATGAGGGGAACGAGCGCGGTCCCGACAAGACATGGCCTGTGTGTCTCCTCACGACGAAGCCCCCTCCTTCCGGAGGGGGCTTCGTCGTGAGCGGGGTTCAGGGGGTCGGCTCGACGCTCGGCGTACCGGCGTCCGGCGTGGTGTCGGGGTCCGGGGTGTCGGCGGCCGGCGGCTCGTACGGCAGGGCGCTGCCCTTGACGTACTCCTCCCAGCTCATGTTCCAGTCGGTCCAGCCGTTGCCGTTCTGGAGCTTGCGCTCGGTGCCCTTCACCGTGATCGGGTCACCGATGCGGGTGTTGGCGAACAGCCAGTTGCCTTCCTTCATCGAGACGTTGACGCAGCCGTGCGACACGTTCGACCGGCCCTGCACGCCCTCGGACCAGGGCGCGGCGTGGATGAACTCGCCGCCCCAGGTGAGCCGCTGGGCGTAGTCGATCTCGGTGCGGTAGCCCTCCTCCGGGCCCAGCTCCTCCATGGTGTCGAAGACCGTGTGCCGGAGCTTCTCCATCACCACCATCGTGCCGCTGGACGAGGGGGTGCTCTTCTTGCCGAGGCTCACCGGGATGGTCTTGACCACCTTGCCGTCGCGGGTGACTGTCATCCGCTTGGTGCGGTTGTCGACCGTCATCACGAACGACGGACCGATCTTGACGTCGACGGTGAGGTCGGACCGGCCGTACCAGCCGCCGCCGAGCGGCAGCCCGCCCGCCTGCACCTTGTAGCTGACGGTGCTGTTCGGCTTCCAGAACGTCTTGGGCCGGTAGCGCACCTCGGTCGGGCTCACCCAGTGCCAGATGCCCTCCTGGGCCGGCTTGGCGGTGACGATCATCCGGCGCTGCACGTCGTCGCGGTAGTCCTCCGGGATGGCCCGGCCGAACTTCACGATCAGCGGCATGGCCACGCCGACGACCTGGTTGTCGCCGAGGAAGCTGGTGACCCGGACCTGCTTGGCCGGCTTCGCCATGGTGGTGAACGTGCTGGTGGCGGTCGCGGGCTTGCCGTCGTCGCCGGTCGCCGTCACGGTCGCGGTGTACGTCTGCCCGTACTCCAGGGCGCCGGCCGGCAGCCAGCTCTTGCCGTCCGCGGCGACCGCGCCGTCGACGGCCTTGCCGGTGGAGTCCTTCACCTCGACCGTTGTCTCCTGCGCCTCGGTCGTGGTGAAGACGATGGCGGTGGAGGCGGGCACGTCCTTGGCGTCGGCGGCGGGCTCGCTGATCGTGGCGGCGGCCTTCGGGGCCTTCTCGCCACCGTCGCCGCCGCCCTGCCAGCTCGACGGCTTGCCGCCACCGCCGCCGGTGCAGGCGGAGGTCAGGGCCAACGCGGCGGCGAGCACCCCGGCCGCCAGCGCGCGGCGGCGGCCGACGCGCGGGGCGCTCCCGCCCCTGATCGGTTCGTCCTGGCCAGCTCGCATGATTCCCTCACAAGTGATGCCGTTCGGCGTCGTCTCAGGTCAGACGCGCCGGAGCGCTTACGCGTTGCCGGGCGTGAACCGGAACACCCCGCCGGGATGTAACGATTCCACGGCCGCCCGGCGCTTCGTCGGAGGTGGCGTGTCCGACCACGGTACGCCGGTCAGAACGGGGCGGGCTGCCCGCCCTCCGGCACCGGCAGCGCGCTGCCGGCGACGAACTCCGACCAGCTCAAGCTCCAGGCAGTCCAGCCGTTGCCCGGGGCGAGGCGCCGCTCGGTGCCCTTCACCGTGATCGGATCACCGACGAGCGTCTTGCCGAACAGCCACCGCCCGTCGGCCATCGACACGTTGACGCAGCCGTGCGAGACGTTCCGGCGCCCCTGCACGCCCTCGGACCAGGGCGCGGCGTGGATGTATTCGCCGCCCCAGGTGATCCGCTGGGCGAAGTCGATCTCGGTGACGTACCGGTTGGCCGGGTCCGGCTCGCTGCGGGTGTCGAAGACGGTGGACTCCTTCTTCTCCATCACCACCATCGTGCCGCTGGAGGAGGGGGTGCTCTTCTTGCCCAGGCTCACCGGCAGCGTACGGATCACCGTGCCGTTCTCGGAGACCGTCATCCGCTTCGTCGCGTTGTCGACGGTCATCTCGAACGCGCGGCCGATCTTCGCGGTGGCGCTCCGGTCGATGTTGCCGTAGCGGCCGTTGCTCAGCGGGATCCCGGCCAGCGCCAGCCGTACGGTGATCGTGGTGCCGGTCTTCCAGTACTCCGGGGCGCGGTAGTACGCCTGGGTGCCGTTGTCGACCCAGTGCCAGGCGCCGGGCTGCGGCGGGTCCGTCTGCACGAACATCCGCTTCTGCACCGCGGCCCGGTCCTTCTTCGGGATGCCCGGGGAGAACTCGGCGACCACCGGCATGGCCACGCCGTACGTCTTGTCGCTGAACAGGTAGAGCCCGGAGCCGATCATCGACTTCGGCTTGGCCATCGTGGTGAACGTGCTGGTGCCCTCGTACGTCTGGCCGTCCTTGCCGGCGCCGGTGACGGTGACGGTGTACTTCGTGCCGTACTTCAGCGCGGCCGACGGCACCCAGCTGGACCCGTCCCGTCGCATCCGTCCGGCGACGGCGGTGCCGTCGGCGGTGGCGAGCACCACCTTCGACACGGTGCCGCCGCCCGGGATGCGGGCGCTGATCTCGGTGCTGACCGGCCGGCTCGCCGCGCCGTCGGCCGGGCTGACAGTCAGCGCCGCCGCGGGGGCGCCGCCGGTCGGGGCGGCGCTCGGGTCGGCGGGCGCCGAGGCCGAGACGCCGCCGACCTGCTGCTGGCCGGGCTCGAAGGCCGGCTTCTTCCCCTCGTCGCCGCCGCCGCACCCGGTCAGTGCCAGCGACGCCGTGAGGACCAGGGCGCCCACCGTCGCCCCGGCCCGCGAGAACCTGCCCATGCCCACCCCTGTCCTCACATGCCTGGCGGACATCGTGCCGTATCGACGCCATCTGACCCGCCCCCGCGCCCAAGTCTTTGACCGTTTTGGTCGCTTTCGCCGGTTAAGCTCGTCCGAAGGGGGGACCCCGGTATCGGATTGGAACCCGGCTCCGCGGGCGTGCTAATCTTCTTCCCGTTGTCAGCGAGCGCCGCTAGCTCAACTGGCAGAGCAGCGGACTCTTAATCCGCGGGTTCGGGGTTCGAGTCCCTGGCGGCGCACCAACGAGCAAGGCCCTGAGCAGGCGTTCCACGCCGGTCGGGGCCTTTTTCGCGTACGCCGCCCGCCGGGGCCGCGGGGCGATCGTCCGCAGGTGAAACACCATCGGTGTCAAACGGGCCGGGAGGCACCCATGACGTTCCACCGAGCGCGGCCAGCCTGGTGGCGGGGTGGAACCGGCCCGTGGGGGCGCCTTGTGCCGCCGCCCTAAGCTGATCATGGTCGTGCGACCACGATGGACGGTCGGGCGACGATGATGAGAATGGGAGAAGACGTGAAAGCCTTCCGACGGCCGCGGATCCGCAGCCTCGTCGCCGCCACCTCGGTCGCGGGCGCCCTGGTGCTCGGTCTGGGCGTGCCCGCGTACGCGGACTACTCGAGCCCGACCTACCCGACCCTGAAGGCCTGCAACGAAGCCCGGCCCAAGTACCAGTCGTCGTGGACGAAGCCGCAGGCGTGCCGCCCCATGTACAACTGGGACGGCACGAAGGTGATCGGGTACGCGTTCCTGGTGATCACCCGGGCCTAGTAGCCCGGAGCGCCCGGGCCGGGTCGCCCGTCGGACTGCCAGGGGCAGCGCCGGCGGGCGACCGCCGCCGTCGGCATCCGACCGCGGCAGCCGAAGCCAGGGAGGCGCCGTGCCCGCTGAGACCACCGGGAGCCCGGACACGGTCCTCGTCTGCATCAGGGGCAACTCCGGCTCGGGCAAGAGCAGCATCGCCCGTGAGCTACGACACCGGCACGGCCGGGGATGCGCCCTCGTCGAACAGGACTACCTGCGCCGCATCGTCCTGCGCGAACGGGACAAGCCCGGCGGCGTCGCGCCCGCCCTGATCGAGCAGACCGTCCGGTTCGCGCTCGACCACGGCTACCACGTGGTCCTGGAGGGCATCCTGTACACCGGCCGCTACCGCGACATGCTGACCTCGCTGCGGGACGGCCACCGGGGGCGGTCGCTGTTCTGCTACCTCGACGTGTCGCTGGCCGAGACGCTGCGCCGGCATCTGACCCGCCCGCAGGCCGGTGAGTTCACCGCCGAGCAGATGAGCGGCTGGTACGCCGCGCACGACATCCTGGGCTGGCCCGGCGAACTCGTCCTCCCGGAGAGCACCGGCTTGGAGCAGGCGGTCGAGACGATCGCGGCCGCCGCCGGGCTGCCCCAGCGTTAGGCGGCGGCGCTTGCCCTTGCGGTTACTGAAGGGGGCAGGCTGGGATCATGTTGTCGATCAGCGAGTTCAGCCAGATGTGTCACCTGTCGCCGCAGGCGCTGCGCTTCTACCACGCCGAAGGGCTGCTCGTGCCCGCCGAGGTCGACGACCGGACCGGCCACCGCTCGTACGCCTTCGAGCAGGTGGAACGCGCAATGCTGATCACGCTGCTGCGGGACACCGGAATGAGCGTGAAGCTCGTCCGGCGTGCCCTCGACGAACCGGACCAGGCGCTCGCCCTGCTCGACCGGCACAGCGACGAGGTCCGCCGGGAACGTCAGGCTCAGGCGGACGCGATCGCTGCCGCCCGCGCCGTCTTCGAGGCGCAGCCCGCACCGCGGTTGCGGCACGTGCCGGCGACGACTGTGGTGGCGCGGCTCGTGCCGGGCACACCGCTGGGCCGGGACGCGCAGGAGTGGGACCGGGCCGAGGAGATCATCCAAGCGGCGGCGGCCGAACTGGTCACCGCCGTGCGGCGGGCGGGCCTCACCTGCCTGGGTGAGCCGTGGCGGACGCTGGCGCTGGAGACGCCGGAACAGGACCGGCGCGTACTCGACGGCGCCGGGCCGTTCTGGACGGTCAAGGTCGCGGTGGCGGGCACCCCGGAGACGCTGCCGTCCCTGCCCGCCGGCCTGATGGTGCAGACGCCCGAGGCCCACGACGAGTTGTCCATCTTCATGCCGGGCCGCAACACCATGGCCAAGTACTGCACTGTGGTCCTGCGCCTGCTCGACGCCGTACCGCCCGACGGCGACCGGTTCGTCAACCTGGCGCGGCTGCGTCAGGAGGTCCGCCCCGAAGGCGTGCTCAGCAGCGCGCCGGTCGAGCGACGCCCGGCGTGACCGAATGAGCTGCGGACTCGGCGAGCCGCTTGAGGTTCAGCAACTATCGGCGGGTCATCACCAGGTCACTGAGCATCGGCGCGGCCCAGCACGAGCGTGGTCCGCAGGTCGAGCACGACGGTGCCGCCGAAGTCGTCCACCAGCCGGTCCAGGGCGGCGATTCCGCGCTGCTGCTGCTCGGGGGTGCGGGACAGGTACGGCCCGAACGTGCGCATCAGCGCCAGGTACCGCTCCTTGTCCAGCGGCAGTTCCCGCCGGAACACCTCGCGGCGTACGTCGTCGAACTGCCCGCTGTCGAGGATGTCCCGGTGGAACCAGTCGACGGGCCGCTTCCGGACGGTGGGGTCGACGGATCGCAGTGCGGCCCGGACGGCGGCCTGCTGGCCGGCGTCGGCGTAGTCGTAGCGGTGCCCGAAGACGGCGAGCGTGCCGCCGGGTGCCAGGGCGCGCCGGGCCAGGGCGTTGCGGGTGGCGGCGTCCAGCCAGTGCCAGGCCATCGCGCAGGCGAGCACGTCCACCCCGCCGGCCGGCGGCGACCACCGCTCGAACGTCGTTGCCTCGACGCGGGCGTCCGGGAACCGCTCGGCCAGCCGGGCCGCCATCCGCGCGTCCGGCTCCAAGCAGGTCAGCGGCGCGCCGAGGCGGGCCAGCACGTCGGTGCCCTTCCCGGTGCCCGCGCCGACCTCGACCACTGAGGCCGGGGTACCGCCGTGGTAGGCGAGGATCGACTCGGCGATCTCCGGCGGATAACCGGGCCGCGCGCGCTCGTACAGGTCGGCGACCGTACCGAAGAGCTTCATCACCAGCAGGATACGGCTCCGACCGGTCCCCGACAGACCGCGCGGAAACCGGCCCACCCGCTTCTACAGTCCGCACCATGAGGTGGACCCTGCGGCTGGCTGCGGCGCTCGGCGTACTCGTGACCGCTCTGCCGACCGGGGCGGCGAGCGCCGCCGCGGCGCCCGCCGACGGCGGCCTCGGCCTGGCGCTGCGGCCCGGTCAGGCCGACTACCGCGCCGGGGACCAGGTCCGCCTCGACCTCACCGTCACGAACGCCACCGGCGCGGCCTGCGCGCTCGCCACCAGCGCCGTCGGCACCGTGCAGATCACCGGGGTACGCCGGGACGGGCGCGACGTCACGCCGACGCTCGCCCGCAGCTTCCACGACGACGGGATCGGCGCCGCCGCCACCGCCGGACTGACCACCGTCGAGCCGGGCGCGACCGCCACAGTGACCTCGACCGGGGTACGGCTGCGTGACGGCGAGGTGGTCCTCCGCTCGGTGGCCGCCACGCCGGACGGCGGCGGGCTGGACACGCTCTGGCCGGTCGGCGCACCCGGCCGGTACGAGGTGACAGCGGGCTACGTGACGCTGCCGGTGACCGGCGCGGCGGACCTGTGCGCGGGCGCGACGGTGCTGCGGACCAGCACGTTCACCGTGTCCGACGACGGCGGTCCCGGCCGACGCTGGCTCTGGCTCGTCGGTGGGGGAGTCCTCGCGCTGCTCGTCGTCGCGCTGGTCGTGCTGCTGCTGGTACGCCGCCGGCCGACCGCCGCCGTCGTGGCGCTGCTGCTGGTCGCCGTCGGCGCGTACGTCGGTGGTGGTGCCCGGCCGGCGCGCGCCGACTACGGCGTCGACCCGACCGCCGGGGTGCCGGTCAGCGGCGTCGACTTCCAGGCGGCTGTCGACGGCTGCCTGGCCGGGTTCGCGCTACCCGGCGGCGACCCGTCCGGCCTGCTGCCGAGGCTGCGCGACAAGAAGAGCCCCCGGGTGCGGATCATCCCGACCACTGGTGGCTCCGGCGCGTTCGAGACGCCGGACAGCGCCGACGGCAAGGGCTCCTCGACCGTCACGTGGAACCCGACCTCCACCGACCCGTACGACGACGGGGTGGCCCGTGACCCCTGCGCCGCGCTCTACCACGAGCTGAACCACGCTGACGACATCTCTCGGAACGCGGTCCCGCAGGGCGCGTGCGGCGGCACCGGCATCCCTACCGCCGAGGTGAAGGCGACGCTCGCGGAGAACCGCTACCGGGCGGCGAAGGGGCTGCCGCCGCGCACCGAGTACAAGGGGAAGACGCTGCCGAAGAGCCTCGACGAGTGCAAGAAGCCGGCCAAGAAGACGCCGCCGCCGAAGGGGCCGGTGAAGCTCTGCGAGGACGGCGCCGACTGCGGCGGCAGCAACGGCGACCCGCACCTGGTCACGTTCGACCGGGTCGCCTACGACTTCCAGGCAGTCGGCGAGTTCACGCTGGTCGCCTCCACCGGTGGCGACCCGCTGGAGGTGCAGGTGCGGCAGGCCCCGATGGCGGGCACGCGGACCGCCTCGGTCAACTCGGCTGTCGCGTTCCGGGTCGGCGCGCACCGCGTCGCGCTGACCCTCACCGACGGCGGCACGCGGGTACACGTCGACGGCGCGCCGCTCGCCGTACCACCGGACCGCACCGACCTGGCCGGCGGCGGCACGCTCACCCGCCGCCCGTCGGACACCGGCCCCACCGACGGGTACGACGTGACGTGGCCGGACGGCTCCGCGGCGGCGGTGGACCAGATCGGCCGGTACGGCTACCGGATCCTGGTGCGGCTGGCCGAGACCCGGGCCGGAAAGGTACGCGGACTGCTCGGCGACTTCGACGGCGACCCGGCCGACGACATCGCGCCCGCCTCCGGGGCGCCGTTGGCCCAGCCGGTGCCTTTCGGCAAGCTCTATCCCGCGTACGCGGACAGCTGGCGGATCGCCGCGGACCGCTCGCTGCTGCACTACGACGACGGGCAGGACACCGGCACGTTCACCGACCGCGCGTTCCCGGAACGGGAGGTCACCGTCGCCGACCTCGACCCGGCCCGGCGCGCCGCCGCCGAGCAGGTCTGCCGCTGGGCCGGCGTCACCGCGCCCGCCCAGCTCGCCGAGTGCGTCTTCGACGTCGCGGTCAGCGGGCGCCCCGAGTTCGCCGTCGCCGGCGCGAGCACGGAGCGGGTCGCCCCACCGGCGGCCACCCCGATCACCGCCGTACCCGTCGCCACCGCCACGCTCGCCCCCGGCGGCGCGCCGCTGACGTTCACCGCCCGCGCCGGGGACGCCGTCTTCGTCGACGCCACCGCGCCCGGCATCGGCGACCGCTGCTCGCCGTACGTGCTCACCGAGCCGGGCGGCCGGGAGATCGCCAGTGGCTGCAACATCAAGGGCAACGGGTACGTCGACCGCGTCGACCTCACCGCCACCGGCACGTACGCGCTGCGGGTCGTCGCGGCGCCCGGCGACACCGGCCGAGCCGCCGTGCGGGTGTACGCGGCGCGGGACAGCGACGGCACGCTGCAACCGAACGGCCCGGTGGTCACCGCGACCGTCGAGCAACCCGGCGCGCGGGCACGCTACCGGTTCACCGGGCGCGCCGGCGAGCGCGTCTACGTGGAGGTGCCGACGAGCACGCTCACCGACCAGTGCTCGCCGCTGGAGCTGCGGGACGCCGAGGGGCGGCTGCTGCGCAGCGGCTGCGTGATCAACGGGACCGGCGAGGTCGACGGCACGGTGCTGCCCGCCGACGGGACGTACACGGTGGTGGTCGACCCGACCGAACGCGGCACCGGCACGACCACGCTGCGGCTGGTCACCAGCCGGGACCGCGAGGCGGCGATCACGCCCGGCGGGCCACCTGTCGTCGCCGTCGTGGAACGGCCCGGCGCGGTCATCGGCTACCGGTTCACCGCCTCAGCCGGCACGTCGGTGACGGTGAGCGCGACCGCCTCCGACCTGCCGGACCAGTGCGGCGTGCTGGCGCTGCGCGCGCCCGACGGCAGCACCGTCGGCAGCGGCTGCGTGATCAACGGGGCCGGTGAACTCGGGCCGACCGTGTTGCCGGCCTCCGGGGCGTACACCCTGGTGGTGGACCCGTCGGGGGCCGCGACCGGGCAGGTCACGCTGGCGGTGCGGTGAGGCCGACCCTGGATTTCGGGGGTGCTGGGCGGGCGTGCTAACGTCTCGTCCCGTTGTCAGCGAGCGCCGCTAGCTCAACTGGCAGAGCAGCGGACTCTTAATCCGCGGGTTCGGGGTTCGAGTCCCTGGCGGCGCACCAACGATCAAAGCCCCAACCTGGTGTCACGCACCGGGTCGGGGCCGTTTTCGCGTACGTGGTTGCCGGGCGGTTGCCCGGCGGGTGCTCGGGAGCCGTTGGACCGGGCTGGCGTCGGTGGGACACGGCGGGGTGCTCCGGGACGCCGGTCGGTGGCTGCGGCGCGGGATGGTCGGGCGGCCGCGGTCGATTTGGGCGCCGACGTCAAGAATGCCCTGACCGCTGGAGGGATCTCGACGGAGGAAGGACCATGGTTTCCAAGGCTGATTGTAGGCAGCGACAACAGGCTGCGGCTTTCGCTGAACTCAGACGGAAACGCAGGCGAAGTCCACCGTCATGCACTGGCGAACTGCATCGTCAGAACTCTCCGCGCGGCGAACTTCAAGGTCAGCTGGCCCGAGATGCCCAACGAGCACGATGTGGCCGGCCCGTTGGCTCGTGGGGCGGCCCTCTTTTGCGAGAGAACTCCCGACTGAGCCGACCGACGGGCAATTCGTCGTGTCTGTGGGCCGCAACGGAATAATCTGCCGCTTCCGATTCTTCTCGCCCGTCCTGCGCGGCTGACGGAAACGTCTCACCCAACGCCTATCGTGGTCGGATGGCTAAGGAAGAGATCGTAGTCGCCTTCGCGCCACACGGACGGCACCCGGTTGGGAACATCTGGCGGTTCACCGCCCAAGGGACCGACTTCTACCTGAAGGCCGTCGGGCGGCGGAACTCCCTGTTCCACCTGTCTGCCCACGGGCCAAACCAGCAGCATCCCAGCGGCCACCGCTTCCACCTCAAGGTGGACCAAGCAGCCGTGACCAGACGCGAGCGGTCGGGCGACTTCCTGGTGCACAGCGTGCCGGATGCGGGGCATCCGGTGACCGGTGAAGAACTGGCCCCGGGAGTGTTCCGCGTTGCGCGAATCCGCTGGCAGCGGGAGCTGCAGGACGAGCCATTTACAGAATATGCCGCTTACCGCGGGGCGTTGCCGAAACTTACCGACACCCGGGCCGGTCGGGTATTGCAGAGATCTCTCGACGTCGGCGAGGCGGCCGACCTAGACGTGGTGATCTCCTACGATAAGGAGCACTGGCTGGAGGGCGAAAAGTCGCTTGAGGACAACGCCCGGCTGGGCCCGCTCCGCAGCGACGCCGGAATGTACCTGACCGTAGTGTCGTACCACCGGAGCGGAGTGGAGGAACCGACCCCGCTGGAGCTGACCGTTCCGTCGCCCCGGCTCGGCGAAACCCCCATCCCCATGCTTTGCATCGGTCCAGATGACGCCGGCACCATGTACTGGTTTGTGGAACAAGTGACATCCCGGGAGTTCCTCGAAGGCTGAGGCGTTATGGCACACCGAGCGACAGGTCAAGACCTGCCGCAGATCGCGCGGCTCACTCCGTGCTCAGTACAGCCTTCCGCGAGGCCGGCGAAATCGTGTCGTGGATTCAGGTAGGCGGGCTGGCGGCGACGGAGCGAGTGGCTGCCGATGGCGCGCCGATGGTGCCGGCCCGGCCTGAATGTGACCCGGTGGACAGAGGAGCCGTAGCTGATCTGATCCGGCCCGGCCTACGCTGACGCCATGAGGGAATGGGGCGTGAATCAAACTCCGGTGCTTGCCCTACCTGGTGGGCGCTGATGGACCGGCAGGCGGCGGCGCCGACTCACGTGCTCCCAGACGAGGTCCGGGCTGACGTGCGGACGTTGTGGCGCTACCACGACATGCATCACGAGCTGCGCCCATGCGACGTCGGCATTGGGTTGGGCAGCCATGATCTCGGCGTTGCCGTGGTCGCAACGCGGCTGTTTCAGGCGGGCCTGTTCCCATGGATCGTTTTCACCGGTGCGAACGCCCCAACTACTGTCGAGCGGTTCCCGCGGGGAGAGGCGGTGCACTACCGCGAGTACGCCGTCGATCAGGGTGTGCCCCCGGAAGCGATTCTTGTGGAGCCGAGTGCCACGAACACCGCCGAGAATCTCCAGTTCTCCCGCGCGCTTCTGGCCGAACGCCAGATTCCGGTGAAGTCGGTGCTGATCATGTCTCGGCCGTACCAGCAGCGTCGGGCCTACGCCACCTGCAGGCTGATGTGGCCCGAGGTCGATGTGGTGTGCGCGTCGAACCCGCTTGACCTGGACGACTACGTGCGCAGCATCGGCGACCCGCGGCGGGTGGTGGACATGCTGGTCGGCGACACGCAGCGGATCGAGGTGTACGCCGAGCGCGGGTTCGCGATCCCCCAGGAGATGCCGGACGAGGTACGGGAGGCCTTCGGGCGCCTGGTAGCGGCTGGCTACACGAGCCGGCTGATCTGAGCCCAGCTACCAGCGCGGTCCTCCCGACCGGACGCCCATCCGGTCGCTGAGTTCGACGGCCAGTCGAGGTGGCCGGGGGCGGGTGAGGATGTCCCGGACAAGGTCGCGGGAGAGCGAGTGGTAGCGCACCTGGTCGGGGCCGATGACCTCGGCGTCCAGGAGCGCGGCGAGCGCGTCGTCGATGCGGTTCCACCGGGCAAGGGCTCGGGCGGTTTCGATGGCGTGCCGAACCTGTCGCTCGACGGGCACGGTGCTGGTGTCGAGTGGGGCGCCGATGGCGATGGCGCGTTGCACGTCGCCGAGTTCCATCGCCACGGTCGTTTTGTGGATCGACACGTTGGTCGGGCCGAACGCGGTCCACACGTGGTTGCCGTCGGCGCCGAGCCGTCTTGCGGCGGCGTCGGCCTCGGTGATGTGGGTGTCGGCCGAGGCGCGATCGTCGTCTCGGGCGGCGGCCAGCGCGCAGACGAGGTGCAGGCTGCCGTAGACCGACAGCAGCTGCGGAGTCGGCTTGGCGAGCCGGGGTTCCAGGAACCGCGCCGCCGTGGCGGCGAGGCCCAGGGCTTGGGCGTACTCCCCGATGGATGCCAGCGAGTGTGCGGCGGAGCGGCTGAGTGAGCCGATGACGACGTGATCCTGGCTAACGTTGGCGGCGGCCAGCCCTCGGCTGGCAGCGGTCCACGCGAGGTCGCCCTCGCCGAGCTTGGTAAGGAACAACGCGGCGAGCTGGTGCGCGTAGGCGGTCATCGCATGCGCGCGCTGGCCGTCGTCGCCGTCGTACGCCTCGGTGGCGGTGAGGCAGTCGTGGATGAGGTAGGGCAGTCGGCGGGCGAGGGTGCCGTACCGCGAGTGCTGGTAGGCGGTCCAGATCTCGGCGACGTCGTTCTCGATCTCGCGCAGGGCGGGTGCCTCGACGTCCACCGTGCTGGCAAGCGCCGGCGCGAGGTGACGGTAGTCGTGGAGCGCGGCCCGCAAGGCCGGGATCGTCTCGCGCCCGGAGTCATCCGACCACTCGAACAGGCTCGGCGCACCGATCAGGTCGCCGAGGGACACGTCGAGGGCCTTGGCGATCGCGCGGATGACCGACAGCCGGTCGAGGTCGGCCCGGTTGGTCTCGACCTTGCGTAACCACTCCTGCGTCTTGCCGACCAGACCGGCCAGCACCTCCTGGGAGAGCCCGCGTCGACGCCGGTAGAAGGCGACGCGCTGGCCGATCGTCATGTCGTCCGTCATTCCTCGCACACCGTCACCCTGCCTGCTGAAGGCCGCCGGACCCGGTACGGATTTTCCCGGTCCTCCGGACGGACCGCCCCTACGTTCAGTTCACCCCAGATCACCGGCGCGTGTCGATGCCGATGTCAGGGATGACTGACAGGGAGCTGCAGATGGAGGGATCGATGAGCGGCGCACCACACCACGGCTTGGGCCGCTGGCTCGGCCCGTCCGGGAGCGAACTGTCTCGGCGCTTTCCCCGCCTGCGTACCGCCATGAGGGCTGCGTGGGTGGGTGATCGGCGGTCTGCTTCCAGCCGCCGTGATGCGGCGGCGGGCTCGCCCTTCCCCCGGCGAGCCCGCCGCTCATCGTCCCTGACGGGGGTGGCGACATGACGGTCTACGTCTCGCGTAACGCCATGGCCAGCCAGGCGCGGCGCCCCGAGCCCAGGTGGACGGCCTCGCCGGGGCAGGTGTGGCCCGCTGATCCGCCGCTGCTCACCTTCGTGTGGCGTCGGCTGTTCGAGCAGCAGGCCCGCGAGGGCGGTCGCCCGTGACCGGGCCGCAGCGTCGTCCCGCGGTGAACCGGCTCGTACCCGCCGAGGTGGAACATCTGCCGATGCGCCCGCTGTGGCTGTGCCGCCGATGCGGGCAGCCGTGGCCCTGCGGCGCAGCGAAGCTCGCGCTCCTGGCCGAGTACCGAGAAGTGCCGGTGAGCCTGTTCCTCTACCTGGCCGGCTGCCTGCACGACGCGATCGACGACCTGCACCGGCTCAACCCGAGCGTCACGGGCAGCGCCGCCGACATGTTCGACCGGTTCCTCGGCTGGCCGGCCCGCCACGCTCCCGCCTATCGGGTCAGCACCACCACGGCCAGCATCGACGAGGAGGCCACCTCGTGAACGGCCTCGGCCTCATCAACGCCACCGGCCAACCGGCGGTCTCCGGCAGCTTCCACACCCTGGTCGTGCAGCCGACGAGCTTCTGCAACCTCGACTGCACCTACTGCTACCTGCCCGACCGGAGATCCCTGCGCCTGATGAGCGGCGTGGTCGCGCAGGCCTGCGCCGAGTCGATAGCCCAGCAGAACAGCAGTCATCCGGTGAGCGTCGTGTGGCACGGGGGTGAACCCACCGCCACACCCACCGGGCTGTTCCGGGACCTGTTGGCCCCGTTCGAGGAGCTGCGGCGTGCGGGGATGGTGCGTCACGAGATCCAGACGAATGCGACGCTGATCAACCGCCAGTGGTGCGAGCTGTTCACCGCTTACGGGTTCGAGGTCGGGGTCAGCATCGACGGACCGGGCGCGTTGAACCGTAACCGCCTCGATCGGGCCGGCAACCCGACGGACGCTCGCACCCTGCGCGGCATGCACATGCTGGCCGACATGGGGCTGAGGTACTCGGTGATCTGTGTGGTCACCCCGGAAACCATCGACCACGCGGGAGCCCTCGTCGACTTCTTCACCGGCCTGCCTGGTTGCGAGTCGGTGGGCTTCAACATCGAAGAGCAGGAGGGCGCTGACCGCGCACCGGTCCCGGAGGATGACGCGTACCGGTTCTGGCAGCGCCTCATCGCACGTCGCGTCGGCGGCAGCCCGCTGCGGATCCGCGACGTGGACCGGCTGGCCGACTATCTCGCCGCCACCCGTTCCGGCCACGTCGACCACGCCCCGTACGAGCCGATCCCGACCGTCTCCTGGGATGGGCAAGTGGTGCTGCTGTCACCGGAGCTGCTCGGCATCACCGAGCCGCGATACGGCGATTTCATTGCCGGCAACGTCCTCCAACAGCCGATCACCGCCATGCTTGCCGGCGCCGGCGAACTGGACTACGTCGCCGAGTTCGTCACGGCCCTCAACGACTGCGCCGACCACTGCGCCTTCTACGACTTCTGCCGGGGCGCCCAGGCCGGCAACCGCTACTTCGAGCACGCCACGTTCACCGCCCGCGAGACCACCTATTGCTGAACCACCCGACAGGCCCTCGTCCGCGCCGCCGCGGACTACCTCACCCCTCAAGGAGGAGCACCATGATCAACGCTCTCGCGGTCCTCGTTCACGCCGCACCCGAGCAACTCGCCCGCCTCGGCGTCGACCCGCAGCGGTCGGTAGCGTCGATCGACGCGGCGAAGTTCGACAACCGCCCCACCTGGGCCAACAAGGGTAGGTTCGACAGTCGACCCGGCTGGGATAACTGGAACAAGAAGAAGTAGCCCCCGCCATGGGGCGCGCGGGGTGACGTGCCCACCCCGCGCCCGCAGAGGTTGAGGACACATGCGCACCACCACGATCGGCGACGTGAAGGTCCTGCTGCCGGACCTCGAACCGGACGACCTCGACACCACGACGGACCTGGTGAACGGCCTCACCGAGGCCCTCGTCGAGGGCTCGGCGTGGCGCGGCTCGCACCTTGAGGACGCCAGCATCCGCAGCAGCATGATCACCGGTGCGGACCTGAGCGAGAGCACCTGGGAAGCCGGCAGCCTCTACGGCTGCGAGATCACCCGCACCGACTTCTCCGGAGCGACCCTGACCGGCATCACCATCGAACGCTGCGCGATCACCGGCTCCCGGTTCACCGGCACCAGACTCACCGACGTACGCCTCAAGGACGTCCTGTTCGACGGCTGCCGCTTCGACTACGCCACCCTCCAGCGCGTCGCCGCCGCCGGCTCGGTCGCCTTCACCGACTGCACTCTCACGAACGGCGCGTGGTCGTCCTGCCGACTACCGCGCATCGCGCTGCGGTCATGTGACCTCGCCGGCCTGGAATTGGACTCTTGTCACCTCGACGGTGCCGACCTGCGGGGCAGTCGCCTCCACGGGCTCAAAACGCCGCTGGACAACCTGCGCGGCGTCACCCTTGGCGAAGACCAAATTCCTGACCTCACCTACCTGACCGTCGCCGCCCTCGACCTCACCGTGCGCAACGACTGAATCCGAGGAGACGTCGTGGTCGCTGAATCGACCGGCAGCCCGGACACGATCCTCGTCTGCATCCGGGGCAACTCCGGCTCGGGCAAGAGCAGCATCGCTCGGGAGCTGGGGCGCCGGCACGGCCGGGGCTGCGCTAGGACTACTACGCCGCATCCTGCTGCGCGAGCGGGATCTGCCCGGCGGTGCCGCACCGGCGTTGATCGCGCAGACCGTTCGGTTCGCGCTGGACCACGGCTATCACGTGGTGCTGGAGGGCATCCTGCACAGCAGCCGCTACCGCAGCGCGCTGACCGCCCTGCGGAACGGCCACCGGAACGCCGCCCGCAACCACTACGAGCCGCTGCGCTCGGCGTTCGGGAGCTTCGTCGCCGAGACCACGTTCATCAGCAACTGCAACCTGATGCTGGAAGGAACCTCCGACCAGGTCCTGCTCGCCGGTATGTCCGCCCGGCTTCGGCGGCAGAAGACCGGCGACATGGACAACCTCGACCTCAACACACTTGCCCTGGTGCCCGCCGGGTCAGCCCAACACATCCGTACCTGGCCCGAGGCCGCGATGTCGACCGCCCGGCAGTCATCGTCCTGCTCGACAGTGACACCGCCGGAAACCAAGCGGTCAAGTCCCTCAAGAAGAGCCCGACCGGCAAGCCTGTCATCGACCTGGAGTTCATCCTGCAACTGGGCGACTTCCCTGCCGACACCGTCACCAGTTCGAACCCGACCGGCGTCACCGCCATCGAAGACCTTGTTCCCGTCCCTATCGGCATCGCCGCAGTCAAGCGCTACGCCGCCGAGTTCCTCGACCCGCAGCAGGCACAGAAGCTCCAGGCGCTCAAGCCGAAGGACATCACCTTCGGTGAGCCTTTTCCAAGCTGATTTTGCAGCTCAGGAGGGGTGCGGTAGGCCCGGTGATCGATGGGTGCGAGGCTTCAGGTGGGACAGCTGTCGACCAAGACTCGAAGCCCCGACCGGGAGCCTCGCCATGCTGTCCTACCCGCCACGATTCCGTTGTCCAGCCGCACCCTGAACCACCTGGCCGAACGCATCCGCGGCCACCGTCAACAGCGCCGGTCCCGGTGGCGGCGCCTCGAACCCGGCCGGCAGGCGCTGCTGGCTCTGGCCCACCTGCGTAACGGCGACACCTACGCCCGGCTCGCGGCCGGCTTCGCCATCGGCGTGGCCACCTCCTGGCGGTATGTACAGGAAGCGATAGCCCTGCTCGCGGCGGCCGCCGATGACCTGGACACCGCCATGGAACGGATCCGCCGACTGGCGTACGCAATCCTGGACGGCACCCTGATTCCGATCGACCGGGTCGCCGACCAGCGACCGTACTACTCTCCGGGAAACACAAGCACCACGGCGTAAACGTGCAGGTCATCGCCGATGCCGCTGGCCGGCTCGTCTGGGCTTCACCAGCGCTGCCCGGTTGCGTCCACGACCTGACCGCAGCCCGAGCCCACGGCATCATCGACGCGCTGAGCAGGGCAGACGTGATGACCTTCGCCGATAAGAGCGGCCGAGCCACGCAGCAGCTCCCGCCTTATCGTGAGGCGTCGAACGCCGGGGATACGAAAGGAGTCGCGGCAAGAGCCCGACCCGCTCTGCACCCATTAGGGCTACCAAGGAGCCCGTGGCAGCGTGCACACACCGTTCAAACGGCGCCGCTTCCGCCCGAAGCTGTCACGCCGGCAGAAGGCCGTGAACCGCGCCCACGCGAAAATCCGCGCCCGCGGCGAACGCGCGATCGCCACCCTCAAAACCTGGAAGATCCTGAACAAGCTGCGCTGCTGCCCACGACGAGCGACCCCGATCGTCCAGGCCATCCTCGTTCTGCACCACGTCGAAGCCAACCCTACGCAGCATGAAAAGGGCTCGGTGACTGCGCAGGCACCCAAGACGCGCTCGAAGGCGCGGCAGCAAGGCTGGTCGACGGTTTCCACCTCGACAAGGTCGGCTTCGCCCGAAGCATGCTCGACGTCGTCCGCTACGAGAGCGACCTCACCCAGGCGGCAGAGAGTATGGACGCCAACTTTCGTGTCCTCTTCCGAGAACTTCGACAGCTCCAGCGGCGCGCACCGCGGGAGGCCGCCACAGAGAAGACCAGCGCGAAGATCAAGCGGGTCAAGCGCTCCTTCCTGCTTGATCACCCCACCTGGGCCAGCCGCGAGGCCGCCCTCCTGCTGCTCGACGATATCGAGACCGGGCTCGACAGCTCCGTCGACGCCGAGGATCTGAAAAGCCAGATCCGCGGCGTACGCCGAGACTTCACCCTTGACGACGAGCCCACCGAACCGATCCCTGACTTCCCCGGCTTCCGGAGCGCCCTCGACAAGCTGGTATATCGCGAGATCAACGAGGCCCAAGAGGCGCAGCCGAGCGCGCCCAGGTAGACGCGCGTCGACACGACCGAGCCCCGCCGGTCAGCGGCCGTTCCTCGTAGCCCTATAATCCGCACGTCCTACGGAATCCCTGCAGTTCGCCAGTTGCTCCCAGACGGAACTACGTCCGGGGCATCTGCGGCTGGCGATGTCCTCCCGAGCTATCCCACGCCGACGCCGAATCCACCGTCGCCGTCGTCCCTCGGCGTCGTGGCACGACCAAGCCGGCGTAGTCCGAGGGGCTGCTCACACATCGCCAGTAATGTTGCGTCAGCCGGCAGTGCCGCCCGCTGGCCGCACTCCAAGCCAAAGGAACAGGGCCAGACTGGCCGGCATCGGGGTGAGCCCTCGTCAGTGCCCGACGCTATCGTTGGGGAACGCAGTTTGGGCGTTGCTCACTGTGATGAATCTGTCGCTCAGCGGCATGTGAAGGATGGACGCCTCGGCATGGACAAGTCGCACTTTTGCCCCATCGCGGCTCCCGGGCAGGCTCTGCTCTCGACGTGGACAAGGGGGTGACGTGACGTTGGCTCTCAAAAAGTCGGACCTGTATAGCTCACTCTGGCGAAGCTGCGACGAGCTCCGCGGCGGCATGGACGCCAGCCAGTACAAGGACTACATCCTCACGCTGCTGTTCGTGAAGTACGTAACGGACAAGGCCAAGTCTGACCGAAGTTCGCTGATCGAGGTCCCCGCAGGAGGGTCGTTCGATGACATGGTCGCCCTCAAGGGCGACAAGGAGATCGGCGACAAGATCAACAAGATTATCGGCAGGCTCGCCGAGGCCAACGGGCTCGAGAAGGTCATCGACCTGGCCGACTTCAACGACGAGGAGAAGCTCGGCAAGGGCAAGGAGATGCAGGACCGGCTCTCCAAGCTGGTAACGATCTTCGCTGACCTGGACTTCCGAGGGAGCCGCGCCGAGGGCGATGACCTGCTCGGCGACGCCTACGAGTACCTGATGCGGCACTTCGCCACGGAGTCGGGCAAGTCGAAGGGGCAGTTCTACACCCCGGCCGAGGTCTCGCGCGTCCTCGCCAAGGTCGTCGGCATCGGACCGGACACCCGGCAGGACCACACGGTCTACGACCCCACGTGCGGGTCGGGCTCGTTGCTCCTCAAGGTGGCTGACGAGGCGCCACGGGGCATCACGATCTACGGCCAGGAGAAGGACAACGCGACCTGGGCGCTAGCCAAGATGAACATGATCCTCCATGGCAACGAAGACGCCGACATCCGCAAGGGCGACACGATCACCAACCCGCAGTTGATCACGGGCGTACAGCTGCGGACATTCGACTTCGCCGTCGCCAATCCGCCGTTCTCGATCAAGTCGTGGAGCAACGGCCTAGAGAATGAGTACGGCCGCTTCGAGCTCGGCCGGCCGCCGGAGAAGAACGGCGACTACGCCTTCCTGCTCCACATCCTCAAGTCCCTCAAGAGCAACGGCAAGGCCGCAGTCATCCTGCCGCACGGTGTGCTCTTCCGTAGTAACGCTGAGGCCGGCATTCGTAAGGAACTGTTGCGCCGTGGCTACATTAAGGCCGTCATCGGCCTGCCCGCCAACCTCTTCTACGGCACCGGCATCCCGGCTTGCATAGTCGTCCTCGACAAGGAGGATGCCCAGGCGCGGACCGGCGTCTTCATGATCGATGCATCCAAGGGATTCATCAAGGACGGCAACAAGAACCGCCTCCGAAGCCAAGATATACACAAGATCGTCGATGTCTTCAATCGGCAGATTGAGATCGAGCGCTACTCGCGCATGATTCCGCTCCACGAGATCGCCGATCCGAAGAACGACTACAACCTCAACATCCCGCGCTACATCGATTCCTCCGAACCGGAGGACATCCAGGACCTCCACGCCCACCTGCACGGCGGCATCCCGGACCGCGACCTGGACGCGCTGAGCGGGTACTGGGAGGCGTTCCCGAGCCTTCGCGCCATGCTCTTCGAGCCAAACCGCCCCGGCTACAGCGACCTTGCGGTCGGCGTAACCGAGGTGCAGCAGACCATCCTGGACTCCGACGAGTTCCAGAAGTTCGCTACCGATGTGCGTGGCCAGGTTGACGACTGGTTCGCAGCCCACCGGCCCATCCTGCAAGCGATCGACGCCAACACCGTTCCGAAGGACCTGATCGCCCACATCAGCGACGATCTACTGGCCCGGTTCAAGGACACCCCACTGCTCGACGAGTACGACGTCTACGAGCAGCTTATGACGTACTGGCACGGCGTCATGCACGACGATGTCTTCCTCATCATGAACGATGGGTGGCTCGACGCGGCAAAACCTCGCAAGACCATCGAGGACAAGGAGCGCAAGCTTTCCGAAACCCCGGACCTAGTCGTTGGCTCAGGGCGTAGTGCCACGAAGTACAAGATGGACCTCATCCCGCCTGCGCTCGTCGTCGCCTGCTACTTTGCAAACGAGCAGGCCGAGGTCGACACGCTGAACGCGGCGGCCGAGGAAGCCGGCCGCGCCGTCGAGGAGTACGTCGAGGAGCACGCTGTCGAAGACGGCTTGCTCGCCGAGGCGATGGACGACGGCAAGATCTCAAAGGTGCTCGCTTCGACGCGGCTCAAGGTAGCCCGGCACGAAGGAGCTGACTCAGAAGAGATCAAGGCTCTCCAACACCTAATCAAGCTGTACAACGATGAAGCCATCGCCAAAAAGGCTACCAAGGAGGCCCAGGCCGCGCTCGATCTGGCGACCCTCAAGAAGTACGGCGACCTCACGCTGCCCGAGATCAAGCAGCTTGTGCTCGACGACAAGTGGCACGCCACGGTCGCGGATCGTATTGCCCGCGTGGGCAGCTCGCTGACGCTTGCCCTGGTTGCGCGGATCCAGGTACTTGGTGAACGGTACGCCCTGACCGTTAGTACGCTCGATGCCAAACTAGAGAGGCTCGAAGCGAAGGTCGCCACTCACCTGGCAGACATGGGGGTCGAGTCATGACCTCGTCGACCATCTTGTCAACGTGGAACGAGATGGCGTTGCTCGACTTGGTGACGATCAAGAGCGGCCAAGTCGATCCCCGGGCACCTGCGTATCGGAACCTTCCGCTTATCGCACCGGACCACTTGGCTTCTCAGACGGGACGCTTGCTGAAGAAGGAGTCGGCGGCGGCGCAAGGTGCCATCAGCGGCAAGTACCTTGTGAAGCCCGGAGACGTCATCTACAGCAAGATTCGCCCATACCTGCAGAAGGCATACAAGTGCGACTTCGACGCACTCTGCAGCGCAGACATGTATCCGTTCACCCCGCGGCCAGGCGTCGACGCCTCCTTTGTTCTGCACACGATTCTTGGTAGCGACTTCACGAACTTCGCAACGAGTGTGTCTGCGAGGAGCGGGATCCCGAAGATTAACCGTGCAGAGCTGTCCGAGTACCGGCTGACCGTCCCACCCTCGCGTGAGCAGAGGGCGATCGGTCGCGCGCTAGATGACGTAGACGACTTGATTGCCGCGCTGGAGCGGATGATTGCCAAGAAGCAGGCAATCAAGCATGGCGTGATGCAGCAGCTCCTGACCGGCACGACCCGCCTCCCTGGTTTCACGGAACGTTGGGAGCTGAGGCGACTTGGTGATCTACTGGCGTACGAGCAGCCTGGCCGTTATTTGGTGTCGAGCACCGAGTACGGTGATGTCGGTACGCCAGTTCTGACTGCCGGTAAGACCTTCGTCCTTGGCCGCACAACGGAGAGGCACGGCATCTACTACTCGGTGCCGGTAATCATCTTCGATGACTTTACTACGGCATCAAAGTTCGTCACCTTTCCGTTCAAGGCGAAGTCTTCGGCAATGAAGATCTTGAGCGCTCGCTCGGGTGTGAATCTTCACTACATGTATGAACGGATGCAGTTGATCGACTACCCAGTAGTCGACCACAAGCGACGATGGATCGCGGAGTACAGCAAGATCGAGGTCGAAGTTCCCGACGACGCCGAGCAGCGTGCGATTGCGTCGGTCATCGATGACGCAGGCGCAGAGGTCAACGCACTGGAGGTTCGCATCGCTAAGGCTCGTGCGATAAAGGCTGGAATGATGCAGGAGCTCCTGACTGGCTCTACTCGTTTGCCAGTGGAGGCTGCGTCATGAGTAACGTCGGGCAGCCTGAACGCAAGGCTCAAGACCGCGTCATTGAGTTGTTTCGGGATTCGTTGGCTTACGAGTACCTCGGCAACTGGGAGTACCGCGACGGGAACTCGAACGTCGAGGTCGAACTGCTTGCGCAATACCTCCGTGCTCGCGGCTACAGCGACAACCTCATCAACAAGGCGGTCGACAAACTGAAGAGCGACGCCTCGCTCGGTGGTGGCCGTGACCTGTACGAAGCGAACCGTGACGTCTATGGCCTGCTGCGCTATGGGGTGAAGGTCAAGCCCGGTGTGGGCGAGCAGACGGAGACGGTGTGGCTCATCGACTGGGCACGCCCGGAGGCCAACCACTTCGCCCTGGCCGAGGAAGTGACGGTGTTCGGGCAGCACACCAAGCGCCCTGACATCGTGCTGTATGTCAACGGCATCGCCTTCGGGACGCTTGAGCTGAAGCGCTCGAAGGTCGCGGTTTCCGAGGGCATCCGGCAAAGCTACGGGAACCAGCGACCCGAGTTCATCCGGTCGTTCTTCACGACGGTGCAGCTCGTGATGGCTGGCAACGACGTGGAAGGGCTGCGCTACAGCGTCATCGACACGCCGGAGAAGTACTGGCTGGCGTGGCGTGAGCCGTCTGACATCGSCGACCCGCTCGATCGCTCCCTGACCCAGCTCTGCTCGAAAGAGCGTCTGCTTGAGCTGGTCCACGACTTCGTGGTGTTCGACGCGGGCCAGAAGAAGACCTGCCGGCACAACCAGTATTTCGGCGTCAAGGCGGCGCAGGAGCGCATCGCCAAGCGCGAGGGTGGCATCATCTGGCACACGCAGGGGTCCGGCAAGTCGCTGACCATGGTGTGGCTGGCCAAATGGATTCGCGAGAACCAGCCGGATGGCCGCGTGCTACTCATCACCGACCGCACCGAGCTGGACGAGCAGATCGAGAAGGTCTTCCGTGGTGTCAACGAGTCGATCTATCGAACCAAGAGCGGCGCCGACCTGCTGACCACCCTTAACACGAGCGAGGAGTGGCTCGTCTGCTCGCTGGTCCACAAGTTCCGCGGCTCGGAGGACGAGTCGGCCCGCGACCAGGCCGAGAGCGGGTTCATCCGCGAGCTGAATGCGACCGTCCCCAAGGACTTCCGCGCCAAGGGCAACCTCTTCGTCTTCGTCGACGAGGCTCACCGCAGCCAGTCGGGCAAGATGCACGACGCCATGAAGGCGCTCATGCCGGGTGCCATGTTCATCGGCTTCACCGGCACGCCGCTGCTCAAGGCCGACAAGGCCACCACGATCGAAAAGTTCGGCAGCTTCATCCACACCTACAAGTTCGATGAGGGTGTGGCCGACGGTGTTGTGCTCGACCTGCGCTACGAGGCGCGCAACATCGACCAAGAGTTGACCTCACCCGAGAAGGTTGACAAGTGGTTCGAAGCCAAGACAAAGGGCATGACGGACCTATCCCGGGCTGAGCTCAAGAAGCGCTGGGGCACCATACAGAAGGTTGTCAGCTCGGAGCCGCGTGCCCGGCAGATCGTCAACGACATCCTGCTCGATATGGAGATCAAGCCGCGCCTGTCGGATGGCCGTGGTAACGCGATCCTGGTCAGTTCCAGCATCTATCAGGCGTGCAAGTTTTACGAGCTGTTCACGCAGGCCGGGTTCAGGGGCAAGTGCGCCATCGTCACGTCGTACGCGCCGCAGGCGGGGGACATCGCCAAGGAAGACTCCGGACATGGCGCTACCGAGCGACTGCGCCAGTACGAGATCTACCGGCAGATGCTCGCCGACCACTTCAACGAGCCTGCCGACAAGGCGATGGCCAAGGTCGAGCAGTTCGAGAAGGACGTCAAGGACCGCTTTATCAATCATCCCGGTCAGATGCGGTTGCTCATTGTCGTAGACAAGCTCCTGACCGGCTTCGACGCCCCGAGCACCACCTACCTGTACATCGACAAAAAGATGCAGGACCACGGGCTGTTCCAAGCCATCTGCCGAGTCAACCGCCTCGACGGCGATGACAAGGACTACGGCTACATCGTCGATTATCGGGACCTGTTCAACTCGCTTGAGTCCGCGATTACCGACTACACGGGTAGCGCTCTGGAAGGTTACGAGAAGACGGACATCGAGGGCCTGCTGTCCGACCGGATCGAGAAGGCCCGCGAAGACCTCGACGAAGCTCTGGAGAAGATCCGGGCGCTGTGTGAGCTGGTCGAGCCGCCGAAGAACACCTTGCAGTATCAGCAGTACTTCTGTGCCCGCGAGCAGGGCAACGCCGAGCAGCTTAAGGCCAACGAGCCCAAGCGTGTGGCGCTATATAAGGCTGTGGCCGCCGTGACTCGCGCGTACGGCAACCTCGCCAACGAGATGAACGCCGCTGGCTACAGCGATGCCGAAGCCGCAGCGATCAAGGACGAGATCACCCACTATGCCAACGTGCGCGACGAGGTCAAGCTGGGCGCCGGCGAGAACGTCGACTTCAAGCAGTACGAGGCTGGCATGCGCCACCTGCTTGACACCTACATCAACGCAATACCCTCCGAGGTGGTGTCCGACTTCCAGGACGCCGGGCTTATTCAGCTGATTGTGCAGATGGGTGCCGGTGCGCTCGACAGGCTTCCCGCAGGAATCAAGAAGGACCCTGAAGCGGTAGCGGAGACGATCACCAACAACATGCGCAAGGTGATTATCGATGAGCGCGCAATGAACCCCAAGTACTACGACAAGATGTCCGAACTGCTCGACGCC
>NZ_LYXF01000006.1:0-199641 GCF_001709195.1 Micromonospora sp. II | reverse complement strand
GCCACCGGTGAAAGCCAGACCAGCAATACCCAGAACGCTCTTACGCAGAATCGTGTTCATGATGGGGGCTCCATTCGGGGGTCGACACACCCCCCCGGGGGGGACCGGGGGTGCGTGGGCACCGTCAGGCGCTCAAGAAAGTCTCAAGGGGGATCTCGGCYGCTCGCGGGGGCTGGTGGGCCTCTACGCGGCGCCGGAAGCATGTCCAACGACCGTCGACCCGGCATCATTCCCGGGCCAGCTCACGCTGTCGGGGGGCGGCGCGGGGTTCACGTCGTCGGAACCGTGTTCAACGACCAGCCGAGCGGGATGATTCCCCGCGGCTCACGCCGCCGCACGTACTCAACGACCGGCACTGTTCCCACAGCCCGCACCCCCTCGCTCCGGGGGCGCGGCCCTGCTCGATCGTTCACCCGGTTACAACGCCACCGGCCCGCCCACGATTCCGCCACCAGAGTGCCGCCCACCACCCCCGAACCCGACAACCCGCACACCACCGACCAGACTCGCCCAGCCCATCCGGACACCTCGCTCTGCACCCCGGCGATCAAGGAGTTTGCGGCCCTTTCCGGCACCCACAAGGACACAAACCCCTTGATCACCCCCACAAAAGCCTCCCCGGGCACCCACCGCAGCGTTGATCATGAGGTTAGCGGCGACATAACGGACACCAGGTGCCGCCAAGTTCATGATCGACGCGAGCGGGCAGGGCGGTGCGGTGCGCTGGACGGGGGCGAGAGCGGCCGCGACCGGTCCCGCGATCTTGCAGTTTGCGCCCTCCGAGCACCCGATTTGCCCGGTTTGCGGGGTACCAAAGTGCAAGATCGCGCGCACTCAGGGGGCCTGGGGTCGGGGATCTTGGAGTTGTGGTGCCTCGCGAAGAGTGCGAACCCGGGCACCCTGGGCGCCACAACTCCAAGATCGACGAGAACATGGGAGAACTGCGGGGAGGCGGGGACGGGGAGCGGGAGGATGAGGGAGCGCGGGTCAGCGGCGGCCGTGGCGGGCTCGTAGGTAGTCGGACACCACGTACTCGCCCAGGTCGTCCAGGTCGGGGGTGAACATCCGGCCACCCGAGCGCCGCGCCACCGCGTCCACGAACCGGCGCAGCCCCGGATCGTCGCCCAGCATGAACAGGTTGAGCGTCGCGCCGTACCGGGTCAGCCGGTCCACCTCCCGGATCGTCGCCGAGATGGTCTCCGGCAGCGGCGGCCAGTGGAAGTACGCCTCGCCGTCCCCCGGGTCCAGGTGCGCGGTGGGCTCGCCGTCGGTGACCACGAGCACCACCGGCTCGGCACCGGGGTGGCGGCGCAGGTGCCGGCCGGCGATCCGCAGCGCGTGCTGGAGGTTGGTGCCCTGCTGCATGTCCGGCTCCACCGCCGCAAGCTCCTGCTGGGTCAGCGGCATCGCCTCCCGGCCGAAGCCGACGATCTGCAGCGCGTCCTGCGGGAACCGGGTGGCCATCAGGTGCGACAAGGCCAGCGCGGTCTGCTTCATCGGGCCCCACCGGCCCTGCGAGATCATCGAGTACGACAGGTCGACGCAGAGCACGACAGCCGCCGACGCGCGCCGTTCGGTCTCCACCACCTCGAAGTCCTCGACGGCGAGCGGCACCGGCACTCCGGGGCCGGCCCGGCGTACCGCGCGAGTGAGTGTGCGCACCACGTCCAGCGGCTGCTCGTCGCCGTACTCCCAGGGGCGGGACGCCCCGCTCACCTCGCCTGCCGCGCCCGCGGTGCGCAGGTCGTGCTGGCCGCGCGGGCCGGCGGTCAGGTCGGAGAAGACGCGCCGCAGCGCGGTGCTCGCGAGCCGGCGCAGCGCCTTCGGGCTGAGCGTCAGCCCTTCCGCGTCGCGGGTGACCCAGCCCTGGCGGCGCAGTTCGCGTTCCAGTTCCTGCAACCGGCGTACGTCGTCGGCGGCGTCGCGGCCCAGCGTGCGGGCGACCGCCTCCACGTCGACGTCGTCGAGCGTGGCGCCGGGCTGGTCCTGGTCGAGGGAGTCCAGCAGCTCGTCGAGTTCGGCGATCTCGTCGAGCGCGCCGGTGGCCTCGCCGTAGCCGAGCGGCTGGTCGCCGCGTACGCGCTCGCCGCGCTGCCAGTTCAGGTCCGGCCGCAGCGACCGCAGGTGCGCGTCGAGCTGGGACAGCTCACCGGCGAGCCGGTCGCCGAGCGACTGGCGCATCAGTCCGGCCAGTTCCTCGCGCTGCCGGTCGGACAGCGACCGCATCAGTCGCTCACCTGCAGCCGCCCGCCGGGCCAGCACGTCGATCAGCTCGTCGACGTTCCTGGGCCGTTCCGGGAAGAACTCCCCGTGCCGCCCCATGAACTCGGCGAACGCGTCGGTGGTGTCCTCCGAGCGGGCGTGCCGGGCGAGCAGGTCGTTGAGGTCGCGCATCATCTCGGCGAGCTGCCGCTGGGCGGCCGGGTCGGCGGCGGCCCGCGCCGCGTCGCGCAGCCCGGCGAAGCGCTGCTCCAGCACGTCGCCACGCAACCCGTCGAGGATGCGCTGGTAGGTCTGCCGGGCCTCGGCGCTGGCCCAGTCGTACCCGGAAAGCTCCGACACCGCGCGGGCGGTGGAGCGGGGCAGGTTGTCGAGCACGGCCTCGGCGAACCGGGCGTCGTCGCCGTCACGGCCGCGCAGCTCGTCGCGTTCGGCAGCGAGCGCCTGGTCGAGCAGCGCGCGGGCCCGGGTTACGGCACCGTCCAGGTCGCCCCGACGCAACGCCTCCCGCCGCAGGCGTCGGGCGCGGGCGGCCAGGTCGTCCAGGCCGCCCCGCCCCTGCGGGCCGCGCCGCAGCAGCTCACGCAGCGACTCGCGCAGGCTGCCGCCGGCGAGCACGTCCGAGCCGACCGCGTCCACCGCGGCGCGCACGTCGTACGGCGGGGCGAGCGGGTCGGGTCCGCCGCGCCACTGCCCGTACCGGAAGCGGTTGCCGCCGGCCATTGTCAGTCCCGGTCCCCGTAGACGGTGCGCCCCGATTCGGTGACGTCCTTGCCGAGCCGGCGGGTCAGGTGCAGCCCTTCCAGCACGAACTCGATGCCGGCGGCGGCCTCCTCCGGGCTGGGCGCGTCGCCGAGCCCGAGCCGGTCGAGCACCTTGGCCAGCCCCGGTACGGTGCCGACCTGGCGCAGCAGCTCGGCCGAGGAGACCAGTTCCCCGGTCTCCACGGCGCCGCCCTCGGCGACGATCGCGGTGAAGCCGGACAGGTCGAGCCCGGCCAGGCGGGCGCGGAACGTCTCGGCGGTGGCGGTACGCAGCAGGTGCGCGAGCACCTCGATCTCGCGTCCCTCCTCGCCGCTCTCGAACTCGACCTTGCCGCGCAGCGTGGAGGTGACCGACACGGTGTCGCCGATCCGGGCCACCGGCGCCTCCGGCCGGGACGCCGACCCGGCCCCGCCACCCGAGGCAGCAGAGGCACCGGCCAGCAGACCGGAACGACGCAACGCGGCGGCGGCCACCGTCTCCGCGGCGGCGATGGCGAACCGGGCGGACACGCCGGAGCGCGGGTCCACCGACGGGGACTCCCGCACGTCGCGGGCGAACCGGGCCAGCACCTCCAGCACGTGTTCCGGCACGACGGCGACCAGGTCGGCCTCCTGCCGGATCAGCGACAGCTCCAGGTCGAGGTCGAGTGGGTAGTGGGTACGGATCTCCGCGCCGAACCGGTCCTTGAGCGGTGTGATGATCCGGCCCCGGTTGGTGTAGTCCTCCGGGTTGGCGCTGGCCACCAGCAGCAGGTCCAGTGGCAGCCGCAGCTGGTAGCCGCGGACCTGGATGTCGCGCTCCTCCAGCACGTTGAGCAGCGCCACCTGGATGCGTTCGGCCAGGTCGGGCAGCTCGTTGACGGCGAAGACGCCCCGGTTGGTACGCGGTACGAGCCCGAAGTGGATGGTCTCCGGGTCGCCGAGCGTGCGCCCCTGGGCGAGGCGGATCGGGTCGACGTCGCCGATCAGGTCGCCGACGCTGGTGTCCGGCGTGGCGAGCTTCTCGCCGTACCGCATCGAGCGGTGCAGCCAGCCGATCGGCAGGTCGTCGCCGGCCGAGTCGACCAGTGCCCGGGAGGCGGGGGTGATCGGGTGCATCGGGTGCTCGTTGAGCACCGAGCCGGGAATCACCGGGGTCCACTCGTCCAGCAGCGCGCCGAGCGAGCGGATCAGGCGGGTCTTGCCCTGCCCGCGCTCGCCGAGCAGCACCATGTCGTGCCCGGCGAGCAGCGCGCGCTCGACCTCGGGCAGCACCGTGTCCTCGTAGCCCACGATGCCGGGGAAGCGGTCCTCGCCGGAGCCCATCCGGGCGAGGAGGTTGTCTCGGAGTTCCTGCTTGACCGTGCGGTACTGGTGGCCGGCCGCGCGCAACGCGCCGAGCGTGCTCGGCAGCTCGGCGGGCGGGACCGGGGGAACCTGGTTGGGAGCGGTCACCCGATCCACGCTAGCGCGCTCCGATGACCGGCGGCGCCCGTCGCCACTGACGCCGCCGGAGCGCCGCTCACCTCCCGAGGCGGGCGCGGACCATCCGGGGCACCGCGGCCAGGCCGGTGACCGGGCGGAACGCGCGCGCGGCGGCGACCAGCGCGGCGTACTCGTCGTCGGTCAGGTCGATCTCGGCGGCGGCCGCGTTGCGTTCCATCTGCTCGACCCCGGACGCGCCGGGGATGGCCACCACGTTCGGGTGCCGCAGCACATACGCGAGCGCGATCTGGCTCGGCGTGGCGTCGTGCGCGTCCGCGACCTCGCGCAGCGTGGCGATCAGCGCGGTGCCGCGTTCCAGGTTCTCCGGCAGGAAGTACGGGTTGGCCCGGCGTACCGCCCCGGCGGGCGGGTTCGTGGCGTCGTAGCGGCCGGAGAGGAAACCCTGCGCCAGCGGCGAGTACGCGATGACGATCCGGCCGGCCTGCTCCGCGTACGGGATGAGGTCTTCCTCGGGGCCGCGGTCGATCATGCTGTAGCGGACCTGGTTGCTCAGCACCCGGCGGCCCAGCGCGGCCTCGGCGAACCGCCACCGGCGCAGGCCGTAGTTGCTGACGCCGACCTCGCCGACCAGTCCGACGTCCTGCAGCGAGCGCATGCCGCGCATGGTGGTGGTGTCGGCGACCACCGGGTTGGCCTGGTGCACCTGGTAGAGGTCGATGCCGTCGACGCCGAGCCGGGCGGCGGAGGCGACCGCGCGTTGCTGCACGACGGGGGCGACCGGCAGCAGCGGGAAGATCTTGCTGGCGACGACGACCTTGCTCCGGTCGTCGCCCAGCGCCGAGCCGAGGATGCGCTCGCTGCGGCCGAAGCCGTACAGCTCGGCGGTGTCGAACAGGGTGACGCCCAGGTCGAGCGCCCGCCGGACGATCTCGGCGGCGCGGCGCTCGTAGTCGGGGCCGTAGCCCCACTCCTTGGAGCCGAACTGCCAGGTGCCGAGGCCGATCTTGGAGATGGGCTTGGGGGTGTCGAGCTGCACGTAACGCATGTGGCCGAACGTACCCGCGCCGCTGCGGCCGCACTCCGCTGCGGACAGAATGACCTCGTGACATACCTCGCCAGCGACGACCGTTACCACGAGATGATCTACCGGCGCAGCGGCCGGAGCGGGCTGAAGCTCCCCGTCATCTCCCTCGGCCTGTGGCACAACTTCGGACCGGACCGGCCCTTCGAGCGGCAGCGCGACATCGTCCGCCGCGCCTTCGACCTCGGCATCACCCACTTCGACCTGGCCAACAACTACGGCCCGCCGCCCGGTTCGGCGGAGGAGAACTTCGGCCGGCTGCTCACAGGCGACCTGAAGCCGTACCGGGACGAGCTGGTGATCTCCAGCAAGGCCGGGTACCTGATGTGGCCCGGCCCGTACGGCGAGTGGGGCTCGCGCAAGTACCTGATCTCGTCGCTGGACCAGTCGCTGCGCCGCCTCGGGCTGGACTACGTCGACATCTTCTACTCGCACCGCTTCGACCCGGAGACCCCGCTGGAGGAGACGATGGGCGCGCTCGACGCGATCGTCCGCTCCGGCAAGGCGCTCTACGTGGGCATCTCCAACTACGACTCGGAGCAGACCGAGCGCGCCGCCGAGATCCTGCGCGACCTGGGCACGCCRCTGCTGATCAACCAGCCGTCGTACTCGATGATGAACCGCTGGACGGAGAGCGACGGCCTGCTGGACACGCTGGAGGGCGTCGGCGCCGGCTGCATCGCGTACAGCCCGCTCGCCCAGGGCCTGCTCACCGACCGTTACCTCACCGGCATCCCGGCCGACTCCCGGGTACGCACGAGCGTCTTCCTCAACGAGGCCGACCTCGACGAGGAGACGATGGCGACGGTCCGGGGGCTCGCCGCGGTGGCCGAGCGGCGCGGTCAGACCCTGGCCCAGCTCGCCCTGGCCTGGGCGCTGCGCGACCCGCGCATGACCAGCCTCATCATCGGCGCGAGCAGCGTGGCGCAACTGGAGGGCAACGTGGCCGCGCTGGACAACCTCGACCTCGCCGGTGACGACCTGGCCGAGATCGAGGGCCTGCTCGGCTGACTCACCAGATGCGGCGCCGCCCGGCGCGGTGGTTGCGGACACCGCACGGCCGCCCGGGCGGAGGGCCGCCGGCCCGGCTCAGCCGCCGTCCGACCACCGCCGCGGCGAGCAGCGCGACGACGAGCGCCGCCGCGCCGAGCACGAGCGGCCGGGACAGCGGTCCGCCGTCGGTCACCGTCGCCACCGGCACCGCCGGCTCGTCGTCGGTCGCCGCCCCGGCGAGGGTACGCGGAGGCGACGCGCTCGCCTCCGGCGCTGCCGGTGTCGCGTCCGGCTCACCGCGTGCCGCCCGGAAGATCACGTCCGAACAGGAGTAGTAGGTGTCCTGGGTGTCCGAGTTCTGCCAGATGACGTAGACGATGTGCCGGCCGGTCCGGTCGGCCGGCAGCCGCCCCCGCATCTCGTACGCGCCGGAGCGGATCGGCGGGTCGGTGACCTGAAGGAACGGCTTCTTCTCCAGGTCCGCCCAGGTCAGCCGCCGCTGCGGCGAGTACGAGCCGGTGGTGACGTAGAACCGGAACGTGCCCTGGTGCGGGATGGTGGTGCGGTAGCGGAACGTGTGCCGGGCGCCGGCGGTGAGCGTGGTGGCCGGCCAGTCCGCGCGCGGCAGGTCCAGCCCCCGGTACGCGGACAGCCCGCCGCTGCACAGTTCCCCGTCCGGAATGCGTTCCCGGTCCCGCCCGTCGACGCGGGCGACCCGGATGTTGTCCCACTCGCGTACCGCCGCTCCGGCGGCGATCGCGGCCCGGCACGCGGGCGTCCGCGCCCGGCCACCACCTTCCGGCCCGCACGCGGCGGCCCGGCTCAGCGGGCTGGTCGGCGCACCGTGCGCGCCGGCCGGCGTGGCGGCGAGCGGCACCGTCACGGCGACGGCGGCGAGCGCGACGAGCGCGCGGCGTGCGGCCATGTGATCGACCTCCCGCGCACTGGTACGGCCGCGAGACGTCAAAGGTTCGATCCGCGCCGATCGGCCGGGCCGACGTGACCGAACGGACAGACGGGGCGGCGGGGCGCGTGTGGGTGGACCTAGAGTGACGAAACCCTGTGATCGAGGAGCGTCCCTTGCCCGAGCCGGAACCGTCCCCCGAGCCCTCCCGCGCCGCCCCGGCGAACGGGCCTCCCGCGGGCGACGTCCCACCTTCCCAGCCCTATCTGCTGGTGATGCCCAGCATGGAGGGCGCGCCCCCACCGGTGCCGTGGCCCGGCGCGGAGGGGCAGCCCGGCTGGGCGATTCCGGTCACCGTCCCGCCCGGCACCCAGGGGTACGCGCTGTTCGTCCCGCTGGTGCCGGCGGCCGGCCAGCCGAGCGCGGTGCCTGCCCAGGCGACAGCACCGGCCGTCGAACGCTCCCCGGTGGAGGATGCCGCCCTCTCCCCCACCACCGGCGACGTCGCCAAGACGCCGCCGACTTCCGCGGGCGCGGGCGTGTCCCCGGCCGGGGACGGTTCGACGGGGGCGGCTGATCATGGGGAGCCCGCCACCGCACCGGCCGACCGTCCGGCGGAGCCCGTCGCCGCCACGCCGGACACCGCTCCGGCGGCCCGGCCTGCCGCCACCCGAGCCGACGGAACCCCTTCGGCTGCCGAGGACGCCGCATCGGCGGGTCCGTCCTCCTCGGGCGCCGGCACGACGGCTCCGGCCACCGGTTCGCCTGCCACCCCGGGTTCGTCCCCGTCGGATGCGCCGAACCCGCAAGCCGGCTCCGGCACACTGGCCAGTTCGGGCGCACCGGGTGCGCACCCGCAGGCCGGTTCCGGCGCGCCCGGCACGCCGCACGCTTCCGGCCGGCCCGGGACCCCGAGCACGCCGCCGATCCCCGGCGCGTCGCCCGCGCTGATCCCCGGCGCGTCGCCCGCGCCGGTCACACCGCACGCTCCGGGGATGCCGCAGCCTCCCGGTCGGCCGGTGGGCGCGCCGCCGTACCCTGGTGTGGGGTGGACCGGCCATCCGCAGGCGCCGGTCTGGACGCCGCGACCGCCGACGCCGCGGACCTCGTTCCTCGGCGCGCGGTGGCCCGGCCCGAAGGCGGCGACCGGCCGGGCCGTGCCGCTCGCGGTGCTGGCCGGCGCGGTCGGCGGCGCGGTCTTCGTGCCGCTGGGCCGGGTCGGCGTCGGCTGGTTCCTGGGGTGGCTCACGCTCACTGTCGCGGTGGTGCTGGCGATCCGGTCGAAGACCGCTGACCTGCCGCGCGCCGACCGGCTCATCCGGGCCGGGTGGGCGGCGGCCGCGCTGGCGCTGATGGCCGTGCCGGCGTTCCGCAACGCCTGGTGGCTCGTGACGTTCTGCGTGCTCGGCGCGCTGGGCTGCGCCACCCTCGCGATCGTCGGCGGGCGGTTGGTGCGATCGATCCTGTTCGGCCTGGTCGCCACGCCGTTCGCGGCGCTACGCGGCCTGCCCTGGGTACGCCGGCACGTCGCCGCCTCGGCGTCGGCGGCGACGGTGAGCAAGGTGACTGTCTCGGTGGTCGCCACGGTCGTGGTGCTCGTGGTCTTCGGCAGCCTGCTCGCCTCCGCCGACGCGGCGTTCTCCGAGGCGCTCGGCTCGCTCGTTCCCGAGACCGACATGGGTTCGGTGTTCAGCTGGGTGTTCCTGGCAGTGGTGGGCGGGCTGATCGCGGTGGCCGCGGTCTACACGCTCGCCGCGCCGCCCGACTTGTCCACCGTGGACAGGTCCGGCGAGCGGCGGATCGGCCTGCTGGAGTGGGCCCCGGCCATCGGCGCGCTCGTCCTGCTGTTCGCCGGGTTCGTGGTGGTGCAGTTCACTGTGCTCTTCGGCGGGCAGCAGCACGTGCAGCGGGTCGCCGGTCTCAGCTACGCCGAGTACGCGCGCAGCGGCTTCTGGCAGTTGCTCTTCGTCACGCTGCTGACGGTGGCGGTGCTCGGCGGCGTGGGCCGCTGGGCGCGCCGGGAGCGGCCGGTCGAGCGCGTCCTGCTGCGTGTGCTGCTCGGGCTGATCAGCGCGCTGAGCGTGGTGATCGTGGCGTCGGCGTTGTCCCGCATGTGGACGTACCAGAAGGTCTACAGCTTCACCGGCGAGCGGATCTTCGTGATGGCGTTCGAGATGCTGCTCGGCACGGTCTTCCTGATGATCATCCTGGCCGGCGTCCGGTTCAAGGGCCGGTGGATTCCCGGCGCCACCGTCGCGCTGGCCGTGACGATGCTGCTCGGCCTGGCGGTGCTCAACCCGGAGGACTACGTCGCCCGCCGCAACACGCTGCGGTACGAGCAGACCGGCAAGATCGACGCCTGGTATCTGCGGGCGCTGTCCGCCGACGCGACGCCGTCGCTGGCCAAGCTTCCCGACCCGGTACGCCGGTGCACGCTGAGCTGGATCGCCGACGACCTCGCCGAGCCCGACCCCTGGTACGCCTGGAACCTCGGTCGGCAGCGCGCCCGTAAGGCACTGGAGGAGGTCGGCCCGCAGGCGGTCGGCGGCCCGAAGGACTGCCGCCGGGCGGACCAGTTCGACCTGCCGAAGACGCGCGGCCCACGCTGACGTCGCCGACCGGGCCGCGGATCGCCGCGGCCCGGTCAGGCGGGGCCGCCGCCGAAGCCGATCTCGTTGCCGTCCGGGTCGTGGAAGATCGCCTTCCGGACGCCGTTGTCGTAGGTCTCCTGCGCAGCCGGCTCCAACCCTCGGGCGGCGATCGCCGCGAGACGGGAGTCGAAGTCCTCGACGAAGACAGTCTGCATGGCGTGACCGGCGTGGTCGGGCCGCACCTCGATGTAGAGGTAGCGGTGCTCGGCCAGCTCCCACACCGCCTCGTGGTCGTTGGGCAGGAACTGCGGCGGAGCGCCGAGCAGCCGCTCGTACCAGGCCGTCGACACGGCGATGTCGTGGATCGGGACGCCGGCGAACAGGTCGACAGTCATCCGGTCAATCTAGCCCCGTCGACGTGCCGACGAGGGCTCGTGCCGTACCGGCGTTTGAACGCGGTGCTCAGCGCGAACGAGCTGCCGTAGCCGACCCGGCGGGCCACCGCGCCGACAGTGGCGCCGGGCTCGCGGAGCAGGTCGGCCGCGAGCGCCAGCCGCCAGCCCGTCAGGTACGACATGGGCGGCTCGCCCACCAGGGCGGTGAACCGCCGGGCCAGCGCCGCCCGCGACAGCCCCACCTCGGCGGCCAGCGACGCCACCGTCCACTGCCGGGCCGGGTCGTCGTGCAGCATCCGCAGCGCGCGGCCGACCACCGGATCCGCGTACGCCCGGTACCAGCCCGGCGCGGCGGCACCGGGCCGGGCGAACCACTCCCGCAGCGCGGCGATGAGCAGCAGGTCCAGCAGGCGGTCCAGCACCGCATCCTGGCCGGGGTCGTCCTTGACGATCTCGTCGGCCAGCAACGGCACGAGCGGAGAGTCCCAGGACTCACGGCGGACCACCGCCAGCGGCGGCAGCGTGTCGAGCAGCCGCCGCCCGACAGTGCCCCGCACCGGGTACGTGCCGGTGAGCAGCACGGTCCGGCCGTCCGGTCCGTTGCCCCAGGTGCGTACGCCCCACCGCGTCATCGCGAACAGCTCCCGCCCGTCCGGCGTGGTGCAGCGCTGGCCCGGGTGCACTACCACCTGCGGCGCCGTGGCCGGGTCGTCCGCCACCGTGTACGGGGCCGGGCCACGCACGATCGCCACGTCACCGTCGCCGAGCCGCGCGGCCTCCCCCTCCTCCGGGACGATCCAGGCGTCCCCCCGCACCACGGCGACCAGCGTGAGCGGCGCCTCGTCCCGGATCAGCATCGACCAGGGCGGGGTGAGGATCGAGCGCAGCAGGAAGGCGCCCCGCGCCCGGGGACCGTCGAGCAGGCCGGAGACGGCGTCCACGGAGACGATTGAACACAGGATCGCGCGTCCTGGCCATGGGCCGTCTCACCGCGCGGCGGTTCGATGAGGACATGCGACTCGTACAACAACTGACGCTGGTCGGCGCCACAGTCGGGGCCGGGCTGATGGCGGGCCTGTTCGCCGCGTTCGCGTACGCGGTGATGCCGGCGCTGCGCGGCGCGGACGACCGCACGTTCGTGGACGCGATGCAGCGCATCAACGTCACCATCGTCAACGGCTGGTTCCTGCTGGCCTTCCTGGGTACGCCGGTGCTGGCCGCGCTCGCGGCGGTGCTGGCGTGGCGCGGGGCGGTCCGGCCGGCGCTGCCGTGGATCGTCGTCGGGCTTGCTCTCTACCTGGTGATGTTCGTCGTCACGGTGGCGGTGAACGTGCCGCTGAACGACGCGCTCGCGGCGGCCGGTTCCGCCGATCTCGGAGCGGAACGGGAGCGCTTCGAGTCCGCCTGGGTCACCTGGAACGTGGTCCGGGCGGTGGCGAGCACTGCGGGGTTCGGCGCGCTGTGCTGGGCGCTGGTGCTCGCGGGCCGGGCGGCCGGTTGAGCCGCTACGCCTTGTCCTCGATCAGCGGCAGGTAGCTCTCCGGCAGCCAGCGGACGACCACCTTCGGGTAGAGCGTCCCGCCGAGCCGCCGGTAGAACCGCTGTGCCGCCTCGTTCTCCGGCTTCACCTCCCAGCGGATGACCAGCCGCTCGGCGGCGGCCCGCTCGGCCAGCGCGGTCATCAGCCGCCGGCCCACGCCACCGTCGCGGGCCTCGGCGCGGACGAACAGATCGTCGAGCGCGAGGATGTCCTCACCGCTCCACATGTGCAGCCGCCGCTGCGCGGAGACGTAGCCGAGCGTCTCACCGTCCCGCTCGGCAAGCAGGACCGTCACGTCGGCGCGGCCGAGCACCTCGCGCCACCGGTCGGGGGTCGCGCCGACGTGCTCGCTCTCCCCCTCGTGGGCCGCGATCTCCCGGACCAGGGCGTCCACCACGGCCGCGTCGTCCGGACCGGCCTGGCGGATGCGGATGGCGTCGTTCACGGTGCTCTCCCTCACGGTCGGATCACGGGCGGACGCTCATGATCATCCCCCGGAGCCACCACCTGATGATCCTGCTTTCGGGCCGTCCTCGATGACGGCATCGGCCGGTACGGCGCATCTACCGATGACGGCTCCCGTTCGGCCCGCGCTGTTCCCGCCGGTCGTTCAACACGGCGGCGCTCTTGCCAGGCAAGGAAGGCGTGCCGTCCGATCGAGCGCGGCGGTGTTGCGCCGCCGCCGAACCCCAGCCTTCGCTCACCTGGACAGCAAGGGGAAGCAGGATCGGTCGCCCAGTGTCGGTCCGCTCTTGATTCCAGCCAGAATCGAACATACGTTCTAGCGATGACGTCCGCCGGGGGTTCTCGTCATCAACACAGGCCAGGATGGCTGAGCCAGGAACGCAGCCCAGGGCCTACGATCGTGCCCATGGACACGGCGACGATCGAGCGGGCCTCCCTGGTCGCGCTACTTCGCCGGCCTCGCGCGCGCTGGTCGGAGATCGCTCTCGACATCCAGGAAAACGGCAGCGCCAGGGCAGTCCTGGACCGTACGGTCGGCCACTCCGACACGCTCTTTCCGGACGGGAATTCAACCACCGAGCTGATCAGCGCTGCCGTCGCCGAGATCACCGGCTGGCAAGCTGATCGAGTCGGCGTCCACGCCTTCTTCGAAGACACCTACCCTGCACAGCTGCGCGGCATCCGGGAGATGCCACCGCTCCTGTTCAGCCGAGGTGATCTACGGGTTCACGACCAGGCAGTGGCCGTCGTCGGCAGTCGCAAGGCCAGCGAGGAAGGGCTGCGGATCGCCCGAGCCGTCGCCACCACCCTGGCAGGCCGCGGGGTGACCGTGGTCAGCGGGCTGGCCGCCGGCATCGACACCGCCGCACACTCAGCTGCGCTGGAGGCAGGTGGGCGAACGGTCGCGGTCATCGGCACCGGGATCCGCCGGTACTACCCCTCCGCGAACCAGCGCCTGCAGGACCACATTGCCGAGGTCGGGCTCGTCATCTCCCAGTTCTGGCCGGACGCCCCGCCGAGCAGGCAGAGCTTCCCCATGCGCAACGCCGTCATGAGCGGGTACGCAGTCGCGACGGTCGTTGTCGAGGCGGGTGAGACCAGCGGAGCACGGATCCAGGCCCGGCTCGCCCTCCAGCACGGCCGTCCCGTCGTGCTGACGAGCCAGGTCATGCGGTGCGACTGGGCCAAGACGTTCGCCGAGAACCCGGGCGTCTACGTCGTCCACGGCACCGCGCAGCTGCTGGAAGCCGTCGACGACATCCTCAGCTACCAGCCCACCGACGCCGGCCTGGAGAACTTCCCTGACTTCGCCCTCCGCTGACCAGCGCTGGACCATCATCAGCCGGCACGTCGAGGTCCAGCGCGGCTACCTGCGCAACCCGTTACCGGCACACCCCTGGATCTGCCCGACGTGCCGGGGAGTACGGAACGAGGGCTACTCGCTCTGCTTCCGCTGCCAGTCCCACGTCGCTCGGTCCCAGGGCCTTCTCGCGGACCTCGTACTACCGATCTCCTACTCGCCACGCACCTGGCAACACCACTACAACCTCCGGACGTACAAGGGCACAGCTCCGTCCGAGCAGGCTCGGCGAAGCTTGCTTGCGCTCCTGCTGCTGTTCCTGCATGACCATCTCGCGTGTATAACGTCCAGTACGGGAGCCTCCCCAACGCACGTCATCACCGTCCCGAGCACCCGCAGCCGCACTGGCGCACATCCGCTTGCCGACCTTGTCGGCGACCGGCTCCGGCTGCCCTGGATCAACAGCACGGTCAACCCGAGCTACGGTCCGGAGGATCACGACTTTCACGCCGACTGGTTCAAGCCGTCCCTCCCCACTTCGCTTGCGCCCGTTCATGCGCTGATCCTCGAGGACACCTGGACGACCGGGGCGCGAACACAGTCCCTGGCGCACGCACTGAAGGTCGCCGGTGCCGCCACCGTTGCCGCCGTCATCCTCGGCCGCCACGTGGATCCAAACTTTGCACCGGCCAGGCAATTGCTCAGCGCGATCGCCAGCCCGTTCTTCGATACCACTAGGTGCGCAGCTGAAGACTGATCAAGAACACCTCGGCATCCCGATGCTCCTATGGCGGTCATGATCAAATGAAGCCGCACATCGCTGTGCACATACTCGAGTCGAGGCGCCCGGCGATGCGCGCGCCACGCAGCCGGAGCCCTCGGGGATCTACATGCTGCCCGGCCCGACCGAGCAGGATTTCTCTGATGACGTCAGCAGACACCGTCCGTGCGTCGCCCCACGAACGCATGGTTCGCTCGTCGACCGCAGACATTGGGCGACTGCCAGACTGCCGGCCTGCGGGTAGCGGCAAGGGGGAACAAGAAGGGCGCAGTGCGCCGGTCATGTGGGCAGCAGCCGACAAGGCTCGATTTCTGGATGCAGCACGCAAGGCTCATGAGAAAGCGTGATCACGTTCCAACGAGTCAGCGGCCCGGTCGACGATTACTCGACCAGGCCGCTGACCTGCTTCAAGGGTGGAGCCGAGGGGACTCGAACCCCTGACCCCCACACTGCCAGTGTGGTGCGCTACCAGCTGCGCCACGGCCCCTTGCGATCGTCCCCGGTCGCCCGGGCACGGGAAGAACTATACACACGCCGCCCCGCATGGTCATCTCGCGGGGGTCCCCCACCGAGGGGGTCAGTTCAGCGCCACATCCGGCGGGAAGTGGGCCACCGCCGCCATCATGCCGCCCTGCCGGCGCAGCACCATCGGCCAGAGATCATCCGGCCGGTCGACGAAGGCGTCACCGGGCAGCGCGTCGAGCACGAACCAGGAGCCCTCCTCGATCTCGCGCTCGACCTGTCCGGCGCCCCAGCCGGAGTAGCCGGCGAACACCCGGATCCCACCGACCGCCTCGCGCAGCTTCTCCGGGTCGACGGAGAGGTCGATGGTGCCGACCGCGCCGGAGACGCGGTGGAAGCCCTTGATCGGCCGGACGGGGTGCCGCATCCGGGCCAGGCAGATGGCGGAGTCGGGCTGCACCGGGCCACCCTCGAACAGCACGGCCGGGTCGCGGGCCAGGTCGCTCCAGTCGCCGAGCACGTCGGCCACCGAGACCTCGGTGGCGCGGTTCAGCACCACCCCGAGGGCGCCGCCGGGTTCGTGGGCGACGAGCAGCACGACCGTACGGTCGAAGTTCGGATCCTTGAGCCCTGGTGTCGCGACCAGCAGTCGTCCGGTCATCGACTCCATGGCTCGGCCACCGATCGCCTGCCCCTCACTCTGCATGTCCGACACCCGTCAGCCGTGCGCCCGTACGGGCCCGAGGCCGTCGACCGTCCATCCTGTCAACGCCATGTCACGCACCATAGCCTGCGTCCGGCCCGCTGGTTAAGGTCTGACGGCGGGTGATCACGACGGATCGAGGGAGGGTCGGATGGCGGCGCAGGCCGAACTGGCGGTGATCGGCGGGTCGGGTCTCTACGCCCTGCTCGACGGGGTGGAGCACGTGGTGGACACCCCGTACGGCGAGCCGTCGGGCCCGATCACCGTCGCCGAGGTGGGCGGTCGCCGGGTGGCGTTCCTGCCCCGCCACGGGCGTGATCACCGCTACCCGCCGCACCTGATCCCCTACCGGGCGAACCTGTGGGCGCTGCGGTCGCTGGGCGTACGCCAGGTGCTGGCGCCCTGCGCGGTGGGCGGCCTGCGGCCGGAGCTGGGTCCGGGCACGTTCGTGGTGCCGGACCAGTTGATCGACCGCACCAGCGGGCGCGTGCAGACGTACTACGACCGGGGCGCGGTGCACGTGTCGTTCGCCGATCCGTACTGCCCGGTGGGACGGCGCACGCTGCTCGACACGGCGGCCGGGCGGGGCGTGCCGGCGGTGGACGGCGGGACCGTCGTGGTGGTCGAGGGTCCGCGCTTCTCGACCCGGGCGGAGTCGCGCTGGTTCGCCTCGATGGGCGGCACGATCGTCAACATGACCGGCCACCCGGAGGCGGTGCTGGCCCGTGAGCTGGCCCTCTGCTACACGTCGATCGCGCTGGTCACGGACCTGGACGCGGGCGTCGAGGCGGGCGAGTCGGTCACCCACGAGGAGGTGTTCCGGGTCTTCGCGGAGAACACCGACCGGCTGCGCGGGCTGCTGCTGGACGCCGTGGCGGCGCTGCCCGCCGAGCGGGAGTGCGGGTGCGGGCACGCGCTGGACGGGATCAAGCTGCCGTTCCCGCTGCCCTGAGCGCGGGAAGCGCCCGAAAAGTCGGCCTCGGCCCGATAGATTCGGCTGGTCGGGGGACCGGGCACCGGGCCGTCTCCGGCATCCGCAGGGAGGACGGAGGCAGCCGGCGATGGCGACGGTGCGGGAGGCGACCTACGACCTGCTGCGCGCGCTCGGGCTGACCACGGTCTTCGGCAACCCGGGCTCGACCGAGGAGCCGTTCCTGCAGGAGTTCCCGGCCGACTTCCACTACGTGCACGCGCTGCAGGAGGCGTCGGCGGTCGCGATGGCCGACGGCTACGCCCAGAGCACCGGCCGGCCCGCGCACGTCAACCTGCACACCGCGCCGGGCACCGGCAACGGCATGGGCAACCTGGTCACCGCCTGGCACAACCGGACGCCGCTGATCGTCAGCGCCGGCCAGCAGACCCGCGAGATGCTGCTGATCGAGCCGCGCCTGGCCAGCCCCCGGGCGGTCGAGCTGGCCCAGCCGTACGTCAAGTGGGCCCACGAGCCGGCCCGCGCGCAGGACATCCCGGCGGCCTTCATGCGGGCGTACGCCTCGGCGGTGCAGCCACCGGCCGGGCCGGTCTTCCTCTCCCTGCCGATGGACGACTGGGACCGCCCGGCCGACCCGCCGCCGCAGGTGCGTACCGTCGCCACCCGGATCGCGCCGGACCCGGACCGGCTGCGGAGCTTCGTCGACGCGCTGGCCGCCGCCCATGCCCCGGCGCTGGTGCTCGGCGCGGCGGTGGACCGGTCGGACGCCTGGCCGGACGCGGTGGCGCTGGCCGAGCGTCTGGCCGCCCCGGTCTGGGCCGCCCCGGCCCCGGAGCGGGCCGTGTTCCCCGAGCGGCATCCGCACTTCCGGGGCGTGCTGCCGTACGCGATCGGGCCGCTGTCGGAGGCGTTGCGCGGCCACGACGTGGTGCTGGTGGTGGGTGCGCCGGTGTTCCGCTACTACCCGCACGTGCCGGGCGACTACCTGCCCGGCGACGCGCGGCTGCTGCACGTCACAGACGACCCGGACGAGGCGGCCCGCGCCCCGGTCGGGGACAGCCTGCTCGGCGACGCCCGCCTGACCATGGCCGCGCTGTGCGAGCTGCTGCCGGCGACCGACCGTCCCGCGCCGTCACCGCGCCCGCAGCCGGCCCCGCCGGAGCAGGCTGACCCGCCCAGCGCCGACGCGTTGTTCGCCGCGCTGGCCGCCGCGTGGCCGGCGGACGGGGTGCTGGTGCAGGAGTCGCCGTCCAACCTGGCCGCGCTGCGCCGCCGGCTGCCGATCGAGCGGCCGCGCTCGTACCTGACGATGGCCAGCGGCGGGCTCGGCTTCGGGCTGCCGGCGGCGGTCGGCATGGCGCTCGCCGAACGCGACACCGGGCGCGGCCGCCCGGTGGTCGCGGTGGTCGGCGACGGCTCGTTCCACTACTCGGTCCAGGCGTTGTGGACGGCGGCGCGGCTGCGCCTGCCGCTCGCCGTCGTGGTTCCGGTGAACCAGCAGTACGCGATCCTGAAGGCGTTCGCCGAGCTGAAGCACACCCCTGGTGTGCCGGCGCTGGATCTGCCCGGGCTGGACGTGACGGCGGTGGCGCACGGCTACGGCTGCGCCGGTGAGGTGACCACGCTGGACGGGCTCGGCACCGCGCTCGACGCCGCGTTGGCCGCGGACCGGCCGACGGTGCTGYCGGTGCCGATCAGCACCGACGTGCCACGGATCCTCTGAGACTCAGCCGGGCTGGACGATCAGCGGGGCGCCGCTGGCGGCGTCCAGCACGGCCCGGCCGCCGAGCGGCGCGTCGAGCGTGACGCTGACCGGCTTCAGCACGAGCTGCGCGGTGCAGACGCCGGTGGAGGCGATCACGGCGCCGCCGATCACCACCACGTCCGGCCGTTCCAGCACGAGCGGGGTGGGCGGGCCGTCGCAGGCGCCGACGCCGAGCACGTAGTCGATCCGGTTGCCCTCGACCGCCCGCAACTGCTGAGCGGACACCAGGCCGGCCGGGAGCGGCCGGGTGGGCACCGCGCCGCCGGGCGCCCGGCCGGTCACGCGCGGCGCGACGGCTATCCGGGCCACGGGTACGGCCAGCTCGTCCACGGTGAACAGCCAGGCGGGCACGTCGGCGCGGCCCCGGYTGGTCCACACCGGCGCGCTGCCCAGCCGTACCTCGGTCACGGTGAGCGGGACGCACGGCGTCGGCGCCGAGGTCGACACCGGGTCGTTCGGGCCGGGCCGTCCGGTCGGTGCCGGGTCCGGCGCGGCGGGGCGCCCGTCGCAGGGCGGCGGGTCGCCCTGGCGGAGCTGGGCGTACGCGTCGGCGGCGCTGACCAACGGCACCCGCAGCGTGCCGTCGGGGAACCGGATCGTGCCGTCCTTCGGCACGGCGGCCGGGATCGGGATCTGGTCCCGGTACCAGCCCGCTCCGAACGCCACCTTCGTCTCGTCGGTGAAGCCCGGGTCGCCGGTGAGCACAGTGGCGTCCTGGAGCGGCACGTACCCGTCGCGCCAGCCCGGCCCGGGACGCCAGCCCGCGGCGACTTCCTCGGCCCGCTCGGTGAACGCGGGCCGCTGGTCCGGACCGGTGGGCGGCGTCCGGACGGGGACGGCGCCGGGCGTGGCGCAGGCGGAGAGGGTCAGCAACGAGATCCCGAGCAGGGCGAGCACGCGACGCATACGGGTTGGACGGGTGCCGGCCCGGAACGGTTCCGGCTCAGTCCTCGCCGCCGAGGTCGGCCTGGTACGCCTCCCAGAGCAGGTCGGCACCGTGGCGCCGGTGCCGGTCGAGCGCGCGCAGCAGGTCCACGGTGCGGGCCCGCACCTGGGCGGCGGACGCCCCGGGCAGCCGGACCGTGTGCTGGAGCGCGGCCAGCGCCGCCAGGATCGCGGCGTGCTCGGCGACCAGCAGGCGTACGCCCCGGTGCAGCCGCGGCGCGGCGCGCACCAGGTCGGCGTAGTGGCCTCCCGGCCCTTCGGTGACGCGGACGTGTTCGGTGAAGCCCCGCCGGACCGGGTCGAGGTCGGTGAGCAGGCGCTCCCGCCAGCGCGGACCGCCGGTGGCCCGGGCGAGGGCGCGCAGGTCACCGGGAGCGGTGGGGAGCACGGAGATCGGCTGCTGGATCGGACTGGTGACCATGGGACACCTCCCGCTGCTGGGCGAACCCGTATGGCGATGGTGGACCCGGTACGCGGCGCTGTCCAGCGCTGCGACGCGCCTCATCTGCCGCATTGGCACCATCTGCCCCGGCTGGCTCAGAGGCCTCAGACGACTGTGCGCCCCGGTCCTCGTGGACCGGGGCGCACAGGCCGTGTAGTGGAGGTGCCGGGAATCGAACCCGGGTCCTTCGCCGGTTTGTCAGGGCTTCTCCGAGCGCAGCTCGCTGTGCCTCTACTCGGCCCCACCGCTCACGCGAGCAAGTTGGTGTGACGGGCCCAGTCGCTGATTGATCTCGCCGCACGGACCCCGCGACCGGGTCCGATTGGCCAGCCTTCTAGCTGATGCCGGCTAACTGGGTCGAAGGCGCTCCCAGGCCGACAGACTTGCTACTCGCCTCAGGCGGCGAGAGCGAAGTCAGCGCGATTGTTCTTGGCGCTTATTGGTTTCCGACGACCGATTCTCGAGACGACGTCGGCTTCCTCGGCTCGCTTCCCCTGTCGCTGCGTACGAAGTCGAAACCAGTCACCCCCTCGAAGCGCTGCCCCTGTCGGCAGCACACCAAGCCTAACGCCTGGCGCAACCGGATTCATCCCGAGGCCCGCCCGACGCGGACAGCCGGACGAACCGGACGTATCACTCAGCCATGCCCTTGCCGCGCCGGCCGACCGCCCGGGCGATCTCCTTGGCGGCGTCCCGTTTGGCCAGGTCCTGGCGCTTGTCGTACGACTTCTTACCCCGGGCCAGGCCGATCTCCACCTTGGCCCAGCCGTCGGAGAAGTAGACCTGCAACGGCACCAGCGTCAGGCCGCTCTCCTTGAGCTTGCCCAGCAGCCGGTCGATCTCGATCCGGTTGAGCAGCAGCTTGCGGGTACGCCGGGGCTCGTGGTTGGTCCAGGTGCCCTGGGCGTACTCCGGGATGTGCATGGCGTGCAGGTAGATCTCGCCGTCACGCTCCTGGGCGAACGCGTCGACGAGCGACGCCCGCCCGGCCCGCAGCGACTTCACCTCGGTGCCGGTCAGCGCCATGCCCGCCTCGTACGTGTCGAGGATGGCGTAGTCGTGGCGCGCCTTCTTGTTGGAGGCGACCACCTTGCGACCCTTTTCCCGTGGCATCGGCGCCACCTCCCTCCCGGTCCGTCGCCGGCCACCGGCCGGCGAGCGAAGATCATGCTACCGGAACCACAAGGGCCCTCCCGCGCGGTTTATTCCGCGCGGGAGGGCCCTTGCCGGAGCCGGACGGGTGACTAGACCCGCAGGTAGAAGCGGAGCGTGACCCAGGCGGTGACCGCGCTGACCACGCCACCGACGGCGGCCATCAGCGGGAAGGTCAGGAAGATGTCGGACCAGGAGATCGGGGTGATCAGACCCTCCAGGGCCGCCATCGAACTGCCGGCCGCGAGCACCTTCACCGCGATCAACGCCAGCAGGCCGAGGATGGAGCCGAACAGACCGGCCACCACCGCCTCCAGCACGAACGGCGCCTGGATGAACCAGTTCGACGCGCCGACCAGCTTCATGACCGCCACTTCACGCCGCTTGCTGTACGCGGCCACCTGGATGGTGTTCGCGACGAGCAGCAGGGCGGCGACGGCCATCACCATAGCGATCGCGAGCGCGCCGTTCTGGAAGCCGCTGAGCACGCCGAAGACCTTGTCGAGCAGCTTGCTCTGGTCGACGATCGTGTCGATGCCCTCGGCGGTCTTGTACTTGTCGTAGATCGCCTTGTACTGCTCGGGGTCGTTGAGCTTCACCCGGTACGACTCGGGAAGCTGGTCCGGCTTGACCGCGCTGACCAGGTCCGGGGCGTCGGCGTACATCTGCTGGAAGCGCTCGTACGCCTGGTCCTTGTTGACGTACGTCGAGTCCTTGACCAGCGGGTCCTGGTCGAGTTGCTGACCCAGCGCGTCGACCTGTTCCTTGGTGGCGTCGGTCTTCAGGAAGATCGAGACCTCGACGTTCTCGTAGTAGAGGTCCTTCATGTCGCCGACCTTCTGGTACAGAAGGCCGCTGCCGCCCAGCATGAACAGCGACACCGCCATTGTGATGATCATGGCGATGGTCATGGTGACGTTGCGCCACAGCCCGACCAGTACTTCGGACAGGACGTACTTCATCCGCATCGGGATATTCCTCCGGCTCTCCGGCGTGAGGGTTCGTCGTCAGGGTCTACGGAACGTCGTACGGCTCAGCCGTAGACGCCGCGGGCCTGGTCGCGCACGATGCGGCCGCTCTCGATCTCGATCACCCGGCGCCGCATCTGGTTCACGATGTTGGAGTCGTGCGTGACCATCACGACGGTCGTGCCGGTGCGGTTGATCCGGTCCAGCAGGCGCATGATCTCGATCGAGGTGTCCGGGTCCAGGTTTCCGGTGGGCTCGTCGGCCAGCAGGATCAGTGGCCGGTTGACGAACGCCCGGGCCACCGCCACACGCTGCTGCTCACCACCGGAGAGCTCGTGCGGGTAGCGGTGCTCCTTGCCACCGAGACCGACCAGCTCCAGCACCTCCGGCACGACCCGGCGGGCGACCGCCTTCGTCTTGCCGATCACCTCCAGCGCGAACGCCACGTTCTCGTACGCGGTGCGGTTCGGCAGCAGCCGGAAGTCCTGGAAGACGCAGCCGATGGAACGCCGGAAGTGTGGTCGCTTCCAGGAACGCATCGACGTCACGTCCTTGCCGTTGACGACGACGCGACCCTTGTTGGGCGTGACCTCGTGCAGCAGCAACTTGATGATGGTGGACTTGCCGGAGCCGGATGGACCGATGAAGAAGACGAACTCGCCCTTCTCGATCGAGACGGACACGTTGTCGAGCGAAGGCCGGGACGCCTTCGGGTACGTCTTCGTCACTTGCTCAAGCTGAATCACGGGTCGGTAGTCTACGCGGTGTAACCGCAGAGCCAAGCCCCCAGGCCCGCCGAAGCGGTGCGCGTCATCGATTTACCCGGTCAGAACGGGATCGATGACGCGCTCAGTCCGAACGTGATCACGCACCGTCAGCGCTGAGCTGCTGCTGCTTCCGCCAGCGGATTCCCGCCTCGATGAAGCTGTCCAGGTCACCGTCGAAGACCGAGGACGGATTGCCCGTCTCCTGTTCGGTACGCAGATCCTTCACCATCTGATACGGGTGCAGGACGTACGAGCGCATCTGGTCGCCCCAGGAGCTGGTGCCGCCGCTCTTCAGGCCGGCCATCTTCTCCTCCTCCTCCTGCCGCTTGCGCTCCAGCAGCCGGGCCTGGAGCACCCGCATCGCGGAGGCCTTGTTCTGCAGCTGGGACTTCTCGTTCTGGCAGGTCACCACGATGCCGGTGGGGATGTGGGTCAGCCGCACCGCCGAGTCGGTGGTGTTGACGCTCTGCCCACCCGGCCCGGACGACCGGTAGACGTCCACCCGGACCTCGTTCTCCGGGATGTCGATGTGGTCGGTCTGCTCGGTGACCGGCAGCACCTCGACGCCGGCGAAGCTGGTCTGCCGGCGACCCTGGTTGTCGAACGGGCTGATCCGCACCAGCCGGTGCGTGCCGGACTCCACGCTGAGCGTGCCGTAGGCGTACGGCACCTTCACCGTGAAGGTGGCCGACTTGAGGCCCGCCTCCTCGGCGTACGAGGTCTCGTAGACCTCGGTCGGGTAGCCGTGCCGCTCGGCCCAGCGCAGGTACATCCGCAGCAGCATCTCGGCGAAGTCCGCGGCGTCCACGCCGCCGGCCCCGGCCCGGATCGCCACCAGCGCCTCCCGCGAGTCGTACTCGCCGGAGAGCAGCGTGCGGACCTCCATCTCCTGGATGGCCTTGGTCAGCCCGGCGATCTCCGACTCGACCTCGGTCAGCACGCCCGGGTCGTCCTCCGCCTGGGCCAGCTCCAGCAGCACCCCGGCGTCGTCGAGCCGGGAGCGCAGGTCGCCGAGCTTGGTGATCTCGCCGTTGACGTACGACAGCTGCGACGTCACCTGCTGCGCCTTGGCCTGGTCGTCCCAGAGGTCGGGCGCGGAGGCCTCCTGCTCCAGCCGTGCCTTCTGCTCGCGCAGCTTGTCGAGGTCGAGCACGGCCTCGATGTTGCGCAGCGTGGCGTCGAGTTCCTTGAGCTGTTCGGCGTAATCGGCAGCGGTCACGACAGACAAGACTACTGCGTCGTTCCCTCAACCTGCTGCAGGTGGTCAGCCGACCGGCGCGGTCTTGAGCCAGGACAGCGCCGCTTTGTGGTAGGCGACGGCGAACTCCAGCGCGCTGGCGTCGTAGCTCTCGCCTTCCTTCTTGGCGTTCTTGACCTGCTCCCGCACCGCCGCCAGCGCCTCGGTGTGGTACTCGTTCGCCGTCGCGTAGAGGTTCTTGAGCTGGCTCGCCGAGTGCAGGTTGCCGAACGCCATCCGTAGCGCTATCGGGTTACGGATGGTGTCCTTGCCGGGATTCTCCGCCAGCCAGCGGGAGAATGTCCGTTTACCGGCAGCTGTCAGCGCGTACGGCTGACTCATGCGCGGCCCGGGCTTGCCGAGACGCACCAGACCCTTCTCGGCCAGGACCGGTAGCTCCCGGTAGACCTGACTGCGGGTCATCGACCAGTACGGCGCCAGCCGGCGCTCAGCCGCGGCCATCAACTGGCCGCCAGTCATCGGGCCGTCGTGCAGCAGGCCGAGCAAAGCTGCCGCCGTCGGGTTGACTCCGGAATCCGCCATGCCCTCTAAGCTGCCACTTTGTCGGCTCTGGCGTCCAGGATTTGCCTATTTCGGCACCCGCGGACCGGTCCGATGTGCACTGTCGGATGAGGAAGAGGGCCCGTCCCGGCCGGGACGGGCCCTCTTCGAGCGTCTCAGCCCATGTGCGGGTAGGTGTGATCGGTCGGCGGAACGAACGTCTCCTTGATCGTCCGAGGCGACATCCAGCGGACCAGGTTGTGCCAGGAACCCGCCTTGTCGTTGGTGCCGCTGGCCCGGGCGCCGCCGAACGGCTGCTGCCCGACCACCGCGCCGGTCGGCTTGTCGTTGATGTAGAAGTTGCCGGCCGCGTACCGCATCTTCTCCGCCACCTGGTCGACCACCCGGCGGTCGGTCGCGAAGATCGACCCGGTCAGCGCGTACGGCGCGATCGACTCGGCCTGGGTGACCACCTCGTCGAAGCGGGCGTCGTCGAAGACGTGCACGCCGAGGATCGGCCCGAAGTACTCGGTGGTGAACGTCTCGTGCGCCGCGTCGGAGCACTCGAACAGCGTCGGCCGGACGAAGTAGCCGACCGAGTCGTCGGCGGTGCCGCCGGCCAGGATGCGGCAGGAGTCGTCACCCTTGATCAGCTCCAGCGCGGCGGTGTGCCGGCCGAACGCCTTGTCGTCGATCACCGCGCCGCCGAAGTTGCTGAAGTCGGTCACGTCGCCGTAGGTCAGCGAGTCCGCGGTGGCGGCGAGCCGGTCGCGCAGCCCGCCCTCCCAGATCGACCGTGGGACGTACGCGCGCGAGGCAGCCGAGCACTTCTGCCCCTGGTACTCGTAGGCGCCCCGGATCAGCGCGGTGTGCAGCGCGTCCACGTCGGCGCTGGTGTGCGCGACCACGAAGTCCTTGCCGCCGGTCTCGCCGACCAGGCGGGGGTAACCGCGGTAGCGGGCGATGTTGTCGCCGACGGTCTTCCACAGGTGCTGGAACACCTTGGTCGAGCCGGTGAAGTGGATGCCGGCCAGGTCCGGGTCGGCGAGCACCACCTCGGAGACCTCCTCGCCGCGGCCGGTGACCATGTTGATCACGCCGGGCGGCAGGCCGGCGGCCTCGAACAGGCGCATGGTGAAGTGCGCCGCGAACTGCTGCGTCGGGGACGGCTTCCAGACCACCGTGTTGCCGAGCATGGCCGGCGCGGACGGCAGGTTGCCGGCGATCGCGGTGAAGTTGAACGGGGTGATCGCGTAGACGAAGCCCTCCAGCGGCCGGTGGTCGAGGCGGTTCCAGACCCCGGGCGAGGACAGCGGCTGCTCGGCCAGGAGCCGCCGGGCGAAGTGCACGTTGAAGCGCAGGAAGTCGATCAGCTCGCACGCCGAGTCGATCTCGGCCTGCACGGCGGTCTTGGACTGGCCGAGCATGGTGGCCGCGTTGAGCGTGTCCCGCCAAGGGCCGGCCAGCAGGTCGGCGGCGCGCAGGAAGATCGCGGCCCGCTCCTCGAACGGCAGCGCGCGCCACATCGGCGCGGCGTCCTTGGCGGCCTGCACCGCGGCGCGAGCGTCGTCGTGGGTGGCGTGCCCGGTGACGCCGAGAACGTGCGCGTGCTTGTGCGGCTGCACCACGTCGATCGACGCGCCGCCGGCCATCCGCCGCTCGCCGGCGATCGTCATGGGCAGCTCGATCCGCTCGGCGGCCAGTTCGGCCAGCCGCCGCTGGAGCCGTTCCCGGTCGGCGCTGCCGGGCTCGTAGGAGTGGACCGGCTCGTTGAGCGGCTCGGGTACGGAGAACACGGCGTCCATCAACAGGCTCCTGGCGATCTCGACGGCGACGGCGAAACCGGACCCGCGGGCGCCGGCCGGGCGGCCGGACACCGGGGCGCCGCGGGGTGGGCGGCGGCGGGACCTGGCCCGATTCTGTCACGACAAGCCCTCGCCGGACGCGCCTCCCTGGCACACCGGACGGCCGGTTCATCTCCGGACCGTCGGCCCCAACCCACCCGGATCCGACGAAACATCGGATCGCGCCCCCAGTTCGTCGACGATTCGTCGGCGCTTACTCGACCTTTGATCCAGCCCATCTCGGGGGTGGCGGTGTTCCGGGCCTCCGGGCGGCACCTCCCCGAGCTGGAGTCGACCAACTGCACCACACGGCCCGCCCGGCTGGCGGTTATCGGCCATTGATCCACTCCACCTCGGGGAAATGGCGGTATCCGGGCCCTCGGGATGCCACCACATCGCCGTACTGCAGTCGATCAACGCGCACACGGCACACGGCCCGCCCGAGGAGTGGTGATGCGCCGCGTACGCTGGATGACCGGTGACCTGCCCGGCCCGGCCCGGGGATCCGGCGACCGTCGAAGGGAAGACGATGAGCAACCAGCCCGGCAGCTCCACGGCCGCGGAGACGGATCAGCCCGAGACCGTCGGGCCGACCACGGGCGACGGGGCCACCGTCGAGACGTCCTCCGTCAAGGCGTCCTCCGTCAAGGCGCCCTCCGGAGAGGCACCGTCGGCCGAGGCACCGGCGAGCGAGGCTCGGACGGCCGAGGACGCAGCCGGACCCGCGCATGGGGACGAGGGGACTGTCACCGGCGGTCGGCCGGAGTTCGCCCCGGGCGCGCTCGTACTCGCCCTGCTCTCGCTCGGATGGCTGGCCGCCATGCTCTGGTCGACCCGCGAGGCGATCCACTCGACCGCGGCCGGCGTGACCGCGATCAGCCTCTCCGCGTACGCGCTGCCCGGCGTCATCACCGCGGCGCTGGTCACCGGCGCCACCGTCGCCCTGGCCGCGACCAACCGGCTCGGCCGGGCCACGCTGCGGTTCCTGGCCGCCGTCGGGACCGGCCTGGTGGTCGGGCTGCTCGCCGCGGTGGCGATCAACCTGACGTACGCCGACAACGCCACCACGAACACGATCGCCGGGACCACGGCGGCAGCCGCGATCATCGGCGGCGCGATGGCGGGCGCGCGTCAGGCCCGGGTGGTGGGTGCGATCACCGCTGCGACGCTCACCGCGCAGATCTTCGTGGTGCTGTTCAGCCGCGCCCGGGACCCGCTGTCCGACCTGTTCGGCGCCGGGGAGACCCAGCAGTCGGTGCTCGACGCCGCCAAGTGGGTCTCGCGTACCGAATCGCTGCTCGCCGGCCTGCTCGCCGGCCTCGCCGCGTACCTCTATCTGACCTGGTCCCGCCGCCGGGCGGAGCGCCGCGACGGCGTGGCGTCGCCGCTGCGCTGGCCGGCGTACCTGGTGGCCGGCGCGGGCGCGGGCCTGCTCCTGCTGCTCACCGAGGTGATCATCCGGATCGGCGGCCGCGGGCTGCTCGACCTGGCCGCCGCGCTCAGCGAGGCCGACGAGGTGGCGCAGACCGCGCTCGGCACCTCGCGGGTGGACAACGGGATCTGGGTGCTCTTCGTGGGCGCGCTGACCACGCTCATCGTGTTCGGCCGCACGCTCGGCCCCCGCCCGGTCGAGGACGAGACGGACGAGCCGGCGGCGTCCTGAGCCGCCGGCTCAGCCGGCCTCGCGCAGCAGCAGGTCCAGCTCGGTCACGTCGTACCACTCCAGTTCGTGGTCCTCGGCGCCGTCGACGGTGAACTGGGCGTCCGGGTCGCCGGCCTGGGCCTCGGCCACCACCTCGACGGCAGCGGCCACGTCCTCGACCGCCTCCGCGCCGTCGACGTGCAGCGCGGCGACCGACTTCACCGGCACCGGTCCGGCCGGCCGGACCACGCTGGACCCCAGCTCGCCGCCGACCCGTCCGACCGCCCGGGCGGGCAGGTCGGCCGAGACGACAACCCGTCGCCGGGGCGCGGCGGGGTCGCTCCGGAGCAGGAACAGCGCGTCCTGGGCGGCCCGGGTGAAGGCCACGTACTCCAGTTCCTCCTCGTCGCCCTCGGCGTACCACTCGCGCAGTTCCGGGGTGACCGCGTGCGCCGCCTCGGCGGTCAGCCCCTCCTCGCGCAGCCGGGCGAGCATGGGTACGGTCGCCGGCAGGTACACCCGGACAAGCTCGTCGGTCACCGGTCACTCCCGCATTCAGGCCACTCACCGGCGGACGCCGGCTCCGGGCGCCGATCATGCCGTACGCCAGGACCGTCATACACCCGGCATCCGCGCGGGTGAAGTCTCCCGCCGGTGTGTCAGGCGAACGGGCATGGGGCGATGTCAGCCGGTGATGGCAAACTAAGGCAAACGAAGCCAACCCCGGGAGTCACCGTGGAGTCGAGGTTCCTGCTGCTGTCCGACGTCGCCGCCGAGCTGAACGTCTCGGACTCGCAGGTCTACCACATGGTTCGCAGTGGCGAGCTGCCGGCGATCAAGATCGGCGGTCGGGGGCAGTGGCGGGTCGAGCGCTCCCGGCTGGAGGAATACATCGAGCGGAAGTACGCCGAGACGGCGGAGTGGGTACGCGGGAACCCGCTCGGTGAGCGCGACGAGGAGTGACCACCCGAGGACCGTCGGCCATTGACGCCGGTGACGCCATTCCGGGAAGATGAAGCCCTGTCGGAGGCAAACGAAGGCAAACGCAAGGATTCGAGATGGTCGATACCCGCCGTCCCCGCGCACCCCGCCCGCCGGTCCGTCTCCGGCCCGCCCCGCCACTCGACCCGCCGTGCGTCGACGAGGAGCCGCTGTGGAGTCCCGTCGGGCAGCTCACCCTCGACCTGAGCGATCCGCGCCGCGGTGCCGCCGCACGCCCCGCCGGCCGCGCCCCGGACCCGGCACCCGCCTGGCCACGCTGGACCGGCACCCCCGCGTCAGCCCTCGCGTCCGCCGCACCCGAGGGAACGCGGGCCGCACACCGGTTCGTCCGCACCTTCCTGGAGATCGTCAACGGCTTCCGGCCACCCGGCCAGCTCCGGCCGCTCTGCGTGCCCGAGTCGGCCGGCCCGGTCGCGGCCGAGCTGACCCGAGCAGCCCGCCGGGTGACCCCGGTCCGCCGCCGTACCGCCCGGCCGACTCTGCTCCTGCGGCGTCTGCGGGTCTGCGAGCCCCGCGCGGGCGCGGTCGAGGCCACCGCCGTGTTCGCCGGCGTCGGAGGCACGAGCTGGGCCGTTGCGATACGCCTGGAACGCCGCCGAGGCACCTGGCTGTGCCTCGTCCTGGACGTCCTCTGAGCCCGGTCGTGGGCCCCCCGACCTGGCTCGACCGCGCCGCGGCCACCCGCGCCTCCACCGGCGCCGATCTTGCACTTCCGTCCCGTAGATAACGGCATAAATCGGGCATGATGAGGGCCGGAACTGCAAGATCGCGGGAGAGAGCGAGGGCCCTGGGGGAACCCAGGGACGGCGACGGGCCCCGGCCGGGAGGCCGGGGCCCGTCGTGGGCGTTCGGGGTCAGTTGCCGCCGTTGGGCGAGCCGTGGCAGCGCTTGTACTTGCGGCCCGAGCCACACGGGCAGGGCGCGTTACGGGACGGGCCCTCGCCGCCGTCGACCTGGCCCGGGGCGGCCCGCCGGGCGGTGCTCGCCGCGACCGCCTGGCCGCTCGCACCGGCCGGAGCCCGGCGCGGCCCGGCGGCGGCAGGGCGCTCCGACTGCTGGCCGATGCCGAGCGCCGGCGCCTGCTGCTCGGGCCGCTCGATCACCGGAGCGCCGCGACCGGCCTCGCCGTCCACGGCGGGAGCGGAGTACTGCAGGCCCTGCTGCTGCGGCGCGCGGTTGAGACCCTTCGCCCGGATCTCCACCGGCTTCTCCAGCAGCTGCACCTCCTCGGCCTCCGGCTCGGCCTCCTCGACCTGCACGTCCAGGTTGTAGAGGAAGCCGACCGTCTCCTCCTTGATGCCGTCCATCATGGTGGCGAACATGTCGAAGCCCTCGCGCTGGTACTCGATGACCGGGTCGCGCTGGGCGTACGCCCGCAGGCTGATGCCCTCCTGCAGGTAGTCCATCTCGTAGAGGTGCTCGCGCCACTTGCGGTCGATCACCTGGAGCAGGACCATCCGCTCGAGCTGGCGGACCGCCTCCTCGCCGAGGCTCTCCTCGCGCCTGTCGTACGCGGCGTGCGCGTCCTCCTTCAGGCGGGCGAGCAGGAAGTCCTGGTCGATGCCCGAGCGGGAACCGACCTCCTCCTCCAGCTCGTCGACTGTGACGCCGACCGGGTACAGCTGCTTGAGGCTGGACCAGAGCTGATCGAGGTCCCAGTCCTCGGCGTAGCCGTCGCTGGTCGCGCCGACCACGTACGCGGTCACCACGTCGTCGATCATGTTGCGGACCTGGTCGGACAGGTCCTCGCCGTTGAGCACCCGCAGACGCTCGGYGTAGATCACCTGGCGCTGCTTGTTCAGCACCTCGTCGTACTTGAGGACGTTCTTGCGGATCTCGGCGTTCTGGCCCTCGATCTGGGCCTGGGCACTCTTGATCTGCCGGGTGACCATCTTCGACTCGATGGGCACGTCCTCGGGGATGTTGAAGCGGTCCATCACGGCCTCGACCGCGCCGGCCCGGAAGCGCTTCATCAGCTCGTCCTGCAGCGACAGGTAGAAGCGGGACTCGCCCGGGTCACCCTGCCGGCCGGCGCGACCGCGCAGCTGGTTGTCGATCCGGCGGGACTCGTGCCGCTCGGTGCCCAGCACGTAGAGGCCACCGGCGGCGGCGACCTCCTCCGCCTCGACGTCGCACGCCTGCTTCCAGGTCGGGAGGATCTCCTCCATCGCCTTGGCGTACTCCTCCGGCTGCTCGACCGGGTCGAGCCCGCGCTGGCGCAGCTCGTTCGCGGCGAGGAACTCGGGGTTGCCGCCGAGCAGGATGTCCGTACCGCGGCCGGCCATGTTGGTCGCGACGGTGACCGCGCCCTTGCGCCCGGCCTGGGCGACGATCTCCGCCTCCTTGGCGTGGAACTTCGCGTTCAGCACGGAGTGCGGGATGCCGCGGCGGCGCAGCATGTGCGACAGGATCTCGGAGTTCTCCACCGAGACGGTGCCGACGAGCACCGGCTGGCCCTGCTCGTGCCGCTCGGCGATGTCCTCGACGACGGCGTTGAACTTGGCCTTCTCGGTCTTGTAGATGACGTCGGGCCGGTCGAGCCGGACCATCGGCCGGTGCGTCGGGATGGTCACGACGCCGACCTTGTAGACCTTGTTGAACTCGCCCGCCTCGGTCTGGGCGGTACCGGTCATGCCGGAGAGCTTGTCGTAGAGGCGGAAGTAGTTCTGGAGGGTGATGGTGGCCAGGGTCTGGTTCTCCTGCTTGATCTCCACCCCCTCCTTGGCCTCGATCGCCTGGTGCATGCCCTCGTTGTAGCGGCGGCCGTGCAGGATGCGGCCGGTGAACTCGTCGACGATCAGGACCTCGCCGTCGTTGACGATGTAGTCCTTGTCGCGCTTGTAGAGTTCCTTGGCCTTGATGGCGTTGTTCAGGTAGCCCACGAGCGGGGTGTTCACCGACTCGTACAGGTTGTCGATGCCGAGGCGGTCCTCCACCTTGGCCACGCCGCGCTCGGTGATCGCGATGGTGCGCTTGGCGTAGTCGACCTCGTAGTCGCCCTCGCCGTCGGTGCCGGGCTGGAGCCGGGCCACCACGGTGGCGAACTCCTGGTACCACCGGGCGGAGTGCTCGGCCGGACCGGAGATGATCAGCGGGGTACGCGCCTCGTCGATGAGGATCGAGTCGACCTCGTCGACCACGGCGAAGAAGTGGCCGCGCTGGACCAGTTCGTCCTTCGACCAGGCCATGTTGTCGCGCAGGTAGTCGAAGCCGAACTCGTTGTTGGTGCCGTAGGTGATGTCGCACTCGTAGGCCGCGCGGTGCTCGGTGGCGGGCCGGTTGGGCAGCACCACGCCGACGCGCAGGCCGAGGAACTCGTGCACCCGGCCCATCCAGGCGGCGTCGCGTTCGGCCAGGTAGTCGTTCACGGTGACCACGTGCACGCCCTTGCCGGCGAGCGCGTTCAGGTAGACCGGCATGACCGAGGTGAGCGTCTTGCCCTCACCGGTCTTCATCTCGGCGATGTTGCCGAAGTGCAGCGCCGCGCCACCCATGACCTGGACGTCGTAGGGACGCTGGCCGAGCACCCGGGAGGCCGCCTCACGGCACACCGCGAACGCCTCGGGCAGCAGGTCGTCGAGGGTCTCGCCGTCAGCGAGCCGCTCCTTGAACTGGTCGGTCATGCCGCGTAGCTCGTCGTCGCTGAGGTTGACGTAGTCGTCCTCGATCGAGTTGACGGCGGCCGCGATGGCCTTGAGCCGACGCACCATGCGCCCCTCGCCGGCGCGAAGGACCTTTTCCAGAATCGACACGGATCAACGCTCCCCTAGACGGTCTCGAACCATCGTAGGCGCTCGGAGGCGACGATGGTCACTGGTGGCGGCGGTCCGGGCTCCGGAACCCGACATAACGCCGCGACCGTGCGCCACCGGCCGCTAATCGGGTTACGCCGTGCGCGAACGATCCGGCACGATGGCTCGGATGGAGCCTGTGGAGATCATCGAGGACGGCCTGCTGCTGCGCCCCTGGCGTGCGGAAGACGCCGACGCGGTGCACCGTGCCTGCCAGGATCCGGACATCCAGCGCTGGACCACCGTACCTCGCCCGTACCTGCCGGAGCACGCCGCCGAGTTCGTGACCACGTTCAGCGCGACCGCCTGGGCCGAGGGCGCGGGCGCACCGTTCGCGGTCTGCGACGCCGGCACCGGGGAGCTGCTCGCCTCGTGCGGCCTGGTCTCCGTGGACCGCGAGCTGGACTCGGCCGAGGTCGGCTACTGGACCGCGCCGTGGGCCCGGGGCCGGGGCGTCGCGGTCCGCGCCACCCGCGCGCTCGCCCGCTGGGCGTTCGACGCGCTCAAGCTGCGCCGGCTCACCTGGCAGGCCGAGATCGGCAACCACGCCTCCCGGCTGGTCGCGCTGCGCGCCGGCTTCCGCGTCGAGGGTGAACTGCGGCTGGCCCACCCCAGCCCCGGCGGCCGTCCGGAGGGCTGGATCGGCTCCCTGTTCCCGGCCGAGCTGGCCGCGCCCGGCGACCCGGTCCCCTACGGGCCGGACACGCTGCAGGCCCGCCGCGCGGCGGTCTTCGGCCGGCCGCAGCCGGTCCTGTTCGCCACCGCCGGGGACACCGAGCTGCGGCTGCGCGCGCTGGAGGAGCGCGACCTGCCCGCGGTGACCCGCACCTGCCAGGACGAGCAGACGATCCGCTGGACCACGGTGCCGCACCCGTACCGGCCGGAGCACGCCGAGGGCTTCCTGCACGACCTGGTCCGCCCGGCCTGGGCCCGGGGCACCGCCGCGACGTTCGCCGTGGCCGACCCGGACGACAGCTACGTCGCCTCGATCGACCTGCGCATCCTCCCCAACGACCCGCTGGTGGCCGACGTGGGCTACATGACCGCGCCGCACGCGCGCGGCCGGGGTTATCTGCCGGCCGCGCTCACCGCCGTGTGCGCCTGGGGCTTCACCACGCTCGGCCTGGCCCGGATCGAGTGGCGGGCCAACGTGGGCAACACCGCCTCGCGGCGGGCCGCCGAGAAGGCCGGCTTCACCGTCGAGGGCACGCTGCGCGGCGGCGTCCAGCACCGCGGCGAGCGCCAGGACGCGTGGATCGGCGCGCTGCTGCCGGAGGACCTGGTGTGACGCCGGAGACGATCGAGGGGTACGGCGTACGGCTGCGGCCGTGCCACCTCGGGGACGTGCCGGACATGGTGGCCGGGTGCGCCGACCCGGAGACCCGCCGGTTCATGCCCCTGCTGCCCGATCCCTACGACGAGGACGCCGCCCGCTGGTGGATCACCGAGGGCTCGCCGGCGGCGTGGGCGGCGGGTGGGGCCGCGTACACGATCGCCGACCCGGCCACCGACCGGCTCCTCGGCAGCATCGGTCTGAGCCGGCTCAGCGCGGAGCGGGCGAGCTACGAGATCGGTTACTGGGTGGGTCCCGCGGCGCGCGGCCGGGGCGTGGCGAGCGCCGCCACCCGGCTGCTGACCGAGCGTGCGTTCGCCGCCGGGGCGGCCCGGCTGGAACTGCTCACCCGCGTCGACAACGTGCCGAGCCAGCGCATCGCCCTGGCCTGCGGCTACCGGCACGAGGGCGTACGCCGGGCGGCGGGCGCGAGCGCGGGCGGCGTACGCGAGGATCTGATCGCCTGGGTGCGGCTGGCCGACGACCCGCCGGGACCGGTCGCCCGTCTGCTGCCGGACCTGCCCGGCGGCCGGCTCACCGACGGCGTGGTGACGCTGCGGCCGGTGGGGCCGGCGGACACCGACGTGCTGCACCGGCTGCACTCGCTGCCGGAGGTGGTGGCGAACCGGGTGCCGCCGGTGGCGCCGGAGCGGACCGCGCTCGCGCGGCGCTGCCGGCTGGCGGCGAGCCGCTGGCTGGCCGGCGAGGCCGCCGACCTGGCGATCGTCGACGCGGTGACCGGCGCTGTCGTCGGCGGGTGCGCGCTGTTCTACGACGAGCCCGCCACCGGCCAGGCGATGATCGGCTACAGCCTGCTGCCGGAGGCGCGCGGGCGCGGGCTGGCCGCGCGTACGGTCCGGCTGGTCGCCGGGTGGGCGTTCGGCATCGGGGTGGCCCGGCTCTGGGCCGGTACCCGGCCGGACAACGTGGCCTCGCAGCGCGTGCTGGAACGGGCCGGCTTCCGGCGGGAAGGGCTGCTGCGCGGGCGGTTGCCCGGCCCGGACGGCGCCCGGGTCGACTCGGTGGTCTACGGCCGGCTCGCCACCGACGAGAACTGAGACGGGCCCCCGCGCATGCGGGGGCCCGTCTCACCGGTCAAGGGGTCACGTGTCGAGCTGGATGATCCCGTAGTCGTACGCGTGCCGCCGGTAGACCACGCTCGGGCGGCCGGACTCCTTGTCCTGGAACAGGTAGAAGTCGTGGCCGACCAGTTCCATCTGGAACAGCGCGTCGTCGACGGTCATCGGATCGGCGGGGTGGACCTTCGCCCGGGCGATGTGCCACGGCTGGTCGTCGGGTTCGACGTGACCGTCCTCGTCGGGACGTTCGGCGACGGCGGTGGCGGCGCCGTGGCCGTCGCGCGCCGCCAGGCCGGGCCCGTCGAGTTCGGCCACCGGCAGTCCGGCGGTCGCGGCGGCCACGGAGATCGGCGCGTGCCGCCCCCGGTGCACCCGGCGGCGGTCCGCCGCGCGGCGGAAGCGGGTGTCCAACTTGGCGATTGCGGCGTCGAGCGCGCTGTAGAAGTCGCTCGTGCAGGCCTCGGCCCGGATCACCGGGCCGCGCGTGACACAGGTGATCTCCACTCGCTGGCAGTGGTCCGCCTGGCGTGGATTGCGCTCGTGGAACAACTCGACGTCCACGCGAATGAGCTTCTGGTCGTAGCGTTCGATCTTCGCGAGCTTCTCGGCTACGTGCACCCGGTAATGGTCCGGCACTTCGACGTTACGGCCCTTGACCACGATGTCCACGTGACCTCCCTTGTTCGGACGGTCGTTCGGTCCGGAGAATCCGGTCGACCCGCCCGGGAGGGCCCCGCTCGGCGTCGACCGGTGGTGTTCGGCTACGCCTCCTTCCAGCGCCGGGGGAAGGTTGGCATCCTCTCTACCCCCGACACCGAAACGCTAACTCCTGTACCGCCAACCGTCACCCCTGGTTGCCGAAAGGGGTTGCGGAATTTAACACCTCATACACCATGGGGTGAAACGGATACACGAAGCGTCACCGAACGTGCCGCTTTTGCGTTGCGGCGAGCACGGCCGCGGCCTTTGGCGTCATTCCCGCGCGGTGCAACATCCGGCTCACCGCCGCGAGCGTCGCGCCGGTGGTGACGATGTCGTCCAGCAGCACCACGGTCCCGGCCGGGCGGTGTCCGGTCACGGGGCGGCGCAACCGGAACGCCGCCTCGGCCGCGGTGGCCCGTCCGGCGCTGTCCAGCGTCACCGAGTCGGGCCGGGACAGTGCCCGCAGCGGTCGCAGCACGCGCACCGGCCAGCCGGCCGCGCGCAGCCGGGACGCCGCCGGGCGGACCAGCCGGTCCAGGTGGTCGCCGTAGCGGGCCCGGGCGGCGCGGGCCGTGTCCGGCACCGCCACCAGCGTCACCGGGCCGGGCGGCCCCACCGCCTCGGCGACCACCTCCGCCAGCAGCGCGCCGAGCGGCCGGGCCAGCCCGTGCCGGCCCCGTTCCTTGTACGCGAGCAGCGCCTCGCGCAGCGCCCCGCCGTACGGGCCGAGCGCGACACAGGGCGGCAGGCCGGGCGGGGCCGGATCGGGCCGGGTGGGCGCGGGGCGCAGCGACTCCAGTTCGCGTACGCAGCCGGGGCAGAAGCCCTGCCGCAGCCGCGCCGCTCCCCCGCCGCAGCCGGCGCACCCGGCGGGCAGCACCAGGTCGGTCAGGTCCGACCAGAGCCCGCCCAGGTCACGCACGGCGGCTCAGTAGAGGAAGAACGGGGCGGTCGGGTTGGTCGCCCGGCTGCCGGCCGGCACGTCGAGCACCTGCTCCCGCTTGACGAAGTCGAACGGGTTGTTCCGCCAGGCCGCCCCGTCCGTCTCGAACATGAACGAGAACGCGGCCAGGCCCCGGTCGCTGCCGCCCGGATACCCGGCGAGCTGGGTGACCGGGGCGCCGATCTCCACCGCCAGCGGGGTCTCCCACACGCCGTCGACGCTGAGCTGGTGGATCGCCGAACGCCGGTCCGCCTCGTTGCCGGCCAGCACGAGTTCGTTCTCCGCCACCCAGTCCACCACCGTCACGCCGGTGAGCAGGGTGGCCACTCGGCGCGGCTGTCCCAGGTTGACCACGCCGCCGTCGACGCTGACCGCGGCGACGTAGAGCGCGCCGCCGCTGACCAGTGCGACCCGGTGGCCTTCGAGGGAACCGGCGACCGCCGTCACCGGGCCGGACACGGACAGCGCGATCTCGCTCATCCGGCCCGACCCGTCGAACCGGTAGAGCTTGCCGTCTGCCGCCACCAGGCCACCCGGCCGGGCCTTGGTCAGCGACCGCAGCCAGGTCGGGCGGCTCATCGCGCGGAACGTGCGGTCGCTCGCGTTGAGCGTGGCCACCGGCTCCGCGCCGGAGCCCACCTTGAGCCGCTTGCGGTTGTCGGCGCCGGTCACGACGAGCGCGGCCAGCACCTGTTCCTCGGCACGGGCGAGCGCGGCGGAGACCACGTTGCGGTTCTCCTCCGGCGGCAGCGGCACGGCGGCCCGCGGCTCGTTGCCGAACGCCAGTGGGCGTACGGCGCCGTCGTAGACGCCCAACCGCATCGGGTTCGCCCCGCGCGGGTACGCGACGACCGAGACGCGCTCCCGCCGGAGGTCGACGGTCAGCCGCTTCTGGTTCTGGATCTTGAGGTCGACCACGCCGTCCAGGTCCGACAGGGACCAGGCCAACTGGGTGCCGAGCCGGTTCAGCCGCTGCTCGTTGGCCCCCGGCATGTTCAGGTTGATCTCCCAGTGCCCGTCCGTCCCGGTCGCGTTGTTGATCAGCTGGGTGCCGTCGGGCAACCCGGTCACGCCGGCGGCCAGCCAATCCGAGGGGCGGTCCGCCAGCCACTTCATCACCTCGGTGATCCGCCGCTCGGTCGGCGCCGAGGAGAGCAGGTAGCGCTGGTCCGGCACCAGCCGGGTCTGGTCCGAGTTCCAGAAGTAGACGGTGCGCGGACGGTAGTACTCACGCATCGCCGAGTCGCTCACCAGCAGCACGTTCGGCGCCTCGGTGATCAGCAGTCCGGTCCCGGCCGGCTCGGCGCGGCGCAGCTCGAAGACGTACTGCGTGTCGCTGGCCACCGGCGGGCCGAGCGTGCCGTCCGCCCGCAGCACGCCGACCTGCTGCACCTTGAGCGTCACGGTGCTGGTGCCCTGGTTGTTCGGCGGCGTGCTCTCCGGCTTCTCCCGCAGCCGCACCACCGTCAGCTCGACCTCGCTGGTCTGCGGCTTGCCCGGGAGCAGGTCGCGGGACTCCTCGGCGAGGAACTTGCGGGCCCGGGCGTACGCCTGGTCGCGTTCCCCGGCCGCCGCCGCCCGCAGGTAGTTCTCGATGAACGGCACCGGCTCGCTGCTGTCGGCCGGTTCGGGCGGCCGGGCCGGACTGCCGTTGAGCGCTCCGCCCTGCGCGGCCGGCACCGAGCCGTCGATCTGGACGTCTGTCTCACCCGGGATGCCGCAGCCGACGAGCGCGGCCGGAAGCAGGGCGCCGGCCAGCAGCAGGGCCAGGGCGCGGCGGCTCACGGCCGGACCTCCGCCCGGTCGCCGTCGGTGGCGGGCTCCACGGTCAGCGTTCCGGCGTCGGTGCCCGGGCCGATGGCGAGCAGGCCGCCGTCGCGGGGACCGCCGAACGGCACCGTGGCGTCGGCCGGCACCAGCCGCAGCGGGGAGGTGGTGAGCCGGTCCCCGGCCCGGGCCGGCAGCGTGAGCCGGAACTGGGCGCCCTGGCCGGGCGCGCCCCACGCCTCCAGCCAGCCGCCGTGCAGGCGGGCGTCCTCCAGGCTGATCGACAGGCCGAGCCCGGTGCCGCCGGTCTGCCGGGCCCGCGACGGGTCGGCCCGCCAGAAGCGGTTGAACACCAGCTTCTCCTCCCCCGGCTTGAGGCCGACGCCGTGGTCCCGCACGGTGATCGCCACCGCGCTGCGGTCCTGGCCCAGGGTGATCCGTACCGGTTTGGCCTCGCCGTGCTCGACCGCGTTGCCGACCAGGTTGCGCAGCACCCGCTCGACGCGGCGCGGGTCGACCTCGGCGATCACCGGAGTGTCCGGCAGGTCCAGCTCGATCGTGACCCCGACCCGCTCGGCCAGCCCGGCCAGCCGCTCGGTGACCCGGTGCACCACCGGCACCAGGTCGGTCGGCTCGCTGTCCAGCACCGCGAAGCCGGCGTCGAACCGGCTGATCTCCAGCAGGTCGGTGAGCAGCTCCTCGAACCGGTCCAGCTCGGCCTGGAGCAGCTCGGCGCTGCGGGCCACCGCCGGGTCGAACTCGTCCCGCTCGGCGAAGATCAGGTCGGCGGCCATCCGGACCGTGGTCAACGGCGTCCGCAGCTCGTGCGAGACGTCCGAGGTGAACCGGCGTTGCAGCCGGGACATCTCCTCCAGTCGGAGGATCTGCCGTTGCAGGTTCGTCGCCATCTGGTTGAACGAGGCGGCCAGCAGGGCGAGGTCGTCCTCGCCGTTCACCACCATGCGCTGGTCGAGCAGGCCGGCGGAGAGCCGCTGCGCGGTGCGCGCGGCCACCCGTACCGGCGTCACCACCAGGCGGGTGACCAGGGCGGCCAGCAGGCCGAGCAGGAGCACGAGCGCGACGCCGGTGGCGACCACCGTGGCCCGGGCGTCGGCCGCCGTCGCGTCCTGCCGGGCCAGGGGTACGAGGTAGTAGAGCTCGACCTGCCCGAACTTGGTGGGCACCGGGGAGCCGTAGACCAGGTATTTGGTGCGTTCGCCGCCGAGCGACCCGGTGCGGATCTGGTGGGCGACCTTGCCGGAGGCCACGGCGGCCCGCAGCTCGTCGCCGATCACCGTGCCCACCGGCACCTCGGGCGTGGTGCGCGGCTCGATGAACTCGGCGAAGTTGTCGGCGGTGATCGCCACCACGACGCCGCTGGTCTGCGTCGGGTCACCGCCGGCCAGATAGTTCACCGTGCCGTCGATGGTGTTCTGGAGCTGCGCCTCCTGCGGCTGGCTGTAGAGGTTGAACTGCTTCGCCGCGTACTCGCTGCCGTTGCTCAGCCGCAGCCGCACGTCGGTCTCGGCGTTCTCCAGCAGGATGCTGGTGATCTTGTCGGCGATCAGGTAGGCGAAACCGCCCACCAGCAGACTCGACGCCACCAGCGTGATGGTGACCACACGCACCTGGAGCGACCGCCGCCAGGCCTGGTGCACCGCGGCGACCAGCCGGGCGACCCGGCCACTCAGGGCGAGCCAGAGCGCCCGCACGGCGTGGAGCCGGCGGGGCTCGGCGGTCGGCGTGTCCGGCAGCGGGGTGGTCACCACAGTGCTGACCAGGCTATCCGGTACCCGCCTTGTAACCCACGCCCCGCACGGTCAGGATGATTTCGGGTCGCTCCGGATCCGGCTCGATCTTGGCGCGCAGCCGCTGCACGTGCACGTTCACCAGGCGGGTGTCGGCGGCGTGGCGGTAGCCCCAGACCTGTTCCAGCAGCACCTCGCGGGTGAAGACCTGACGCGGCTTGCGGGCGAGCGCGACCAGCAGGTCGAACTCCAGCGGGGTCAGCTTCACCTCGTCGCCGTCGCGGCTGACCGTGTGCGCCGGCACGTCGATGGTGATCTGGTTGCCGGGCGGCCCGATCGTCAGCATCTCCGGGGCCACGTCCTCGCCCCGGCGCAGCCGGGCCCGCATCCGGGCCACCAGCTCCTTGGGCTTGAACGGCTTCACCACGTAGTCGTCGGCGCCGGACTCCAGGCCGAGCACCACGTCCACGGTGTCGCTCTTGGCGGTCAGCATCACGATCGGCACGCCGGACTCGCCCCGGATGGCGCGGGCCACGTCGATGCCGCTCATRCCGGGGAGCATCAGGTCGAGCAGGACGATGTCGGGTCGGTTGTCGCGGAAGGCGGCCAACGCCCGTTCGCCGTCAGCGACGAAGGACGGCACGAAGCCCTCGCTGCGCAGCACGATGCCGAGCATCTCGGCGAGGGCGGGGTCGTCGTCGACCACGAGTACCCGGGCTCTCATGGGGTTTATCGTTCCATCCCCGTTCGTCTGGAGGGGTTCGGCGTCTCCACGGCACGGTAGCGCCGAGCGGGCCCGCGCACCACAGCAAGCGGCGTGGCCGCACAGCGTGGCGCGTCAGGGCGGACGGGTCCACCGGATGCGGACCCGCCGTGCAACCATGATCCCTCGGGCGCCGCGCCGCCCGCCACCTCCGCCCTGCCCGCCAGGAGTACGCGTGCCCGACGCCGGCCCGACCGCGGTGCTGCCGCGCCGTCCGCTGACCGTCGGCGAACTGCTCGACGCGGCAGTGCTGCTGCTGCGCGACCACGCCCGGGTGCTCGTCCCGCTCGCCCTCGTGCTGGCCCTCGCCGAGCAGGCGGTGCTCCACCCGCTGCGGCTGCTGGTCGAGGCCGACCCGCCGCAGTGGTGGCCGGCGGATTTCGGTGACTCGCTGCCCTGGTACTGGCTGCTGCTGGCGACCGGCGCCGGCACCGAGGCGGCGATCATCGCGCTGCTGGGCGGCCCGGCCGCGCGCGGCGCCGGCGCGGCCCTGCTGGGGCGCCGTCCCGGGCCGGCCGAGTTGCTGCGCGGCTCCCGGCCCGGCCCCGTGGTGCTGGCCGCCGTCGCGATCGGCCCCGTCGTCACGCTCGCCGCACTGACCGGGCCGGGCTGGTTCCTGGCGTACGGGCTGCTCGGCCTGGTGGTGCCGGTGCTGGTGCTGGACGGGGTGCCCGGACACCGGGCCCCGTGGCGGGCGATCCGCCTGGCGGGCCGGGTGAGCGCGCGGGCCGCCGCCGTCCGGCTGCTGGGCTACCTGGGCTGGTGGCTGATCCGGCTCGGCATCGGGCTGGGCGTCTATCACGGTCTCGGCATGCTGGGCCTGTTCGACGTGTCCGCCTGGGCGCTGCCGGTGACCGTCGCCGCCTTCGCCGCGGTGAACGCGCTGGCGTACCCGGCGCTGGCCTGCCTGGACGCGGTGCTGCACCTGGAGACCCGGATCCGCACCGAAGGGCTGGACATCCGGCTCTCCCGCGCGCCGGCGGGCGTACCGGAACCGGTCCTGCTGGCGGCGCAGCGGTGAGCCGGTGGTGGACCGAGACGGTCGCGGCCCTCGGTGACCTGCTGCCGCTGCCGCTGGCCGCGCTGATCCTGCTGGCGGTCGCGCTGCTGGCCGCCCTGGGCTGGTACTTCTTCCCGGCCTGGGTGCCCCGCCGGCTGCCCCGGTTCTCACTGCCCCGGCTGCGCCTGCCGCGCCTGCCCCGGCTGCGGCTTCCCCGCCTGCGCCGGCCCGCGCGCCGCCGCCGCTCCGATCCGCCGCCGGTACGCGTGCCCGAGCCCCGGACCCCGGAGGCCGTGCCGGCCGGCGCGCCCGGGCTGGCCGACCGGCTCGCGGCCGAGGGCCGGTACGCCGAGGCGGTCCGGGAACGGCTGCGCGAGATGGTCCGGCTCCTGGTCACGCGGCACGTCGTGGAGCCCCGCCCCGGGCTCACAGTGGTCGAGCTGACCGAGGCGGCGGCCCGTGCCCGGCCCCAGGTGCGGCCGACGCTGCACACCGCCGGGGCGATCTTCTCCGACCTCTGGTACGCCCAGCGTCCCGCCACCGCCGCGCACGACCACCGGATGCGTGAACTCGCCGCCGACCTGCGTCGCGAGCTGACCGGGGAGGAGCCGCGATGACCGCCACCGTGACGCCGGCGGAGACGGCCACCGCCGCGACGCCGCGCCGTCGGCGGCACCGGCTGCTCGTCCCGCTCGGGCTGGCCGTGCTGCTGATCGTGACCACGCTCGTGCTGCACGCCGTCGACCGGCCCGACACCGACGAGCCCGGCTTCCTCTCCCCGGTCGCCACCGACGACGACGGGGGCAGCCGGCTCGCCGAGGCGCTGCGCGCGCAGGGTGTGCCGGTGCGCCGGGAGACGGCGTTCGACGGGGTGCTGCAGACCGCCGGCATCGCACCGAGCACCGTCTTCGTGCCCGCGCCCGGACTGGTGCACCCGGACCTGCTCGACCGCCTGACCGCCCTGCCCCCGGGCACCCGCCTGGTGTTCGTCGAGCCCTCCCCGCGGGTGCTCGCCGAACTGGACACGCCGGTCGAGCCGGCCGCCCGGCGCTGGGCCGCGCGGGCCGTGCCGCCGGACGCGGACGGCACGCCGTGCCCGCTGCCCGAGGCGGTCCGGGCCGGCACCGCCGCGATCGACCTGCAGCGCTACGCCGGGCCGGCCGAGGTCGACCACTGCTACGGCGGCGCGCTGCTGCGCGTCCCCGGCCGGGTCGAGGTGGTGCTGGCCGGCGCCAGCGACCCGTTCCGCAACGACCGGATCGGCGAGTGGGGCAACGAGGCCCTCGCCACCGGAATGCTCGGCGGGAACCGCCCGCTCGTCTGGCTCGACCTGCCCGAGCCGGTACCGGCCCCGACCCGCCCGAGCTGGTCCCCGGAACCCTTCACCGAGGAGCCCGCCCAGGGCGGCGACGGCGAACGGTCGGAACGGCCCGACCCGCCCGACCGCGCCGACCCGCCGTGGGAGAACCCGCTCTGGGGCGCCTTCCCGCAGTGGTTCTGGGCGCTCCTGGCGCAGCTCGCCCTGGCCGGGCTGCTCGTCGTGCTCTGGCGGGCCCGCCGGCTCGGGCCGCCGGTGTCGGAGCCGCTGCCGGTTACCGTGCGGGCCGCCGAGACGGTACGCGGCCGGGCGCGGCTCTACCGCCGGGCGGGCGCGCGGGACACGGTCGCCGAGACGCTGCGCGCCGCCGCGCTGGACCGGCTCCTGCCCCGGCTCAACCTGCCTCCGGACACGCCCGACGACGAGGTGGCCGCCCGGATCGCCGAGCGTGCCGGCGCCGACCCGGAACGGGTCACCGAACTGCTCTACGGCCCCGCCCCGGAGAAGGACCGCGAGCTGCTGGAGCTGGCCCGCGAACTGGACGCCCTGACCCGTACCCTGGCCCCGCATCCGAGCGAAGGAGACACCCGGTGACCGGACCCGTCACGACCACCGCCCCGTCCGGCGCCCGCGCCGCCCTGCACCGGCTGCGCGCCGAGGTGGCCAAGGCCGTCGTCGGGCAGGACGCCGTGGTCACCGGGCTGGTGATCGCGCTGCTCTGCCGGGGGCACGTGCTGCTGGAGGGCGTACCGGGGGTGGCCAAGACGCTGCTGGTGCGGACGCTTGCCGCCGCGCTCGACCTGGACGCCAAGCGGGTGCAGTTCACCCCCGACCTGATGCCCGGCGACGTCACCGGCTCGCTGATCTTCGACCAGCGCACCGCCGCGTTCACGTTCCGGGAGGGGCCGGTCTTCACCAACCTGCTCCTCGCCGACGAGATCAACCGGACCCCGCCGAAGACGCAGTCGGCGCTGCTGGAGGTGATGGAGGAGCGGCAGGTCTCGGTCGAGGGCGAGCGCCGTCCGCTGCCCGACCCGTTCATCGTCGCGGCCACCCAGAACCCGGTCGAGTACGAGGGCACCTACCCGCTGCCCGAGGCGCAGCTCGACCGCTTCCTGCTCAAGCTGACGGTGCCGCTGCCGGAGCGGGAGGAGGAGCTGGGTGTGCTCCGCGCGCACCACGCCGGTTTCGACCCGCGCGACCTGCGTGCCGCGGGCGTACGCCCGGTGGCCGGTGCGGCGGACCTGGCCGCGGCCCGGGCCGAGGTGCAGCGGGTGCACGTGGCCGAGCCGGTGCTCGGCTACATCGTGGACCTGTGCCGGGGCACCCGTTCCGCCCCGGCGCTGGAGCTGGGCGCGTCGCCCCGGGGCGCCACCGCGCTGCTGAACACCGCCAAGGCGTGGTCCTGGCTGGCCGGCCGGGACCACGTCACGCCGGACGACGTGAAGGCGGTGGCCCGGCCCACGCTGCGGCACCGGCTGCGGCCGCGCCCGGAGGCGGAGCTGGAGGGCGTGACCGTGGACGCGGTGCTGGACTCGGTGCTGGCCACCGTGCCGACGCCGCGATGACCTGGCGGGCGGGTCTGCTGCTCGGCGTGGGCGCGCTGACGCTGCCGTTCTGGCCGGCGCCGTTCGTCGGGATGGCCGTGCTGACCGTCGTGGTGCTGCTGCTGGTGGCGCTCGACCGGGCGATGGCCGCCCCGCCGCACGCGCTCACGGTGACCCGCTCCGGCGACCGTACGGTGCGGCTCGGCGGCACCGCCACCGTCACGCTGCACCTGACCAACCCGACCCACCACACGCTGTACGCCCAGGTGCGCGACGCCTGGGTGCCGTCGGCCGGGGCCCGCTCGGACGTGCCGCCGCAGCGCCTGCTCACCGTGCCGCCCGGTGGCGTCGCCACGCTGCCGGTCCGGCTCACCCCGACCCGGCGCGGCGACCGGCCGGCGGTGGCGCTGACCGTACGCTCGCTCGGGCCGATGCGCCTGGGCGCCCGGCAGCGCGCCGGGCAGCCCGCCACCCCGCCGTGGACGCTGCGGGTGCTGCCCCGGTTCGACTCCCGCCGGCACCTGCCGGAGAAACTGGCCCGGCTGCGGGTCATCGACGGTGTGCAGGTGACCCGGGGGCGCGGCCACGGCACCGAGTTCGACACGCTGCGCGAGTACGCGGTGGGCGACGACGTCCGTTCGATCGACTGGCGGGGCAGTGCCCGGCGCGCCGACATCCTGGTCCGCACCTGGCGCCCGGAACGGGACCGGCGCCTGGTCTGCGTTCTGGACACCGGCCGCACCTCGGCGGTCCGGCTGGGCGACGAGCCCCGGCTGGACACCGCCATCGACGCGGCGCTGCTGCTCACCGCGCTCGCGGCCCGCGCCGGTGACCGGGTGGACCTGCTGGCGGCGGACACCGAGATCCGGGCGCGGGTGACCGGCAGCGGCCGTCCGGCCCTGCTCGCCCGGCTGGTCGAGGCGGTGGCGCCGCTGGAGCCGACGCTCGCCGAGACCGACTTCGAGCTGATCGCCGGCGAGGTGCTGCGCCGGGAGCGGCAGCGCAGCCTGGTGGTGCTGTTCACCGCGCTGGAGGCGGGCGCGATCGGCGAAGGGCTGCTGCCGGTGCTGCCCCGGCTGGCGACCCGGCACCGGGTGGTGCTGGCCGCCGGCAGCGACCCGGTGCTGAGCAGGCTCGCCACTGCCACCCCGACCGGCCCGGACGACCCGTACGCGGCCGCGTCGGCGTGGCGGGCGCTGGCCGAGCGGGACCGGGTACGCGCCGCGCTGTCCCGCTACGGGGTGACGGTGGTGGACGTGCCGGCGCACCGGCTCGCCCCGGCCGTCGCGGACACCTACCTGCGGCTCAAGTCCCTCGGTCAGCTCTGACCGCGCGCCGGCCGAGCACCAGCGCGTACGCGAGGAAGGCCAGCCACACCGCGGCGCCGGCGGCCACCCGGAGCGCGACCGGCAGCGGCGCCGGGGTGACGAACGCCTCGACCAGCGCGGAGACCGCGAACAGGCCGACCAGCCCGGCCGCGACCACGACGGCGAGCCGGCCCGCCTCGGCGACCGCCCGGCCGCGCCCGAGGTCCGCGGGCGGGGCGATCCAGGCCCAGGCGGTACGCAGTCCGACCCCGGCGGCGACGTAGATGCCGGTCAGTTCCAGCAGGCCGTGCGGTGTGATCAGGCCGAAGAAGACGTCCCCCCGGCCGTAGGCGACCATCACGCCGCCGACCACGCCGATGTTCAGCGCGTTCTGCCACAGCAGCCAGAGCACCGGCACCACGAGCACGCCGGCGGCCAGGCACTGGGCGGCCAGCCAGGCGTTGTGCGTCCACAGGTGGAACGCGAAGGTGGGCGCGGCGAACTCGGTGTAGTAGCCGGCGAAACCGGAGTCGACGAGTTCCCGGGCGGCCTCGTCGCCGACGAACGCGGCGGCGGTGTCCGGGTTGCCGGCGACGAACCAGATGAGGAACGCGGTGAGCAGGCTGAACCCGGTGGCCACGCCGCACCACCACGGCCAGGCCCGGTAGAGGGCGGCGGGCAGGTCGGCGGCCAGGAACCGGCCCACCGCCGCCCAGGAGAACCGCTGACGGCCGGTGACCCGGGCGCGGGCCGCGAGGACCAGGTGGGACAGGCGGTTGACCAGCGCCGGCTCGGGCGCCCGGGCGCGCAGGGCGGACAGGTGCGTGGCGCTGCGCTGGTAGAGCGCCACCAGCTCGTCGACCTCTGCCGCGTCGAGGCGACGCCGCCCGGTCAGGTACTCCAGCCGCCGCCATTCGGCGTTGTGTTCGGCCACGTACGCATCGAGATCCACTCGCCCTCCCCCGTTCGGCGTCCATGGTGTTCACTGTCGGGGTGCGCGCGCAACCTCCCCCACCGCCCCGGTGGGCCGACGCCGGTCTGGTCAGCGGCGAGGCGGTGGAGCTGGACGTCCGGGCGGCCCGGCTGGGCTCCCGGGTGCTGGCCCTGCTGATCGACGCGGTGATCCAGCTCGCGCTGGCGCTCGTGCTCGGCGCGGTGCTGGGGATGGTGGCGCTCGCCCTGCTCGGGGACTACCTCGACGCCGCCCTGGCGGGGGCGCTGCAGATCGTGCTGCTGGTGCTGGTGCTGATCGGCTATCCGGTGGTGATGGAACGTTTCGCCGGTGGCCGGACGGTGGGCAAGCTGGCCGTCGGGCTGCGGGTGGTCCGGGCCGACGGCGGCCCGGTGGGGGTGGGCCAGTCGCTGACGCGGGCGCTCGTCGGCGTCGCGGTGGAGTGGCCCGGGCTGGTGCTGCCGCTGCTGAGCTGGGCGGCGAGCGTCATGGTGATGCTCACCGACCCGCGCGGACGCCGGCTGGGTGACCTGGTCGCCGGCACGCTGGTGGTGCACACCCGGGGCGCGACGCTGTGGCGGCCGCTGCCGCCGGCCGCGCCGCCGCTGCTGGCCTGGGCCGGCACGCTCGACCTGACCCGCCTCGACGACGGGCTGGCGCTGGCCGTGCGGCAGTACCTGGACCGGCTGCCCCAGCTCGCCGAACCGGACCGGTTCCGGCTGGGCCGGGGGCTGTGGACGGAGGTCGCGGCGGTCACCTCGCCGCCTCCGCCGTGGGCCGCGCCGGAGTGGGCGTACCTGTCGGCGGTGCTCGCCGAGCGGGGGCGGCGGGCGGCGCACCGGCTGGGCCGCAGCCGGGCGGTCGCCGCCACGCTCTGGCCGGAGCTGGTCCCGGCGCCCGCCGTGGTGCCGGGCTCCACCGGGCCGGGCGCCGTCCTGCCAGGCCCCGCCGGGCCGGGCGCGGGCCGGTTGCGGCCCGCCGCGCCGCAGGTCGAACCCGATCCGGTACGCCGCTGAGCCGCCTCGGGTGAGCTGAGCCGGCTTCAGGAGAACAGCGCGCGCCCCCACCAGTCGGCTGCGTCGCGCAGGCCGGGCGGGCAGGCGAACAGGCCGCTGGAGACGTGCCGCAGGTATTCGTTCATCGCGTCGTTGCGGGCCAGCCGGGTCTGGATCGGCACGAACTGCCGGCGCGGGTCGCGCTGGTAGGCGATGAAGAACAGCCCGGCGTCGAGCCGGCCCAGCCCGTCCGAGCCGTCCACGAAGTTGTAGCCGCGGCGCAGCAGGCGGGCGCCGTCGTTGGTGTCCGGGTGGGCCAGCCGTACGTGCGCGGTGTCGGCGATGAGCGGCTCACCGTCGTCGCCCCTGGCGGCGAAGTCCGGCTCGTCGAACTCGTCCTGGCGGCCGATCGGCGCGCCGCTGCCCTTGGTCCGGCCGACGATCATCTCCTGCTCGGCCAGCGGGCTGCGGTCCCACGTCTCGATCAGCATCCGGATCTTCCGGGTGACCAGGTAGGAGCCGCCGGTCATCCAGTCCGGGCCGTCACCGGGCTGCACCCAGAGCTGGTCGCGGAGCAGGGCGGCGTCCTCGGCCTTGAGGTTGGCGGTGCCGTCCTTGAAGCCGAACAGGTTGCGCGGCGTGGCCTGGTCCCGCGACGTCGACGAGGTACGCCCGAAGCCGAGCTGCGACCAGCGGACGCTCACCACGCCCATGCCGATCCGGGCGAGGTTGCGGATGGCGTGCACCGCGACCTGCGGGTCGTTGGCGCACGCCTGGACGCAGATGTCGCCGCCGGACAGTTCCGGCCGCAGCGCGTCCCCGGCGAAGTGCGGCAGGTCGGCCAGGGCGGCCGGACGCCGGGCGGCGATGCCGAAACGGTCCCGGCCCTGCGCGTCGCGGAACAGCGTCGGTCCGAAGCCCACGGTGAGGGTGAGCTGCGACGGGGGCAGCCCGAGCGCCTCGCCGGTGTCGTCCGGCGGAGCCTCGGGCATGCCGCCGACCGCGCCGATCACCCCGGCGTCCTTCCCGGCGGTCATCCGGGCCGCGGCGGCGGTCCACTCCTGGAGCATGGCGACGAGCCGGTCCCGGTCCTTGGTGACCACGTCGAACGCGACGAAGTGCAGCCGGTCCTGGGCCGGGGTGGTGATGCCGGCCTGGTGCTCGCCGAGGAACGGCACGGAACCGGCGGCCGATCCGGTCGCTGATGCCTCGTTCCCGCCGGCGAGCAGCGCGCCCGCGCCACCCGCCACCCCGGCGACACCGGCCACGCCGACGCCGGCCAGGGTCATCGCCCGGCGCCGGGACAGGCCGCGGCCGGTCCGCTCGCGGTTCGGCTCGCTCGTCGCGTCACCGCCGGCCGGGCCGGTCATCGCGCGACTGCCGCCGCGACCTTGCTGACCGGCTCGGCCAGCGCGTTGACCGCGTCCGACAGCTCCTTCAGCTCGTCCTTGCCGAGCTGGGTGTGCAGCTTCCAGCCGTCGCCGGCGCGGTGCTTGCCGAGCGTGGTCTCCACGTTCGCGAACTCGCTGTCGAGCTGCTTGACGAGGTCGGGCGCGCGCTGCTCCAGCGCCGGACGCAGCGCGGCGACGGCCGCCTTGGAGCCCTCCAGGTTGGCGTTGAAGTCCCAGAGGTCGGTGTGCGAGTAGCGCTCCTCCTCGCCGGTGATCTTCCCGCTGGCGACCTCGTCGAGCAGCGCCTTGGCGCCGTTGGCGAGCTGGAGCGGGGTGAGCTTCTCGGCGTCCGCCTTGGCCACGATCGCCTTGACGTCGGCCAGGAGCCGGTCGGCGATCGGGCCGTCGGAGCTGACGTCGCCGGTGGTCCAGAGGTCCTTCTCGATCCGGTGGAAGCCGGTGAACTCCATGCCCTCCTCGACCACCTCCTCGCGGCCGTCGATCTTCGGGTCGAGGTCGCCGAAGCTCTCCGCGACCGGCTCGATCCGCTCCCAGTAGGTGCGGGCCACCGGGTAGAGCGCCTTGGCCTTCGCCACGTCGTTCGCCTTGACCGCGGCCACGAACTCCTCGGTCTTCGTCAGCAGCGCGGCGGTCTGGCTGCGCACGTACCGCTGGTAGCTGGCGGTGGCCTGGGTCAGCGCGGCGTCGGGGGCGACAGTCGCGGCGGTGCCGCTCACCTTCAGCGCGCCCCGGATGCCCCGGCCGCTCATTCCCGGCTTGCAGGCCGTCTCGTACGTGCCGGCGGTCAGCTCGACGCGCAGCTCCCGGCTGAGCCCGGGGGCGATGTTCTCCACCTCGCCCATCACCCGGTCACCGGCGGCGTAGACGTAGAACTCGTTGACCTTGGAACCGTTGTTCGTCACCTTGAACGTAACCTGACCGGCGTCGATCTCGGTGTCGGCGACCTCGCAGACGGTGTCGGTGGCCTTGACGGCGATCGGCCCGCCGTTCTTGGCGTCGGCGTCGTCACCGCCCCCGCAGCCGGTCAGTCCGGCGACGGCGAGCAGCCCGGCGGCGGCGGGCGCGACGAGTCGGGTGGTACGCATCGTGCGGTCTCCTCGGGAACGGGTGGTTCAGGCGCGGGGGGACGGAACAGCGGCGACGTCGGCCGGCGCGCTGGGTGTGGCGGCGGCCGGAACCGGCTTGGCGGACCGGGCGGGCTTGCGCAGGAAGAGCACGAGCACCGGGACCGCGTACGCGACCCAGGCGACCAGCTCCAGCACCGTCGGCGCGGCGGTGACGTTGAACATGCCGGCGAGCAGCGCGCCGTACCAGGCGTTCGGGTCGAGCGTGGTGGAGATGTCGAAGGCCAGGTCGTTCAGGCCGGGCAGCACGCCCGCCTCCTGGAAGTCGTGCACGCCGTACTTGAGGATGCCGGCGGCCACCAGGATGAGCAGCGCCCCGGTCCAGGTGAAGAACCGGCTGAGGTTGATCCGGACGGCGCTGCGGTAGAGCAGGAAGCCGATCACCACGGCGGTGGCGATGCCGCCGGCCAGGGCGAGCAGCGAGCCGGGCCCGGTGCCGCCGGCCGCGCTCTCGGCGGCGGCGTAGAAGATCAGCGCGGTCTCCAGGCCCTCCCGGATGACCGCGAGGAACGCCATGCCGGCGACCGCCAGGGAGCCGACCGCGAGCGCGTCGGTGAGTTTGCCGCGCAGCTCACCCGCGATGGTGCGGGCGGCCCGGCGCATCCAGAAGATCATCCAGGTCACGAACACCACGGCGGCGACCGAGGTGACCGCCTCGAACAGCTCGCGCGACTCCGACGTGCGCAGCAGCGAGGTCGAGGTGTACTGGATGAGCGAGCCGAAGCCGACGGAGAGCGCCACGGCCAGGCCGACGCCGGTCCACACCTGCGGCAGCCGGTCCCGGCGCTGCGACTTCACCAGGAACGCGACGAGGATGCTGACCACAAGTGTCGCTTCCAGGCCCTCGCGCAGGCCGATCAGGTACGTGGCGAACATCAGCTGCTCCGTGGTCGCTAACTTAGGGCAGGCATACCTTCCTCCTGTTCACAGCAAACGTCAAGCTGATCGCGGTAACGTCACCCGGTTCGGCACCCGCCGGCCCACCCCGTACGCGAAAAGGGACCGGGACGGCCGCGCGGCGGCCGACCCCGGTCCCTTCCGGAGTGTGAACTCAGTAGCGGTAGTGGTCGGGCTTGAACGGGCCCTCCGTGGAGACGCCCAGGTAGGCGGCCTGCTCCTTGGTGAGCGTGGTCAGCTTCGCGCCGAGCGCGTCCAGGTGCAGCCGGGCAACCTTCTCGTCCAGGTGCTTGGGCAGCACGTAGACGCCGATCGGGTATTCCTCGGTCTTGGTGAACAGCTCGATCTGGGCGATCGTCTGGTTGGCGAACGAGTTCGACATCACGAAGCTCGGGTGGCCGGTGGCGTTGCCCAGGTTCAGCAGGCGGCCCTCGGAGAGCACGATGATCGCGTGGCCGTCGTCGAAGCGCCACACGTCGACCTGCGGCTTGATGTTCTCCCGGGTCACGTCGCTGCGCTTGGCCAGGCCAGCCATGTCGATCTCGTTGTCGAAGTGGCCGATGTTGCCCACGATGGCCTGGTGCTTCATCCGGGCCATGTGCTCGTTGGTGATGACGTCGAAGCAGCCGGTCGCGGTGATGAAGATGTCCGCCTGCTCGACCACGTCGTCCAGCGTGGCGACCTGGTAGCCGTCCATCGCCGCCTGGAGCGCGCAGATCGGGTCGACCTCGGTCACCACGACCCGGGCGCCCTGGCCGCGCAGCGACTCGGCGCAGCCCTTGCCCACGTCGCCGTAGCCCATGACCACTGCCATCTTGCCGCCGATCAGCACGTCGGTGGCCCGGTTGATGCCGTCGATGAGCGAGTGGCGGCAGCCGTACTTGTTGTCGAACTTGCTCTTGGTCACCGAGTCGTTGACGTTGATGGCCGGGAAGAGCAGCGTGCCGGCGCGGTGCATCTCGTAGAGCCGGTGCACACCGGTGGTGGTCTCCTCGGTGACGCCCTTGATGCCGGCGGCGATCCGGGTCCAGCGCTGGTTGTCCTCGGCCAGCGAGCGGTGCAGCAGTTCGAGGATGACCGCGTACTCCTCGGAGTCGGCGGACTCGACCGGCGGTACGGCGCCCGCCTTCTCGAACTCGGCGCCCTTGTGGACGAGCAGGGTGGCGTCGCCGCCGTCGTCCAGGATCATGTTCGGGCCCTGCCCGTCCGGCCAGGCGAGCACCTGCTCGGTGCACCACCAGTACTCCGGCAGCGTCTCGCCCTTCCAGGCGTAGACCGGCACGCCGGCCGGGGCCTCCGGGGTGCCCTCGGGGCCGACCACGATCGCCGCGGCGGCGTGGTCCTGGGTGGAGAAGATGTTGCAGGACGCCCAGCGGACCTGCGCGCCGAGCGCGACAAGGGTCTCGATCAGGACGGCGGTCTGGACGGTCATGTGCAGCGAGCCGGTGATGCGGGCGCCGGCCAGCGGCTGGGCCTCGGCGAACTCACGCCGGATCGCCATCAGGCCGGGCATCTCGTGCTCGGCGAGCCGGATCTCCTTGCGACCGAACGCGGCGAGCGACAGATCCGCCACCTTGTAGTCGCCCTCGGCGAGGGTGCTCGGCCGAGCCTGCGACGACGCGCCGCTGGAGGCCGCGGGGAGGGTGCTGGTCATGGAAGCTCCTGTCGAACGATGTGGTGCGCAGCCTTCCACCTTACGCGCGCGACCCACCCGGCCGGTGCCCGGTTGACCGAGCACACAATCGGCCGGTCGGCGGACAGCGCACGGGGCGGTCGGTCGTGGACGGACTTTCCGTCCACGGCCCGGCCGCCCCGTGCATCCCCCCGGTTTGGTTCCCCCGCACGTCATCGGACCTTCGTCGCGACAACGCTGCGTACCCATAGGGTCACACCACGCCAGTGGACCGTCAAGCTATTTCGGGAAAGTCGGACTTGCGGCTTTTTGCTGAGCGCTCAGCGCAGGCCACAGGTGGCGACGAACGCCTCGCCGTCCCCGCTCAGCGTCAGCGGACCTCCCGCCGCCGTGCCCACAGCGGCCTGTCCCGCGCCGAGCGTGACCACGCCCACCCCGTCGTCAACGGTGAGCTTCCCGGTCCGGCAGAGCACCACCCGCGGCCCGGGCAGCGTCAACCGCGCCCCCGGCGACCCGGTGGCGACCTCGACCCGGTGCAGCGCGAAGTCCTCCACCGGCACCGGCCACGTCAGCACCCCGGGCGCCACCGTCTCCGGCCGCAGCACCGGCTCGGTCAGCACCTCGAACCGGAGCACCCGCAGCAGCTCGTCCACGTCCACCCGCTTCGGGGTCAGCCCGCCACGCAGCACGTTGTCGCTGGCCGCCATGATCTCCACGCCGGTGCCGCGCAGGTAGGCGTGCAGGTTCCCGGCCGGCATCCAGATGCCCTCGCCGGGCGCCAGCCGGACGTGGTGCAACAGCAACGCCACCACCACGCCCGGATCCTCCGGATAGCCGGCCGCCAGCGTGCGTACCAGCTCGGCGTCCGCCGACCCGGGACCGGCGTCCGCCGCCGCCAGCACGGCCGCCACCAGCCCGGCGCGCTCCGCCCGCGGCCAGCTCAACAGCAGGCGTACCGCCTCCCGCAGCCCCGCCGGCCCGGCGCGCAACGCCGCCACCACAGGTTCCAGCGCGGGTACGCCGAACGCGGCGATCGCCGCCGCCGACTCCCCCGGATCGCGGAAGCCGCACAGCGCGTCGAACTCCGAGAGCGCCACCAGCAGCTCCGGCTTGTGGTACGGGTCCACGTAGTTGATCCGCTCCACGTCGGCGGCGTGCCCGGCGCGGGCCTGCTCGGCGTCCGGATGGGCCTGGAGGCTCAGCGGGGAGTCGGCGGCCAGCACCTTCAGCAGGAACGGCAGCCGGGTGCCGAACCGGCCGACCAGCCGCTCACCCAGCCAGTGGCCCGGCTCGGCCACCAGCAGCTCCGTGAGGCTGACCGGACGGCCGTCCCGCTGAACGGTGCCCGGGGCGCCCGGGTGGGCGCCCAGCCACAGCTCCGCCTCCGGCCCGTTGCTCGGCACCGGCCGCCCCTGCAACTCGGCGATCGCGGTGCGCGAGCCCCAGGCGTAGTCACGGATCCGGCCCTGCAACAGCTCCATCGGTCAGCTCCCGGGCCGCCCGGCCACCTCGTCGGCCGCGTGCGCCTCGCCGGTGGTCGCGGCCTCCGGGACGGCGGTCGCCGCCGCCTGCCCGGTGCCCGCCCGCTCCGCCTCCGGCGAGTAGATGTCCGGCTCCAGGTAGATCACCCGGGCGGTCGGCACCTCACGCCGGATCCGGGCCTCGACCGCGTTGATGTCGCGGGCCAGGTCCTCGGCGGTCTCCCAGGCCGGCACCGCGATCTTCGCGGCCACCATCAGCTCCTCGGGGCCCAGGTAGAGCGTCTTCATGTGGATGATCCGCTCGACCTCGGGACCGTTCGTGACGGCCTGCTCGATCTTGGCCAGCTCGCCCTGCTCCGCGCCCTCGCCGAGCAGCAGGCTCTTGGTCTCGATCGCCAGCGTGACCGCGATGACCACGAGCAGCACACCGATCATCGCGGTGCCCGCCGCGTCCCACATGCCGTTTCCGGTGATCAGCGTCATGCCGACGCCGAACAGCGCGAAGACCAGACCGACGAGCGCGCCGAAGTCCTCCAGCAGCACCACCGGCAGCTCCGGGGCCTTGGCCCGGCGGATGAACCGCACCCAGGTCTGGTTGCCCCGGATCAGGTTGGACTCCTTGATCGCGGTACGGAAGGAGAAGCCCTCCATCACGATCGCGGCCACCAGCACCGCCACCGGCACCCACTGCCAGCTCTCGATCGGGTGCGGATCGGACGCCTTGTGGTACGCCTCGTAGAGCGCGAACAGGCCACCGAGGCTGAACAGCACGATCGCCACGATGAACGCGTAGATGTAGCGCTCCCGGCCGTACCCGAACGGGTGCTGCGGCGTGGCCTGCCGCTTGGCCCGCCGGCCACCGAGCAGCAGCAGGCCCTGGTTGCCCGAGTCGGCCACCGAGTGGATCGACTCGGCCAGCATCGACGACGAGCCGGTGAGGGCGAACGCGACGAACTTGGTGACGGCGATACCGAGGTTCGCCGCCAGGGCGGCGACGATCGCCTTCGTGCCCCCGTTCGCGCTCATTCCCCGCCTCGCTCGATGCCCCGTGTGCTCACTGGTTCGCCAGCTCCTTCATCTCCGTGATGGCCGGTACCGCCATCGGGTCCAGGCCGTGTGCCAGGGCGAGGTAGATCGAGGCGAAGTCGGGGACCGCCACCAGCGACGCGAGCCGCTCCAGCGCGGAGCCGCCCTCGGCGGTCACCACGTCGCAGCGCACCCCACGGCGCTCGGCGAGCGTCTGCACCGCGTCCGCGCGGCGCTCCTCGACCGCCAGCGGCTCGTCGGTGTCGTCGTCGGCGTTGAGCCCGCCGTCGCGCAGCAGCACCAGCCGCAGCCGGGTGCCGTCGGACTCGTCGTCGCCCGGGTCGGCGAAGATGTCCCGCTCGCCCTCGGCCAGGCCGCCGAACACGCCGTCGAGCAGGCCGACACGACCCCGGCCCGCCTCGCCCAGCGCGCCGGCGACCACCGGGTAGCGGGCGTTGGCGGACAACGTGTCGCCGAACCGCCGGGCCGCGACGGTCGCCAGCGGGGACGAGCCCCAGACGATCGGGATCGAGCCGGACAGCCCCAGCGCCAGCGACTTCGCCGGGTTGACGAAGGACTCCGCGGTCGGCCGGCATCGATCGGCGTCCGCGTCGAGCCGGGCCGCCGTCTCCGCCAGGTCGGCCTCGTTGACCTTCACCAGCCCGAGGGTACGGGCGGCGAGCAGAACCGGCACGGTGAGCGCCCAGAGGCTGGCCCTCGCCGGCGCGCGCCGGGGCACCGGGATGAACGGCGCCCGGGCCCGCTCCGCCACCGACTGGAGTTGCGAGTCGGGCGCGCCCACCGCCACCAGCCGGGCGCCACGGCGGTGCGCCGCCTCGGCCGCGCCCAGCGCCTCGGGGCTGCGCCCGGACGCGCTCACCGCGATGACCACGTCCGCCGCGCCCACCCAGCCCGGCACGCCGGCGCTGCGGTGCGGGATGACCGGCACCGGGCAGCGCGGCCCGGCGACAGTGGCCAGCACGTCACCGGTACGCCCGGCGGTGCCGATGCCGGCGATGACCACCGCGCGCGGCCGGCCGTCGTCGGCGAGCACTGACAGGTTGGCCTCGGCGGCCAGCGCCGCCGACTCACGCACCTGCGCGCCGGCGGACGCGGTGTGCCGGAGCATGCCGCCCGGGTCCCGCTCGGCCAGCAGCGCCGCGTCGTCGAGCAGGGCCTCATCGGCGTGCCGGTGCCCGCTGACCCCGGCCGTACCCTCCATCACCGCGACGACCCGCCCCGCGCCTCGTCGGCGGCGGGTCCACCGCGCGCCTCGTCCAGCAGGAGCACCGGTACGTCGTCGCGGACCTCGAAGATGCGACCGCACTCGGTGCAGGTGAGCGTCTGCGCCTGCGCGTCGTAGTCGAGCGGGGCGTGATGCGTGTCCGGGCAGGCGAGGATCTCGAGCAACTGCGGGTCCAGGGCCACGGCGCGGCTCCTTCCACGTATGCGGTCTCACCGGTCGGCGGTGCCGATCGGCGCACGCGATCTTATCGGCCAACCAGCCCCGGCACCGGGCCCCGTTCGGCCCCGGTGTCCGGTCCTCCGGCCGGGCAGGTGGCGGCCACCGGGTCACGGCGTGACCACCCACCGTCACGGTAACCCCGGGAGCCGGTCGGGTTCGGCCTCAGTCCGGCAAGCGGGGCAGGAGGCTCGTCGCGTCCCCGCCCGCGGGCGCGGGCGGCGTCGACCCGGAGACGGGCGGGGTCGGACCGGACGAAGGCGCGCCGTACACGCTGCCCGCCGGACGGGGCGCCGGCGTGCCGCCGTACACCGTGGGGGCCGGCCCGGTGGCGCCGGAGCGGTAGGTGGTGGTGCTGCGTGGCAGCGGGACCGGCGGCTGGTCGGCGACCGGCCCGCCGCCGCTGCGGTCGGCGCGACTGCGGCGCAGCAGCAGGACGATGAGCGCGGCGCCGACGAGCACCAGCCCGATACCGAACCACATGATCATGGAACCTCCGAACGACGAGTCGTCGGCCGCGGCGGTGGCCGGGGCGACGGCAGCGGCGACCGGCGACGTGTCAGTCGCCTCGGCCGGTGTGGTCTCGCTCGCGCTGGGCGTCGGCGAGGGCTTACGGGACGGACTCGGGCTCGGCGTACGCGGCGCGCCCACCAGCCGGGCCGACCCACCGGCCCGGCCGAGCACGTCACCGTTCGCGGCGCTCGCCTCGCCCGCCAGTTCCAACCGCCCGCCGACGACGCCGGCCAGGAAGGACACCCGGTAGCGCACGGTGGCGCCCTTGCCCTTGCACAGCGGCCGGTCGACCGGCGCGACCTGGGCGGTGGCGACCGCGCCGTCACCACCGGAGACCGGCACCGGCGTCCAGCCGTCCCCGGCGGCCACCTGCACCCGCACCTGGTCCGCCCGAAGGCCCTCCAACCGGAGCCCGATCGCGGTGCGCAGCTGCACGCAGCCGTCGGTGCGCTTGCGCACCTCGACAGTCACGCCACCCGGCGAACCCCCGGCGGTGAAGCTGCCCGCCGAGCGCAGCCCGACCCGGTCGTCCCGGGCCGACGCCGGCGACGCCGGGACGGCGATCAGGCCACCCAGCAGCGCGCCGACCATGGCCCACCGCGCCGCGTGCCGCCCCACCGACATCCCCACCTCACCGTTGCGTCCGGACCGGATCCGCCGGTCAGGTTACTACCGGGCCCGCAGGGCACCTTCGCATCGACCACGCCACATGTGTGCCGCGCCACGCGATCACCGCCGGTCCAGGTCACCGCCGGAGACGACGGCCGAGGCGAGCGCCCGGCGGCACAGTTGGTCGGCCGTCCGGGTCGTCTCCGGCAGCCGGTACCGGGGCGTCAGTGCCAGTACCCGTTCGACCGCGTTGTCCAACCCCATCCGGTGCCCGACGCTGACGAAGACCGGCCGGACGCCCTCCCGGGTACGCAGCACCCGCCCGACCACGTCGCCCTCGTCACACAGGTCGGCGCTGTCACCACGCTCGGGGCCCGGCCCGGTCCACGAGCCGACGAGCGGCGTCTTGCCCACGCCGATCGCGGGCAGCCCGGTCACCAGACCCAGATGGCAGGCCAGCCCGAACCGGCGCGGGTGCGCCAGCCCGTGCCCGTCGCACACCAGCAGTTCCGGGCGGACGGTCAGCCGGTCCAACGCGGCCAGCAGCGCCGGCATCTCCCGGAAGGCGAACAGCCCCGGCACGTACGGAAAGGCGGGCCGCCCCACGCACACCGCCTCGTCCACCACGGCGAGGCTGACTGCGTCCAGCACCGTGACGGCGGCGGCGAGTAAAACACCGTCCTGCGCGTACGCCACGTCCAGGCCGGCCACCGTCGCGGGCGCGGCGGGACCGGGCCCCACCAGGTCCACCCGCGACCGCAGCTCCTCCTGTACGCGCCTCGCCTCCGTCGCGTCGGCGGGCGGCACGTACGGCACGGCCGGATCTTCGTCGACGGACATGGCGTGTCAGGAGGGGGTGGCGGCGATGGTGGGGTCGGCGGCGGGGTCACCGGCCTGCTGGAGCTGCTCCTCGAACATCACGAAGGTCCGCCGCCTGACTCCCCTGATCAGCGCCTGCTCCTGCGGCGTCGGATATCGGCGTTCCACCTGGAGCGTGTCCTCAATAGCCCGGACGGTTTCGTAGAGGGCAAAGATCGGCCCGTCGCCACGAAGGTAGAGGCTCCTCTCAAGCTCCGTGAGCTGCACGAACTCTTCAGGCGAAATCTCATAGACCTCGTCACCGCCCACGAACAGCACCTTGTTGATGAGGTTGTTGGCCTCACGCCAACCCCCGGTGTCCTTCGACAGCCTCCAGCCAGCCATGCCACCGTCAGCGGTGGCGACCAACTTCACCGGGGAGTCGTAGTAGTTGAAGAACTTGGGGAGCGTCAAACCCTCTGCCGGCCTCACTGCGGCGGCACCTCTCCGATGTCCTCCCGCACCTTGCTCCAGTAAGTGCCTTGCGCTCGCCGGAGGAGTCCGTCGAGGATGGCGCGTTCTGTGTGTGTCAACGACCTGCCTTCACTCTCTGAGACCGCTTCCAGGTCGCGTCGGACTTCGTACAGCGCATGTTCCCATTCCGCGACCCCCTCGATCGCCGCGAGCTGCAGTCGCAGTTCCGCCATGTGGCCGTTCGACATTCGAAGGTTGAGCAAGATATCCCGGTAACCGCTGTCCTGCGGATCGAGGAACCGGTCCTTGACATGCAGGATCACTACCTTCGGGTCGGCTGCCAGTCGTCCGAGCGCATGGTAAACAGCGTCAAGAGTGTCGAATTGCACCTTTGCGCCCGCCAAATCCTTGAGCTTTGACGCGTCGTTCTCGTACTCGACCAACTTGTCGAGTACGCGTTCGCGATTCTTGGGCTCCTTCCTCCAACCAGGCCTGCCTTGATCAGCGGCCAGCACAACAGCAAGCGTGTTCAGCTCCTGTTGGGCTACCGCCGCATCCGCGTACAGCCGGTCCACGTAAGCGAGCCGATACACCTCGTCATTTCGGCGGGCCCTATCGAATCCGAGCTGCAACCGCCGTTGGCCGCGCCTCGCGACCCGCTCGCCGAGTTCCCGCTGCTCTTCGCTGACAGGCGTCGGGTGGGGTTTCAGCGGCTCTGGCGCGATCACCGCCTCCGCCCCGCGGACGGCTATGTCGTTGATGACCTCGCCGAGCACGTCGATGGCCTGCTGGTGGCTGGCCAGGTGATGCAGGGTCAGCGGTCGCGCGGTCAGCGAGTTCGCGAGTTCCGGTGTCGCCAGGATCATCCGGACCAGGTCGGGCCGCTCGGCGAGCTGCCGTACCAGCGTCTCGGCCAGCAACTCCTCCCGTCGCGGCGGCGCCTCCCAGCTCTGGTCGAGCATCCGTTGCACGCGCGGGTCGGCGAACAACCGGCTGAGGTCGGCCGCTGCGGCATCGTCCAGCCCGGGTGCGAGCCGCCGCAGCGTCGGCGCGTCGGCGGCCTGCGCCAGCTCGACGGGTGTCACTCCGGCGGCGAAGGCCGCGTCGAGGCTTCCGCTCTCGGCGAGCACGTCGCGTACGTAGAGCCCGCCGGCTATCCGGTCGGCGTGCGCCTGCCGGTGTTCCTCGCGTACCCGGTCGGGTTGCGGCTCGACGGGCGGCGCGCTGCCCGGCGGGGGTGCGTCCGCCCGGGTGTGGAAAGTGGTGGACTCGCCGAGCAGGTGGACGTGATTGAAGTCCGGCGCGTTCCCGTCGTCGGCCGGCGGCGGCTCGGACAGGCGTGGCGGCGCCGGGCGGGGTAAGGGCTCGGGCAGGACGTTGAACGTGCCGGGCGGGCGGCCGGTGAGCGGCATCGGCCGTCCGTCAGGGCCGAGCACCAGCGCGTCGACGCCGACCACGTTGCCCTCGAACGGGCGACCGCTGTGGTGGTAGAGCGGCCGGTCGGCGACGGCGCCCGACTGCGGGTCGAGGAAGAGGACCGTGCCGTTCTGGTTCAACGCCACCCAGGCATGCGATCCGCCACCCTCGAAGCTGGTGATGAGGAAGGCGTAGCTGCCGTGGCCGCCCGACGCCAGCTGCGCATAGAGGTCGCGGTAGCCGCAATCCACCAGCCACTGGCGCTGCGGGCCGGTGATGCCGGGCCGGTCGACCGGGCACAGGTTCTGGAACCGGCCGCCAGTGGTCTGCTCGACCCGCAGCGGTCCGTCCGCCTCGCCGCCCACCGGGCGGAGCACGTCACCGCCGAGGTAGCCGTCGAACGTACGCGGAGCGGCGACCCGCGGCCGTCCGTGGACCCATGTCTCGAACAGCGACAGGGTGCAGTCGAGGCAGTTGATGCCCCGGGTCGCGTCCGCCGCCGGTCCGCCGTCGTTCGCCAGGCGGAACCATCCGCCACGCCGGGGATCGGCGGTACGCGCGACGCTGCCGTCCGGGTTGCGGGGCATCTGCCGTTCCAGGTCGGTCTGATGCAGTGCGAGCGGTGGCCGGAGCCCTCCCCGGCGGCCGTAGGGCCGGGACCTGTCGACCGGTTCGGGGTGGCCGTGGCCGGTGAGCGCGGAATGGTCGGCCGTCTCGACCGCGCCGACGGCCAGGTCCGCCACGTCGTCGTTGATCCGGTAGAAGTCGAGGTCGTCCTCGACCATCACCTCGCGCGGCAGACGCTGGCCTGCACGCACCGCCTCCACCTCGTCGACGGCCCGGTAGTGCAGGCGCTCTCGCCGCCGCCCTTCCCGCACGTGCCGGTCAGCGAGGTCGTGTTGCCCGGCTTGGCGCAGCTCGTGTGCCTGCGTGAGGAGCCAACGCGCCGCCTCGTAATGCTGTTCGGCGAGGTCACGCAGTTCCTTGATCTGCGCCTGCTGCCGGTTCTCCTCGTGCAGGGCACGCTGAGACTGCAGATAGCCCTGGTAGCGCCGCCGGTCGAGGCCCTCCCGATCAGCTTTCAGCCGCGCGGCACGCTGCTCGGCGGTCTCGCGGAGCCGCGGCTGGACATCGAACGGGCCGGGATGGGGCGTTGGGGAGTCGGTGGGAGGGCGATGCGGAGCCAAGGACTCCAGCAGCGGGAAACGGGGATTCGGCCCCGGCCGGGGGTCGGGCCCCACGGCCGGCGCTCCCGGATGCGGTCCCGGCTGAGCGCTGACCGGTGAGGCCGGAGGCGGTCCTGCCTGACCTCCATTGCTGGTGGGAACGGCCCGGTCCACCGCGGGTGGCGTCGCGACCTGCGGGTGGTCGGCAGGGGATGCTGGCAGTGTCGTCGGCACTGCTGCTGTGTGAATCGAGTTGGTCGGGGACGGCGTGGGGTGGTCGATCGGCGCCGCCACCGGACCCGCGCCGCTGTGGACGCCGGGCGCGGTCGACGAGGGCGTGGCGACGGGCGCGTCCGTGATCACCGAGGACAACGTGGGGCTCGCGGCGACCGTCGGACGTGCCACGTCGTGCGGGACGGCATCGCCGAGCGGCGTCGTTGGGGGTTCCGGCGCGGAGCGGGGCAGGTCCACGGCGAGCGGGTGCGGGCCGACGACCTGGGGCGAGACGTGCGTCGATGTCACGGGAACGGCGCCCGCGATCGCATCGCCGCCCTGGACGACCGGCTCGGCGACCCGCTGGGCCGGGATGAGCCCGACGGGGTCGCCGACGGGTGGCACGTCCAGCCCGACCGGCGGAACGGTCAGCCCGCTCAACTGCCCGTCGAGGCGGCGTTGCAGCGCGGAGTCGGTCTGGCCGGTGGCGGAGCCGGTCGCGCCGGACGCCGCGGCGCGCGCGAGATCCTCCAGCGACGGGCCGTGACCGGTGGCCAATCCGGCCGCGGTCTCGGCCAGAGTCTCCCCGGCCATCTCCCGGCCGAACCGCTCGCCGATCTCGGCGAACCGCCCGCTCGCATGACGGCCCAGACCCGCGAGCGGCGCGACCGCCCCACCGGCGAAGCCGCCGAGAGCCGACGTGCTCACGTCGGTCAGGTCCAGGCCGTCACGTCGGCCGGTGGTGTTCTGATACGCCTGCGTCGCGAGGCTGGTGCCCGCTTCCTGACCGGCCTCCACCAGGCCGCCGAGCGCCGCCCGTCGGGCCAGTCCACGGGCACCGGCCTTCGCCGCCTCCTTCGCGGCCCGCTCACCCGCCTCCTTGAGCCCCTGCTTGACCGCCTTGCGGGCGAGCTGGGCCACCAGGCGCTTGAAGATCTGCTGGACGACGACCCTCGTCGCGGTGATCGCGGCGGCGGCCGCCGGGGAGGCGGCGCCCAGGGTGAGCACGGCGGCCACCGCCAGGGCCAGCAGTTCCACCACCAGGATGCCCAGCTCGATCCAGGCTTCGAGCTTCGCGCCCTCGATGTCGCAGCCGCAGGAGTCGACCAGCCGGCCCAACTCGTCGGTGGCCGCCACGAGGACGTGCAGCGGCGCATCCTCACCTTCGGCGAGCTTGTGCCATGCCCTGTCGAACGCGCCGGCGACCAGGCCGACGCCGCCGTATCCGCTCTTCACCTCACCGGCGGCGGCGGTGGCGTCGTCGCGCGGACCGGTCAGGACGCCCGCGACGCCGTACCACTGGTCGGCCAGGTCCCAGACGGAGCGCTCGTTGCCCTCCGGCCACTCGACGCCCACGACCCAGTCGAGCGCTTCGTAGATCCAGCCGGGCACGTCCCACGGGCAGAAGTCGAGCGGGTGCGGGATCGGGCTGGGCAGCATGCTCACGCGCGGATCCTCCGGTGGTCAGCGCCAGGGCCGACGCGGGTTGTGGCCCTGCTGGGGGATCTTTCCGAGGTCACGGGCGTTGCTCAGGTCCGTCTCCAAGGTGGCCGCGACCGAGCGGACGACATCCGACCCGAGGACCTCCAGCGACCGGCCGAGTTGTTCCCACGCCCGCAGCAGCGTCTCGGCGTAGCCCTGGTAGTGCTTGTCGAAGGCGGCGCCGATGTCGTCGCGGCCCCAGGGTCGTTGGGCGCTCGCAGTCGCGATCGGGTCGCCTGTCTCCCGCCGGGCCGCGCTCATCGCCTTACCGGACAGGGTCAGGTCGGCGCCGCCGCGCCGGGCCCGGTCCGGGTCCAGCCAGATCTCTCCCCCGGCCACCTGTCACTCGCCGCGTGCCAGCACGGCGTCGGCCCGGCCGAGCAGCGCGCCGAAGTCATTGGTACGCAGGAACTCGACCGACGGCGAGCCCGGGGGCAGATAGCCGGAGACCAGCTCGCGGGTGGCGGTGACAGCGGCCGTGGAGGCGCGCAGCACGGTCTCGGTGATCTTCCGGCTCAGCCCTCCGGCATCCCGGTCCCGGAAGACGGCAGGGCTCACCTCGACGCTGATCAGCTCGCCTCGCGCGCCGACCACAGCGGTCACCTGACCGTCGTCGGAGCGTTCGGTGACCCGCAGCTCGGCCAGTTTGACCTGAAGTTCGTCCAGACCGGACCGCAACCGCTGGTACTGGCCGTACACCTCGTCGAATCGCGCGCGTAGTGCACGGTTCGCATCCCGGTCCGCACTCTCGGCCACCGCCGCACCCCTTCCGTCACCGTGGGTAGGCCCGACCATACCGGGTGCCACGAAATCCGTGGGGTCCGGTAATTTCAAGTGGTGATCGAGCGACAGCAGGCCGAGCAGATCGCCTCGGTATGGGCCCGGCGGGACTCCGACCGCCTCGGTTTTCCCTGCACGCCGGTGGTCGAGGAGTTCGACCTGGGCTACGTGGTGTTGTCCACCGTGTCCGCCGATGCCCGGGCGCTGCCCGGCGACCTGCCGACCACAGTCATCGACAAGGAGACCGGCGAGGTCTCCACCTGGCCGCGGATTCCGGCGCCGGCGGTCGAGGCGTTGTACCGGCAGCAGCGGCCCGGTGCGCCCCGTGCGCCGCGCGCCGTCGACCCGGCCGCCCAACTGCTGCGCGAGTTGACCCGGCTGCCCACGCCGGGCGCGGCGGCGCACCTCACGCTCGACGGCCGCCGGCACGTCGCGCAGGGTGCCAAAGGAGATGTCGAGGTCCGGCACCATCCGCTGGTGCAGTCCTACCTGGACGACCTGACCCCGGGCCATCTGGTGCGGGGCGGCGAGCGGCACGCCGAGATGATCGTGGTCTCCGACGCGCTGTACGAGCACGACCACTGCCGGACCGCCGAAGGTCTGCCACCACTGACCATCGAGGACGCCCGCGACCTGCTCGGCACCAGCCGGATCGAGGTCTACCGCAGCCGCGAGCCGGGTGATCCGCTTGGCGGACTCGCCGACCTTCCCTGCGACTCGTGCGTCAAGTTCCTGGTGCGCTTCGGGGTACTGCCGTGGCCTGACCTCGCCTTCGTCGAGGAATGGCGCCCGGAACCACGCGAGGTCATTCAACCCGGGAGGTTTCCCGACGAGGTGGCCCACACGCTCATGGACGGCGGCTGGCAGATCAGCATGTTCAACGAGGCGCTCGCGATGGGCGCGATGACGGAGACGAGAGAGATCGCGGGGCAGCATCACCGGCATGAGCCCTTCCCTGCCGCCGAGGCGGCGCTCACCGCGTTCCCGGCCGTCCTGAGCCGGCGACGCGGCCCCGGGGAGCAGGTCTGGATCAGTCGTTTCACCACGAATCCGCTCCGGGCCGCGCACAGCGCCGACTCTCTCGCCGACTTCGGCGCGGTCATCGGCGCGCGCCTCTTCCCGCTCGGCAGCGAACGTCAGGAGAGCATCCTCGCCGTCGACGAGCACGGCCGGATCTTCGCCCTCGACCAGGCCGGCGAGTGGTTCCTCGGCGCCGACATCGACGCCGCCCTCACCACCCTGCTGCTCGGCCGCGCCCCCGCCCGGGTCCGCGACGACGGCACCTGGTGAGGCCGAGCGATCAGAGAGGCACGCCGGTCAGCACCATCACCCGCGGCTCGGTGTAGTCGTCCATGGCGCTGCGCAGCCCTTCGCGCCCGACGCCGGAGCCCTTCATCCCGCCGTACGGCATCTGGTCGGCCCGGTACGACGGCACGTCCCCGACGATCACACCGCCCACTTCGAGCGTGCGGGCGGCGTCGAACGCCACGTCGAGCCGGTGGGTGAAGACGCCGGCCTGCAGGCCGTACGCGGAGTCGTTGACGGCGGCGAACGCGGCCCGGTCGTCCGCGACCGGGGCGACCACCAGCACCGGTCCGAACACCTCCTCGGCGCACACCTTCGCGTCGGCCGGTACGCCGCTGAGCACTGTGGGCGGGTAGGTCGCGCCGTCGCGCCGCCCGCCGGTCTCGACAACGGCGCCGGCGGCGACCGCCTCGTCCACCCAGGTCTCGACGCGCTGCGCCGCCTCGACCGACACCAGCGGGCCGACGTCGGTCAGCTCGGCGCGCGGGTCGCCGGTACGCAGGGCCCGCACCGCCGCGACGAGCCGGGGCAGGAAGCTGTCGTAGAGCCGTTCGTGCACGTAGACGCGCTGCACGGCGATGCACGACTGCCCGGCCTGGTAGTTGGAGAACGTGGCGATGCGCTGTGCGGCGAACGTCAGGTCGTCGTCCGCCGACCAGTCCGCGCAGATGACCGCTGCGGCGTTGCCACCGAGTTCCAGCGTGACGTGTTTGTCCGGGGCGGCCCGGCGGATGGCCGCGCCGACCGGCCCGGAGCCGGTGAACGACACGACCGGCAGGCGCGGGTCGGCGACCAGTTCGGCGGCGCGCTCGTTCGGTAGCGGCAGCACCGAGAACATGCCCTCGGGCAGGTCGGTCTCGGCCAGGATCTCGCCGAGCAGCAGCGCGGTGAGCGGGGTGGCCGGGGCCGGCTTGACCACGATCGGCGTACCGACGGCGAGCGCCGGGGCGACCTTGTGGGCGACCAGGTTGAGCGGGAAATTGAACGGCGTGATGCCGAGCACCGGCCCGCGCGGCACCCGCCGGACCAGGGCGATCCGGCCGGTGGCGGCGGGGTCGGTGTCGAGTCGTTGCAGGTCGCCGGAGAAGCGCCGGGCCTCCTCGGCGGCCCAGCGGAACGTGGAGACCGCGCGCCCCACCTCGGCCTTGGCCCACTTGACCGGCTTGCCGTTCTCGGCGGTGATCAGCGCGGCGACCTCGTCGGCCCGCTCGGCGAGCCGGCGGGAGACGTGGTCGAGGGCGGCCGCGCGGGCGTGCGCGGGCAGGGTCGCGGCCTCCGCTGCTACCCGGGCGGCCCCCGCGACTGCGGCTTCGACCTGGTCGGCCGTGGCGAGCGTGGTACGCCCCACCGGCTGCCCGTCGTACGGGTGGGTGACTGTCAGCTCGTCCTCGCCGTGGGCGGGGCGACCGGCGACGTAGAAGGCTCTCGGCTCCACGACCGGCAGCCTAGACCACAGGTGCCCACGCGGAAACAGTTGCTCAAACCCTTGTCTGCCTCGGATTTAGTAGCCAAGATGGCAGTCAGATTGCGATAACCTCCGCTGACCCTCTCCCCGGCCACCTTCACGGAGACTTCTGATGAGCGACCAGCAGCAGCTGCGCAACTTCGTCAACGGCGAGTACGTCGACCCGGTGGACGGCGGCTACGCCGACCTGATCGACCCGTGCACCGGCGAGGTCTTCGCCCAGGCCCCGGTCTCCGGCGCGGCGGACGTGGACGCGGCGATGAAGGCCGCCTCCGCCGCGTTCGAGACCTGGCGCGACACCACCCCGGCCGAGCGGCAGCGGGCGCTGCTGAAGTTCGCCGACGCGGTGGAGGCGCGGGCCGCCGAGCTGGTCGACGCCGAGGTCCGCAACACCGGCAAGCCCCGGCAGCTCACCACCGAGGAGGAGCTGCCGCCGGCGGTGGACGAGCTGCGCTTCTTCGCCGGCGCCGCGCGTCTGCTGGAGGGCCGCTCGGCCGGTGAGTACATGGCCGGGCACACCTCGTACGTGCGGCGCGAGCCGATCGGCGTCTGCGCCCAGGTGACGCCGTGGAACTACCCGCTGATGATGGCGGTCTGGAAGATCGCCCCGGCGCTGGCGGCGGGTAACGCGGTGGTGCTGAAGCCGTCGGACACCACGCCGGTGTCGACGCTGCTGCTGGCCGAGATCGCCGCCGAGCACCTGCCCCCGGGTGTGTTCAACGTGGTCTGCGGCGACCGCGACACCGGCCGTACGCTGGTCTCCCACCCGACCCCGCAGCTCGTGTCGATCACCGGCTCGACCCGCGCGGGCATGGAGGTCGCCGCCGCGGCGGCGCCGGACCTGAAGCGGACGCACCTGGAGCTGGGCGGCAAGGCCCCGGTGGTGATCTTCGACGACGCCGACGTGGCGGCGGCGGCCGAGGCGATCGCGATGGGCGGCTACTTCAACGCCGGTCAGGACTGCACGGCGGCCACCCGGGTGCTGACCGGGCCGGGCATCCACGAGGACTTCGTGGCCGCGCTGACCCAGCAGGCCCGCAACACCCGTACCGGCGCGCCGGACGACGCCGACGTGCTCTACGGCCCGCTGAACAACGCCAACCAGCTCGCCCGGGTGAGCGGGTTCGTGGACCGCCTGCCGGACCACGCGAACGTCACCACCGGCGGGTCGCGGGTCGGCGAGCGCGGCTTCTTCTACGCCCCGACCGTGGTCTCCGGCGTACGCCAGGCCGACGAGATCATCCAGGACGAGGTGTTCGGGCCGGTCATCACCGTGCAGCGTTTCTCCGACGAGGACGAGGCGGTGCGCTGGGCCAACGGCGTGGACTACGGCCTGTCCGCCTCGGTGTGGACGCGCGACCACGGCCGGGCCATGCGGATGACGCGGCGGCTGGACTTCGGCTGCGTCTGGGTGAACACGCACATCCCGTTCGTCTCGGAGATGCCGCACGGCGGCTTCAAGCACTCCGGCCACGGCAAGGACCTGTCGGTCTACAGCCTGGAGGACTACACCCGGGTCAAGCACGTCATGCACAACATCGAGGGCTGATCGCGATGGCCACCAGCGAGGAGCTGCACAAGCGCCGGGTCGAGGCGGTGGCGCGGGGCGTCGGCAGCACCATTCCCGCGTACGTGGACCGGGCGGGCGGCGGCACGATCACCGACGTGGACGGGCGGGAGTGGATCGACTTCGCCGCCGGCATCGCCGTCACCAACGTGGGCAACTCCGCGCCGCGTGTGGTCGAGGCGGTACGCGCGCAGGTCGAGCGGTTCACCCACACCTGCTTCATGGTCGCGCCGTACGAGTCGTACGTGGCGGTCTGCGAGCAGCTCAACGCGCTGACCCCGGGTGGTTTCGGGAAGCGCTCGGCGTTGTTCAACTCCGGCGCCGAGGCGGTGGAGAACGCGGTGAAGATCGCCCGGCACGCGACCGGGCGGCCGGCGGTGGTGGTGTTCGACCACGCGTACCACGGCCGGACCAACCTGACCATGGCGCTGACCGCGAAGAACATGCCGTACAAGCACCGGTTCGGGCCGTTCGCCGGTGAGGTCTACCGGGTGCCGATGTCGTACCCGCTGCGCGACGGCGGGCTGGACGGCGCCACCGCGGCGGCCCGCTCGATCGAGATGATCGAGAAGCAGGTGGGCGCGGAGAACGTTGCGGCGCTGCTGATCGAGCCGATCCAGGGCGAGGGCGGTTTCGTCGTACCCGCTGAGGGTTTCCTGCCGGCGCTGCGCGAGTGGGCGACGGCGGCCGGGGTGGTGTTCGTCGCCGACGAGATCCAGACCGGTTTCTGCCGCACCGGCGACTGGTTCGCCTGCGAGCACGAGGGCGTCGAGCCGGACCTGATCACGCTGGCCAAGGGCATCGCGGGCGGGCTGCCGCTGGCGGCGGTGACCGGCCGGGCGGAGCTGATGGACGCGGTGCACGTCGGCGGTCTGGGCGGCACGTACGGCGGCAACCCGATCGCCTGCGCCGCCGCGCTCGCGTCGATCGAGACGATGCGGGAGCTGGACCTGGCCGCCGCCGCGCGCCGGATCGGCGCGGTGATGGGTGAGCGGCTGCGCGCGATCGCCGCCGGTGACCCGCGCGTGGCCGAGGTACGCGGCCGGGGCGCGATGCTCGCCGTGGAGATCGTCGTACCGGGCACGCTGACCCCCGACCCGGCCGCCACGGCGGCGATCTCGGCGGCCTGCCACGCGGCCGGGCTGCTCACGCTGACCTGCGGCACCTACGGCAACGTGCTGCGGTTCCTGCCGCCGCTGGTCATCTCCGACGACGAGCTGGGCCGAGGGCTGGACATCCTGGCGGCCGCCTTCGGCTGACCCCGGACGTGGAACACCATGGGCCGATCATCCCCAGGACCGGCCCATGGTGTCCCACCCCGGAATTCAGCGAATCAGCTCGACGGTGTTGCGCCGGACCAGGTTCTTGCCCGGTTCCCGGATGGCGTCCATGGCGGCGGTGTTGAGCAGCACGCAGCTACCGGACGGCCCGGTGACAGTCACGGTCACCGCCTTGTTGTTGTCCAGGTTCGTCACCCGCAGCCGGGTGCCGAGCGGAAACTGACCGCTGGTGGCGGCTGGCGCCCCACCTTCGGCGAAGAACGTGAGCGCGCCGGAGCAGACGCTGCCGCCGATCGGCTGCGCGGCGCCGGGCCGGGTCTCGCCCGGCTGCGCGCCCGGGGCCGGAGCGGCGCCGCCGTCGAGGCGTTCCACCACGTTGCGGCGGATGACGTTCTTGCCCGGCTCGCGTACCAGGTCCATGGCGGCGGCGTTGAGCAGCACGCAGCTACCGGACGGCCCGGTGACCGTCACCGTGGCCACCTTGCGGTTGTCGAGGTTCGTCACCCGCAGGCGTGTGCCCACCGGGAACCTGTCGCTCGTCGCGGCCGGCGGGCCGCTCTCGGCCGAGAAGGTCACCGACCCGGCGCAGGCCGACCGCCCGACCGGCGCGGTGTCCGCGAATCCCAGTCCGGTTCCCACCGAGACCGCCACCGTGGCGGTCACCGCCACGATTGCCGCCATCGCGTGCTTACGCTGCACCCTCACGTTCTCTCCCGTCGTCGCTGTCGTTCCCCGCGTGGTACGGACGGGAGGGCCGGAACGTTCACCTGAACCGACGGGCTACAACGGACCGTAACGGGTGTGCGGCGCCCCGGTCATCAGCGCCCAGTACCTGTCGCCGTAGGACCAGTGCCACCACTCCGTCGGGTAGTTCACCATCCCCGCGCCGCTCAACGCCGCCACCAGCACGTTCCGGTTGCGCCACGCGCTCACCGGGATGTGCCGGGCCGCGGTGAAGCAGGCGTCGGCGCTCTCCTCGGGGGTGGCGTCGAGCGCCGTGCCCATGTCCAACTCCACCCCGTCGGCGTCACACAACGTGAGGTCGACTGCTCCGCCGGTGCTGTGCGGGGCCACCTCGACCGGCGACACGAACTTGGTGGTCTCCCGGTGCAGCCGGTCCGCCGGCCAGTCCGGGTGCCGCCGCCGCAGCTCGTCCCGGTAGCCGGTGAAGATGTCGAGCTGCGCCCGGTACGGCCGGTAGCCCTCGACCACGAGCAGGCGCAGCCCGGCCGGCAGCGCGCGCTGCGCGGCCAGCAGGCGGTCCGCGACACCGCGCCGCACCCGCGCGTACGCCCCGGCGGGGTCGGCGGCCCGCTCGTCCACCCGCAGCCCGGGCACCTCGCGCAGGTCCACCAGGGGTTCGCCGTCGTCCCGGCTGGACACGGCGGCGACGCGGGGGTCGGAGAGGAGGATCACGGCGTACCCCCGGGGTGTGCGGTGGACGGCCGGGCCGCGTGCCGGGTGAAGGCGAGCGCGACCAGCCGGTCCACCACCTCGGGGTACGCGACGCCGGACTCGGCCCACACCTTCGGGTACATCGAGTGCGCGGTGAAGCCGGGCAGCGTGTTCAGCTCGTTGACGTAAAGGTCGCCGGCGGTCTCGTCGTAGAGGAAGTCGACCCGGGCCAGGCCCCAGCCGCCGATCGCGGTGAATGCCCGTACCGACAGCTCGCGGATCCGCTCGGTGACCTCGTCCGGCAGCGGGGCCGGGACGATCATCGGGTCGGCGTCGCCGAAGTACTTCTGCCGGTAGTCGAACCAGCCGCCCGCGACCCGGACCTCGCCGACCGCAGACGCCTCGGGCTGCCAGCCGCCGAGCACGCCGCACTCCAGTTCCCGGCCGGTCACGCCCTGCTCGACCAGCACCACGTGGTCGTGCCGGAACGCCTCCTCCACGGCCGCGACCAGGTCGTCGCCGCCTGCGACCCGGGAGATGCCGATCGAGGAGCCCATCCGGGCCGGCTTGACGAACAGCGGCCCGCGCAGCCCGACGACCAGCTTCTCCGGGTCCGCCGCGGCCCGCCAGGTCGGCTCGTCGAACCAGACGTACGGCGTCGTCGGCACGTCCTCGGCGCGCAGCGCCCGCTTCATCGCCACCTTGTCCATGCCGACGGCGGAGGCGAGGATGCCGCACCCGACGTACGGCACGCCGAGTGATTCCAGCAGCCCCTGCACCACGCCGTCCTCGCCGTACGGGCCGTGCAGCACCGGGAACACCACGTCCAGTTCGGCGTGCACAGTGGCCGGGGAGTCGGCGGCGGTGACCGCGACCGTGCCGGCGGCTGCCCCGCGTCGCAGCTCCACCGCCGGGCCGGTGACCGGCAGCCGGTCGTCGATCGCCCGTCCGGCCGCCACCGTGCCGAGGTGCTGCGCGAGCACCGGCTCCGGCAGCAGCCGGATTCCGCCGGTACGGGTGAGGCCGAGCGCCACCACCCGGTGCCCCTGCCCGGCCAGGGCCCGGGCCACGCCCAGCGCCGAGGCGCAGGAGACCTCGTGTTCCGCCGACGGGCCTCCGAACAGGACACCGATCCGCACTGTCGACCTCATGCCGCCACTCCCACAGTCATCGGGTCGCCCGCCAACCGGGCCACCAGGTCCGCTTCCACGTTTCCGCCGGTCAGCACCACGCCGACCGTCCGCCGCCGTCCGGCGCCCGAGCCGCCGGGACCGGTCACCCCGTCCAGCCGCAGCGCGCCGGCCAGCCCAGCCGCGCCGGACGGCTCGACGAGCACCTTCAGCTCCAGCAGGAGCAGCCGGAACGCCTCGACGATCGCGTCGTCGTCGACCCGGACCACGCCCCGCACACCGGTGCGGGCCACCGCGAACGGCAGGTCGCCGACGCACCCGGGGCGCAGCCCGTCGGCGAGGCTCGGCGCCGGGGCGACGGGTGTGGGCCGTCCGGCGGCCAGGCTGCGGGCCAGCGAGTCGCACCCGACCGGCTCCACGCCGTACACCTGGATCGGCGTTCCGGCCGCCGCCAGGCAGGCACCGGCGATGCCGCCGCCCCCGCCCACCGGCACCACCAGCGCATCCAGCGGTGTGCCGCGCCGCGCCGCCTCCTCGATCAGCTCCAGGCTCGCGCTGCCCTGCCCGGCCACCACGTCCGGGTGGTCGTACGCGTCGACCAGCGGGTGGCCCTCCACCTCGGCGATCCGCCGGGCGACGGCGAGGCGCTCCTCGACCGTGGTGCCCGCCCGGACCACCCGGGCGCCCGCCGCCCGCGCCCGGTCCACCTTGACCGGCGCGGCGTCCACCGGCAGCACGACGGTCGCGGCCAGCCCGTGCCGACGCGCGGCCAGCGCCACCGCGACGGCGTGGTTGCCGGTGCTCTGCGCGACCACGCCGGTGTGCCCGGCGGCGGCGAGCCGGCCCACCGCCAGCATCGCGCCGCGCATCTTGTACGAGCCCCCGTCCTGCAGGTTCTCCGCCTTGAGCAGGATCCGGGCGCCGGCCAGGCGGTCGATCACCGGGCTGTGCAGCACCGGGGTACGCACCACCCGGCCGGACAGCGCGCGGGCGGCCTCCTCGACATGTGTGCGGTCCGGCAGCGCCGGCCCGTCGATTCGGGGCATGGTCTCTCCTTCGGGATTCGAGTGGACGCGGCGGCGCGGCAGGTCGAACAGCCAGCGCGCGCCGAGCACGGTGAGGCCGCGGTGCGCGGCGAGGCTGAGCGCCAACACGAGCGCGGTGAGCACGACCGGGTAGACGGTCACCAGCAGCGCCCGGCCGGGTCCGCCCAGACCGGCCACCGGCGCGGCGAGGAGCCGGTCCAGCAGCGCCAGCACCGGCATGTGGATCACGTAGACACCAAGCGTGCGGCGGCCCAGCCGGGCCAGCGCCGGACCGGCCAGGCGGTGCCGGGCCAGCCGGGCGGCGGCGGTCAGCCCGAACGCCACAGCGAGCACCGAGACGAACAGGTACGCGCCGGGCCAGCTCTGCACGCCGGCCAGGCCCATGGCGGCCAGCCCGATCGCGTACGCCGCGCCGGTGCCGGCGAGCCGCCGGGTGCTCGCGCCGTCCGCCCACCGCGTGAGGTACGGCTTCAGGCGCACCCCGGCCAGGAAGAACACCAGGTTCTGGTAGACCTGCCCCCGGTTGCCGGGGCTGTCCAGCAGCCCGGTGGCCGCCACGGCGGACAGCGCGCCCGCGGCGGTCAGCAGCACCGCCGGGTGGACCCGGCGCAGCGCCTTGGCGAGCACGAAGTAGAGCGCCAGCGCGTACAGGTACCACAGGTTCGAGGGCGTCACGGTGAGCTGGGCCAGCAGCTCACCCGGGTCGGTGGCCCGGTCGGTCGGGAAGCCGGGCGCCAGCGCCAGCAGCGCGGTGTGGATCAGCAGCCAGATCGCGTACAGGTAGAGGTTCCGCGCGATCCGGGGCCGTCCGGACACCCGCCACGGGCGGGCCACCGCGTTCGCCGCGAAGATGCCGGAGATCGCGAAGAACAACGGCATCCGCAGCGGCAGCAGCTGCTCGCCGAGCAGCCCCCACGCGCCCGGCACCGGCAGGCCGGCCCGCCAGTCGATGCGCAGGTAGTCCTTGACGACGACGTGCCACAGCACCACGAGCACGATGCAGGCGCCCTTCGCCACGTCGGCCCAGGCCACCCGGTCACCGGGTGGTGCGCTCCCCTCGGTACGCGTCGGCACTGCGGTCTCCTCTCCGGCCCTCTCCGGGGCAGGCGGCGGTGCCGCCGGTCCGGTCCTCGGGCAGGTGTCATCGCGGGATGCCGCGACGGCGGCTCCCGGAGTCGTATGTGGGGTGGTCAGCCCACGTGGGGCAGGTGGACGTCGACCCGCAGGCCGCCGTCGTCACCTGGGCGGGCAGCGATGATGCCGCCGTGCGCCTGGGTGATGGAGCGGGCGATGGCCAGGCCGAGCCCGGCGCCGCCGCCCTGGTTGGTCCGGTCCCGGGCGAGGCGCCGGAACGGTTCGAACAGCCCGTCGACCGCTTCGGCGGGCACGGCCTGCCCGCTGTTGGTGACGGTCAGCGCGGGGTCGCCGCCGACGGTGACGACGAGCCGGCCGCCCGGGCGGTTGTACTTGATGCCGTTCTCCACCAGGTTGGTGACCAGGCGTTCCAGCAACACCCGTTCGCCGGTCACGATCCGGGGCGACAGCCGGGTCTCGACCGTCACGCCGGCCTCGGCGGCCCGGTCGGCGTACGCGGCCAGCACGCCGCTGACGATCTGTTCGAGGCGTTGCGGGGTGGAGGACCGCAGGCCCTGGTCGCTCTCGCTGAGCGCCAGCAGCCCTTCGATGAGCCGCTCGTTGCGTTCGTTCGTGGCGAGCAGTTGCGCGGTCAGCAGCTCCAGTTGCTCACCGGTGAGCGACTGCGCCATGCCGACCTCGATCAGCGTGCGTTGCACCGCGAGCGGCGTACGCAGTTCGTGGGAGGCGTTCGCGGCGAACCGCCGCTGCCCTTCGTACCCGGCGGTGACCCGGTCCAGCATCGCGTCGATCGCGCGGGCGAGCCCGGCCAGCTCGTCCCGGCCGCGATGCCGGATGCGGTAACCGAGGTTCTGCGGGCCCAGGTTCGCGATCGGGGCGGCCAGGTCGCGCACCGGGCGCAGGCACCAGCGGGCCGCTCCCCACACCGCGAATCCGGCGGCCACCAGCACCAGCAGTTGGACCAGCAGCGGCAACAGCGGGACGAACGGGCGGCCCGGTTCGCACACCGCGCCGATGGTGGCCAGGCCGCAGAACCACTGGGCCTGCCCCCACACCAGTTCGAGCAGCGACTTGACCATGTTGGGCACGAAGAACCCGGCGAGCAGGGCGAGCAGCCCGACCAGCAGGATGCGGCGACGGGGGCTCATTCCGGCTCGCCGATCCGGTAGCCGGCCTTCGGCACGGTGTGGACGACCGACGGCTGGCCGAGCTTCTTGCGCAGGGTCATCACCGTCACCCGGACCGCGTTGGTGAACGGGTCGGCGAACTCGTCCCACGCCTGTTCCAGCAGCTCCTCGGCGCTGACCACCCGGCCGCCGGCCCGCATCAGCACGTGCAGGACGGCGAACTCCTTCGGGCTCAGCCCGAGCGGGCGGCCGTCCCGGGTAGCGGTGTGCTGGGCCACGTCGAGTACCACGCCGTGCCGTTCCAGCACCGGCGGCAGCGCCGGCGTGGACCGGCGGCCCAGCGCCTGGACCCGCGCCACCAGCTCGGCGAACGCGAACGGCTTGGTCAGGTAGTCGTCGGCGCCCAGCCCGAGGCCGGCGACCCGGTCCCGGATGCCGGCGGCTGCGGTCAGCAGCAGCACCCGGGTGCCGGCGTCGGACCCGGCCAGGCTCCGGCACACCTCGTCGCCGGTGGCGCCGGGCATGTCCCGGTCCAGCACCGCCACGTCGTACCGGTTGACCCCGATCCGTTCCAGCGCGCCGTCGCCGTCGTAGCAGACGTCGACAGCCATGGAGAACCGTCGCAGCCCCTCGGCGACCGTGTCCGCCAAGAGCCGCTCGTCGTCCGCCACCAGCACCCGCACCTTGCGCTCCCCGTGTCTTCCCTCGTCGTCCGGCACACCTTCGCAGGCCGGAGTTAAGGGTTCTGTAAGCGTCCGCAGCAGCCATCCTCCACGCGGGCCACGCTGCGACAACCGGCGTCGGGCCGTCTGGGCCGTTCGTCCGGTCCGCGGGCGGCGCGAGCACCGCTGAAGTGACCCGGATCACGCATTGGCGCTCGGGCGTGAGGTGGGTCACGATGGGTGGAAGGAGGCGCTGGTGGCTGACCCGTGGCTCGCCCTGGAGTTCGGCGCGGATCCGGCGGAGCGGATCGCGCAGGTCGGTGCCGCCCACGAGGCGTTCCTCACCGCCGGCACCACATCCGGCCGGGTCCGGGAGGTGGTGGCCCGTTCCTGGGAGCGGTCCGCGCTGCTCGACCCGGAGGCCACCGCGCCGGTCGACCTCACCGACGACGCGCTGGAGACGTACCGCGCCGCGCACCCGCTCGCCCGGGTGATGCCGCTCTTCCGCGACCTGCTCGGCGGCATCGCGCAGGACGGCGCGCACCTGATGGCGGTCTGCGACGCCGCCGGGCGGCTGCTCTGGGTGGAGGGCCACCCCGGGGTGCTGCGGCACGCCGAGCGGATGAACTTCGTACCGGGCGCACGCTGGGACGAGGCGCACGCCGGCACGAACGCGCCCGGCACCGCCCTCGCCGTCGACCACGGCGTGCAGATCTTCGCCACCGAGCACTTCGTGCGGCCGGTGCAGCGCTGGACCTGCGCCGCCGCGCCGATCCACGACCCGGTCAGCGGCGCGCTGCTGGGCGCCGTCGACATCACCGGCGGGGACCACCTGGCCAACCCGCAGAGCCTGGCTCTGGTCCGGGCCACCGCCCGGGCCGCCGAGGCGTTCCTGGCCGGCGTCGCGCCCGCCGCGCCGGACGTCGCGTACGTGTCGGCGCTCGGCCGCGACGAGGCGGAGCTGCGCGTCGGCGGCCGGCGCATCCGGCTCGGTCGCCGGCACAGCGAGCTGCTGGTGCTGCTCGTCGACCATCCCGAGGGGCGCACCGGGGAACAGCTCGGCCTCGACCTCTACGGCGACGACAGGCGGCACCCGGTCACGCTGCGCGCCGAGCTGTCCCGGCTGCGCCGCGTGCTCGGCGAGGAGCTGCTCGACTCCCGCCCGTACCGGCTGCGCCCGACCGTGCGCGCCGACTTCCGTACCGTCACCGAACTGCTGGAACGTGGCGATCCGGCGGCGGCGCTGCGCGCGTACCGTGGGCCCCTGCTGCCCCTGTCGGACGCACCGGGAGTCGCGCGACTGCGCCGCCTGGTCGACGGCCAGTTGCGCGCCGCCGTGCTGGCCGGCGGCGACCCGGGGCTGCTCGCGGCCTGGACCGCGACGGCGGCCGGCGCCGACGACCTGGCCGCTTGGCAGGCCCTGGCGCGGGCGCTGCCGCCGGGCGCGCCCCGCCGGCCGCTCGCGCTCGCGCGGGCCCGCCAGCTCGCCGAGGAGTACGCGCTGCCGCGCGCAACGTTCCTGCAACGTCCTGGAAACTAGCCTGCCCGCCATCCACCCCAGACGGACGGCGGAGGTACCCATGACGCGCTACGACGCCCCCACCCACTGGCAGTCCCGCTACGACCACTACATCGGCGGCGAGTACGTGAAGCCGCACGGTGGCAAGTACTTCGAGAACCCGACCCCGGTGACCGGGCAGACCTTCTGCGAGGTGGCCCGGGGCACCGCCGAGGACGTGGAGAAGGCGCTGGACGCGGCACACGGCGCGGCCGACGCGTGGGGCCGCACGTCGGTCGCCGAACGCTCGCTGATCCTCAACCGGATCGCCGACCGCATGCAGGACAACCTGGAGTCCCTGGCGATCGCCGAGACGTGGGAGAACGGCAAGCCGGTACGCGAGACGCTCGCCGCCGACATCCCGCTCGCGATCGACCACTTCCGCTATTTCGCCGGGGCGATCCGGGCGCAGGAGGGCTCGCTCGGCGAACTCGACGACGACACCGTCGCCTACCACTTCCACGAGCCGCTCGGCGTGGTCGGGCAGATCATCCCGTGGAACTTCCCGATCCTCATGGCGGTGTGGAAGCTCGCCCCGGCGCTGGCCGCCGGCAACGCGGTGGTGCTCAAGCCGGCCGAGCAGACGCCCGCCTCGATCCACTACCTGCTCTCGCTGATCGGCGACCTGCTGCCGCCGGGCGTGATCAACGTGGTGAACGGCTTCGGCGTCGAGGCGGGCAAGCCGCTGGCGTCCTCGCCGCGGGTGGCGAAGGTGGCGTTCACCGGCGAGACCACCACCGGGCGGCTGATCATGCAGTACGCCAGCGAGAACATCAAGCCGGTCACGCTGGAACTCGGTGGCAAGAGCCCGAACATATTCTTCGACGACGTCAGCGCCGCCTCCGACGACTTCCTGGACAAGGCTCTCGAAGGCTTCACCATGTTCGCCCTCAACCAGGGCGAGGTGTGCACCTGCCCGTCCCGGGCGCTCATCCAGCAGGGCCACTACTCCGACTTCCTCGCCGCCGCCGTCGAGCGGACGAAGGCGGTCAAGCAGGGGCACCCGCTGGACACCGACACGATGGTCGGCGCGCAGGCCTCCAACGACCAGTTGGAGAAGATCCTGTCCTACCTGGACATCGGGCGGCAGGAGGGCGCTCGCGTCCTGGCCGGCGGCGAGCGGGCCGACCTCGGCGGCGAGCTGTCCGGCGGCTACTACGTCCAGCCGACGATCTTCGAGGGCGACAACTCGATGCGGATCTTCCAGGAGGAGATCTTCGGCCCGGTGGTGTCCGTGACCTCCTTCGCCGACCTGGACGACGCCGTGAAGATCGCCAACGACACGCTGTACGGGCTCGGCGCGGGCGTGTGGACCCGGGACCTCAACACCGCGTACCGGGCCGGGCGCGCCATCCAGGCCGGCCGGGTCTGGACGAACTGCTACCACGCCTACCCGGCGCACGCGGCGTTCGGCGGCTACAAGCAGTCAGGCATCGGCCGGGAGAACCACAAGATGATGCTGGAGCACTACCAGCAGACCAAGAACCTCCTGGTCAGCTACTCGCCGAAGAAGCTCGGCTTCTTCTGATGGGCGACACCGTGACAGTGACCCCCGCGGCGGCCGACCTGATCCGGTCGCTGCGGGGGCAGCACGGCCCGCTGATGTTCCACCAGTCCGGCGGCTGCTGCGACGGCAGCGCCCCGATGTGCTACCCGGCCGGTGAGTTCCGCACCGGCGGCTCGGACGTGCTGCTCGCCTCGCTGGCCGTCGACGGCGTGCCCGAGCCGGTGGAGTTCTGGATGTCGAAGGCCCAGTGGGAGCTGTGGAAGCACACCCGGCTCACCGTCGACGTGGTGCCCGGCCGGGGCAGCGGCTTCTCCCTGGAGGCCCCGGAGGGCGTCCGGTTCCTCATCCGGTCCCACCTGAACCGCTGATCTGTCCGAGATCTTGCAGCTCGCGGGCATCGCGGCGGTGGGATGCTGACGCCGTCCACTTCGGAGTCGCATCCCACCGCCCGACAGGAGACCGCCCATGCACCCGGTCCGACAGCCAGTGCTCGCCGCCGGCCTCACCGCCTTGGCCACCGCCGCCACGCTCGGGCTCTCACCCGGCGCCGCCGTCGCCGCCCCGGCGGCCTCTCCGAGCATCTCCGTCAACTGGTTCGGCACGGCCGACGGGCGGGCGCACACCGCCACCGTCGGCGGCCGGTTCGACTGCGGCGCCGAGCGCGGCCTCGCGTACATCGAGGTGCACCTGGAGCAGCGGCGCGGCTCGGTCAACGGCTTCGGGTTCGGCGTGATCGGCGCGTGCACCGACGAGCGCACCGCCGGCACCTGGACCGCGACCATCCCCGCCGACCAGGGCAGGTTCCGCCCCGGCCCGGCCACCACGATCGCCCGCCTGGTGATCGAGCCCAACTCGATCACCGAAACCACCGAGCCCGTACGCCTGCGCCCCCGCTGCGCCCGCCCCTGACCGTCTCGGCGGCCTCCGGTCAGGCGATCTGCCGGAGGTCGTCGCCGTAGTCGAAGATGATCCGCAGCCGGGCTCCGAGGGCATTGGCGTACCGGCTCAGCGTTGCCACCTCGTTGACGTCGAGGTCGCCGTTCTCGATCTGGCTCACCCGGCCGGGCGTGACCCCCATGATCTCGGCGACCTGCCGCTGGGTCAGGCCCAGCCGCTTGCGCTCCTCGGCCAGGTGGAACGCGCTCACCCAGGCGTCGGTCCGGGCGCGCTCCGCCTCGTAGGCCTCGTCGTCGCCGCCGAGTTCGGCGCGGACCTCGTCCCAGTGATAGAACTCCGTCACGACTCCCCCCTTCGCTCGCGCTCGCTGTCGAGCCAAGCCTTGTAGGCAACCTCCGCCGCCGGGATGTGCTGCCGGTACCAGCGACTCCAGTCGCCCGCCTTGTTGCCGGCGACCAGCAGGACCGCCTGCGACCACGGATCGAAGACGAACAGCACCCGGATAGCCACGTCCCGACCGGAGCGGGGCCGCAACTCCTTGAGATTACGGAGACTGCTTCCGCGCAGCGTGTCCACGAGCGGGCGGCCCAGCCCCGGCCCGACCTCGGCCAGCTTGTCCACCGCCACCCGGACGCTCTCGTACGACGCCGGGTCGTGGTCCCGCAGGTCGCGCAGCCAGTGCCGGACCTCTCCGGTGACCCGGACCGACCAGCGCTTCCCGTCCGCACCCATGCCCTGACTATAGCCCGGGCTAAACATCCCGGCCTACCAGTCAGCGGTCATCCAGGAGCGGCTGGGTGGGGTTCCACGGGGTTCCGGTTTCGGCGTCGTGGCGGCGGCGGGCTATCGCTGAGAGCGCCTCCAGCACCACCCGGTTGCCCAGGTACGCGGTGATGTCGGCGTGGTCGTACGGCGGGGCGACCTCGACCACGTCCAACCCGACCACCGGCAGCTCGTAACAGACCCGGCGGACCGCGTCGAGCAGTTGCCGGGAGGTGAACCCGCCCGGCTCGGGCGTGCCGGTGCCGGGGGCCATGCCGGGGTCGACCACGTCCACGTCGACGGAGAGGAACACGCCCTCGCACTCGTCGGTCGCGATCCCGAACGCCTCGGTCAGACAGGTGTCCAGGCCGCGCGCCACGATCTCGGTCATCTCGTACGAGCGCATCCGCTGCTCGGCCATCCACGCCAGCGTGTCCGGGCCGGGCCAGTAGCCGCGCAGCCCGATCTGGAGGAAGCGGTCGCCGCGTACCGCACCGGACTCGATGAGCCGGCGCATCGGCTGGCCGTGACCGTGCAGCGAGCCGAACTCGACGTCCCCGGTGTCGGCGTGCGCGTCGAAGTGCACCAGCGACACCCGGCCGAGCCCGTGGTGCCGGGCCACGCCGGTGGCGTCGGGCAGCGCGATGGAGTGGTCGCCGCCGAGGACCACCGGGATCGCCCCGGCGGCGGCGACCGCGTGCACGGCGGTCTCCAGCGCGGCGAGCGAACGCTCGATGTCGCCGCTGAACATCTCCACGTCGCCGGCGTCGTAGACGCACAGGTCCTTCAGCCCGTCCACGCGCAGCGCCAGCGACGGGCGGGAGCCGTCGTGCGGCAGGTAGCAGGCCTGCCGGATGGCGGACGGCCCGAACCGGGTGCCGGGCCGGTGCGAGGTGCCACCGTCGAACGGCGCCCCGATGATCACCACGTCCGCGTCGGCGTACGTGACCGGCTCCTCGACCGTGCACGGCGGCACGCCGAGGAACGTGATGTCGGGGCCGTACATCGGGCCGTACCGGGTCATCGTTCCTCCATCCCCCACGGCGAACCGTAGCCGGTGAGCAGATCCAGGAAGGGGGTCGGCGGGAACGCCTCGGGACCGAGCACGCCCGTGCCGGACCAGGCGCCGGTGGCGAGCAGCTCCAGCGCGACGACCGGGTTGACTGCGGTCTGCCAGACCACCGCCTGGTGGCCGTACTCGGCCATCGACCACTCGTTGTCGACCACGTGGTACAGGTAGACCCGGCGCGGCTGCCCGTCCGGGCCGGTGCCGGTGACGTACGTGCCGGCGCAGGTCTTGCCGCTCATCCGGTCGCCGAGCGTGGCCGGGTCGGGCAGCGCGGCGGCCACCAGGTCGCGCGGCGACACGTCGACGCCGCGTACCCGCACCGGCTCGGTCGAGTCGAGCCCGAGCTTGTGCAGCGTGCGCAGCACCTCGATGAACTCGGCGCCGAGGCCGTACTTGAAGGTGACCCGCTTCGCCTGGACCCAGCGCGGGATGAGCAGCACCTCCTCGTGCTCGACGTTGACGCACTCGACCGGGCCGATCCCGGCCGGGAAGTCGAAGACCTCCGGCTCGCTGAACGGTTCGGTGGTGAACCAGCCGCGCCCGGCCTCCCAGATCACCGGCGGGTTGAGGCACTCCTCGATGGTGGTCCAGATGGAGAACGAGGGCGCGAAGTCGTAGCCGGCGACCGTCAGGTTCGCGCCGTCGCGTACCCCGATCTCGTCGATCTCGGCGAAGAGTTCGTCGGCGGCGTAGCGGGCGAAGACGTCGGACAGGCCCGGTTCGACGCCGATGCCGCAGAGCGCGAGCCGCCCCGCGGCGGCCCACCGCTCCGCGACGGCGAACTGCTCGTCGCCGAGCTTGACCCCGGTCTGGGCGTAGGGACGCTCGGGGTGCGGCCGGGACAGCGACATCGCCATGTCCAGGTAGTCGGCCCCGGCGGCGAACGCGCCGTCGAAGATCGGCATGACGAAACGCGGGTCGACCGCGTTGAGGACGTGCGTGATCCGGTGTTCCCGGCACAGCGCGGCCACAGCGTCGGCGGAGGACGCGTCCACAGTGGCGGCGACGAACCGGTCGCCGTGCCCGGCGACGGCCCGCGCCGCCCGCGCCGGGTCGTGGTCGGCGACCACCATGAGCTCGAAGAAGGTACGGCGGGCGGCGATGGATACGGCTGCGGAGCCGACGCCACCGGCGCCGACGAGGAGGATACGCATCAGGAGTCGAACCCCAGTCCAAGACGGTCGAGAGTACGGAGCCAGAGGTTGCGCCGTCCGTCGCGCGCGTCGGCGCGGGCGAGCGACCAGCGGGTGAGGTTGATGCCCACGGACCGGACCGGTTCCGGCGGGAACGGCAGCGGCTTGCGGCGCACCAGGTCGAGCCGGGTCAGCGGGGTGTCGGTGCCGGAGAGCAGGTCGAGCGTCACGCGGGCGCCGAATCGCGTCGCGCCCACGCCGAGCCCGGTGAACCCGGCCGCGTACGCCAGGCGTCCGGAGTACGCGGTGCCGAAGAACGCGCAGAACCGGGTGCAGGTGTCGATGACGCCACCCCAGCGGTGACTGAAGCGCACATCGGCGAGCTGCGGGAACGTCGTGAAGAAGTGCGAGGCGAGCGTGGTGAAGGTGGCCTCGCGCTGCTCCAGCGCGGGCGCCACCCGGTTGCCGTAGTGGTAGATCGCGTCGTAGCCGCCGAACAGGATCCGGTTGTCGGCGGTGAGCCGGTAGTAGTGGAACTGGTTGCCGGTGTCGGCGAGCCCCTGCCGGTGCCGCCAGCCGATCGCGTCGCGCTGCGCGGCGGTCAGCGGCTCGGTCATCAGCGCGTAGTCGTAGACCGGCACGATCCAGGAGCGCAGCCGGCGCAGCAGCGGCGGGAACGCGTTCGTGGCGAGCACGACCTGCCGCGCCCGTACCGCGCCGGGCGCCGCGTCCGCGCCGCCCGCCGTGCTGGCGAGCAGCGCCGCGCCGTCGCCGGCCAGGCTGGTGACGCGGGTGTGCTCGTGCACGCGTACGCCCAGGTCGAGTGCGGCCCGGCGCAGTCCCCAGGCGAGCTTCGCCGGGTCGAGCAGGGCGACCCGGTCGGCGTCCCACATCCCGCCCAGGTACGTCGGCGACGCCACCTCGGCGCGTACCTGGTCGCGGTCGAGCAGCCGCACGTCGTGGCCGTACCGGCGGGCCAGGTCGGCGTCGGCGGCGAGCCCGTCGAGCTGGTACGGCTCGACCGCCACCGCCAGCTCACCGGTGCGTTCGAAGTCGCAGTCGATGCCGTACTTCGCCACGGTGGCGGCGATGGCGTCGAGGTTCTCCCGGCCCAGCCGTTCCAGCTCGCCGATCTCGCCGGGGAACCGCTCGACGCCGTTGGCAAGCCCGTGGGTCAGCGAGGCGGCGCAGAACCCGCCGTTGCGCCCGGACGCCGCCCAGCCGCACGTGCCCGCGTCGACCAGCAGCACGTCCCGGTCCGGGTCGGCCTCCTTTGCGAGCAGCGCGGTCCACAGTCCGGCGTACCCGCCGCCGACCACGAGCAGGTCGGCGGTGTGCGAGCCGGACAGCGGCGGCAGCGGGTCGGGCCGCTCCGGGCGGTCCAGCCAGTACGGCACGGGCGCGGCGTCGGCCAGCGCCCGGCCGGTATGCGGGAGTGTCATGGCTTGCCCGCCGGTGTGGCGACCACCGCGAGGGCGGCCCGTCGCGCCCGCCGCCCGCGCAGCGAGGTGGCCCCGACCAGCAGCAACGCGATCACGAACATGGCCGTGCCGATCACGTTCACCTGCGGCGGGATGCCCCGCTGGGAGGCGCCCCAGACGTACATGGGGAACGTGACTGTGGTGCCGGCGTTGAAGTTCGTGATGATGAAGTCGTCGAAGCTGAGCGAGAACGCCAGCAGCGCGGCGGCCACGATGCCCGGCAGCACCAGCGGCAGCGTGATCCGGCGGAACGTCTGCCACTCGCTGGCGTACAGGTCCATCGCGGCCTCCTCCAGCCGCCGGTCCATGCCGGAGAGCCGGGCCTTCACGGTGACCACGACGAACGACACGCAGAACATGACGTGCGCGATGACGATGGTCCAGAAGCCCTGCGGCACCCCGGCGGCGACGAAGAGGGCGAGCAGCGAGGTGCCCATCACGAGTTCCGGGGTGGCCATCGGCAGGAAGATCAGCCCGTTGAGCCCGGACCGCCCGCGGAAGCTGTGCCGGACCAGCGCGAACGCCATCAGCGTGCCGAGGAGCGTGGAGACGACTGTGGCGATGAGCCCGATCTGCATGCTGCGCACCACGGCGTCGCACATGTCCGAGGTGGCGCAGGGCTGCTTCCAGTTGTCGAGCGTGAACTCGTTGAAGTCGTAGGAGAGCCGGCTGGAGGGCCGGTTGAAGGACAGACCGGCGACCACCATGATCGGCAGCGTCAGGTAGCCGAGGACGAGCAGGGCCACGCCCATCACCCACCGGTCGGCGAGCCAGCGCTTCAGTCTGCTCACAGGACCTCCTCCGTTCCCGCGCGGCGCAGGTAGACGAAGACGATCGCCAGGATCGCGGCCATCAGCAGGAACGACAGCGCCGCGCCCTGCGGGTAGTCCAGCCGGACCAGGAACGCCGAGTCGATGACGTTGCCGATCATGTACTCGTTCGGGGTGCCGAGCAGCTCGGCGTTGATGTAGTCACCGGTGGCCGGGATGAAGAACAGCAGCGTGCCGGCGATCAGGCCGGGCATCGACAGCGGCAGCGTGACCTTGGCGAACGCGCGCAGCGGGCTCGCGTACAGGTCGCTCGCCGCCTCCAGCAGCCGGGGATCGAGCCGCTCCAGGCTCGCGTACAGCGGCAGCACCAGGAACGGCAGGAAGTTGTACGTCAGGCCGAGCACCACGGCGATCGGGGTGGCCAGCAGCCGGCCGTCCGGTCCGAGCAGGTGCACGTCGCGCAGCAGCCCGACCAGCGCGCCGTTGTCCGACAGGATGGTCTTCCACGCCAGCGTGCGCACCAGGAAGCTGGTGAACATCGGCGCGACCACGGCCACCAGCAGCAGGTTCTTCCACCGGCCGGCCTTCTGCGCGATCGCGTACGCCAGCGGGTAGCCCATCAGCAGCGCGAGCACCAGCGCGATCGCCGAGTAGAGGAACGACCGGGAGAACTGCGGCCAGTACGCCTGGAGCGCGTCCGGGTAGTTGCCGAACGCCCAGGTCATCGCGTACCCGGTGGAGAGCGAGCCGGCCGGGTCGTAGAGGCTGGCCGAGGCGAGCTGCACCAGCGGCAGCGCGAAGAAGACGAGCAGCCAGACCGCGCCGGGCAGCAGCAACAGGTACGGCAGGAGCCGGCTGCGCCCGCGCCGCAACGGCGGCGGCGCCGGTTTCCCGGCGGAGGTCGGTACGTGGGCCAGCGCGCTCATGCCGCCACTCCGCTTCGCTCCGTGCCGCCATGAGACACCTTCGCGCTGAGCCAGCCGATTCGCTCGCTGCGCTCGCTCATGCCGACGCACCCACCGGCGGCTCGTCGAGCAGCGGCGCGGTCTGGTCGTCCTCACCGGCGGCCCGGGGCAGCAGGAACGCGTGCCGCGGATCCCAGTGCGCGGTCACCGCCGTGCCGACCGCCAACTGACCGCCCAGCCCGCTGTTCGCGGCGAACGCGGTCAGCTCGCTGCCCCACGCGGTGCGCACCAGGTACTGGGTGCTCACCCCGACGTAGGAGGCGTCGCTGACCACGCCACCGACGTGCTGGTGTCCGGCCGGCACCCGGTCCGGGTCGTCGACCAGGTGCAGCTTCTCCGGACGTACGCCGAGGAAGGCCGGCCCGTCGGTGAGCCGGGCCCGGCCGGCGGGCACCGAGAAGCGCGAGCCGTGCGCCGTGACCAGCACGTCGTCGGCGGCGCGCCCGCCGGCTTCGGCGGCGAGCAGGTTGGACTGGCCGAGGAAGTTCGCCACGAACGCGGTGGCCGGGTACTCGTAGATGTCGGCGGGCGCGCCGAGCTGCTCGATCCGGCCGGCGTTCATCACCGCGACCGTGTCGGCCATCGTCATGGCCTCCTCCTGGTCGTGGGTGACGTGCACGAACGTGATGCCGACCTCGGTCTGGATCCGTTTCAGCTCGATCTGCATCTGCCGGCGCAGCTTGAGGTCGAGCGCGCCGAGCGGCTCGTCGAGCAGCAGCACCTGCGGGTGGTTGATGAGCGCCCGGGCCAGCGCGACGCGCTGCTGCTGGCCGCCGGAGAGCTGGGCCGGGCGGCGTCGGCCGTACCCTTCGAGCTGCACCAGCGCGAGCATCTGCTCCACCTGGTCGCTCACCTTGCGGATGCCGCGGCGGCGCAGCCCGAACGCCACGTTCTCGTGGATGTCCAGGTGCGGGAAGAGCGCGTAGCTCTGGAACACCGTGTTGACCGGCCGCTTGTACGGCCGCAGCCCGGCGATGTCCTGCTCGCCGAGCAGCACCTGCCCGCTGGTCGGCTGCTCCAGCCCGGCGATCATCCGCAGTGTGGTGGTCTTGCCGCAGCCGGACGCGCCGAGCAGGGCGAAGAACGAGCCCTGCGGGATGGTGAGGGTGAGGTCGTCGACGGCGGTGAAGACGCCGAACCGCTTGGTCAGGTCGACCAGGCGCAGGTCGCCGGCCGGGGTCTGCTGCCCCTTCACGCGCCGATCACCTGCTGGAACTTGGTCTCGTACTCCTTCTCCTGCGCCTCGTCGAGCGCCATGAAGACCTTGGCTTTGGACAGCATCGTGTCGTCCGGGAAGATCAGCGGGTTGCTCGCCAGGTCCGGGTCGATCTTCTCCATCTCGGCCTGCGCGCCCTGCACCGGGCAGATGTAGTTGACGTACGCGGCCAGCTTCGCCGCCACCGCCGGGTCGTAGTAGTGGTTCATCAACGCCTCGGCGTTGGCCTTGTGGGTGGCCTTGTTCGGCACCAGCATGTTGTCCGACCAGAGCATCACGCCGGACTCGGGCACCACGAACTTGATCTTCTCGTCGTCGAAGCCGAGCTGGACCACGTCGCCGGACCAGCCGATGCACGCGGCGATGTCGCCCTTGGCCAGATCGGGCGCGTAGTCGTTGCCGGTGAACCGCCGGATCTGCTTGCTGTCCACGGCCTTCTTCAGCTTGTTCAGCGCGTCGTCGAACTGGGCCGAGGTGAACTTGGCCGGGTCGTGGCCGAGCGACTGGAGCAGCAGGCCGATGGTGTCGCGCATCTCCGACAGCACCGTCACCTTGCCCTTGAGATCGGGGCGGGTGAGCAGCTCGTCGACGGTGCGGATCTCCTTGGTGACGTTCGCGTTGTACGCGAGCCCGGCGAGACCGGACTGCCACGGGACGGCGAGCTGGGTCTCGGCGTCGAAGGAGCGACCGCGCAGCGACTGCAGCAGGTTCGCCTCGACGTTCGGCATCTTCGACTTGTCCAGCTTCTGGACCCAGCCGAGGCGGATCACCCGGGCGGCCATCCAGTCGGTGAGCACCATGATGTCCCGGCCGGTGCTCTGACACCCGGCGAGCTGGTTGCGCACCTTGCCGAAGAACTCGTTGTTGTCGTTGACGTCCTCGGTGTACGTCACCTGGATGCCGGTGGCGGCGACGAACGCGTCGAGCGTGGGGCGCTTGGACTCGTCCTTCTCGTCGGTGTCCATGTACTGCGGCCAGTTCGAGAAGGCGACCTTCTTCTCGGTGGCTGACAGATCCTCGCTCTTGCAACCGGCTTCGGTCTGCTGGGCGCCCTTGGTCCCGCAGCCGGCCAGGGCGCCCGCGGTGGCGAGCAGTGCGGCCGAGCCGACGGTCCCGGTGAGCAGACCACGCCGGGTGAGGGTCCGAAGGGGACTACGCATGTGACGACTCCTTGGGGGGCATCGTCGGCGGCGGGACGGGGGGCGGCACGCCGGCGGGAGGGTCAGTGGCGATGGACGACTGATCCTGACATGAGAAAACCTCTCTCACAAGGGATTCCGTTGCTGGAATAGCCAGTCGCCACGAAATACGCCAGACTGCGCGGGGCACTACGCTCGATACGAAGAATCGGACACAAGGAGCGTCGATGGTCAACCGGCACCAGGAGAACACCAACGGCGGCCGTCGGGTCACCGTGCGTGAAGGCGCCAATCACGTTCTGCTCGACGACGTGGCGAAGCAGATCATCGAGCAGCTCCAGGAGGACGGGCGCCGCCCGTACGCGAGCATCGGCAAGGCGGTGGGCCTCTCCGAGGCGGCGGTACGCCAGCGGGTGCAGCGGCTGCTCGACGCGGGCGTCATGCAGATCGTCGCGGTCACCGATCCGCTCCAGCTCGGCTTCCCCCGCCAGGCCATGATCGGGCTGCGCACCGACGGTGACCTGGAGTCGGTGGCCGACCGGCTGGCCGAGTTCGAGGAGATCGACTACGTGGTGATCACCGCCGGCTCGTTCGACCTGCTGGCCGAGGTGGTCTGCCGCAACGACGCGCACCTGCTGGAGATCCTGCAGAAGCTGCGCGGTGTGCCCGGAGTGCTCTCCACCGAGGCGTTCGTCTACCTGAAGCTGCGCAAGCAGACCTACAGTTGGGGCACCGCCTGATGCGGATTCCGTTGACAGCGCAGTGATATGGCGCTGAATCCGTCGCGGTGAAGCTTCTTCGCTTGCCTTATCGGCACCGCCTGTGGGATAACCGTGGGCAGAGCGGCCGGTGTCACCCCTGACCGGCCCGAGACCCGATGGGGCTGACATGGCCAACGCCACCGACCACCTGTGGATGCACTTCACCCGCATGGCGAGCTACCCCGCCGGCGAGGTTCCGACAATCGTCCGGGGCGAGGGCGCGTACGTCTGGGACGCGCACGGCCGCCGCTACCTGGACGGGCTGGCCGGGCTGTTCGTCGTCAACGCCGGCCACGGCCGCGCCGAGCTGGCCGAGGCCGCCGCCAAGCAGGCCGGCGAGCTGGCCTACTTCCCACTCTGGTCGTACGCCCACCCGAAGGCCGTCGAGCTGGCCGAGAAGATCGCCACGCTCACGCCCGGCGACCTGAACCGGGTCTTCTTCACCACCGGCGGCTCCGAGGCCGTCGAGGCGGCGTGGAAGCTGGCCCGGGCCTACTTCAAGCGCACCGGCAAGCCCACCAAGCACAAGGTGGTCAGCCGCTACATCGCCTACCACGGCACCTCGATGGGCGCGCTGTCGATCACCGGCCTGCCCGGCATCAAGACCGACTTCGAGCCGCTGGTGCCCGGGGGCATCAAGGTGCCGAACACCAACTTCTACCGCGCCCCCGAACACGGCGACGACCCCGAGGCGTTCGGCCGCTGGGCCGCCGAGGAGATCGGCCGCGCGATCGAGCGGGAGGGGCCGGAGACGGTCGCCGCCGTCTTCCTGGAGCCGGTGCAGAACTCCGGCGGCTGCTTCCCGCCGCCGCCCGGATACTTCGAGCGGGTACGCGAGATCTGCGACGCGTACGACGTGCTGCTGGTCAGCGACGAGGTGATCTGCTCCTGGGGCCGGCTCGGCGAGTACTTCGGCGCGGTGCGGTACGGCTACCAGCCGGACATCATCACCACCGCCAAGGGCATCACCTCCGGCTACGCCCCGCTCGGCGCGATGATCGCCAGCGAGCGGCTGATGGAGCCGTTCCTCACCGAGACCGGCATGTTCGCGCACGGCGTGACGTTCGGCGGCCACCCGGTCTCCTGCGCGGTCGCGCTGGCCAACCTGGAGGTGTTCGCCCGGGAGGACCTGATCGGGCACGTCCGGGCCAACGAGGGCGCGTTCCGGTCCACCCTGGAGAAGCTGCACGACCTGCCGATCGTCGGCGACGTCCGCGGTGACGGCTACTTCTACGGCATCGAGCTGGTCAAGGACAAGACCACGCGGGAGACGTTCGACGAGGCCGAGTCGGAGCGGCTGCTGCGCGGCTTCCTGTCCACCGCGCTGTTCGACGCCGGGCTCTACTGCCGGGCCGACGACCGTGGCGACCCGGTGGTGCAGCTCGCCCCGCCGCTGATCGCCGACCAGCAGCACTTCGACGAGATCGAGCAGATCCTGCGCGCGGTGCTGACCGAGGCGTGGTCCCGGCTCTGACGCCGATGACCGGTTACCGGCACCTCTCGTACTGGCTGTCCAGCCTGGACGAGCCGCTGACACCGCGACCCGGGTTGCCCGGCGACACGGACGCCGACGTGGCGATCGTGGGCGCCGGGTACACCGGGCTGTGGACGGCGTACTACCTGGCCGAGGCCGACCCCACGTTGCGCGTCGTCGTGCTGGAGCGGGAGATCGCCGGGTACGGCGCATCCGGGCGCAACGGCGGCTGGTGCTCGGCGCTGTTCCCCACCTCGCTGCCGGCGCTGGCCCGACGCCACGGCCGGGACCGCGCGCTCGCCCTGCAACGGGCCATGCACGACACGGTCGGCGAGGTGGGGCGGGTCGCCGCCGCCGAGGGCATCGACTGCGACTGGCGGGCCGGCGGCACAGTGACGCTGGCGCGCAGCGAGGTCCAGCTCGCCCGGGCCCGCGCCGAGGTCGACCAGGCCCACGCGCACGGGCTCACCGACGACGACCTGACGCTGCTGGACGCCGCCGAGGCCGCCGCGCGGTGCGATGCCGAGGGGGTACGCGGCGGCACGTACACCCCGCACTGCGCCGCCGTGCACCCGGCGAAGCTCGTCCGGGGCCTGGCGCGGGCGGTGGAGCGCCGGGGCGTACGCATCCACGAGCGCACCCCGGTGACCGCGCTGCGGCCGGGCGCGGCGGTGACACCGGCGGGCGTGGTCCGGGCGCCGGTGGTGGTCCGCGCGACCGAGGGCTACACGCCCGGGCTACCCGGCCAGCGGCGCACAGTGGCGCCCGTCTACTCGCTGATGGTGGCCACCCCGCCGCTGCCCGAGGAGACGTGGGCGCGGATCGGGCTGGCGGAGCGGGAGACGTTCTCCGACTACCGGCACGTCATCGTGTACGGCCAGCGCACCGCCGACGGCCGGCTCGCGTTCGGCGGGCGGGGCGCGCCCTACCACTACGCCTCCCGGGTGCGGCCGGGCTTCGACCGGGAGCCGCGGGTGTTCGCGGCGCTGCGCCGGACGCTCGGGGAACTGTTCCCGGTGCTCGGGCCGGACGTGCCGGTGACGCACGCCTGGGGCGGGCCGCTCGGCGTGGCCCGGGACTGGGCCGCGTCGGTGGGGCTGGACCGCCGCACCGGGCTCGCCTGGGCCGGCGGGTACGTCGGTGACGGAGTGGGCACCAGCAACCTCGCCGGTCGTACGCTGGCCGACCTGATCCGCGGCGTGGAGACCGACCTCACGGCACTTCCCTGGGTGGGCCACCGCTCCCCGCGCTGGGAACCGGAGCCGCTGCGCTGGCTGGCGATGAACGCCGGCCTGAGGATCATGTCCTCAGCCGACCACACCGAGCACCGTACGTCCCGCACGTCCCGCCGAGCCGATCTCTTCAACCGCTTCCTGGGCCACTGACCCCGGGTTCCCAATCCGTTGATCAAGGAGTTTGTGTCTCCCGGACACGGTTTCCTTGACACAAACTCCTTGATCAACGCGCGGAGGCCGGCGGAGGGGGTCAGTGGTGGGGTGGGATGACCCGGAGGTGGCCCCGGCGGCCCTGCTGGTGGGGGGCCTGGGGCTTGGTGGTGGGTTCGTCCTCGGGGGGACGGGGCGGGGCCGGGCGGGCGGCCTCACGGACCGCCTCGGCCAGCGCCACCAGGTCGTCGGTGGTGGGCGGCGGCGGCTCGAACTCACCCTCGTGCCGCACCACGTCCCAGCCGCGCGGGGCGGTCAGGCTGCGGGCGTGCGGCTCACACAGGTCGTACGTGTGCGGTTCGGCGAACGCGGCGAGCGGGCCCACCACCGCCGTCGACTCGTTGTAGACATAGGTCAATGTGGCGACCGCTTGCCGGGGGCAGCCGTTACGGGAGCAGCGCCGTGGTGACCTCACGGCGGCAGGGTATCCCCATTACCGGGTCCGGCGCACCGCTTCGCGTTACGACACGCCCGTCATGGTGATCACAATTCCTCCGATCGGCTCCCCGGCGCGCCGGACAGCCGCGCGGCGACGGGTGGACCGCCACCCCGGGCTACCCTGTCCGTCATGACGAGCCCGCAGAACCGCCGCCCCGGCTCCGGCCGGCGCACCCACCGTGACCGGCACGGTCGCGGGCTGCGCGGGCGGCTGGTGCCGGCCACCGTCCCGCTGGCCCGGACGAAGGCCGAGGTCTTCGACGACCTGGTGCTCGACACGGTGGAGACGCTCGAACGCCGGTTCGCCAAGGAGCTGGCCGGGGTGGAGTTCGCGGTCGAGGACGTCCCGCCGGATCTGAACGTCTACGACTCGGACGTGCTGGAGGACGGCGAGGTGCCGCTCGCCCGGCTGCTGCCCGGGCGGCCCGGCCGCCAGGAGGTGCCGCCGCGGATCGTGCTCTACCGGCGGCCGCTGGAGTTCCGCGCGATGGACCGCGAGGACCTCGCCGACCTGGTGCACGACGTGATCATCGAGCAGGTGGCGAATCTGCTCGGGGTGGACCCGGACGAGCTGGCCTGACGCCGCCACCCGGCCGGCCCCCGCCGGCCGGACAGCGACCCGGGCCCGGACGGCCCCCACCGCCCGTCGGCCCGTACGTGGATCAGGCGGCGACCCGCCGCTTGAGCTTGCGCCGCTCCCGCTCGGAGAGGCCACCCCAGATTCCGAACCGCTCGTCGTGGCCGAGCGCGTACTCCAGGCATTCCGTCTTCACTTCGCACCGCGAGCAGATGCGCTTCGCCTCGCGGGTCGAGCCGCCCTTCTCGGGAAAGAACGCCTCCGGGTCGGTCTGCGAGCAGAGCGCCCGCTCCTGCCACTCCGGCGCGTTCCCGAGCAGGTCGGCCACCTCGAGCTGGCCGTCCATCGATTGCCTCCTTGTCGCGCACCGGCGTCATTCGCCGCTGCAACCCCCCACGCGAAAGGCGTGCCTGTCCGTACGGTCACCATTTGTTGCGTTCCGTGCGAACAACCCCATTCAAATTACACGCGTGTAATGCGTGCGCCGTCAAGCCAAACTTGATAATGGAGTCGCCCTCCCGACACGTCCGGGACGACCGCCGCGGTCGCCCGTAGCCTCGCAACCTGCCCTATCGATTCAGACCCCGGACGAGTAACGCCCTCCCCGGCGAGTTGCCGGAAGTTTTCTGCCGTGGCGCACCGCCGGCGGGCCGGCCGGACGCCCCCGCCGGCCGCTCGTACCAAGATCAGAATTGGTGGGCCAAAGGGTAACGCGCTCGTTGCGGTACCGCCCGCCGAGCCGTCCAACGCCGACTGCGCCCCGTCCACCATGTGGACAGGGCGCAGGCGTCGGCGCGGTCGCCGGTTCAGTCCACCCGGGCGGGTGAGCTGGTCGGCCAGACGAATTCGGCGATACACCCACCGGTAACAGAGATCGCGCCGGCCGATGTGTTCTCGTCCCACCAGACGGTATAGACACCCGCCTCCAGGTCCGGGTAGACGGCACTGTGGAAGACCCCGTCCAGGACGTGCCGCTCGCGTACCGCGGAGTGGGTCCGCGGGCTGTCGAGGTCCGCCCGGCTGATCTCGATTTCCCGGCCGTGCAGGTCCCGGCCGGTGTGGATGATCAGCGCGCCGCGGTCGCCGCCGAGGTCGAGCACGACGCTGCCGACCTCCGACGGGCCGAGATCGTGATGGTGTGACATCCGCGTCTCCCGTCAGGACTTCTTCGCCTGCGGGTTGCCGAACCCGTCGTACGGTGTGCCGAGGAACGGGAAGTCGGCCAGGAACGGCGCGGTGACGTCGGCCGCGCTCAGACCCGGCGTGACCGCCGCGGCGGCGGCGTCCGGGCGGAACGTCTTGTCGACAAGTGGCACGGTCAGTCCCGCGATGGCACGCAGCGCGATCGTCACCACGTCGTCGGCGACGCGACGGCCGTTCGGGTAACCGGCCAGGTCGCCGCCTAGCACGCCGAACCGGTCCGGTGTGCGGCTGGGCCGGATCGCCGTGTTCAGCCGCAGCATGTCCGCCTGGACGTCGCCGGTGGTGTTGGCGAAGCCGTCGATCAGTCCGGCCGGGATTCCGGTGAGCAGGATCGCCACCAGGTCGGCGCGCGGCTTCTTGGACTTGTTCAGCGCGTCCAGATTTCCGAACACGCCCGGGTACAGCGCCGGCAGCAGCGCGGCCAGCTCGGGCCGCTCGACGAACCCGGCGAAGCGCTTGTCCTCCGACGGCGGCAGCGTGTTCCAGACGTCCTTCCTGGACATCGGCACGATGACCTCGTTGAACAACGGGTTACCGAGCCGCGACACCTGGGTGAACGGGCCGGCGGCGGTGTCCGCGGAGACCCGGTCGCCGAGCACCCGGACCTGCTGGCGGGACGCGCTGGTCCACACCCCGATGGTCGAGGCGCGGTCGGCCACGCCGTAGCGGGCGGCCTTACGGCGCACCTGGCTCAGCGGCACCTGCACGGCGAGGCTGTGCACGTTCAGCCGGTCCAGCGCGTTCACCGGCTCGCCCTCGGCCTGGAACAGCTTCTTGCCGGCCACGTGCAACTGCTGGAACGGCCGCAGCGTGCCCAGGTCGAACACCGCGCCCAGGTCGACGAAGAAGCCGTCGGCCCGCTGTCCGGCGAAGACCTTCTCGCCGGTGGACAGCTTGAACGTCGCCTGGCGTACCAGGTTCTGGTACTTCGGGGTGGACAGCGGCCCGACGTTGCAGGGCGGGCAGGGCAGCTTGTGCGCCAGCACCCGCGCGCGGCCGTCGGCGATCCGGGTCAGCCGGTAGAACTGCCGCCGGTTCCAGTTCTTGCTCTCCAGCGACTCGATCGGCCCGGTGTTGTAGAGAAAGCTGTTCTGGTTCGTGATCTCCGTGGTGAATTCGAAACGATAGGTGACGTCCGGATTACCGTCGCCGTCGTTGTCGATGTGAATCTCGTACCGGACGTCGTCGCCGAACTCGAAGAAGTTCGGGCCGCCGGAGGGAAGTTGCAGCGGCACGTAGTTGGCGATCAACGTGACCGTGTCCGGCTGGCTCGGCGTGACGAACGCGTACAGGTCGGAACTGTCGGCGACCGGATCCTTGGCGATCTCCGGGGCCTCGCGGTGAGAGGACATGGCGGACGCACCTTCGTCGGGAGAACGGAAGACGGAACCGGCGCCGGGAGCCCACGCCGGTGGAGGGGTGGGATCAGCGCCGGCCGGCGGCGCGCACCAGGCGGTCGGCCAGACCGCGGTCGCGGATCTCGACCCTTGTCGTACCGACGAAGACGTCGATCGCGCCGGTGGCGGCGTCGCGGAGGTGAGCCACGATCGGCTCGTCGCGCCGGCTCGCCGTGGGGGAGTTCTGCGCGGCGGACAGGCCCGGCACGGTGAGGGCGGCGGCGCCCAGCGTCGCGCTCGCCGCGGCGGTGAGCGTCTGCCTGCGGGTCAACCGCGGCCAGGTCCGCCGTTTCTTCGGCGCGTCGGTGGTCTCGTCAGTGCTCATCGGCAACCTTTCCGGACCGGCGCCGCAGCGCCGCAACGGGCCCGGGACGCCCGGACACCGCCGGGCCCCGGTTCTGGGGTCACCGGCGGCGGTCCTCGCCGAAACCGCCGCCGGCATCCACAGGTACGGCAGGCGACGGGGAAAGGTTCGACCTCAGGCGCCGGCGTGACCGTACGCGGTCGTCCGCTTGCGGAACGGGCGGCCCGCGGCGGTGGCGATGGCCCGCAACTGCTCCTCGGTACGGGCCGAGCCGTTGCCCGAGCCGGCCATCCGGGAGATGGTCTCCTCCATCAGCGTGCCGCCGAGGTCGTTGCAGCCGCCACGCAGCATCGCCACCGTGCCCTCGTCGCCGAGCTTCACCCAGGAGCACTGGATGTTGCCGATCCGCCCGTGCAGCAGCAGCCGGGCCATCGCGTGCACCGCCCGGTTCTCCCGCCACGTCGGACCCGGGCGGGCGATGCCGGCCAGGTAGATCGGCGCGTTCGTGTGCACGAACGGCAGCGCCACGAACTCGGTGAACCCGCCGGTACGGTCCTGCACCCCGGCCAGCACCCGGAAGTGGGCCAGCCACTGGCCCGGGTGGTCGACGTGGCCGTACATCATCGTGGAGCTGGACCGGATGCCCAGCTCGTGCGCCATGCTCACCACCTCGACCCAGGCGGCGGCCGGCAGCTTGCCCTTGGTGAGCACCCAGCGCACGTCGTCGTCGAGGATCTCGGCGGCGGTGCCCGGGATGGTGTCCAGCCCGGCCTCGCGGAGCTGGAGCAGCCACTCCCGCACCGGCACGCCGGCCTTCGCGGCGGCGGTGACGATCTCCATCGGGGAGAACGCGTGCACGTGCATGCCCGGCACCCGCTCCTTGATCGCCCGGACGATGTCGGCGTAGCCGGTGACCGGCATCTTCGGGTCGATGCCGCCCTGAAGGCAGACCTCGGTCGCGCCGGCCGTCCACGCCTCCTCGGCCCGGTCGGCGACCTGTTCCAGGGACAGCCGGAACGCGTCGGCGTCGCTCTCCCGCTGGGCGAACGCGCAGAACCGGCACCCCACGTAGCAGACGTTCGTGAAGTTGATGTTCCGGTTCACCACGTACGTCACGTCGTCACCCACCGCGTCCCGGCGCGCGTCGTCGGCGAGCCGGCACAACTCGTCCAGCGCCGGGCCGTCCGCGCCGAACAGCGCCAGCGCCTTCGCCTCGTGCGCCGGCGTCAGCAGCGCGGCCGGGTCGTCCGCGGCCAGCCGCAGGCCCGCGCGCAGGTCGGCGTCCGCGCCACCGGCAAGGGGTACGCCCGCGCGCGCCTGCGGCGCCACCTTGCCGGCCACCTCGGCCCAGTCGCCGTACACGCTGTCGAAGTCGCCCCGCCGGTCCTCGGTGCGGCCGGTGACGTCGATGGTGGCGTGCAGGTCGGTCCGGCCGCCGTAGGTCTCCTCCGGCTCCTGCCAGGGCTGCCCCACCGGGCGGGCCTCCTCGACCGCGAGCCCGGTGGCCGGGTCGGCGAGCGCCGTGACGTGCGGCAGCAGGCGCGGGTCCAGCCACGGGCCGCCCGCGCGGACGTACTCCGGGTAGACGGTCAGCCGCTCGCGCAGCGTGAACCCGGCACTCGCGGTACGCGCCGCCAGCTCCTCCAGGTGCGGCCAGGGGCGCTCCGGGTTGACGTGGTCGGGTGTGACCGGGGAGACGCCGCCCCAGTCGTCGATGCCGGCGCGCAGCAGCAGGTCGTACTCGCCCGCGATCAGGTTCGGCGGAGCCTGGATGCGGGCCTTCGGGCCGAGCAGCACCCGGGCCACCGCCACCGTGGCGGCCAGGTCGTGCAGCTCCGCGTCCGGCATGCCGCGCATCGCCGTGTCCGGCTTGGCGCGGAAGTTCTGCACGATCACCTCCTGGAGGTGGCCGTACTCCCGCATCGCGCGGCGGATCGCGAAGATCGCGTCGGCCCGCTCGGCCCGGTTCTCGCCGATGCCGATCAGGATGCCGGTGGTGAACGGCACCCCGACCCGGCCGGCGTCGTCGAGCACCCGCAGGCGGACCGCCGGCTCCTTGTCCGGTGAGCCGTAGTGCGGGCCGCCCGGCTCGGACCACAGCCGGGTGGCGGTGGTCTCCAGCATCATGCCCATGCTCGGCGCGACCGGCTTGAGCCGCTGCAGCTCCGACCAGGAGAGCACGCCCGGATTGAGGTGGGGCAGCAGGCCGGTCTCCTCCAGCACCGCCACCGCGCAGGCGCGCAGGTAGTCCAGCGTCGAGTCGTACCCCCGCTCGTCCAGCCACCGGCGGGCAGCCGGCCACCGCTCCTCCGGCCGGTCGCCGAGCGTGAACAGCGCCTCCTTGCAGCCCTGCGCGGCGCCCTCGCGGGCGATCGCCAGCACCTCGTCGCGCTCCAGGTAGGCGGCGGGCAGCCGGTGCGGCACGGTGGCGAACGTGCAGTAGTGGCAACGGTCCCGGCAGAGCCGGGTCAGCGGGATGAAGACCTTCTTGGAGTACGTGACCACGCCCGGCCGCCCGGCGTCGCGCAGCCCGGCGTCGCGGATCTCACCGGCGATCCGGAGCAGTTCGTCGAGCATCTGCCCGCGCGCGGCGAGCAGCGCGCCGGCCTCGTCGGCGTCGAGCGCCCGGCCGGTGGCGGCCCGTCCCAGCGCCCGCCGGACGCTCGCCTCGGTCGGTTCGGGGTCGCTGCGATCAACCATCCGCCCAGCCTATGCGCTGCCGGGCGACAGGCCGCCCGCGCCCGCTCGCGGTCCGGGCAACGGGACGGCCCGCGTGGCCCGCCTCACAGCGGGACCGGCGCGGGCCGTCGGGAGCCTGCCGTCGGGCGGGCGACGGCGCTCCGTCGCCCGCCGCGCGGCTCAGCGGGGCTGGTTCGGGTCCTCGCGGTCGAACCGCTGGGTGCGCTCGTCGTCGGCGGTGGGCGTCGACGCGCCCGGTTCGGCGGACTGGCGCGGGATCGCCTGCGTCGGGTCGGCCGACGGCGGCTGGCCGAACGGCGGCGCGGACTGCGGCGAGCCGTACTGCGGCGCCTGCTGCGGACCGGCGAACGGCGAGCCGGCCTGCGGGGCCGGCTGCGGGTCGGCGAACGGCGGGCCGGACTGCGGGGCGTGCGGCGGCGCGGTGTTGAACGGCGGCGCCGACTGCGGCTGGCCGTACTGGCCGGGCTGCTGCGGCCAGCCGGGCGGCGGCGAGCCGGCCTGCGGGTAGCCCGGGCCGGGCTGCTGCGGGTAGCCACCCGGACCGGGGTAGCCGCCGGGCTGCCCCGGCTGCTGCGGCCAGCCGGGCTGGGCCTGGCCGTACACGCCCGGCTGCGCCTTGGGCTTCGGCACGTAGTAGAGGGTGCGCCAGATCTTGAACACCACGAACGCGGCGACCGCGAAGAGCGCCAACCAGGCAGCGCGGGTCAGCAGACCGAGGAACGCATCGAGCACCTCACCGTCGGCGAGCCGGCCGACCAGCCAGATCAGGAACGTCAGCGCGCCGAACACGGCGGACACGGCGTACTCGACCAGCGCCACCTGCGTGATCAGCTTGGCCTTCGGCACGACCGGGCGGATCACGGTGGCGATCAGGACGGCGAGCAACGGCAGGACCGTCGCCTCCAGGCCGACGAAGCTGAAGTACGTGCTTCCCGCCCGGCCGCTGAACGTGCTGTAGTCGTCGACCGGCACCAGCAGGCGCAGCAGGCCGACGAAGAGCAGCACGGCGTTGGCGCCGAGAAGGACGAGCGCGGCCAGTTCGCGCAACGGCTTGATCAACTGGCTGGCCTGCGCGGCGTCGCCGGACGCGGGCTCGGCGGGGCTGGTCACGGACTCCCCCAGGGGACGAAAGCGGACAGTTGCCGAAGTGAGCGTAGTCTCTCCGGCCACCGAGCGATCGACGGCGGCACGTGCGGAAGGATGGACGCATGCGCATCGTGGTTCTGACCGGCGGCATCGGGGGCGCCCGTTTCCTGCTCGGCGTACGGGCGTACGCCCGCGAGGTGGGCGCCGAGGTGACCGCCGTGGTGAACGTCGGCGACGATCTGCTGCTGCACGGGCTGAAGGTCTGCCCCGACCTGGACAGCGTGCTCTACACGCTCGGCGGCGGCGCCGACCCGGAACGCGGCTGGGGCCGGGTCGGCGAGACCTGGACGGTGAAGAACGAGCTGGCCGCGTACGGCGCGGAGCCGAGCTGGTTCGGTCTGGGCGACAAGGACATCGCCACCCACCTGGTCCGCACCACGATGCTCAACGCCGGCTATCCGCTGTCCCAGGTCACCGAGGCGCTGGCGGCGCGCTGGCAACCGGGCGTACGGCTGCTGCCGGCCACCGACGAGCGCCTGGAGACCCATGCCGTCGTCACCGACGAGCAGGGGCGGCGCGCGATCCACTTCCAGGAGTGGTGGGTGCGGTACCGCGCCGACGTACCCACCGACCGGTTCGTCTTCGTGGGCGCCGAAGCGGCGAAGCCCGCGCCCGGCGTGGTGGAGGCGATCGCCGCCGCGGACGTGGTGCTGATCGCGCCCAGCAACCCGGTCGTCAGCATCGCCCCGGTGCTGGCCGTGCCCGGCCTGCGCGACGCGGTGACCGGCGGGCCGGCCCCGGTGATCGGGGTGTCACCGATCATCGGCGGCGCGCCGGTACGCGGCATGGCCGACCGCTGCCTCGCCGTGCTCGGCGTGGAGTGCAGCGCGGCCGGGGTGGCCGGCCTCTACGGCGCCCGGTCCACCGGCGGGCTGCTCGACGGCTGGCTGGTGGCGCCGGAGGACGAGGGCACGGCGGTGCCGGACGTGGTGGTCCGCGCGGCGCCGCTGCGGATGACCGACGAGGCGGCGACCGCCGCGATGGTGCGCGCCGCGCTGGAGCTGATGTGAGGCTGGAGATTCTGCCGGTGCAGGGCATCGGCGACGTGACCGAGGGCGACGACCTGGCGGCGCTGATCGCCGGCGCGGCGCCGTGGCTGCGTGACGGCGACGTGCTGGTGGTCACCAGCAAGATCGTGTCGAAGGCGGAGGGCCGGCTGGTCGACGTGCCCGCCGACGGTCCGGAACGGCTCGAGGCGCGGGACCGGATCCTGGACGGCGAGACCGCCCGGGTGGTGGCGACGCGGGGCGCCACCCGGATCGTGCAGACCCACCACGGGTTCGTGATGGCCTCCGCCGGCATCGACGCGTCGAACGTGGACAAGACCCGCCTGGTGCTGTTGCCGGCCGACCCGGACGCCTCCGCGCGGGCGTTGCGTGCCGCGCTGCGCGACCGGTACGGCCTCGACGTCGCCGTGATCGTCAGCGACACCATGGGCCGCCCGTGGCGCAACGGGCTCACCGACGTGGCGCTCGGGGTGGCGGGCATGCCGGCGATCCGCGACCACCGGGGCGAGGTCGACCCGTACGGCAACGAACTGTTCGTCACCCAGATGGCGGTGGTCGACGAACTGGCCGGCGCCGGCGAGCTGATCAAGGGCAAGTGCGACCAGGTGCCGGTCGCGGTGGTCCGGGGTTATCTCGGCACCCCCCGGGACGACGACGAGGGCGCCCGGGCGCTCGTCCGCGACGCCTCGATGGACCTGTTCTCGCTCGGTACCGCCGAGGCGCGCGCCGCCGGCCTGCGGGCGGCGGCGACGCTGCCGGACCGGCCCGGGCCGGAGCCCGCCGACGCGGACGCGGTGCGGCGGGCGATCGGCTCGGTGGCCGACGTGGTCGCGCCAGGCACGACCTTCACGCACGTCACAGACGACGAGGTACGCGCCGGGCTCGCCGCCACCGTGCCCGGCTGGCCCGCCTCGGCCACCGGCCTGCTGCTCGGCGCGGCGCCGACCCCGCTCGACCCGGCGGACCTGGTCCGGTTCGGCGCGGACGTGCAACGCCTGCGCGCCGCGCTGGCCGCCGAGGGAATCGGTTCCGTCCTGCTCCCGCCCCCGGCCGGCAGCGCCGCCAGCGCCACGCTGGCGCTCTGAGACGGCCCGGCGGAGGTCAGGCGTCGAGGACGGCTCGGCCCAGCGGCGTCAGCGTGTGCAGGACGGTGTTGCGCTCGCGCTGACTGACCAGCAGCCCGGCGTTGCGCAGCACTGTGGTGTGCTGGCTGGCCGCGGCGGCGGAGATGTGCAGCCGGCGGGCCATCTCGCCGGTCGTGCAGCCCTCGTCGGCGGCATGCAGCACCCGCGACCGGGTGCGGCCGATCAGGGCCGCGAGCGCCTCGCCCTGGGGTGACCCGGCGGCGCCGGACGCCGGTGTCAGGCCGGCCAGCCGGTCCACCGGGTAGACGAGCACCGGCGGCAGGGTCGGGTCGACGAGCGCCACCGGGGTACGCGAGCAGAAGAACGACGGGACGAGCAGCAGCCCGCGCCCGTCCAGGTGCAGTTCCCGGGTGTCCGGATAGTCGAGCACCTCCAGCACGCCGGAGTTCCACCGCATGTTCGGACGCAGGCTGGCCAGCAGCCCTTCGGCGCCGCCGTCGAGCATGGCGCGGGCACGCCGGGCCCGGTCCGCCTCGACCGCTGCCTGCACCCGGGCCCAGTACGGCGTGACGGCCAGCGACTGGTATCGCGCCATGGAGTCGGTGAGGTGGTGCAGTGTCTCCGGCTCACCCCGGGCGAGCGCCGTCGCCGAGGGCGGCAACGTGGTCTCCTCGGCGAGCCGGGTCAGGTCGCGGCGCAGCATGTCCGTAGGGGTGCCGCGGACCGCGTCCAGCCCCACCTCGAAGCCCTCCCGGCTGGCGAACGGGGTGAGGAAGTCGGGGAAGTAGCCACGCGGCGGGTTGAGCGCGAGGAGCAGGCGGTACTGCTCGGCGTCGCTGTCGGTGCGCAGCCCGTGCGCCACGGTCCGCCGCCATGTGGTCATCATCGGGTCGCGGCTGCGCCCCTGGAGCAGGTGCAGGCTGAGAACCAGCTCCCAGAGCGGGTCCGCGCGCGGGGCGACCCGGGTCCGCAGGACGTCTTCGCCCGAGAAAACGATCTTCAACATGGAGTGCTCCCGTGCGGACGGCGGGGGTGCCCGCCACGGCTCGACTTTACCCGTCGGCAGTAATCTCCATCTTTAAGCCTGAGGTGAAAGACCTCGACGGTGAGGTGACCGGTTCGGCAAACTCTTCCTTGCCCGCCGACGCCGGGGCGCAGTCTCGACCCGGTCGCCGGCTGACGGGCGTGGCCGGGCGGCACCACGAGGGTCTGCGACATCGTCGCAGGGGTGCCGCCCGGCTTTCGCTCATCCGCCGGTGGGTCGCCGCGCAGACGCAGCGCAGTGGCGCTCGTAGAGTGTCCGGGTGCCCGACACCGATCTCACCACGTACGCCGACCTGCACGCCGACGCCGTCGCGGCGCTGAGCCGCTGGACGGCGACCAGCCCGGCCGCCGGCGCCGCCCGGGACCGGACGTTGGCGCTGCTGGCCGACGGGCCGGCGGCGATGAGCCGGACACACCGGGCGGGGCACGTCACCGCCAGCGCGCTCGTGCTCGACCCGGACGGCCGGGTGCTGCTCTGCCTGCACGGCAAGATCCGCAGGTGGGTGCAGCTCGGCGGGCACTGCGAGCCGGGCGACCGGACGCTGGTGGCGGCCGCGCTGCGCGAGGCCACCGAGGAGTCCGGCATCGCCGGTCTGACGATCGAGCCGGAACCGATCGACGTGGACATCCACCAGGTCGCCTGCCAGGGCGGGTCGTTCCACTACGACGTCCGGTACGCGGTGCTGGCCCCGGCCGGGGCGGTCGAGCAGGTGAGCGCGGAGTCCGAGGCGCTCGGCTGGTTCCCGCCGGACCGGCTGCCCGAGCCGCTCGCCCACGCGACGGCCCAGCTGGTGCCACCGGCGCTCGCCGTGCTGGCCCGTCGCGCCGCCCGCTGACCGGAAGCGGGCGGCCGCACCGGCCGGATCAGACCAGGCCCTCCTCGCCGCGTTCCTTCAGCTCGTCCACGACCTTCTTCACGTCCTGCGCGCGGTCACGCGGGCAGACCAGCAGCGCGTCCGGGGTGTCCACCACGATCAGGTCGTGCACCCCCACGGTGGCGACGAGCCGGCCGGAGTGCGACACCACGACCGTGCCGGTGGTGTCGTGCAGCAGCACGCCCGGCTTGGCGTCGCCGCCCAGCACCACGTTGCCGGCGCCGTCGGCCGGCAGCACCTCGCCGAGCGTGTGGAAGTCACCGACGTCGTTCCAGCCGAAGTCACCCGGCACGGTGCCCACCCGGCCCGCCGTCGCCGCGCCCTCCATCACCGCGTAGTCGACCGAGATCCGGGGTAGCGTCGGCCAGACCCGGCCCAGCACGTCGTCCTGCTGCGGGGTGCCCCACGCCGCCGCGATGGCGGTGATCCCGGCGTGCAGCTCCGGCTCCTGGCGGGCCAGCTCGGCGAGGAAGACGTCCACCCGCCAGACGAACATGCTGGCGTTCCAGAGGTGCCGGCCGGAGTTGACGTAGACCTCGGCCACCTCGGCGGCCGGCTTCTCCTTGAACTCGCGCACCGGGCGCAGCGTGCCGTCCCCCACCGGGTCGCCGGTCTCCAAGTAGCCGTAGCCGGTCTCCGGGCGGGTCGGGGTGATGCCCACCGTCATCAGCAGCCCCTGCTCCGCGCCGCGGATGGCCTGCCGTACCACCTCCGCCAGCCGGGCCGGGTCGCCGATCAGGTGATCGGCGGCGAACGAGCCCATCACCGCGTCCGGCGTACGCGCGGCGATCACCGCGGCGGCCAGCGCGATCGCCGCGCAGGAGTCGCGGGGCGACGGCTCGACCAGGATGTTCTCCTCCGGCACGCCGGCCAGCTGCCGGGCCACCGCCGCGGCGTGCGCGGCCCCGGTGACCACGAGCGTGCGCTCCGGTGTGGTCAACGGCGACAACCGGTCGACAGTGGCCTGCAGGAGCGAGGCCGGCGTGCCGGTCAGCGGGTGGAGGAATTTGGGATGGCCGGCACGGGACAGCGGCCACAACCGTGTGCCACTGCCACCCGCCGGGATGACGGCGTAGAACATCAGCACATCATGCCCGAAGCGGGCGAGTCGTCACGGTCGGTCGGCCGGGGCCGCCCCGCCGGCCCTCAGGACCGGGCCCGTCGCCAGGCCGCGATGTGCACGTCCGCGCTGGACTCCCAGGTGAACTCCTTGGCCCGGTCGAACCCGGCCTTTGCCAGCGAGAGCCGCCGCGGCTCGTCGTCCAGCAGAGCGGCCAGGTCGGCGGCGATCTGGTCCGGGTCCTCGCTGGTGTACGCCACCGCGTCGCCGCCCACCTCGGGCAGGGACAGGCGCGGCGTGGTGAGCACCGGGGCCGCGCACGCCATCGCCTCCAGGATCGGCAGGCCGAAGCCCTCGCCGTAGGAGGGGTAGGCGGCCACGAGCGCGCCACCCAGGAAGCCGGGCAGATCGGCGTAACGCAGGTAGCCCGGGCGCAGCAGCCGCAGGTGCGACGGCACCTCGGCCACCGCGCGGTCGATGTCGTCGTCGTGCCCCTGCCCGCCCGCGACCACGAGCGCCGGCGGGTTCGGCCGGTCGGCCACCGCCCGCGCCCAGCCGCGGATCAGGTTGGGTACGTTCTTGCGCGGCTCCTTGGCCCCGAGGAACGCGACGTAGCTGCTGTCGCCCAGCCCCAGGCGGGCCCGCACGCGCGCCTTCTCCTCGTCGCCGGGCGCGTGGAAGGCGTCCTGGTCGACGCCGTGATAGGCGACGTCGATCCGGGTCGGGTCGGCGTCCAGCAGCCGGATCAGCTCGTCCCGGGTGGCCTTGCTCGGCACGATCACCCGGCCGGCCCGCCGCAGCGAGGTCTTGATGGCGCTGCGGAAGAACGTCCGGCGCGACTTGTCGTAGTGCTCCGGCTCGGTGAAGAACGTCGCGTCGTGCACGGTGACCGTCACCGGGCATCCGGCCCGCAGCGGACAGGTGTAGAAGGGCGAGTGCAGCACCTCCGCGCCCACCTGCTGGGCCAGCAGCGGCAGGCCGGTCTGCTCCCAGGCCAGCCGCGCCGGCCGGTGCGCCACCGCCGCCGGGGCGGGGATCACCTCGGCGCCCGGCAGCATCCGGGTGTAGCGCTCCAGGTCGGTGCGGAGGCTCACCACCGCCAGGTCGACGCCGGTGCCGCAGACCCGGCCCAGCGCGCCGAGCAGTCCGTCGACGTATCTACCGACGCCGCCACGGTCGGCGGGGACACTCGTGGCGTCGATGAGAACGCGGGGCGGGCGACCGGCGGTCACGGGGCGGCTCCTCAGATGGCGCAGTTGTGGGGAAGAACACTGTCGGCAAGCGTACGCCGCGCCGGGCGCACAACGCTGACCGCGACCCGACGGTACGCCGACTTGACGTTGTCATCGAGTACGCACGCGGGGCGCGTATCGTTCGCGCCGATGGCCGACAACATTGCCCGGGTGTTCGCCGACGCGATCGCGCCGGACCCCACCCGACCGCTGCTGACCTGGTACGACGACGCCACCGGCGAGCGCACCGAACTGTCCGGCGCGACGCTTGCGAACTGGGTGGCGAAGACCGCGAACCTGCTCACCGACGAGATCGGCGCCGCGCCGGGCGACCCGGCCGGCGTGTTGCTGCCGCCGCACTGGCAGACCGCCGCCGTGCTGCTCGGCTGCTGGTCGGCGAAACTGACGGTGACCGACGCGCCGGGGCCGGTGGAGGTGCTGTTCGTGGCCGCCGACCGGGTGGACGAGGCGGCCGGGTGGCCGGCCGGCGAGCGGTACGCGCTGGCGCTCGACCCGTTCGCGCTGCCGATGCGGCAGGTGCCCGCCGGCTACGCCGACTTCGTGACGGCGGTACGCGGACACGGCGACCACTTCACGCCGTACCCCGAGGGTGGCGAGGGGGACGCGGCGCTGCTGGCCCGCGCGACGGCCCGCGCCACCGAGCTGGGCCTGACCCAGGGCGACCGCCTCCTGGTAGACGTGACCACCCACCCCGACCCGGTCGACTGGCTGCTCACCCCGCTCACGGCAGGAGCCAGCGTGGTGGCGTGCGCCCACCCCGACCCGACCCGCCTGGCTTCCCGCGCCGAAACCGAGAAGACCACCCACACCCTGCCCTGACCCTCGCCCGCCCTCTCCCCGTTGATCTTGCAGTTTCGGCCCTCGGGGCGGGTGATTCGCCCCGTTCGCCGGGGCAGAAAGTGCAAGATCAACGGGCGGGTCGACGGGGACGGCGGGATCAGCGAGGCGAGACGGGGCTGTCGGTGGTGGACCGGCGCTGGGCCAGGGCGGCGAACGCCGTCAGGGACTCGGGGTTGGCCAGGGCGCCCTTGGCCGCCGCGCTGTCCACCGGGGTACCCGTGAGGATCTTCTTGACCGGGACCTCCAGCTTCTTGGCGCTCAACGTTCTCGGCACGGCCCGGACCTGGTGGATCTCGTCCGGCACGTGCCGCGGCGACAGCGCGGTACGCAGCTCCCGGCAGATCTTCTTACGCATGTCGTCGTCCAGCTCCAGGCCCTCGGCGAGCACCACGAACAGCAGCAGCTCACCCGCGCCGCCCTCGTCGTCCTCCAGGTGCACGACCACCGAGTCGACCACCTCGTCCAGGCCCTCGACCACGGAGTAGAACTCGGCGGTGCCGAGCCGCACCCCGCCCCGGTTGAGCGTGGCGTCGGACCGGCCGGTGATCACGCACCCGCCGCGCTCGTTCACGGTGATCCAGTCGCCGTGCCGCCACACCCCGGGATAGACCTCGAAGTACGCCTCCCGGTAGCGCGCGCCGTCCCTGTCGTTCCAGAACCCGACCGGCATGCTCGGCATCGGCTCGGTGATCACCAGCTCGCCGAGCTGCCCGATCACCGCGCTGCCGTCGGCCGAGCGGGCCTCCACCTTCGCGCCCAGCGCCCGGCAGGCGATCTCCCCCGCGTACACCGGCAGCAGCGGCACGCCGCCGACGAACCCGGTGCACACGTCAGTGCCGCCGGACAGCGACTGGAGCTGGAGGCGGTCGCTGACGTTCTCGTACACCCAGGTGAAGCCCTCGGCCGGCAGCGGCGCGCCGGTCGAGCCGAGGCCGCGCACCGCGGACAGGTCGGCGACCTCGCGCGGCACCAGGCCGGCCTTGCGGCAGGCCAGCAGGAACGGCGCGGACGTGCCGAAGTACGTGGTGCCGGTGTCGGCGGCCAGCCGCCACAGCGCACCCAGGTCGGGGTGGCCCGGGTTGCCGTCGAACAGCACGATCGCCGCGCCCACCGCCGGGCCGGAGACCAGGAAGTTCCACATCATCCAGCCGGTCGTGGTGAACCACAGGAACCGGTCGGACGGACCCAGGTCGTGGTGCAGCGCCAGCATCTTGAGGTGTTCCAGCAGGATGCCGCCGTGGCCGTGCACGATCGGCTTGGGCAGGCCGGTGGTGCCGGAGGAGTAGAGCACGTAGAGCGGGTGGTCGAACGCCACCGGCGTGAACGTCAACGGCTCGTCGGTCGGCGCCGCCAGCTCCGTCCACGGCAGCGCGCCGTCGGGGGCCGGGCCGTCCGGATCGAGGTACGCGATGGCGACCGTGTGCCGCAGCGACGGCAGCGCGGCCCGGATCGCGGCCACCTCGGCGCGCCTGTCCACAGGCTTGTCGCCGTACCGGTAGCCGTCCACTGCCACCAGCACCGTCGGTTCGATCTGCTGCCAGCGGTCGGTGACGCTGCGGGTGCCGAACTCGGGCGCGCAGGAGGAGAAGATCGCGCCGAGGCTGGCGGTGGCGAGCAGCAGGACGTACGTCTCCGGGATGTTCGGCGCGTACGCGGCCACCCGGTCGCCCGCACCCACGCCGAGGCGGCGCAGCCCGGCCGCCACCCGGCGGACCCGCTCGCGCAGCTCGGCGGCGGTGAGCGTCTCCGGGGCGCGGGTCTGCCCGTGCGCGATCACCGCCGGGTCGTCGTCGCCCAGCCCCGGCATGCGCAGCACGTTCTCGGCGTAGTTGAGCGTCGCGCCGGGGAACCAGCGGGCGCCGGGCATGGCCCGGTCGGTCAGCGTCGCCGTCGGCGGGGTGTGCGCGACCACGTCGAACCAGTCCCAGATCGAGCGCCAGAACGCCTCCAGGTCGGTCACCGACCACTGCCACAGCGCGTCGTAGTCGGCGAACTCCAGCCCGCGGTGCTCGGCCAGCCAGCGCAGGTAGTCACCGATCCGGGACCGCTCCCGCACGTCCGCCGGCGGCGTCCACAGCACGTCAGCCACTGATCCACCCTCCCTGAGGCCCTGCCACGACGGTGTGCCGGGGCCGTGGCGCCATCTTGCCCTACCTCGTGCCGCCATTGTCCGCGCCGGGCACGGCGCACGGGGCGTGGCCCGCCCACACCCCGCACCCCCACCCCATGTGGCCCGCGTGTAAGGAAGGGCCCCCTGTTAACGCCTCCGGTAGAGAAAGGGCCCCTTGTTAACACCTCGCCCTCCGCGGGTGTCCAGGCGCCGGTGGAGGCGGCGTGTGTCGGCGGGGGTGTTAATAGGGGTCCCCTCCTCTACCGGAGGCGTTAACAAGGGGCCCTTCCTTGCACCTCAGCCGGCGCGGTGGGCCTGGATCGCCCGGCGGCGGGCCAGCCGGTGCGCCCGCCGGATCTCGGCCTCCCGGAAGCGGCGCTCGTCCTCCGGCGTCTCCGGCAGCACCGGCCGGACCGGACGGGGCGTGCCACCCACGTCGACGCCCACGAAGACCAGGTACGCGGTGGCGACCCGGACCGGCTCCTCCTCGGCCGAGTCCCAGCGCTCGGCGACCACCTTCACCCCGACCTCCATCGAGGTGCTGCCGGTCCAGTTGATCTGGGCGTGCGCGTGCACGAGGTCGCCCACCCGGACCGGCTCGGAGAAGACGATCTCATCGATGGAGGCGGTCACCGCGGTGCCGCCACTGTGCCGGGCCGCCGCCGCGCCGGCAACGTCGTCCACGAATTTCATCAGTACCCCACCGTGCACGGTCCCGTACAGATTGACATCGACCGCGGTCATGATGCGACTGAGCGTGACGCGGGAGTACGAGGTCGGTTTACCCGGCGGGACCGCGGGATGATCTGTCATGCCGAAAACGGTACGGTGCGCGGATGCGACATCTCTGGAGCTTCCTCGCCGGGTTGGCGGTGGCGCCCGTCACCTGGGTGCTCGTCACGCTCGGTCAGGACGGATCTGAGCGGACCGTCGACCGCTGGGTGGAGATCGGGACGTACAGCACGCCGAACCTGATCGAGCCGGCCGTCTATCTGGGCGTCGCCGGCATCCTGCTCGGCCTGCTCGGCACGTTGCGCTTCTCGCCGCTCGGCCCGCTCGTGGCCGGCCTGCTGCTCGCGGTCCCGTACCTCGGGCTGTTCGTCGCGCCGTTCAGCGTGCGGGACCGGGTGCCCGGTGACCTGAAGCTGCTCGGTGACCCGCTGCCGCTGCGCGACCCGCTCGACAACGGCACGCTGTTCCTCATCGGCGTGCTGCTGCTGATGGCCGTGTTCAGCACGAGCCGCTGGCGGCGTCCCGCCACACCCACGCCGGCCGAGGCGGAGCTGACCCCGGCCGCCGCGCCGGTGGAGCACAAGCCGACGCTCACCGACTGGCCTCCGGCGCCGGCGAAGGACCCGGACACGCCACCGCTCACGCTGGCGTACCCCGAGAGCCCGACCGAGCCGCTGCCCCGCCGTACCGGCGGCGAGTCGCCGTGGTCCGCCCCGCCGCGCGGCGCGGGCCGGCCGGAGGGCACCGAGAGCCGTTGAACGAGCGCGGGCGGGCCGGTGTGCACCGGCCCGCCCGCCCGAACGCCTCCGGTCAGCCCTTGAGCAGCTGACGGGCCATGACGATGCGCTGCACCTGGTTGGTGCCCTCGTAGATCTGGGTGATCTTGGCGTCCCGCATCATCCGCTCGACCGGGTAGTCGCGGGTGTAGCCGTAGCCGCCGAGCAGCTGGACCGCGTCCGTGGTGATCTCCATGGCGGCGTCTGACGCGAAGCACTTCGCGGCCGCGCCGAAGTAGGTCAGATCCGCGTCGCCGCGCTCGGACCGGCCGGCGGCGGCGTACGTGAGCTGCCGGGCCGCCTCCAGCTTCATGCCCATGTCGGCGAGCATGAACTGGATGCCCTGGAAGTCGGCGACCGGCTTGCCGAACTGCTTGCGCTCCTGGACGTAGCCCTTGGCGTAGTCCAGCGCGCCCTGGGCGATCCCGACGGCCTGCGCGGCGATGGTGACCCGGGTGTGGTCCAGCGTCTTCATCGCGGTGGCGAAGCCGGTGCCCTCGGCGCCGATCATGCGGTCGGCCGGGATCCGTACGTTGTCGAAGTAGACCTCGCGGGTCGGCGAGCCCTTGATGCCGAGCTTCTTCTCCGGGGCGCCGAAGCTGACGCCCGGGTCGGACTTCTCCACGACGAAGGCGGAGATGCCCTTCGACCGGGCTGTGGGATCGGTCACGGCGAAGACGGTGTAGTACTCGGAGACGCCCGCGTTGGTGATCCACCGCTTCACGCCATTGAGCACCCAATGGTCGCCGTCGCGTACCGCCTTGGTGGTCATCGCGGCGGCGTCGGAGCCCGCCTCCGGCTCGGAGAGGCAGTAGGAGAACATGCCCTCCCCGGCCGCTACCGGAGTCAGGTACTTGCGCTTCAGCTCCTCGGAGCCGGCCAGCAGCAGCGGCATGGTGCCCAGCTTGTTCACCGCCGGGATCAGCGAGGACGACGCGCAGGCCCGCGCCACCTCCTCGATCACGATGGCCGTGGCCAGCGCGTCCGCGCCGGCGCCGCCGTACTCGACCGGGATGTGCGGGGCGTGGAAGTCGGCGGACCGCAGCGCCTCGTAGGACGCCTTCGGGAACTCACCTGTCTCATCGGCCTCAGCGGCATGCGGTGCCACCTTGGCCGCACAGACCTCACGGACCGCCTCCCGGATCGCCTCGTGCTCCTCCGGCAACCGGTAGACGTCGAACGACTGCTCTGCGGCCATGTCGGCCCTCCCCTTTCACCGCTATCATGCGCAGTCTGTACCGCCCGGGGGCCGAAGACTGCCGCAAACTGAAGGATAGCCACCGGCCCCTGCCGGACCTTACCGGCGGGTAGGCTCGCGCCCGAGCGTCGCCCGCCCGGCCCCACTACCCTCACAGCAGAAATTCAGTTCCCTCGGTGCCCGGCCCAGGCGCCCCCAGCAGAATGCGACGCATGGAAGCGCCGCCAGTGCGAGCGGAGAAGACAGGCGTGACGATTCCGTACCCGAACACCCAGCCGATGCCCGCCATCGCCGCGGTGACCCCGCCGTCCGGCGCCCCCCGCCCCCGGGTGACGTTCCTCGGCACCGGCTACCTCGGTGCGACCTACGCCATCTGCTACGCCGAACTGGGCTACGAGGTGCTCGGCTTCGACGTCGACGCGGACAAGATCGCCAAGCTGAACGCCGGTGAGGTGCCGATCCACGAGCCCGGCCTCGACGAGCTGCTGCGGCGCAACCTGGCCGCGGGCCGGCTGCGATTCAGCACGGACATCAACGAGACCGCCGACTTCGGCGACGTCCACTTCATCTGCGTCGGCACCCCGCAGCGGGCCGACGGCATGGGCGCCGACCTGTCGTACGTCGAGGCGTCCGTGACCAGCCTGGCCCAGCACCTGACCCGTAAGGCGCTGATCGTCGGCAAGTCCACCGTGCCGGTGGGCACCGCCGAGTGGGTGGAGCAGCTCGTCGGCAAGCACAGCCCGGCCGACCTCGGCGTCGAGGTGGCGTGGAGCCCCGAGTTCCTCCAGGAGGGCTTCGCCGTCGACGACGTGCTGCGTCCGAACCGGATCGTGGTCGGCGTCAAGAGCGAGTGGGCAAACGGCATGCTCTACGCCGCGCACAAGGGCGTCTTCGACCTCGCCGCCACCGAGGACCGCGAGGTACCGCTCGTGGTCACCGACTTCGCCACCGCCGAGCTGGTCAAGGTCGCCGCGAACGCGTTCCTCGCCACCAAGATCTCCTTCATCAACGCGATGGCGGAGGTCTGCGAGGCCGCCGGCGGCGACGTCACCCAGCTGGCCCGCTCGATCGGCTACGACCCGCGCATCGGCAACCGCTTCCTCCAGGCCGGACTCGGCTTCGGCGGCGCGTGCCTGCCCAAGGACATCCGCGCCTTCCAGGCCCGCGCGCAGGAGCTGGGCGCCGGTGAGGCGCTGCGCTTCCTGCACGAGGTCGACCTGATCAACCTGCGCCGGCGCAGCCGCGTCGTGCAGCTCGCCGCCGAGTTGCTCGGCCGCCGCTCCGGCCCGGCCGGGCCGGACCTGTCCGGCACCCGCGTCGCGGTGCTCGGCGCCACGTTCAAGCCCAACACCGACGACGTACGCGACGCGCCGGCGCTCGCGGTCGCCGCGCTGCTCGGCAAGGCCGGCGCCGACGTGCACGTGTTCGACCCGCAGGGGATCGAGAACGCGCGCCGCGCGGTGCCCGAGCTGACGTACGAGGAGACCATGAACGACGCCGTCCGCGGCGCCGACCTGGTCTGCGTACTCACCGAGTGGGCCGAGTTCCGCAACGCCGACCCGGTGGCCCTGGGCGAGCTGGCCAACGGCCGCAAGGTGGTCGACGGGCGCAACTGCCTCGACTCCACACTGTGGACGCAGGCCGGCTGGGAGTACCGCGGCATGGGCCGCCCCTGATCCGCTGACCGCGCGGACCGGCCGCCGGGAACGTCTCCCGGCGGCCGGTCCGCTTTTTGTTGTCCGGAACGCGGCGGCAACTGTCGAAATCCCGGCCCACTCAAGGCATGCTGCCTCTGGGAGGTCCACAGTGCGAGGGCACGGGCGGACGGGAGACTGTCGTGGAGAGCTTCAGGTGCGCCTCGTGCGGGCAGGACATCAAGCCCGCCGTCGTCTGCCCGCACTGCGGCGCGCACCAGCCGCAGTGGGCCGAGCACCTGGCCGACATCGAGCGCTCGATCGCCGAGATGAAGGCCCGCGACGCCGAGATCGCCCGGGAACAGCGGCAGATCGCCGCCAAGATGCAGGCTGCCCTCTTCCAGCGGGACATCCTGGCGCACGCCGGTGAGGAACGGGTCCGGCAGGCCACCCGGCCGCGCCGGGTCCTGCGCCGCCGACCCGGCCGCCGCCCGCCCACCGCCGCCACCGGCGCGCCGCCCCGGGTGCCCCGCCAGGGCACCTCGCCGCCCGGGCCGCCGGAGGACCTGCCCCCGTCGCCGCCGCGCGGTCGCCCCCGCTGGCTCGATGCGGACGACCCGGAGCACCCGCCCGAGGCGTCCTCGCGCGAGGTGCAGAACATCCCGCTGGGGCTGGGCGCGCTCCTGCTCGGCGTCGCCGCGGTGGTCTTCGCGGCGGTGGCCACCAGCTCGATGGACGCGCTGGCTCGTCTCGGCGTACTGCTGGTGGCGACGGCGCTGATGCTCGTCGCCCCGCCGGTCCTGGCCCGGCGCGGGCTGACCTCCACCGCCGAGACCGTCGCCGCGGTCGGGTTGCTGCTGGTGCCGCTGGCCGGGTACGCGCTCTGGGCCGTGGACCGGATCGGCGGCGACGGATCAGGTGCCGCGTTCGCCGGGACGATCTTCCTGGTCACCACGCTCGTCGCCCTGGGGTACGCGTACGGGACGGGTCTGCGCGCGCCACGCTTCGCCACAGTGCTCGCCGCCCAGCCGGTGCTGCCGCTGCTGGCGTACGAGCGGATCACCGGGCCGGTCGGCTGGGCGCTGGTGCTCACCGTGGTGGCCGTGCTCGACCTCGCGCTCGTCCGTTCCGCTGTGGTACGTGAGCGGCCGGTCCGGCGTGACCTGCCCGCCACCGCGCCGACCCCGCCCGTCCCGCCCCGGCAACGCGCCGACGAGGACCGGCCCGAGTCGGCGCCGGAGGAGGTCGGCGAGGTGCTCGGCGGGGACGCTCCCCCGGAGCCGGCCGCCACCGCCCGGCCGGTGCCGTGGCTGCCCGAGCTGACCTGGCTGCTGCACGGCGTGGCGGTCGCTGTCGCGCTGGCGTACGCGGTCACCGGCCTGCTGCGCGCCGCCACCGTCCCGCCGGCCGCCGCATCGGGCGCGGTGCTGCTGCTCGCCGCCCTGGTCGCGCTGGCCGGCACGCTCGTGCTGCGCCGGCCGCCGCTGCCCGATGTCGGCGCCGGCATCCTCACGCTCGCGGTGATCGGCGCGCTCGGCCGGGTCGCCTCGGTGGCCCTGCCGGGCCGGTCCCTGCTGCTGATCTCGGCCGTCATCGCGCTGACCGGGCTCGCCGTCCGGGCCGTACCGGAGGCGGCCCGGCGGGGTCCGCAGCTCGCGTCGGCGGTGGCGCTCACGGTCAGCGGCCTGGTGGTCGCCGGTGGCGCGCTGCGCGCCGGGCTGGCGCCGCTCCGGGCCGCGCTGCCGGCCTGGTCGGCGGACCTGAGCGGATGGCACGCCGAGCTGGCCCGGGCGGTCGGCCCGACCGGCTGGCAGCTCGCCGCCAGCGCGCTGCTGCTCACCGTCGCCGCCGTGATCGCGCTGCCGCCCGAGATCCGGCGTGAGTTCGCGGTGGTCGGCGCGGCGCTCACCGCGCTCGCCGTACCCGCGTCGCTCGGCCTGGGGTGGGCGGCGGCCTGCTGGCCGATGCTGCTGACCGCGGTCGTCGTCGGTGTGCTCGGGCTGAGCGCCGGCACCGAACGCGCGGCGGTGACACACGCGGTCACCGCGGCCGGGCTGGGCCTGATCGGCGCCGGCGCCGCGCTCGCCCGGCCGGCGCTGACCGCCGCGGCGCTGACGCTGCTCTTCCTGGCCGGCGCGCTGGTCTCCCTCGCCCCTCGGGTCCGGCTCGCCGCCGCCGCGACCGACACCGTCTGCGCCTGGGCGGCCGGCGGCGCGGCGTTCGCGCTGCCGGGCGCCGTCGCCGCGTTCGTCGCCGCCACCGCGCCGACCCCGCCGATCGCCACTCCGGCGAACCTGCGCGAGATCACCGTTCCGATCCTCGCGGCGAGCTTCCTCGCCGTCTGCGTCACGCTCGGCTACGCCGCCCTGGTGCAGGTGGCGCAGCGGCACCTGAGCATTCCGCACGCGCTGGGCACCGTGCTCGGCACGGTGGCCGTCGCCGCCGCCGCGTTCGGCGCGCCGGGCGCGACCTCGGCGGACGCCTGGGTGGGCAGTCTGCTCCTGGTCGCCGCCGCGCTGCTGGCGCTCGCGCCGCGCATCGACGCGGGACGCCGCGCCGACATGTCCCTGGACGGGTCCGACCTGGCCCTGGCCGCCACCACCGTGGCGCTCGTCGCCACACTGGCCCGGATCGCCGCGGTGCTCGCCCCCGGCGGTCAGCTCGTGGTGGCCTCCGCGCTGGTGCTGCTGGTCGCGGTGGCGGCCCGGGCGCTGCCGGAGGAGTGGCGGCGCGGACCGATCCTCGGCATCGCCGCCGGTGGCCTGCTCCTCGGCCTGATCGCCGCCTGGAGCGCGCTGCGCGGCGGGCTCGGCGTGCTGGCCACCCCCGGCCCGATCTGGGCCGGGGACCTGAGCGGGTGGCCGGCCGCGCCGACGGGCGGGTCGACCTGGCAGGCACCGGTCGCGCTGGTGCTGCTCGCGGTGACCGCCGCCGTCCTGCTGCCCGCGCCATGGAAGTACGACGTTTCTGGCCTGGCCGTCGTGCTCGCCACGGTGGGCGCGCCGGCCGCGTTCGAGTTGCCCTGGTGGTCCCCGGTGGTGGTGGGCGCAATGGTGGCCACTGTCTACGGCATGGCGGCCGTGGCCGCTGTCGATCCCCGGGCCTCGCTGTCCCGGGCCACGGTGGCCGGTGTGGTCGCGCTGCACGCGGCCGGGGCGGGACTGGTCCGCCCGGGGACCACGGCGCTGGCGCTCGGCAGCATCGCGCTGATCGGGGCGACGGTGGCCGCCCTGGCCCGTACGCTCGCGCCGTCGCTCGTGGACGACGTACGCGCCGAGGGCATGCCGCCGCACCTGGTGCAGGTGGGCGGCGCCGGCGCGGGCGCCGCGGTGCTCGCCCTGCCCGGCGCGGTGGCCGCCCTGGCCGCCGCGTTCGGCCACCCGCCCCAGGTGGTGCTGACCGCCGCGCTGGCCGCCACCAGCATCGGTCTGGCCGCGATCGCGGCCGCGCGCCGGTACGTGCCACAGTACCTCCCGTTCGCCAGCGTGGCGGTGGTCGGCGCGGCCACCGTCACCGCTGCCGCCGCGCTCGCGGTCGGCCTGCCGGCGGGCGTGTTCGCCGCCGCCGCCGCGCTGCTCGGCGTGCTCGCCGAACTGGTACGGGCCGCCACGGTCCCGCCCGCCGGCTCGGCCCGGCCGGTACGCCGCTGGACCGTCCTGCTGAACGGGGCGATGCGACGTGACCCGGACGATCCGGTGCTGCGCTGGCGGGTCAGCCCGGCCGCCGGCGCGCTCGCCGCCGCGGCGTTGCCCACCGCGCTGGCGCTGGCCACACTGGCGCCCGCGCTTGTGGTGGCGTTGTTCTCGCCGTTCGCGGTGCTGAGCCGGGTGTGGCAGGGGCCGCCACCGGAGCTGCTGACCCCGCCGGCGAACGCGGTGAATCCCACCCACGTGCTCACCGCGCTGCTGCTCACAGTGACAGCGGCGCTCGCCGCCACCGGGTTCAGCGGGGGCCGGCGGTCCCGTGCGGTGCCGGTGATCCTGCCCGGGGCGGCGGTCACGCTGCTGATCACGCCGGTGGCGCTCGGCCGGGGCTGGCCGGTGACCGCGCTGGCCGCGCTGGCGGTGTTCACCATCTCGATGCTCGGCCTGGCGCTGACCCCACCGCCGGCGCTGGCCGAGCCGGGCCGGTCGATCCGGGTGGCCCGGGTGCTGGTCTTCGCCCTCGGGCTGGCCGCCGGTGGCGCCGGGCTGGCCGGCAGCCTCGCCACCAGCGACCTGACCGTGTTCACGCTCGGCGGCGCGGTGGGCGTGGGCGCCGTCGCCGCGCTGTTCGGCACCACCCAGCGTGCCCGCATCCTGGGCTGGCTGTTCGGCTCGCTGATGGCGCAACTCTTCGTGCTCACCGTCGGCCTGAAGTCCGGGCTCGCCGCGGTCTGGTCCGCCTTCGGAGTGCTCGCTGTCGGCGCGGCGTTGCAGGTCTTCGCCGCCACGCTGCCCCGGCTGCGCCGCCCCGAGGCGTACCGGGAGGCGGCCACCGTCGAGTGGAGCGGCTTCGGGGCGGCGCTCATCGCGCTGGCCCTGGCGTACGACTCGCCCCGGCACATCGCCGCGCTGCTGGCCGCGTGGGGTGCGGTCCTCGGGGTGGCGGCCACCCGTCCGGGGCGCCGGCCGATGGAGCGCAACCTGCTGTTCTGGGCGGTAGTGGCCTGCGAGATCAGCGCCTGGTGGATCCTGATGCGGGTGGCCGACGTGGCGCTGCCGGAGGCGTACACGCTGCCGTTCGCGGCGCTCGCCCTGCTGGTCGGGGTGCTGCAACTGCGCCACCGGCCCGACCTGTCGAGCTGGGTGGCGTACGGCCCGGCGCTCGTCACCGCTTTCCTGCCCACGCTGGCGATCGTGATCGCCACCGACTCCAGCATGCTGCGCCAGGTGCTGCTGCTGCTCGGCGCCGTCGCGGTGCTCATCTTCGGCTCGACCAGCCGGCAGCAGGCCCCGGTGATCGTGGGCGCCGCGGTGACCGCGATCGCGGCCGTGCACGCGCTGTTCAGCCTCGGTCCGTGGCTGGTGCTGATCCCGGTCGGCATCGTGCTGCTGGCGCTGGGCGCGAGCAACGAGCGTCGCCGCCGCGCCCAGGAGCGCCTGCAGACCGCGCTGCGCGGCATGCGGTGAGCCGATCGGGCCTGGCGGTGCCGGGCCCGCCCGACTCACGCCCGACTCACGCCCGACTCGCCCGCCGCCGGGCCGCGTGCCCGCCGGTCCGCGGCACCTCACCCGGCCGGTCCGCGGCACTCTGCCGGCCGGTCCGCGGCACCCTGCCCGGCCGGCTCGCGGCGTCTCCCCGGCCGTTCAGTACGGTCACACTCCGTGTCGAAGTGCCGGGGCGGGCGGGGCACCTCTCTGCCGACTTTGCTCTGCAGCCACGGAGGCAACGGTCGCCCACCGTGACGAGTGCCGCTGCGGAGCCAATTTCGAGGAAACGCAGAACCGCAGGTCAAGGCCGCGCTGCGTCGATGGCTGCAGAGCAAAGTCGGCGGAGGGCACAAACAGCCGCCCGCCCAGCCGGTCACGCTCAGCAACCAACCGAGTTAAGCACGAAGAGTGACGAACGGTCAGGTGAGGGAGGCGCGCAGCGCGGCTTCCTTCTCGGCGACCAGATCCTCCAGGCTCGCCTGGTAGGCGGCCATCCTGTCGCGCAGCACCGGGTCGGAGGCGCCCAGGATGCGTACCGCCAGCAGGCCGGCGTTGCGGGCGTTGCCGATCGAGACGGTGGCGACCGGCACACCGGCCGGCATCTGCACGATGGACAGCAGCGAGTCCATCCCGTCCAGGTACTTCAGCGGCACCGGGACACCGATCACCGGCAGCGGGGTGACCGAGGCGACCATGCCGGGCAGGTGGGCCGCCCCGCCCGCGCCCGCGATGATCACCTGAACGCCCCGGCCGGCGGCGGCCCGGCCGTACTCGATCATCTTGCCCGGGGTGCGGTGCGCCGAGACCACGCCCACCTCGTACGGCACGCCGAACTCGTCCAGCGCCTCGGCGGCGGCCCGCATGACCGGCCAGTCCGAGTCGCTGCCCATGATCAGCCCGACGGTGCTCATCAGTGCCCCTCCTGGAGCCAGCGGGCGGCACGCGCGGCCCGGGCCCGTACGTCCTCAAGGTCGTTGCCGAGCACGGTGACGTGCCCGATCTTGCGGCCGGGGCGGACCTGCTTGCCGTACAGGTGGACCTTGGCCCCGGGCTCGGCGGCGAACAGGTGGTGCAGCCGCTCGTCGAGGGAGATGCCGCCCGGCTCGCCGCCGAGCACGTTCGCCATCACCACGACCGGCGCGGTCAGCGAGGTGTCCCCCATCGGGTAGTCGAGGACCGCCCGCAAGTGCTGCTCGAACTGCGAGGTCCGGGCCCCCTCGATGGTCCAGTGACCGGAGTTGTGCGGCCGCATGGCCAGCTCGTTGACTACCAGCCCGGACGGCGTGTCGAACAGCTCCACCGCGAGCAGGCCGACCACACCGAGCGCGGTCGCGAGGTCGATGGCGAGCTGCTGCGCGGCGACGGCCTGCTCCTCCGGCAGGTCGGGCGCGGGCGCCAGCACCTCGACGCAGATGCCGTCGCGCTGCACCGTCTCCACCACGGGGTACGCGGCGACCTGCCCGAACGGCGACCGGGCCACCTGCACGGCCAGTTCCCGGCGCAGCGCCACCCGCTCCTCGACCAGCAGCGGGGTGCCACCGGCGAGCAGCGTGGCGGCCAGCTCACCGGCCGCGCCGGCGTCGTCGACCATCCAGACGCCGCGCCCGTCGTAGCCGCCCCGGGCGGCCTTGAGCACCACCGGCCAGCCGGTCTCCTCGCCGAAGGCGACCAGGTCGGCCGGGGACTCCACCGGACGCCAGGCCGGGTTCGGCGCGCCCAGCTCACCGAGCCGTTCCCGCATCACCCGCTTGTCCTGCGCGTGCACCAGCGCCTCGGCCGGCGGGAACAGCTTCACGCCCTCGTCGGTCAACGCGCGGATGTGCTCGTTGGGCACGTGCTCGTGGTCGAAGGTGACCACGTCGCAGCCCTTGGCGAACGTACGCAGCGCGGCCAGGTCGGTGTGGTCGCCGTACTGGACGTCGGCGGCGACCAGCGCGGCGCCGTCGTCCGGGGCGAGCGCCAGCACGCGCAGCGACTGGCCGAGGGCGATGGCGGCCTGGTGGGTCATCCGGGCGAGCTGGCCGCCACCCACCATGCCCACGACGGGGAGACCGGTACGGGAGTCCATAGCGCCGCCAGCCTATAAGGGCCGGTGCCGGGCCGGACCGCGAGGGCGGCCCGGCCCGCTCCGCTCAGCCGAGCTGCGCGACCAGCTCCTCGACGCTGGTCACCGGCCGCTGGCAGACGAAGCCCCGGCAGACGTACGCGGCGGGCCGCCCGTCGACGAACGGCCGTCCGGCCAGCAGCGGCACGCCGGGCTGGTCCGGGGCGCCGGCCACCACCACCGCGCCGGGCGGGGCGTGGCGCCGGGCGGCGGCCACCAGCGGGTCGCCCTCCGGGTCGCCGGTCGCCACCGCGATCTCGTACGGCCCGGACAGCAGCGCCTCGCCGACAGTGGCGGCATAGCCGGTGAACCGGGCGTGCCGGTCGACGATCGGCGCGACAGTCGACAGCGTCTGCTCGGCCGCCTCCCGGTAGCGGGTCTCCCCGGTCAGCGCCGCGTACGCCACGAGCGCCGCGACGATCGCCGAGCGGCCCGACGGGGTCGCGTTGTCGGTCGGGTCGGCGGGCCGGGTGACCAGGCGCTCGGCGTCGTCGGCGGTGTCGTAGAAGGCGCCGTCCGGGCCGGCGAACCGGGCCAGCGCCACATCGAGCAGCTCACCGGCCAGGCTCAGCCACCGCCCCTCGCCGGTGAGCTGGTGCATCGCGCAGAACGCCTCGGCGACGCACCCGTAGTCCTCCAGCACCCCGGCCGGCTCGCCCACGACCTTGTCCCGGGAGACCCGGCGCAGCCGCCCGTCCACCACGTGCACGGTGGCCAGGTGCTCGGCGGCGTCCCGCATCGCGCCGTCAGAGACGATCAGCACGCCGTCCATCAGGTTCGCGTCCTCGTCGTCCGGGGACACGAGCAGCGCGGCGACCTGCTGGAACTCGGCGATGGCGGTGATCGCGAGCCCGTTCCAGGCGGCCACCACCTTGTCGTCGCGGGCCGGCTGCGGGCGGGTGTCGCGGGCGGCGAGCAGCCGGCCCACCACGTCCTGCCACCGGGCCCGCACCGCCGGGTCGGCGTCGTCGACGTCCCGGGCCAGCCGCAGCACGCTGCTGCCGTGCTCGAACGTGCCCTCGGCGGTGACCTCGAACAGGTCGGCGGCGAACCGGCCGTCGTCGGCCCCCAGCACCTCGACGAGCTGGTCGGGCGTCCAGACGTAGGTGAGCCCCTCGACGCCCTCGGTGTCCGCGTCCAGCGCCGAGGCGAAGCCTTCACCGGCCCGGTGCAGCTCGTCGGCGAGGAACCGGGCGGTGTCCCGGGCCACCCGGCGGGCCAGCCCGTCGCCGGTGAGCCGCCAGAGCTGGGTGTAGACGCGCAGCAGCAGCGCGTTGTCGTAGAGCATCTTCTCGAAGTGCGGCACGGTCCAGTGGCCGTCCACCGAGTAGCGGGCGAACCCACCGGCTAGCTGGTCGTTGAGGCCGCCACGGGCCATCGCCTCGCAGGTGTGCCGGACGATCTCCAGGCTGCGCGCCGAGCCGGTGCGCTGGTGGTGCCGGAGCAGGAAGAGCAGGTTCATGTGCGGCGGGAACTTCGGCGCGCCGCCGAAGCCGCCGTTCGTCTCGTCGTACTCCCGGGCGAGCTGGCTCGCGGCGGCGTCGAGCAGGCCGGCGGTGAGCGGGGCGGTCACGCCCCCGACCGCCTGCGCGCCGCCGATCGCCTCGACCACGGCGGCGCCCTGGCGCAGCACCGCCTCGCGCTGGTCGCGCCAGGCGGTGGCGACCGAGCCGAGCAGGCGGATGAAGTTGGCGCGCGGGAAGTACGTGCCGCAGAAGAACGGGGTGCCGTCCGGCGTCGCGAAGACGGTCATCGGCCAGCCGCCCTGCCCGGTCATCGCCTGGGTGGCGGTCATGTAGACCGCGTCGACGTCGGGGCGCTCCTCGCGGTCGACCTTCACGCAGACGAAGTCGTCGTTCATCAGCCGGGCCACTGCCTCGTTCTCGAACGACTCGTGAGCCATCACATGACACCAGTGGCAGGCTGCGTAGCCGACCGAGATCAGCACCGGCACGTCGCGCCGCTTCGCCTCGGCGAACGCCTCGTCACACCACGGCCACCAGTCGACCGGGTTGTCGGCGTGCTGGAGCAGATAGGGCGAGGTGGCCTTGGCGAGTCGGTTCACCACCCGACCCTATCCACCATCGCCTTCCGACGCCGCCGGTGCGGCAGGGGTCAGGAAGCGCCGTCGGCGCGCAGCGGGAAGACGTTGTCCCGGGCGCCGTCGCGCAGCGACCCGAGCACCGCCGCGATCTTGTCGGCGGGCATCGGCTTGAAGAAGTGGTAGCCCTGGGCGGCTGTGCAGCCCAGCTCGGCCAGCGCGGTGCGCTGCTCGGCGGTCTCGACGCCCTCGGCCACGACCCGCAGCCCCAACTCGTGGGCCAGCCCGACGGTGGTCCGGACGATCGCCGCCGCCTCGGGCGAGTCGGCCATCCGGAGCACGAACGACCGGTCCACCTTCAGCTCGTCCACGGCGATCCGGGTGAGGAACGTCAGCGAGGAGAAACCGGTGCCGAAGTCGTCCACCGCGAGCTGCACGCCCATGGCGCGCAGCGTGGCCAGCACCTCGTCGATGATCTCCAGCTCGCTCATCACCACCGTCTCGGTGATCTCCAGGACCAGCCGGTGCGGCGGGACCTGGTGGCGGCGAAGCGCCTCGTCGATCTCGGCGGGCAGTCGCGGGTCGAGCAGGCTGCGCGCGGACAGGTTCACCGAGATGGGGACGTCCAGCCCGTCCCGCGCCCACGCGGACGCCACGGCCAGCGCCTTGTCCAGCACGTACCGGGTGAAGCTGCCAAGCTGCTCGCTGTTCTCCACCGGGCGGATGAAGTCGGCCGGGCCGAGCCATCCCCGGCGCGGGTGCCGCCACCGGATCAGCGCCTCCACGCCGGTCGGCGCGCCGGTGGCCAGGTCCACCGCCGGCTGCAACGCCAGGACCAGCTGGTCGTCGGCGGCCAGCGCCTCCCGCATCTCCGCGAGCAACGCCAGGTGGTCGGTGCTCGCCGCGTCGCGGGAGCTGTCGTACGCGGCGACGCTGCCGCCGCCCTCCTTCGCCTGGTACATGGCGATGTCGGCGCGCCGCAGCAGCTCGGTCAGGTCGGCCGCGCCCGCGTCGGCCACCACCACGCCCACTGCCACCTCGACGGACATCCGTACCCCGGCCACCTCGGTCGGGGCGGCGAGGCGTTCGGCGACCTCCCGGGCCTGGCGCAGCGCGTACGCCAGCGGGGCCGTCCGGTCCTCGACCATCGGCACCGAGGTCAGCAGCAGCGCGAACTCGTCACCGCCGAGCCGCCCGAGCAGGTCGCCCGGCCGGGTCAGCGCGGCGAGGCGGCTGGCGGTGAGCCGCAGCAGCTGGTCACCCGCCGAGTGCCCGAGCGTGTCGTTCACCTCCTTGAACTGGTTCACGTCGAGCAGCAGCAGGGCCACCGGGTGGTCGTGCGGGCGCTGCCGCAACGCCTGGTCCCCCTTGGTGAGCAGCGCCGCCCGGTTCAGCAGGCCGGTGAGCTGGTCGTGCACCGCGTCGTACGACGAGCGGGCGGTGACCAGCCGCAGCTCCCGATGCGTGGCGGCGTCGTGCAGGGCGGCGGCGAGCGCGTCCCCGAAGGCCGCCACGCCGTCGCGTTCCCGGGCGCTCGGCGGGGCGGACCGGGCGAACCGCACCCGCAGCCGGCCGACCTCGGCGGAGCCCACGACGAGCCGGCGCATCAACTCGTGCTCGGCGACGCCGGCGCACCCGGCGGGTTCCACCTCCCGGTCCCGGACCTGCCCGCCACGGTCGGCCCGGTACCGGCGCCAGCGTCCCTCGCCCCGGGCCACGTCGACCTCGACCAGTTCGGCGCCGAACAGCGTGAGCGCGCCGGTCACCGCGGCGGTCGCCACGCCCCGCTCGTCGAGCTGGTTGAGCGCGGCGGTGGCCTCGGCGAACGCCCGCCAGGTCCGGCGCTCCTGGTCGGCCCGCAGCCGGTGCCGGTAGGTCTGCTGGAGCAGCCAGAGCGGCGGCGGCAGGAGCAGCAGCCAGCGCGCGTCGAGTTCGAGCAGCGCGACGACCACCAGGCCGACCGCCACGTTGCCGACGAACATGAGCAGCTTGCCGCGCAGCGCGGCGAACAGCGGCGGCCCCATCGGGATGCCGTGCCGCAGCGCGAGCGTCACGGCGCCCAGGAAGGCGGTGGTGAGCAGGTACGTCACCGCGGCGGCGGTGAGCGTGAGCGCGAGCTCGGGGGTGGGCGCGGCGAGCAGCGGCGGGCCGAGGGCGGTCGCGACGGCCGCCGCGAGCGCGGTGGCGGCGGTGAGCGAGCCGGCGATCCCCGCCAGTTCCAGGGCCGGTCGACGGTCCGACACCACCGACATCACGGTCCAGGCGGTGCCCACGCCCAGCAGGGCGGCGGCCGGAAGCCAGCCGGCCGGCACCAGCCAGAGGCAGACCACCAGCGCGGCCTCGCCCCAGGTGATGCTCACCATCCCCGAAGCGGTACGGAAGCGCAGCCGGGCGAGTTGGGCAACCGCGAACGCGACAGTGGCGATGCCGAACCGCGCCGGGCCGGGCAGCGGGTGGTCCACCGGGAGGTGTGGCGGGACGACCAGGCCGAGGACGGCGGCCAGCAGACCGGTGAACGCGACCGCGACGGTCAACACGACGACGCCCGTCGGCGTCCCGCGCAGGCCGACCCGGTCCGGGGGACGGTCGGCCGGCTCGGTGGTCACGGGGCCGCCCCGTCACCGGGCCGGGCGGAGGCATGGCCGGGGGCCGGTGCTGCCTTCGACATCGGCGTCCCCCTTCCGCGCAGGGTCCGGGGCCTGACGGTCCCCCCGGCGGAAGGCTAAGCCAAAGCCGGTGGTCGCAACAGGGGGCGACGACCGGCTTGGGCGTGATTCACGCGGTGTTCAGCTGTTCCGTCGCTGCTGGGAGCCGCTGGGCGTGTTCGTCGGTGAATCCTGCTCGACGAGCCCTTCTGTCGGATCGGCGACTGCGGAATCGGCCCGGCCCGGGGTGCCCTGGTGCGGGAAGCGGTCGGGCAGCCGGCGCAGCCGGGCGTTCATGTTGCGGATCAGCAGGACGGTGACGGTGGCCAGCGCAACGATGAGGAAGAGGCCCATCGGACCGGCCAGACCACCCGTGCGGGTGTCACCGAAGTTGTTCTGTGCGAGCACCTCGACGGCGGTCAGCATGGTGTTCCTCCGATGTGCGACTGCGCACCAGGGTAGACCCCGGCCCGGTCAGTGGGCACGGCACGCCTCCCGTACGCCCGCGAAGAGGTCGGACTCGGGCAGCGGGCTGTCCACCAGCGACCGGGCGAGTTGGAAGTCCTCCGTCGGCCAGGCGCGCTTCTGCAGCTCCATCGGCACCTGGAACCAGAACCCGTCCGGGTCGATCTGGGTGGCGTGGGCGCGCAGGGCGTCGTCGCGGACCGGGAAGTAGTCGGCGCACTCGACCCGGGTGGTGATCCGCGCACCCTTGTCGGGGCGCTCGTCCCAGCGCTTCATCCACTCGCCGTACGGCGATTCGAGCCCGGCTTCGAGCACCGCCTCGTGCAGGCTCATGATCTTGGCCCGGGAGAAGCCCACGTCGTAGTAGAGCTTGAGCGGCTGCCACGGCTCGCCCAGTTCGGGATGGCGCTCCGGGTCACCGGCCGCGTCGAACGCCGCCACGGTGACCTTGTGGGTCATGATGTGGTCCGGGTGCGGGTAGCCGCCCTCCTCGTCGTACGTGGTGACGACGTGCGGGCGGAACTGCCGCATCAGGCGCACCAGCGGCGCGGCGGCGACGTCCACGTCCTGCAGGGCGAAGCAGCCCTCCGGCAGCGGCGGCAGCGGGTCGCCCTCGGGCAGCCCGGAGTCGACGAAGCCGAGCCACGCCTGCTCGACGCCGAGGATCGCCCGGGCGGCGTCCATCTCGGCCCGCCGGATGTCACCGATGTTGGCCCACACGTCGGGGCGGTCCATCTTCGGGTTGAGCACGCTGCCCCGTTCGCCACCGGTCGCGGTGACGACGAGGACGTCCACCCCCTCGGCGACGTATTTCGCCATGGTGGCGGCACCCTTGCTCGACTCGTCGTCGGGATGGGCGTGCACCGCCATGAGACGCAGCTGTTCTGCCACCTTCGGCGCTCCTCGTCTGTGCCCGCCGACCACCCTCCGGTCGGCTGACCTGCCGGAATCTCCCCCCGCGCCCGCGAAAGCCCCCGTGACGGCCGGTCGGGGGCCGCCACCGGAGTGGCCAGGGCCACGCCCGCCGGTCCAGGCCGACCTGCCATCCTTGACTCAGCGCCGGGCTGGGAAGATGGACCTAGCCATTCTTGCCGATGCCGCCGACAACAACGCCAGGAGATACCCGCCGGTGAGCGAGACGCACGCCACAGTCGCCGCGGAGGCGCCGGTCTACCCGCCCGGCCGGTACGGCCGACGCCGGGAGCCGGGGCGCCGCCGGCCGGTCCTGCTCGCCCTGACGGTGGCGGTCCTGCTCGCCGTCCTCGGGCTGGGCGCGGCGAAGCTCTACTACCAGTACGGCGACCCGGAGTACCAGGGCGAGATGATCAGCTACTCCGACATCACCGACTCCCGGGTGACAGTCGACTTCCGGGTCACCGTGCCGCCGGGTGGCTCCGCCACCTGTCTGCTGCGGGCCCGCTCGCACGACGGCGCCCAGGTGGGCAGCATCGAGACCACTGTGAGCGCCGAGCCGGGCCAGCGCCACATCCGGACCCGCCAGGAGGTGCCCACGAGCGCCCGGCCGTTCATCGGTGAGGTGTTGCGCTGCCGGCCGGCCGGCTGAGCCGGAGCGCCGGCGAGCCGCCGGCAACCGCACCCCGGTCCCGTCGCCGGCACCGGGGTGATTGAGCACACCTCGACGTGTGCGGCACTGGTAGCCTTGCAAGTTCACCTGTCAGCCAGTCCGCACCAACCGAGGAGACCGCCTGTGTCCACAAATGGAAACGAGGCGCCCGCCACCTGGCTGTCCCAGGACGCCTACGACCGTCTGCAGGCAGAGCTCGACGAGCTGATCGCCAACCGGCCGGTCATCGCTGCCGAGATCAACGCCCGGCGCGAGGAGGGCGACCTGCGGGAGAACGGTGGCTACCACGCCGCCCGCGAGGAGCAGGGCAAGGCCGAGGGCCGCATTCTCTACCTCAAGGAGCTGCTGCGCACCGCCAAGGTCGGTGAGGCTCCGGACACCGACGCGGTGTCGCCGGGCATGGTCGTGACGATCTACTTCGACGACGACGCGGACGACAGCGAGACGTTCCTGCTCGGCTCCCGGGAGATCGCCTCCACCACCGACCTGACGGTGTACAGCCCCGAGTCCGCGCTCGGCCAGGCCATCCTCGGCGGCAAGGCGGGGCAGACCTGCACCTACACCGCGCCGAGCGGCGCCGATATCAAGGTGACCATCGTCTCCTTCGAGCCGTACAGCGGCTGACCTTCCGGACCCGCGCCGGATGGCTCGGGTCCCGAACCCGACCGAGGCTGACAGGCTCCTCGGACCCGAGCCACACACCCGAACGCCCCGACCGGATCATCCGGCCGGGGCGTTCGCGTTCCGCTGTGACGTCGGTGTTCCACCGAGGGGCTCAGCCCTCGCCGGTGAAGACCACCTGGTAGCCGCTGGCCCGCAACGCGCTGATCAGGGTGTCCGAGTGCTCCACCCCGCGCGTCTCCACGGACAGGGCCACCTCCACCTCGCCCAGGCGCAGGTGCGGGTTGGCCCGCTGGTGCACCACGTCCACCACGTTGGCGCGGTGCTCGGCGATCTCGCCGAGCAGCGAGGCGAGCTGGCCGGGCCGGTCGACGCAGCGCACCGTGATCCGCAGGAAACGGCCGGCCGCCGCCAGACCGTGCTCGATCACCCGGAGCATGAGCAGCGGATCGATGTTGCCGCCGGAGAGCACCGCTACCACCGGCGCGGTCACCTCAACCGCGCCGGACAGCAGCGCCGCCACCCCTACCGCGCCGGCCGGCTCGACCACCTGCTTGCCGCGTTCCAGCAGCATCAGCAGCGCCCGGGAGATGTCCTCCTCGGAGACCGTGACGACGTCGTCGACGAGCTTGCGGACGTGGGTGAAGGTCAGCTCCCCCGGCCGGCCGACGGCGATCCCGTCGGCGATCGTCGCGAACGAGGGCAGGCGTACCGGCTCGCCGGCCCGCAGCGAGGGCGGGAAGGCGGCGGCGCTCGCCGCCTGGACCCCGATCACCCGTACGTCGGGACGCAGCGCCTTGGCCGCCACCGCCATCCCGGAGACCAGTCCGCCACCGCCCACCCCGGTCACGATGGTGCGCACGTCCGGGCACTGTTCGAGGATCTCCAGCGCGACGGTGCCCTGACCGGCGATCACGTCCGCGTGGTCGAACGGGTGGATGAACACCGCACCGGTCCGCTCGGCGAAGGTCTGCGCCGCGACGAGCGACTCGTCCACCGTGTTGCCGACCAGCTCGACCTGCGCGCCGTACCCCTTGGTCGCGGCGACCTTCGGCAGCGGCGCGTTCACCGGCATGAAGACGGTGGCGTACGCGCCGACCAGCCCGGCGGCGAGCGCCACCCCCTGGGCGTGGTTGCCGGCGCTCGCCGCGACCACGCCCCGGGCCCGCTCCTCGGCCGAGAGGCGGGAGATCCGCACGTACGCGCCACGCACCTTGTACGACCCGGCGCGTTGCAGGTTCTCGCACTTGAGCCAGACCGGCCCGCCGAGCGCGGCGCTGAGCGGCCGGGACGGCTCCAGCGGGGTGGTACGGGTGACACCGCCGAGCAGTTCCCGCGCAGCTTGAACGTCGGCGAGACCGACCAGTTCCGTCATGCCCCGATCGTGCCACCCGGCCCCGGTGGGATTTGCGCCGACGTAGCCGACGGCGCGGGCGGCACCGACGCGACGGAAGCGGGCCGGTCGGGGTGCCCCGGCCCGCCCGGCTGACCCGGCCACGCCGACTGACCCGGCCACGCCTGCTGAGCCGGCCACGCGGGCACGGCCCGGGCGAGCCGGTCCTGCTGGGCGGCGGAGATCCGGCGGATCAGCACGACGAACGCGATCCCGGCGACCAGGCAGGCCAACGCCGGCACCAGCCGGGGCGCGAGCGCCTCCTCGTAGTAGCGCACGTACGTGCCGAACTCCGCGTCGTTGCGGGGCAGCTCGGTCAGCCGGTCATACCGCTGCTGCTGCGCCTGCGCGACGAACCGGTCACCGATCAGGAACACCAGCCAGCTCACCCACCACACCCCGACCAGCCACGACTGGCGGCGCTGCCAGACGCTGTTCCGGAGCAGGTCGGCGAGCACCCGGGCCGGCACCACGAGGTTGGCGAACGGCACCAGCCAGCCGGCGATCGCCCACGCCGGGCTCAGGCTCGGCACGGCACCCGGGAAGGCGTCCAGGTTCTTGCGCGCCCGCCAGGTCCAGATCACCACGAGCGTCCCCGCGGTCAGCAGGGCGAGCAGGTAGGGCAGGGTGAACAGCACCTCGACCAGCACCGCGCCGAGCAGCACGTCCCGGTCGAGCTGCTCGGCGGCCGAGCGGGCCATCCGCACACCAACCAGCGGGAACAGAGCCGTGAGCAGGTAGCACAGGGTGGCGGCGCCGACCGCGGACGCCCCGGCCACCGCCAGTCCGCGCACGCCGTACGTGGGCACGCCGGGACTCACGGCGGGTTGGCCGACGCGCGTACCGCAGCGCTGGCACTCCTCAAAGGCCGGGGACGTGGGGTCCCCGCAGGTCTGGCAGTTCATCGGGGACCGTCCGAGTTGGTGTGCGCGACAGGGTGCGCACACGCTAGACGATCACGCGGTGGCCGGCGACCCCGTTCCGACGCGGGGGTAGCCGGGGGCGTGCCGGGCCCACGGCGCCTGCATCTCGAACTGACCGGCCACGCCGAGCAGCAGCAGCTCGGAGCCGGGCGGGCCGACGAACTGCACGCCCACCGGCAGCCCGTCCGGGCGGCGGCCGACCGGCACCACGATCGACGGCAGCCCGGCGATGTTCCACGGCGCCGCGTACGGGGCGTACCTGATGTTCGCCGACATGTTCGCCAGCCAGGAGCGGCCGGACCAGCCGGCGGCCTCCGGCGGCGGCCCGGCCAGCGCCGGGGTGAGCAGCAGGTCGATCGAGTTGTCCGCGAAGAAGTTCACCGACCGTTCGCGCCAGGCCGCCCGGTCGGCCTCCCGCACGTACCCCCGGCGCTGCGCCCACTCGCCGAGCGTGACGTGCCGGCGGCTGCGGCGCTGGAGCTGGCGCGGGGCGACCCCGGCGGCGCGCACGTCGGCGGCGGCCGCCGCGAACCAGGTGGCGATGCCCTGCAGGCCGAGCCGGGTCGGGTAGACCGGGTCGGTGGGCACGGTGTCGTGACCGGCGGCGGCGAGCAGGCGGCCGGCGGCGGCCACCGCGTCCCGGTTCGGGGCGTCCGGCGAGACGCCGCGCACCGGCGAGCGCAGCGAGACGCCGACCCGTAGCCGCGCCGGCGGGACCAGCTTGTCCGGCCGGCGACCGGCCAGCACCGAGAAACCGACCACCGCGTCGGCCACGGTGCTGGTGAGCATGCCGTGCTCGGTCAGGCCGAACCAGTCGTCCGCGCCGAGCTGGCAGGGCACCACGCCCCGGCCGGGCTTGAGCCCGACCAGGCCGCAGCAGGCCGCCGGGATGCGGATCGACCCGAGGCCGTCGTTGCCGTGCGCCATCGGCACCAGCCCGGCGGCCACCGCGGCGGCCGCGCCGCCGGAGGAGCCGCCGGGGGTACGCGCCGGATCCCACGGGTTGCGGGTGGCAGCGGTGTCGTCGTCGGTGAGCGCCCACAGGCCCAGTTCCGGCATCCGGGTCACGCCCAGGATCACCGCGCCCGCTCCGCGCAGCCGCCGGACCACCTCGTGGTCGGCCTCCGCCACCGGTGTACGCATGGCGGCCGACCCGTTCCACGTGGGCAGGCCGGCCACCGGCGTGTTCTCCTTGACCGCCACCGGCACGCCGGCGAGCGGGAGGTTCGCCAGTTCCTCCTGCTCGTCGACCTTCTCCGCCTCGGTGATCGCCTCACCGCCGCGTACCGTGCGGAACGCGGCCAGGTCGGCGTCGACCCGGGTGACGTGATCCAGGTGGTCGGCGACGACCTGGGTGGCGGAGACGTCGCCACGGCGTACCGCCCGGGCGATCTGTTTCGCGGTCGCACCGACCCACGTCGTCGGCAAGATCTCCGGCACTGCCACCCTCCCCAGCCAGCGGTCAGCCCAGGGCCTGCTCCAGATCGGCGAGCAGGTCGTCGACCGTCTCGATGCCGACAGACAGTCGCACGAGATCGCCGGGAACTTCAAGCGGCGAGCCCGCAGCGCTTGCGTGTGTCATCCGGCCCGGGTGCTCGATCAGGGACTCGACGCCGCCGAGCGACTCGGCGAGCACGAACAGCCGGGATCGGTTGCAGATGTCCACGGCATGCTCCTCGCCGCCCGCCGCGCGGAACGAGATCATGCCGCCGAACCGCCGCATCTGCTTGGCGGCGACCTCGTGGCCGGGGTGCGAGGGCAGGCCCGGGTAGATGACCTGCGCGACCTTCGCGTGGCCGTCCAGGTAGGCCGCGATCCGCTCGGCGTTGTCGCAGTGCCGGTCCATCCGTACCCCGAGGGTCTTGATGCCGCGCAGGGTGAGCCAGGCGTCGAACGGGCCGTTGATCGCGCCCATCGCGTTCTGGTGGTAACGCAGCTCCTCGCCGAGCGCCCGGTCCGCCGCGACGAGCGCGCCGCCGACCACGTCGGAGTGTCCGCCGACGTACTTGGTGGTGGAGTGCACCACCACGTCCGCGCCGAACGCGATCGGCTGCTGCAGGTACGGCGAGGCGAACGTGTTGTCGACCACCAGCAGCGCGCCGGCGTCGTGCGCCACGGCGGCCAGCGCCGCGATGTCGGCGATGCCGAGCAGCGGGTTGGTCGGCGTCTCCACCCACACGATCCGGGTGGCGCCCGGGCGGATCGCCGCGCGCACGGCGTCCGGGTCGGAGACCTTCGCCGGGGTGTAGTCCAGCCCCCAGCGCTCGGCCACCTTGGCGAACAGCCGGTAGGTGCCGCCGTACGCGTCGTCCGGGATCACCACGTGGTCGCCCGGCTTGCAGACGGTCCGCAGCAGCGTGTCCTCGGCTGCCAGGCCACTGGCGAAGGCGAGTGCCACCTGGCCGCCCTCCAGCGCGGCCAGGCACTCCTGGAGCGCGTCCCGGGTGGGGTTGCCGGAGCGGCTGTACTCGTAGCCCTCGCGCGGCGCGCCGACGGCGTCCTGGGCGTACGTGCTGGTCTGGTAGATCGGCGGAATCACCGCGCCGGTGCGGGCCTCCGGGGCCTGACCGGCGTGGATGGCGAGTGTGTCGAAGCCGTGCCTCATGCCGCAGACGTTAGTCCGCCCGCTTCCCCTTTGCTCCCGGTAGGCCGGGCGCGCCTGTCACAACCAGGACTCTGTCGGGGTGGTCGGCCATACTGGTCCGGTGAGTACGACCGAGGCGCTCCCCTCCCGCCTGCACGGCGTCGCCGACCGGATCCCCACGTCACTGGACGACCTCAAGGGGCCCGAGCGCGGCCGGGTCACGCTGCCGACCCGCCTCGCGTGGTCCGGGCTCAGCGAGTTCGACGTCGACGACAGCGGACAGCGGCTCACGCTCTACCGCACGCTGATGGACTGCGGGCAGCGCGAGGACATCGTCCGGTACGTCAACCCGGCGCTCCTCCGGCAGGACTGGTCCCGCATCCGCAAGCTGACCGCGCACCGGGTGATCCGACTCTGGGAGAGCAGAATGCCGGGCCTGGCAGCCTAGCCGTGGACGAGTTGCACACGCGCTTGCTGCACGTCGGATTCCGTGCGGGTGACGACCTCGGTCTGGTACTCGCGGGTGGCTACGCACTCGCCGCGCACGATCTCATGAGCCGACCGTCCCGCGACATCGACTTCGCCACCGCAACCGCGTTGCCGCTGCCCCTCGTGGCGGCGCGGCTGACCGAGGCGTACCGAGCCGGAGAATTCGGCTGCCGGGTCGTTGAGGCGACGCCGCGGATGGCCCGGTTGCTGGTCGAGGGGCAGGGTTTCGCCTGCGAGGTCGACCTCTTGAAAGAGGCGATCGGGCCGCCGGCGAGGTTGCAGATCGGCCCGGTGCTCGCGCTGGAGGATGCCATCGGCCTCAAGGTCAGGGCGCTTCACGACCGCGCCGCGCATCGCGACTACATCGACGTATGCGCTGCCAGCCGGATCGTGGAGTTCACGGGACTCGAATCCTTGGGCGCCCGGCACACCGTCGCGTTTTCGCTTCACGAGCTGGCCGACCGACTCGGCGGGGTCGACGAGCTCGACGTGGAGACATTCGCCTCCTACGGTCTCGGCGAGGACGAAATCGGCGGACTCAGGCGCTGGGCCCGTCGGTGGGAGGCGGACATCCGGGCGCGCCTCGCCAACGGCGAGACCGGCCCGACCGGCATCCCCGACGACGACTGGGACGCCTACCTCGATCGCGCCTGACCTACGGCCGGTCTTCTCGTCGATCATGAGGTTGACGGTGGTCGCCGTCCGATTTGTCGCCGCCAACCTCATGATCAACGCTCGCCGGAGGTGGGGTGGGCGGGCCGGGCCTAGGGTGGGCGGATGAGCGGGTGCGTGTTCTGCGGGATCGTGGCGGGCGAGGTGCCCGCGTTCCGGGTCACCGACGAGCCGGACGGGGTCGCGTTCCTGGACACCCGCCCGGTGTTCAAGGGGCACGTGCTCGTGGTGCCCCGCACCCACCTGGTCACCCTGTCCGACCTGCCGCCCGACGCGCTGCCCGGCTACTTCCGGCTGGTCCAGCGCATCGCCGTGGCGGTGGAGACCGGTCTGGACGCCGGTGGGACGTTCGTGGCGATGAACAACCGGGTGTCCCAGTCCGTACCGCACCTGCACACCCACGTGGTTCCCAGGACGAAGGGCGACGGTCTGCGCGGCTTCTTCTGGCCGCGTACCCGGTACGCAGGTGACGCCGAGGCCGAGGCGTTCGCCGGGCGGATCTCGGCGGCGCTGGCCTGACGTCGCGGTGGGCGGGTAAGGAACCGGAGGGCCACGCTGTTGCACACGCTGGGAAAGCCAAGAGAGGAGTCCCACCGTGTTCCTCCGCCGCATGAAGGCCGAGATGATCTCTCCTGACCAGGCCCTGCCGGGCCGCCCGATCGCGATGCCGATCVCCGACCGGCACGAGGTGCTGCCGTCGACGCTGAAGGGCCCGTTCCCCGAGGGCGCGCAGGTCGCTGTCTTCGGCATGGGCTGCTTCTGGGGCGCCGAGCGGCTGTTCTGGACCCTCCCCGGCGTGATCACCACGTCCGCCGGCTACGCGGGTGGCTACACCACCAACCCGACGTACGAGGAGGTGTGCTCGGGCATGACCGGGCACGCCGAGGTGGTCCAGGTGGTCTACGACCCGTCGAAGATCGCCTACGAGGACCTGCTCAAGGTCTTCTGGGAGAACCACGACCCGACCCAGGGCATGCGCCAGGGCAACGACGTGGGCACCCAGTACCGCTCGGCGATCTACACCACCACCGACGAGCAGGCCACCGCTGCGAAGGCGTCGCGGGACGCGTTCGCGCCGATCGTGGCCCGGGCCGGCAAGGGTGAGATCACCACCGAGATCGCGCCGCTCGGCGACTACTACTTCGCCGAGGACTACCACCAGCAGTACCTGGCGCCGACGAAGAACCCGAACGGCTACTGCAACCACGGACCGAACGGGCTGAGCTGCCCGGTCGGCGTGGCCCGCACCGCGGGCTAGACCCCTCCACCGATCTTGGAGTTGTGGTGCCTGGCAACCCTCGCGAAACCGGCATCACAGGCACCACAACTCCAAGATCGCGGATTCCGGCTGCGGCTGGACGGGCATGCGGCGTTCCTCACAGCCGGCACGGGCCCGATTTCCGGCATCCGCGCCCTGGGGGCAGGAAGCGACGCTGTGCGCGGCAACCACGCTGCGTGACGGCGCATCGTAGCAAGCTGTCACACGTTCGTCATCGTCTCAACAGGCGAACCGAAACAACCTCTGGCAGCATTGGCTCGTATGTGCGGACTTGCGGGAGAGTTCCGCCGTGACGGTTCACGCGCCGATGTCTCGGCCGTGGAGCGGATGGCGGCCACGATGAGTGACCGAGGGCCCGACGACAGCGGCGTCTGGTCGCAAGGGCCGACCGCGCTGGGACACCGGCGCCTGAAGATCATTGACCTGTCCGCGGCGAGCGGCCAACCCATTGTGGACGCCGCCGCCGGGCTCACCGGTGTCTTCAACGGCTGCATCTACAACTACCGGGAACTACGCGCCGAACTGCAGGCCAAGGGCCACCGGTTCTTCTCGTCCGGCGACAGCGAGGTAGTGGTCAAGGCGTACGCCGAGTGGGGGCTCGACTTCGTCGACCACCTGATCGGCATGTTCGCGGTGGCGATCAGCGAGCGCGACACCGGCCGCCTGGTGCTGGCCCGGGACCGCCTCGGCATCAAGCCGCTCTACCTGGCCGAGACCCCCGGCGTGGTGCGGTTCGCCTCGACCCTGCCGGCGCTGCTCGCCGGTGGCGGCATCGACACCACCATCGACCGGGTGGCGCTCGCCCACTACCTGAGCTTCCACAGCATCGTGCCGCCGCCGCGCACCATCCTGGCCGGCGTCACCAAGCTGCCGCCGGCCACGGTCCGGGTGTACGAGGCGGACGGCTCCACCCACGAGCGGGTCTACTGGGACCCGTCGTTCGGCCGCGCCGCCGAGCGGGCCGGCTGGTCCGAGCGGGACTGGCAGGACGCGCTGCTCGACTCGCTGACCACCGCCGTACGCCGCCGCATGGTGGCCGACGTTCCGGTGGGCGTGCTGCTCTCCGGCGGCCTCGACTCCAGCCTTGTGGTCGCGCTGCTCGCCGGCGAGGGGCAGGCCCGGTCCGGCCTGGCCACGTTCTCCATCGGCTTCGACGCGGTCGGCGGCCGGGAGGGCGACGAGTTCGTCTACTCCGACCTGGTCGCGAAGACGTTCGGCACCGACCACCACCAGATCCGGGTGCCCACCGGCGACCTGCTGCCGCCGCTGGAGGCCGCCGTCGGGGCCATGAGCGAACCGATGGTCAGCCACGACTGCGTCGCGTTCTGGCTGCTCAGCCAGGAGGTCGCGAAGCACGTCAAGGTGGTCCAGTCGGGTCAGGGCGCGGACGAGATCCTGGGCGGCTACCACTGGTACCCGCCGCTCGCCGGGGTGGACCGGGAGCAGGCGCTCGAGACGTACGCGAAGGCGTTCTTCGACCGCGACGCGGCCGGACTGGCCCGGGTGCTCAACCCGGCGTGGCTGGCCGACGGCGACCCGGCGCGGGAGTTCGTGGCCGCGCACCTGGGCCGCCCGGGCGCGCAGACCGCCGTCGACGCCGGCCTGCGGATCGACACCCAGGTCATGCTGACCGACGACCCGGTGAAGCGGGTCGACAACATGACCATGGCGCACGGGCTGGAGGCCCGGGTGCCGTTCCTCGACCACGAGTTCGTCGAGCTGGCCGCGAGCTGCCCGCCGGAGCTGAAGCTGGCCCAGGGCGGCAAGGGCGTGCTCAAGGAGATCGGCCGGCGGGTCCTGCCGCACGAGATCATCGACCGGCCCAAGGGCTACTTCCCGGTGCCCGGACTCACCCACCTGGAGGGCAAGCTCCTCGACCGGGTACGCGACGCGCTCACCGCGCCCGAGGCGCGCCGTCGCGACCTGTTCCGCGCCGACTACGTCGACGCGCTGCTCGCCGACCCGAACGCCGAACTGACCCCGTTGAACGGAAACAAGCTGTGGCAACTGGGACTCCTGGAAATGTGGCTCCAGAGCCACGGAATCGACTGACCGTGACCGACACCCTCGCCACCGGAACGGCACGTACCGACCGGGAACGGGTGCTGGGGCGCCGCCGGGAACGCATCGGCCCCGGCGGTGACCCGGTCGCACCGGGTACGCCGGAGCAGCGGCATCCGGAGCCCACGTCCACCGACGCCTCGGGCGTGGTGCTGGACTGCGGCTGGGGCCGGCTGGTGTTCGGGCAGACGTTCGACGACCAGGTGCACGTGGCCGACGTGCTGCGCTCCGAGGCGGTCGGCGCCCGGGACATCTGCATCTACCTGCGCGACCCGCACGTGCTGGTGTCGCGGCTGCCGGACGAGCTGTTCATCGACCCGTCGCTGACGTACCGGCTGCCGCTGGGCGAGAAGCGGCCCGCCGCGACCGAGGGCGGCGAGGTGCCCGGGCTGACCGTCCGGCCGCTGCGTGACGCCGCCGACGCGGAGGCGGTGAACCGGATCTACGCGCGCAACGGCATGGTCACCGCCCCGGTCGAGGTGCTGGTGGACAACGCCGGCACGGACCGGTTCCTGCACCTGGTGGCCGAGGACACCACGGGTGAGGTGGTCGGCACCATCACCGGCGTGGACCACGTCGCGGTGTTCGGCGATCCGGAGAACGGCGCGAGCCTGTGGTGCCTCACAGTCGACTTCAACACCGCCCCGCCCGGCACCGGGCAGGCGCTGCTCACCGCGCTCGCCGACCGGCTCGACGGGCGCGGCCGGGCGTTCGTGGACCTGTCCGTGCTGGCTGAGAACTCGGGCGCGATCCGGCTGTACGAGCGCCTCGGCTTCCACCGCACCGGCACGCTCTGCGTGAAGCGGAAGAACCCGATCAACGAGCGCCTGTTCCTGCCCGCCATGCCCGAGGGGTACGACGAGCTGAACCCGTACGCGAAGATCGTCGCGGACGAGGCGATGCGCCGCGGCATCCGGGTGGAGGTGACCGACCCGCACTGGGGTGAGCTGAAGCTGACCACCGGCGGCCGGACCATCCACACCCGCGAGTCGCTGTCGGAGCTGACCTCGGCGGTGGCGATGAGCCGCTGCGACGACAAGCGGGTGACCCGGCGCATCCTCACCGAGGCGGGCCTGTCGGTGCCGCGCGGGCGTACCGCCACCGGTGAGCCCGACGACGTGGCGTTCCTGAACGACGTGGGTCCGGTGGTGGTCAAGCCGGCGCGGGGCGAGCAGGGCAACGGCATCACCGTCGGCGTGCGTACGCCCGAGGCGCTGACCGCGGCCGTCGAGCTGGCCCGCCGGTTCTGCCCGGACGTACTGATCGAGGAGCTGCGCGCGGGCGAGGACCTGCGGGTCGTGGTGATCGACCACGAGGTGGTCGCCGCCGCGGTACGCCGCCCGGCGCAGATCACCGGCGACGGGGTGCACGACATCACCGAGCTGATCGAGCGGCAGAGCCGCCGCCGGGCCGCCGCCACCGGGGGCGAGTCCCGCATCCCGATCGACGACATGACCCGCGAGGTGGTGGCCGAGGCCGGGTACCGGATGCACGACGTGCTCCCGGAGGGCGAGGTGCTCGCGGTACGCCGGACGGCCAACCTGCACACCGGCGGCACGATCCACGACGTGACCGCCGAGCTGCACCCGGCGATCGCCGAGGCGTGCGTGACCGCGAGCCGGGCGCTGGACATCCCGGTCACCGGGCTGGACCTGCTGGTCCCCGCCCCGGACCGGCCGGAACACGTGTTCATCGAGGCGAACGAGCGGCCCGGACTGGCCAACCACGAACCGCAGCCCACCGCCGAGCGCTTCGTCGACCTGCTCTTCCCGGGTACCCGGGCACCGCAGCGACTCTGGTCGCCGGCCGGTGCGGCAAGCTCTGGGGCATGACCGCACGCAAGCCCCAACCGCTCAAGCTCGACCTCGACTACCTCCGCCAGGTGCTGGTGGAGCTGCTGGAGATCCCCAGCCCGTCGGGGCGCACCGACCACATCCAGCAGTACGTGGGCGAGCGGCTCTCCGCGATCGGGATCAGCTCCACGCTGACCCGTCGCGGGGCGCTGAGCGCCTGTCTGCCCGGCCCCCGGTCGACCGGCGCCGACCGGGCGATCGTGGTGCACACCGACACCATCGGCGGCATGGTGAAGCGGCTCAAGGAGAACGGCCGGCTGGAGGTCAACCCGATCGGTACGCACAGCGCCCGTTTCGCCGAGGGCGCCCACGTGCGGATCTTCACCGACGACCTGGAGCGGGTCGTCACCGGCCAGGTGCTGCCGCTGAAGGCGAGCGGGCACCGCTACAACGAGGCGGTCGACCTGCAGGGCGTCGGCTGGGAACTGGTCGAGGTGCGGGTGGACGAGCCGGTGCACGACGAGGCCGGTCTGCGGGCGCTCGGCATCGACGCCGGGGACTTCGTGGCGTTCCTGCCCAACCCGACCATCACCCCGAACGGGTACGTCAAGTCCCGCCACCTGGACGACAAGGCGGGCGTGGCGGCGGTGCTGACCGCGTTCAAGGCGATGGTCGACGCCGGTGTCACCCCGGCGGTCACCGCGCACCTGCTGGTCACCGTCACCGAGGAGATCGGCCACGGCGCGAGCCACGGGCTGGACCCGGACGTCGCGGAGATCGTGTCGGTGGACGCGGCGGTGGTCGCGCCGGGCCAGCAGTCCCGGGAGACCGCGGCGACGCTCGCCATGGGCGACGGGGTCGGCCCGTTCGACTACCACCTGACCCGCAACCTCGCCTCGATCGCCAAGGAACACGGCGTCGACCTGGTCCGGGACGTGTTCGACTACTACCGCTCGGACGTGGCCGCCGCGGTCGAGGCCGGGGCGCACGCCCGGGTGGCGCTGCTCGGGTTCGGCGTGGACGCCACCCACGGCCACGAGCGCACCCACCTCGACGGCCTGCACCAGCTCACCCAGCTGCTCTGCCTCTACCTGCAGAGCCCGCTGGTGTTCCCCGAGTGGGACGCCGAGCCGGAGGGCGACCTGGCCGACTTCCCGTCGCTCGCCGTGCAGCCGGCGAACGAGGACGGCCCGCGCGAGGGCCCGATCGGCCTGGACTGACCGGGCCTGTGATCGAAATCCGTTGCCGCGGCCGCCGCGAAGTGGATAGCGTGGCGGTACACGGGAAAGGAGGTGGTCCAGACTTGTATAGCAATCGGACTCGTGAGGTGGCTGTCCGCTAGCCGCTGTCCTCGACAGTGAAATCTCGCCCGCCGCGAGGCGGGCACCTGCAGGATCGTCGAGACCGTGTGGCAGCGGTGCGGCGAAACCACGACAGCCACCCGACCCCCGGGGTGCCGGCCCAGTCCAGCCGGCCCGCGCGCGAGCGCGGAAGCCCCGGGGGTCGCTTTTTGCGCTCGGGAGGGTGCGGTGTCCATGCGTGAGCTGGTGGTGCTCGGTACGGCCAGCCAGGCCCCGACCCGGCAGCGCAACCACAACGGCTACCTGCTGCGCTGGGACGACGAGGTGATCCTCTTCGACCCGGGCGAGGGCAGCCAGCGGCAGATGCTGCACACCGGGGTCACCGCCACCGACCTGACCCGGATCTGCGTCACCCACTTCCACGGCGACCACTGCCTCGGGCTGCCCGGCATGATCCAGCGGCTCTCGCTGGACCGCGTACCGCGCCCGGTGGCTGTGCACTTCCCGGCCGGCGGCGCCGAGTACTTCGCCCGGCTGCGCCACGCCTCCAGCTTCTACGAGACCGCCGAACTGGCAGTCGAGCCGATCGACGTCGACGGGCAGCGGATCACGCTCGGCGTCGGCACGCTGGAGGCCCGCCGGCTGCGGCACCCGATCGAGACGTACGGATACCGGCTGGTCGAGCCGGACGGCTGCCGGATGCTTCCGGAGCGGCTGGCCGCGTACGGCATCGCCGGTCCGGACGTGGGGCGGTTGCTGCGCGACGGCCACCTGGACCGCGACGGGCGCCGCGTCACCCGGGACGAGGTGAGCGTCGTCCGGCCGGGGCAGCGGTTCGCGTTCGTGATGGACACCGGGCTCTGCGACGGCGTGTACGCGCTCGCCGAGCACGCCGACCTGCTGGTGATCGAGTCGACGTTCCTGGAGTCGGAGGCGGCGCTCGCCGCCGAGGTCGGGCACCTCACCGCCGGCCAGGCCGCGCGGGTCGCGGCCGAGTCGGGGGTACGCACGCTCGTGCTCACCCACTTCTCCCAGCGGTACGCCGACCCGCGCCGCTTCCACGACGAGGCCCGCGAGCACTTCTCCGGTGATCTGGTGATCGCCGAGGATCTTCAGACGGTACAGGTGCCGCCCCGGCGGGTACCGTCGCCCGGGTGACGATCTCCCTACGTTCCGCGACCGAGGCCGACCTGATGGCGGTCGGCGCCCTGCACCAGCGTTCCCGGGTGGCGGCGTACTCGTCGTTCCTGCCGCCCGAGGCGCTGGCCGACCCGACGCCGGAGGCGATGGGCCGCTACTGGGTGGAACGGCTGACCTGGGAGGGCGCGGACCACCGGATGACGGTGGCCGAGCGGGACGGGAAGCTGGTGGGCTTCAGCTACCTCGGGCCYGACGACGAGGGCGACCCGGCGACCGGGCTGCTCAACGCGATCCACCTGGAGCCGTCCGAGCGGGGCCGGGGCACCGGACGGGCGCTGATGGTGGACGCGCTCGACGCGATGCGGGCCCGGGGCTGGACGCGCGCGGTGCTGTGGGTGCTGCGGGACAACGCCCACGCGCGCCGTTTCTACGAGCGCGGCGGCTGGACCGCCACCGGTGATGAGCGGGACGAACACATCGGCCGGGTGCTCGTCCCCCAGCTCCGCTACGCCCGCCGCTTGTAAGGAAGGGCCCCTTATTAACGCCTCCGGTAGAGGAAGGGCCCCCTTTTAACACCGCGGTGTTAAAAGGGGGCCCTTCCTTACAAGCAGGGTCAGCGGGCGCCGAGGTGGGCCAGCAGGTCCTGGCGGGTCAGCACGCCCTTGGGCTTGCCGTCGACCAGCACCAGCGCCGCGTCCGCCTTCTCCAGCAGCCCGACCGCCTCGCTCACCGGCTGCCCGCCGCCGATCATCGGCAGCGGCTCGCCCATGTGCCGCTCGATCGTGTCGTGCAGGTGGGCCTGGCCGGTGAACAGCGCGTCGAGCAGGTCCTTCTCGGCGATCGAACCGGCCACCTCACCGGTCACCACCGGCGGCTCGGCCTTGAGCACCGGGAGCTGGGAGACGCCGTACTCGCGCATGTAGTCGATCGCGTCGCGGACCGTCTCGGTCGGGTGCACGTGCACCAGCTCGGGCAGGCCACCGGGCTTGCCGGCGAGCGCGTCGGCCACCGTCGGCTCGGTGCCCGAGTCGTCCAGGAAGCCGTACCGGGCCATCCACTTGTCGTTGAAGATCTTCGACAGGTAGCCCCGGCCGCCGTCCGGCAGCAGCACCACGATCACGTCGTCCGGGCCGGCCTTGCGGGCCACCTCCAGCGCACCCACCACGGCCATGCCGCAGGAGCCGCCGACCAGCAGACCCTCCTCGCGGGCGAGCCGGCGGGTCATCTCGAAGGACTCCTTGTCCGACACCTCGACGATCTCGTCGGCGATCTTCCGGTCGTACGTCTCCGGCCAGAAGTCCTCACCGACGCCCTCGACCAGGTACGGCCGGCCGGTGCCGCCCGAGTAGACCGAGCCCTCCGGGTCCGCGCCGATCACCTTGACCCGCCCCTCGGACGCCTCCTTGAGGTAGCGGCCGATGCCGGAGATGGTGCCGCCGGTGCCGACGCCCGCCACGAAGTGGGTGATCCTGCCCTCGGTCTGCTTCCACAGCTCCGGGCCGGTGGTCTCGTAGTGCGAGCGCGGGTTGGCCGGGTTGCTGTACTGGTTGGGCTTCCACGCGCCGGGGATCTCCCGGGCCAGCCGGTCGGACACGTTGTAGTAGGAGCGCGGGTCCTCCGGCGCGACGGCGGTCGGGCAGACCACCACCTCGGCGCCGTACGCGCGCAGCACGTCCTGCTTGTCCTGGCTGACCTTGTCCGGGCAGACGAAGACGCAGCGGTAGCCCTTGAGCTGGGCCACCAGGGCCAGCCCGACGCCGGTGTTGCCGCTGGTCGGCTCCACGATCGTGCCGCCCGGCCGCAGGATGCCCGCCTTCTCGGCGTCCTCCACCATGCGCATCGCGATCCGGTCCTTGACCGAGCCGCCCGGGTTGACGTACTCCACCTTCGCCAGCACGGTGGCCTGGATGCCCTCGGTGACGTTGCGCAGGCGGACCAGCGGGGTGTTGCCGATCAGCTCGACGACGTTGTCGTAGTACTGCACCTCGTTGTGCCCTTCGTCGCGCCGCCGTCGTGGGGCGGTCGGTCAGCCGTCAGTTCGCCGACCAGCGTACGTGCCGTCAGGGCACCACATGCCCCGGGATGACCGAGCTGCGACGTGCCTCCCACTCCAGGAACCGTTCCGTCTCGGCGAGCACGCTGCCGGCCAGCCAGGTGACCATCACCGCATCGTCGGCCAGCCCGAAGATCGCCAGCGGGATCTCCGGCAGCAGGTCGATCGGGCTGACGATGTACGCGGTCGCGCCGGCCATCAGCGCCAGGCGCAGGCCGCCGTCGTACTCGCCCCTGGTGGTGGCGCGGATCATCCTCGGCAGCGCCGCCAGCCGGGCCCCGAGCGACGGCCCGCCCCGCGTACCGGCCGCCAGCGCCCGGGCCAGCGCGGCGAACGCGGCGCTGCGCTTCAACGTCTTCCCCATGTCTTCGCCCCTCTCCGCCCGACCATGGTGCGGCCCGGGGGCAAGCCCGCGTCCGCCACCCCCATCGGTACCCAGTCCGGGCGCCGCCCAGCCATCCGATCAAGGACAGCAGTGGTCGTACCGGCGCGATACTGTCGGTTCATGGGGGACGCTGGTTCCGTCGCGCCGGTCCACTGGCAGCGCGTCCGGCAGATCGCCCGCCTCGCGGCGATCGGCACGGGCGCCACGGTGGCGGCCACCGCCGCCACCGGCGGGGTGCTGCTCGGCCAGGCCCGGCAGGCCCGGCGCACCATCCCGATGGCGCAGGCCCCGCCACCGCGCTGCGACGGCGTGTACGGCGCGAAGCTGCCCGGCCCGCCGGTCACCATGGTCATCCTGGGCGACTCCTCGGCAGCCGGCTACGGCGTGCACAGGCGCCGGGAGACACCGGGCTCGCTGCTGGCCACCGGGCTGTCCCGCCGCCTGCACCGGCCGGTACGCCTGCACCGGTTCGCCGTGGTGGGCGCGCTCTCGTCCGGGCTGAAACCGCAGGTCGAGTCCGCCCTGGAGGTCGAGCCGGACGTGGCGGTGATCCTGGTGGGCGGCAACGACGTCACCAACCGCACCCCGCCGGGGCTGGCCGTGCGCTACCTGGTCGACGCGGTCCGCACGCTGCGGGCGGCCGGCTGCGAGGTGGTCGTCGGCACCTGTCCCGACCTGGGCACCATCCGGCCGATCCAGCCGCCGCTGCGCTGGCTGGCCCGGCGCTGGAGCCGCCAGCTCGCGGCCGCGCAGACGGTGGGCGTGGTCGAGGCCGGCGGCCGGGCCGTCTCACTCGGCGACATGCTCGGGCCGCGGTTCGCCGCCGAGCCCGCCCGGATGTTCGCCTGGGACCGGTTCCACCCCTCCGCCGAGGGGTACGCGATAGCCGCGGCGGCGTTGCTGCCCACCGTGCTGTCCGCGCTGGGCGCGGTCCCGGAACGCAGGCCTGTCCTGCCCGGCGTGGAAGGCGTACGGTCGCTCCCGGAGGCGGCTCACGAGGCGGCCCGGCACGCCGGCACGGAGGTCAGCGGCGCCCAGCTCCGGGGTCGCGACCGCGGGCCCGGCGGACGCTGGGCGCAGCTTCGCCGACGGGCCTTCTTCGGCGTCGGCGCGCTGCCCCCGACCGGCAGCGCCGCCGACTCGGCCACCCTGGAGGAAACGGCATGAGCGAGCGAAGCGGAGTGCTGTCATGAGCGAGCGCAGCGAGCGAATCGGCCAGCTCAGCGCAAACGTGCCTCATGACGGCACGGAGCGAAGCGGAGTGCTGTCATGAGCGAGCGGAACGAGGTGGCCCGGTGGGGCCGGGCGGCGGCCCTGTCGCTGCTGGCCGGCACGGTGGGCGGCGCGGCGGTCCTCGCCGGGCAGGCCATCGCCGCCCGCAGCCGGGAGTACGCCCAGCCCGAGCTGGGTCTGGTGTTGCGCGCGACGGTCGGCCGGGCGGACGCGCCGCCGCTGCGCCTGGTGCTGCTCGGCGACTCGTCGGCGCTCGGTGTCGGCGTCGACCGCTTCGAGGAGACGATCGGCGGTCAGCTCGCGAACCTGCTCGCCGAGGGGCCGCACGGCCGCCGGGTGCATCTGTCCAGCGTCGGGGTCTCCGGCTCCCGCGCCACCGACCTGGCCACCCAGGTGGCCCGGGCGCTGCTCGGCGAGCGGCCCGACGTGGCGGTGGTGCTGATCGGGGCGAATGACGCGACGGCGCTGAGCCGCCCGGGTGACGCGGCCGCCTATCTCGGCTCGGCGGTGCGCCGGCTGCGGGAGGCGCACGTCGAGGTGGTGGTGGGCACCTGCCCCGACCTCGGCGCGGTACGCGCGGTCGCCGCCCCGCTGCGTCAGGTGCTCGGCTGGTCCGGCCGGCGGATGGCACGGGCCCAGACGGCGGCCGTGCTGGACGCCGGTGGCACGGTTGTCGACCTGGGCGCCGAGACGGGCCCGGTGTTCCGCGCGGATGCCGGCACGCTCTGCCGCGACGGCTTCCACCCGTCCGCCGACGGCTACCGGGTCTGGGCGCACGCCCTGCTGCCGGCGGTCGAGGCGGCGGCGACTGTCGCGTTCCGGCACCACCGCCGACCGCCCACGGGGTGACATTTCCCGCCCGCCGCACACCTTCCCGCGCATGTTACCGGCGCGTTAACGTTGGCTCATGCCGATTGAGTCGCCCCGCGACGCCGTCATCGTCGCCACCGCCCGGTCCCCCATCGGCCGCGCGTTCAAGGGTTCCCTCCGCGAGGTCCGCCCGGACGACCTCGCCGCCACCATCGTCCAGGCCGCCCTCGACAAGGTTCCGGCGCTCGATCCCACCACCATCGACGATCTCTACCTCGGGTGCGGCCTGCCCGGCGGCGAGCAGGGCTTCAACATGGCCCGGGTGGTCGCCACGCTGATGGGTCTGGACGGCCTGCCGGGCGCCACGCTGACCCGCTACTGTGCGTCCTCGCTCCAGACCACGCGGATGGCGATGCACGCGATCCGGGCCGGTGAGGGCGACGTGTTCATCTCCGCCGGTGTGGAGATGGTCTCCCGGTACGCCCGGGGCAACTCGGACACGCTGCCGCCGGAGGCGCAGGCGCTGGTCGGCGGCGGCTGGGAGAACCCCCGCTTCGCCGAGGCCCGGGAGCGTTCCGCGGCCCGCGCCCAGGGCGGCGCCGAGGTGTGGGCCGACCCGCGCGAGGCCGGGCAGCTCCCCGACATCTACCTCGCCATGGGCCAGACCGCGGAGAACCTGGCCCAGGTGTACGACGTGACCCGCGAGGACATGGACGCGTTCGGCGTCCGCAGCCAGAACCTCGCGGAGAAGGCGATCGCGGACGGCTTCTGGGCCCGCGAGATCACCCCGGTCACCACGCCGGACGGCACGGTGGTCAGCACCGACGACGGCCCGCGTGCCGGGGTGACCCTGGAGGCCGTGGCCGGTCTGAAGCCGGTGTTCCGCCCGGACGGCCGGATCACCGCCGGCAACTGCTGCCCGCTCAACGACGGCGCCGCCGCAGTAGTGATCATGAGCGCCGAGCGGGCGTCCGAGCTGGGGCTCACCCCGCTGGCCCGGATCGTCTCCACCGGCGTCAGCGCGCTCTCTCCCGAGATCATGGGCCTGGGCCCGGTCGAGGCGTCGAAGCAGGCGCTGAAGCGGGCCGGCATGACCATCGACGACGTCGACCTGGTCGAGATCAACGAGGCGTTCGCCGCGCAGGTGATCCCCTCGTACCGGCAGCTCGGCATCCCGGAGGAGAAGCTGAACGTCGCCGGTGGCGCGATCGCCGTCGGCCACCCGTTCGGCATGACCGGCGCCCGGATCACCGGCACGCTGCTCAACGCGCTGGAGTGGCACGACAAGACCATCGGTCTGGAGACCATGTGCGTCGGCGGCGGCCAGGGCATGGCGATGGTGCTGGAGCGACTGAGCTGAGACCGGTTCGCCGGCGCGCGGGCCGGGTACGGGAGGCCGTATGGCGACCGTCGTGGAACGTGAGCGCAAGTACTCCGGCGACGAGGGTTTCCAGCTGCCCGACCTGACCGGGTGCGGTGGCGTCGTGACCATGTCCGACGCCACCGTCTCGGATCTGGACGCCGTCTACTGGGACACCGACGACCTGCTCCTGCTGCGCAGCGGGCACGCGTTGCGCCGGCGTACCGGGGGGCACGACGCGGGCTGGCATCTCAAGGTGGGCGCGGTCGGCGGCGCGCGGGTCGAGCACCAGTTCCCGGCCGGGGCGTCCGACGACGGCCCGCCGGCCGAGATGGTCGCGCTGATCCGGGGCGCGTCGCGGGGCCGTACGGTCGCTCCGGCCGCCCGGGTGGTCAACCGCCGCCGGGAACGGCGGCTGCTGGACGCGGACGGCCGGGTGCTGGCCGAGGTGGCCGAGGACGACGTCCGGTCCGAGGATCTGGTGGACGGCGCCGCGCGGACCTGGCACGAGATCGAGATCGAGCTGGTCGACGGCGACGAGGCGCTGCTCGACGCGCTGGGCGAGCGGCTGCGCGCGGCAGGTGCCCGGGAGGTGGCGGTCAGCAAGTCGCACCGGGCCGTCGCGGGCCGGATCGAGCGCTTCGACGACCGGGAACCGGACGGCCCGGTGGGGCCGGTCCTCACGTACGCCAGGGCGCAGCGGGACGCGATCGTCGGCAACCACGCGGCCGCGTACCAGGGTGACGAGGGCGCGGTCCACGACATGCGCGTCGCGGCCCGCCGGTTGCGGGCGACGCTGCGTACGTTCCGGGGGTTGTGGGACCGCCGGGAGAGCGAGGCGGTCCGGGCCGAGCTGCGCTGGCTCGGCGGCGAGCTGGGCCGGGTCCGCGACACCCAGGTGATGGCGGCCCGGCTCACCGAGGCGGTGCACGAGCTGCCGGACGAGCTGGTGCTCGGCCCGGTGGCCGCGCGGATCGGCGAGCGGTTCGCGGCCGACCTGGCCGGGACGACGGTGGCGCTGCGGTCCGCGTTGGACTCCGACCGCTATGCCGAGCTGCTGGCCCGCCTGGATCGGCTGGTCGACGGCGCACCTGCCGACGTGGGCCGGCGCTGGGTGGACCGGCGGATCCGCAAGGCGGTACGCCGTGCTGACGAACGGCTGGACCGGGCGCTCACGCTCGAAGGGACGGCCGGGGACGCGGCGCTGCACGAGGCGCGTAAGAAGCACAAGGCGGCCCGGTACGCGGTGGAGGTGCGGGAGCCGAGCGCCGGCAAACCGGCCGCCCGCCTGGTGAAGCGGTTCAAGGCGCTCCAGGATCTGCTCGGCGCCCACCAGGATTCGGTGGTGACCCGGGAGACGCTGCGGCGGCAGGCGCTCCAGGCGTACGCCGACGGCGAGAACACGTTCACCTACGGCCTGCTGCACGGGAGGCAGGCGGAGGCCGCCGGCCACGACCGCCCGGCGGTCCTGCGGGCACGCGACCGGGCCCGACGCCGCAAGGCACGCCGCTGGCTCAACCCCTGACCGCCCCCGCCACCCGGTCGATCATGAAGTTAGCGGGGATCCGCGTCCGTTTTGTCGCCGCCAACTTCATGATCAACGCGACGAAAGGGCAGGGGGCGGGTCAGAGGGCGGCGCGGGTTCGGGTTATCGCCTCGGCGGCCTCGGCCAGGACGGGGGCGGGAGGATCGGCCAGCGTCAGGTCGGCGGTTACCACGCGGAGCTGGTCTGGGAGCGCCTGGTCGCTGGGGAGCCGGGGCACCTCGCGGCGCGGCTCACCCGCCGCGTCGGCGGCCAGGTTGGCGATCTCCTGGACCAGCTTGTGCACCAGGTCGGCCCGGGACACGTTGCCGCCCTCGGCCTTGGCCGACCAGCGCGGCTGCTGCCAGTGCCCCACCTGTCGGACCAGCAGGGTCACCGCCCGGTCCAGTTCCGCTGCGCTCATCGCCGCCGAGTCTACGGCGACGCCGGGCCGGAGCGTGCTCAGCGGCGTACGTAGCTGAGCAGGCGCAGGATCTGCCAGTACAGGAAGATCAACCCGACGAGCAGCCCGAACGCGCAGTACCAGGCGTAGCGACGGGGCAGCCGATTCGCGGCCGACCGCTCGACCAGGTCGAAGTCGAGGATGAAGCTGAGCGCCCCGGCGATGATCGCCACCACCGAGAACACGTACGGCAGCCAGCCCACCCGGTCGCTGAGGCTGTAGACGGCCACGCCCTGCCGCCCGGTGAACAGGTACGCGAACAGGTTGACCAGGCCGATCGCCACGATCCCGACGAGCGTGCCGATGACCAGGCGGGCCAGGCGCGGCGTGGCGCGTACCAGCCGGGCCCGGTAGAGCACCGCCATGCCGAGGAAGACGCCGAACGTGCCGACCACCGCCTGCGCCACGATGCCCGGGTAGACCAGTTCGAAGGCGCGGCTGGCCACCCCGAGCAGCAGCCCCTGCAACACGGCGTACCCGACGATGACCGGCGGACTGGTGATCTGCTTCAGCGAGATGACGAGCACCAGGGCGAGGCTGGCCAGCGCGCTTCCGGCCAGCGCGGCGGAGATCCACGCGGCCTGCGGCACCAGCACCCAGGACAGCGCCGCCGTGACGCCGGTGACCAGCAGCAGGCCCACGGTGCGGCTCACCACGTCGGCCACTGTCATCGCGTCGGCGGTTCCGACCCCGAGCACCTGCCGTTCGGCGCGGCCGACGTCGTCCAGCCGGTCCAGCACCGGATTGGCACTGCGCACCGTGACCACCTCCCGCCCACGTACCCGAGTCCCACTCTGCCCCGGGCGGCCCGGAAGAGGCGGGAAAACGGCGACGCCCGCCGCCGCGGATGCGGCAGGCGGGCGTCGGCGGAAAGCGAGACGTCAGTCGTCGCCCTGGAAGTAGCTGAGCAGCCGCAGGATCTCGATGTAGAGCCAGACCAGGCCGACCACGATGCCGAAGGCGGCCGTCCACGAGTAGCGCTGCGGGAGTCCCATCCGGACCCCCTCCTCGATGTCGGCGAAGTTGAGCACGAAGCTCAGCGACGCCACCACGATGCAGACCAGGCTGAAGCCGATGGCCAGCGGGCTGCCGTCGCGCAGGTGCGTGTTCACGCCGAACAGCGCCAGCACCAGGTTGACCATCATCACGCCGAACAGGCCGGCCATGATCGCCACCATGATCCGGGCGAACTTCGGGGTGGCCCGGATGATCCGCGCCTTGTAGATCATCGCCATCAGGAAGAACACGCCGAACGTGCCCGCGACCGCCTGGAGCACGATGCCGTCGTAGAGCGACTCGAACGCCTTGCTGACCATGCCGACGAAGACGCCCTCGATGATCGAGTACGCCACCACGAGCGCCGGGTTGGCCATCCGGGAGAACGAGATGATCAGACCCAGCACCAGGCCGACCACCGCGGCGCCGATCCACGCCACGCCGACGAGCGAGTCCGGCACGAGCACCCAGGCCGCAGCGGCCGAGGCGCCGAGGATGGCGAGCATGAGGACCGTCTTGACGACCACGTCGTCGAGCGTCATCGGGGTCACGGTGGGCGGTGCCACCGGCTGGCCGTAGCCGCCCGGGTAGGGCTGGGCGTAGGGCTGCTGCGGGTACTGCTGCTGGGGGTATCCGGGCTGACCGTAAGGCCCGGGCTGGGCGTACCCGGCCGCCCGCTCACGCTCTGCCGCCTGGCCGAGCCGGGCGAGCACCGGGTTCGAGGTCTTCACTTCTCAGGCCTCCCTCAGGGGGTCGATCGCACGTAGACGTGCTACTCCAGGGTAGACGTGGCCGCAATCGCGCGTGCGACGGCTAGCTGTGGGAAACCTGAGAGTTCGTGTGCCCGGGGCGGGGGTCGAACCCGCACGCCTTGCGGCAGCCGCTTTTAAGGCGGCCGTGTCTGCCGTTCCACCACCCGGGCGGGTGACACCGGCGCGCCGACACGCGCGGTGCAGATCTCACCGTAGCGGCTCGGCCGCGACCCGGCGTACCCCGACGGCTGCGGCCGTTATGGTCGAGGCCGTGACCAGCGCCGCCCGCACGGCCTCCGGGCCCGACCAGATCCGGGCGGCCCGCCCGGCGACGGTCACGCGGCGGATGACGGCCGCCGTCCGGCGGCGCCGCGCCGACCTGCTCGTGGCGCTGGCGTTCGCCGCGTTCGCCGCCTGGCTCACCCACGGCCTCTGGCCGGCGCCGGGCACGCGGGTACTCGCGCTCAACCCGGCCGACCAGACGCTGTACGAGTGGTTCCTGGCGCTCGACGCGCGTGCCCTGCGCGGCGAGCTGAGCCTGGTCAGCGACCGCCTGAACGCGCCGGACGGGGTCAACCTGATGGCGAACACCTCGGTCGTCGCGCTCGGCGTGCTGCTCGCCCCGGTCACGCTGGCGTTCGGCGCGCCGGTCACGTTCGCGCTGCTGGTCGCGCTCAACCTGGCCGGTACCGCGCTGGCCTGGTACCTGCTGTTCACCCGCGTCCTACGGGCCCGCCCGCTCGCGGCCGGGCTGGGCGCGTCACTGTGCGGCTTCGGGCCGGGCATGGTCTCGCAGAGCAACGGCCACCTGCACATGACCGCGCAGTGGCTGGTCCCGGCGCTGGTCTGGCTGGTGGTCCGGCTGCTGCGCGCGGCCGACCCGGCCGGGCGCCCGGACGGCCCGGACCGCCGCCGGATGATCTCGTCGGCGGCCGGGCTCGCCGCTGTCGTCACCGTGCAGGTGTTCGTCGGCGAGGAGGTGCTCTTCCTCACCGCGCTCACGCTGGCGGTGATGACGCTCGCGTACGGGCTGGCCGACCGGGAACTGCTGCGCCGGGCCGGTCCCGGCTTCGCCCGCGGGCTGCTGGGCGCGGCCGGGCTGGCGCTGCTCGTGCTGGCGTACCCGCTCTGGGTGCAGTTCGCCGGTCCGCAGGGCGTCGCCGACGGGATGTTCCCGCCCGCCTACTTCTCCGCCGACCTGGCCGGCTGGACCCGCCTCTCCGCGCTGACCGTGTTCGGCAGCCCGGAGGCGGTCCGGCTGACCACCGGTCCGGCCGAGTTCACCACGTTCCTCGGCTGGCCGCTGCTGCTGGTCGCGGTCGGCTGCGCGGCCTGGCTGGGCCGGCGGCCGCTGGTGGTGGCGCTGGTGGCAGGCGCGCTGGTGACGGCCGCGCTCGCGCTCGGCCCCGAGGTCGTGGTCGGCGGCGAACGGACCGGGCTTTCCGGCCCGTACCGGCTGCTGGCCGGGCTGCCGGTGGTGGACGGCGCGCTGCCGATGCGCTTCGCGCTGGYAGTGCTGCCGCTGGTCGGTACCGTGCTCACGCTCGCCGTGCACCGGGCGCTCGGCGAATCCGGCCGGGCCCGCCGGGGCGTCCCGATCGCGGTCGGYGCGGCGGTGCTCAGCGTCCTGCCGACGCCGCTGCCCACGATGGACCGGCCGCCGCTGCCCGAGTTCGTCACCGGCGGCCACTGGCGGCAGTGCGTACGCCCCGGCGGGGTGCTGGTGCCGGTGCCCACTGCCACTCCGCAGACCCCCTGGCCGATGCGCTGGGCCACCGCCACCGGCGTCGACTTCGGCATGCCGGAGGGCTTCTTCATCGGCCCGTACGGGCGGGGCGGCTCGGCCACCATGGGCACCTGGCAACGCCCCACCTCGGCCCTGCTCGCCGACGTGGCCCGCCGGGGCATGGCGCCGGCGGTCGGTGACCGGCAGCGCCGCCAGGCCGCCCGGGACGTCGAGTTCTGGCGCGCGTCCTGCGTCGCGGTGACCGACGACGCGCCGCACGCGGAGATGCTGCGCCGCACCCTGGAGCAGTTGTTCGGGCGGCCGGGTACGCGGCTCGCCGACGCCTGGACCTGGCGGTTCTGAGCCACGAAAACGGCGCGGGGACCTTCCGTTCGGAAAGTCCCCGCGCCGGATCCGTCAGACGCGCGCGGCGACCGGCGGGGCGGACGCCTCGGCGAACTCCTCACGCGGGTCGTGCAGCTGACCCAGCGCCACCACCTCACGCTTGAGGAAGAACGCCAGCGTCCAGTCGACCACCACGCGCACCTTGCGGTTGAACGAGGGGATCCGCGACATGTGGTACGTCCGGTGCATGAACCAGGCCGGCCAGCCGGTCATCTTGATGCCGTAGACCTGCGCCACACCCTTGTGCAGGCCGAGGCTGGCCACGCTGCCGGCATGCTTGTGCTTGTAGTCGACCGGCTCGCGCCCGCGGATCACGTTGGCGATGTTGTCGGCCATCCGCGCCGCCTGCCGCACCGCGTGCTGGGCGCTCGGCGAGCAGAAGTTGCCCGGCTCCTTGGTCAGGTCCGGCACGGCGGCGCAGTCGCCGGCGCTCCACGCGCCCTCGACCACCCGGTCGCCGTCCACGATCTGCAGCGTCGGCCGGCAGGTGACCCGGCGGCGCTCGTCGCGCGGGAAGTCCGTGGCGTCGAGCATCGGCGACGGCTTCACACCGGCGGTCCAGACGATGGTGTCGGACGGGAAGCTGTCGCCGTCGGAGAGCTTCACCACACCGTCGACGCAGGACTCCAGCCGGGTGTCCAGGCGGATGTCCATGTCCCGCTTCATCAGCTGCTGCACCGTGTAGGCGCCCATGTCCCGGTCGACCTCGGGCAGCACCCGCTGGGTCGCCTCGACCAGCACCCAGCGCATCTCCTCCGGCTTCAGCTCCGGGTAGTAGCGCAGCGCGTCGCGGGCCATGTCCTCCATCTCGGCGAGCGCCTCGATGCCGGCGTAGCCGCCACCGACGAAGGTGAACGTCAGCGCACGGCTGCGTACCGCCGGGTCGGTGGTGGAAGCCGCCACGTCGAGCCGGTCCAGCACGTGGTTGCGCAGGTAGATGGCCTCACCGATGGTCTTGAACCCGATGCCGTGCTCGTGCAGGCCGGGAATCGGCAGGGTGCGGGAGACCGAGCCGGGCGCGACCACCACGTGGTCGTACTGGATCTCCCGGGCCGGGCCGCTGATCGGCTGCACCACTGCGGTCATGCGGTCGTGGTCGATCCGGGTGACGGTGCCCGCCACCACGGTGCACTTGCGCAACTCCCGCCGCAGCGGCACGACGGCGTGCCGCGGGGAGATGTTGCCCGCCGATGCCTCCGGGAGGAACGGCTGGTACGTCATGTGCGGCTGCGGGTCGACGACGATGACCTCGGCCTCACGCCTGCTCAGCTTCTTGGACAGGCGCAGAGCGGCGTACAGGCCCACGTGACCGGCACCCACGACAAGGATCCGCTTCGGGTTCACGTCATCTATCTTTCCCCGGGGGCCCCCGGTAATCCCGCGCGAGACCCCCTTCTGTGACGGAGCACAACCCATGTGACCTGCGCAACGTCATCGGAACGCTGCGTCACTTGCGGCGCAGCAACCAGCCCAGCAGCGCGCTCAGCCCCACCGCCACCAGCAGCCCCACCACTGTCGCCGCCTGCGAGCCGTCCGTCCCGCCGACGCCACCCAGCCACGCCAGCACCACGCCGAGCACAGCGCTGGCGAGCACCACCCCGCCCGCCCGGCTCAACCACCGGAACACCACGTCCGGGTCGATCAGTCCGTCGTAGGGCAGCAACGCGGCGAGCGCGCAGAGCGAGTGCGCCAGATAGAGCAGCGTCGCCACGGCGAGCAGCCGCCACAGCGCCGGCGGCCGGGCGAAGCCGAGCGTGGCCAGCAGCCAACCGCCGACCGTCACCAGCGCGGTGAACGTCGGCCAGATCCGGCGCGGACCGAACGCCGGCAGCACCGCGGCCACCGCCAGGGCCAGCAGCGAGCGCGCGGTGAGGGCCTGCACCGGGTACGCGAGCAGGAAACCGGCCAGCACGGTGAGGAAGATGCCGCCGCGTACCAGCAGCGGCAGCGGGCTGACCCGGGCGGCCGCGTACCGCAGTGCCCGTACCCGCTCGACCAGGGCGTCCGTCACTGAGCCGGCCTTTCGTTCGCGACTGCGGGACTCCGCTTCGCTGCGTTCCTCGCGCTCACCGCAACCCTGCCTTCGGGGCGGTCGCCAGCCGGGCCACGTCGCGGAGCACCTCGTCCAGGCTGCCCGCGCCGGCCCAGCGCACCACCGGCACGCCGTGCTCGCGGAGCTGGCCGATCATCGTGTCCCGGTCCAGCCGCCACAGCCGGTACGCCACCTCGGCCCAGCCCCGCTCCTTCGGCACCGGCAGTTCGGCCGGCAGCGTGTCCACCGCCACCACGAACCGGCCGCCGCGGGCCAGCCGGGCCAGCATCTGCGCGGACCGCTCGTCCAGCAGCGGGGTGAGCACCACCACGAGCGCGTCCGAGGAGAGCAGTTGCGGGCCGAAGACCTGGTCGTACGGCTCGTGCGGGGACGACTCGGCGTGCACGTCGAGCAGCCACTCCAGCACGGTCAGGTACTGCCGCCGCCCGGTGGCCGGACGCAGCCGGCGGGCGGCCGGGCCGTACTCCAGCATCGACACCCGGTCGCCGCGGTGCAGGTAGTGCTCGGCGATAGCGGCGGCGGCCCGAACCGTGGTGTCCAGCACCGACGCCGGGCCGTTCACGCCACCGGAGCGGCCCGCCTCGGCGAGCACGTCCAGCAGCACCACCACCTCGGCGTCCCGGTCCGAGAGCGTCGCCGCCACGTGCAGTTGGCGGGCTCGCAGCGACACCCGCCAGTCGATGCGGCGCAGCCGGTCGCCGGGCGCGAACACGCGTACCCCGGCCAGCTCGCCGCCCTCCCCCGGCCGCCGCGATCGGTGCGCGCCGACCAGCCCGGCGGCCCGGGGCATCGCCTCGACCGCGTCGAACGGCTCGGTACGCGGGTAGACCCGGGCCCGGATCGGTTCGGTGATCACCGCGCGGGAGACCAGCAGCCCGTCGGCGACGGCGACCCGCACCCCGGCCGGTCCGATCGGGTGCCGCCCCCACCGCAGCGCCGTGCCGGTCAGCTCCAGGTCGACGGCGCTGCCCCGGGGTACGGAGGTGACGAACGGGCGGTCCGCCCCGCCGGAGCGGCTCACGTCCAGCCCGGTGCCGCCGAAGCCGACCTGCTCCACGCGCAGCCAGCGCGACATCCGCGTCCGCACCACCGCGAGGTCGTACCCGACCAGGTCCGGGTTGGCCACCGCGACGGTCGCGGCCAGCGGGGAGCCCTCGACCAGGTGGGTGTCCCCGACGCCCAGTTCCAGTTCCGGCAGGCCCGCGGGGCGGCGGCGCAGCGCGTACGCGGTGCCCAGCGCGAACGGCGTGGCGAGCACCACCAGGTCGATGCGGCCGAGCAGGACCGCCGCGACGAGCAGCACGCCGGTGAGCAGCACGGCCCGGCCGAGCGCCCAGGTGGGCGCCCAGCCGCTCGCCGCCTCGGCCCGATCCATCAGCGCCCGGCGGCGTAGCTGGGCAGCGCGCCGCTGGCCGGGGCGGGCGTGGACTCCAGCACCTCGCCGACCACGAACGCCGGGTCCACCCGGCGCAGCCACATCTCCGGCCGCAGCGTGATCCGGTGCGCCAGCGCGGGCGCCGCCACCGCCTTGACGTCCTCCGGCACCACGTAGTCGCGGTTGGCGAGCACCGCCCGGACCCGGGACAGCAGCAGCAGCGCCAGCGAGCCGCGCGGGGACGCGCCGACGAGCACCGACGGGTGCTCCCGGGTGGCGGCGGTGAGCGCCACGATGTACCGGCCGACCGAGTCCTCGACCACCACGTCCTCCAGCGCTGCCTGCATGGCGCGCAGCGTCGCGGCGTCCACCACCGGCTTGATCTCCGCCTCCTCGCGGCGGCGGGCGATCCGGCGGCGCAGCACGTCCCACTCCTCGTCGTGGCTGGGGTAGCCGAACGACACCCGCAGCAGGAACCGGTCGAGCTGCGCCTCCGGCAGCGGGTACGTGCCCTCGTACTCGATGGGGTTGGCGGTGGCGAGCACGTGGAACGGCTCGTCCAGGCGGTAGGTCACGCCCTCCACCGACACCTGCTTCTCCTGCATCGCCTCCAGCAGCGCCGACTGCGTCTTCGGCGGCGTCCGGTTGATCTCGTCGGCGAGCAGCAGGTTGGTGAACACCGGCCCGGCCCGGAACGCGAAGTCGCCGCTGCTCTGGTCGTAGAGGAACGAGCCGGTCACGTCGGCGGGCAGCAGGTCCGGCGTGAACTGGAGCCGCCGGAAGTCCAGCCCGAGCGCCTGCGCGAAACAGCGCGCGGTGAGCGTCTTGCCCAGGCCGGGCAGGTCCTCCAGCAGCACGTGACCACCGGCGAGGATGCCGGCCAGCACCAGCTCCAGCGCGTCCCGCTTGCCGACCACGACGGTGCCGACCGCCTCCAGGACGGCCCGGGCGAGCCGGCCCACCTCGGCGGGGGCCATGCTCCGGTCCACGTCGTTCATCAGATCTTCTCCAGTTCGGCGACGATCGCCGCGAGGTCGCGCGGCGACGGAGGGCGGCGGGCGGGGGTGGTGAGGAACGTCCACAGTGGCTCGCCGAGCACCGACCGGGCGCGGGCCGGATCGGACTCGCGGGTGACGCCGTGGCGCTGGCGCAGCCGCTCGTCGGCCAGCTCGCCGAGGCGCGGCAGGATGCGTTCGGTGAACCGCTCCCGGTTGTCGGCGGACCAGTCCAGCGGGCGCTCCCAGCCGTTGATCGCGGTGCGCAGCGCGTCCCGGGCGGACCAGTTCCAGGTGCCGGGCTCCTCACCGGCGGGCGTCCGGGCGCCGGCGCGGGGCGGCGGCGGGGGCGACAGCGCGGCGGTGACCCGGCGTACGGCGAGCACGGCGAGCACCCCGGCCACGATGATCCAGATCGGCACCTTCAGGCCGACCGCGCGCAGCCCGACCACGACCACCACCACGACGGCGGCCGTGACCGCGGCGGTCCGCAGCAGCAGGCGTGCCCGGCCACCGCCCGAGGGGCGTACGTCCTCCCCGGCGGGCTCCTCGCCGAACGACAGCAGGTCGTCGATGCTGGTGCTCACGACGCCTCCCCCGCCAGGCTGGTCAGCTCGCCGCGCAGCCGGCGCAGCGCGGCGCGGGCCTGATCCCGGGTGTGCTCGTCGACCGGGTGCGTGGCGTACCGGGCCTCCCGGTAGACGTGCGCGAACCCGTCGAGCACGTCGGCGCTGGCGATCGCCGGGATGCCGGCCTCCGGGTCGCCGCGCAGCAGCCGGGCCACCAGGTCGGTCGGGGTGTCGCCGGTGTGCCGGGGCACGCCCGCGTCCTCGGCGGCCTCCTCCAGGCGTACCCAGCACGCGATGACGGCGGTACGCGGGTCGGTGGAGCGGTCGTCCAGTTCGACGAGCCCAGCGTCGAGCGCGGCCACCACCTCACGCGCGGTCCCCTCGGCGGTACGCCGGGAGCGCCGCACCGGCACCGCCCGGGTCGTCCGCCGCAGCGCGCCCCGGAGCACGTTCCACAGGACGTACCCGATGGCGCCCAGCACCACCGCGAACAGCAACGCCACGGCGGCGGTGGCCAGCCAGTCGGGCACACCGCCCGCTGTGGACTCGCCCACGTCGCGGGGTTCCACCGGGTACGACGGCACCGCCTCGGGCGACGGGTACTCCGGCACGTACGGGATGGTGTCCGCGGCCGGCGGGATCCGGCTGGCCCCGATGGCGGAGTGACCGGCGGCGAACGCGGCGAGCGCGAGCAGCACCGTCACCGCGGCGACCGGCCACCACCTGCGCAGTACGCCGAAATCCATCCCACCGCCTCAGGTGTTCCTCAGTCCACCCCGGCCAGGTCCTTCGCCCGGGTGAACACGTCGTCCAGCATCGCCGGTGTGAGCCGGCCGGTGAACGTGTTCTGCTGGCTGACGTGGTAGCAGCCCAGCAGGTCCGGCACGGACTCGCCGGACCAGTGTGCCCCATGGCCGAACGCCGGTCGCGGCGTGGGCGGTCGCTGCCCGTACACCTGACGGAGCACCGGCCACCACGCGGCCCACGCGAAGGCACCCAGCGCGACCACGACGCGCAGCGTGGGCCGGATCAGTTCGACCTCGCGGTGCAGCCACGGCGCGCAGGTGTCCCGCTCGGCCGGGGTGGGTTTGTTGTCCGGCGGCGCGCACCGCACGGCCGCGAAGATGCGGGTCTCGCGCAGCGTCAGGCCGTCGTCGGAGGCGACGCTCGTCGGCTGGTTGGCCAGCCCGGCGCGGTGCAGCGCGGCGAACAGCACGTCACCGGACCGGTCCCCGGTGAAGATCCGGCCGGTGCGGTTGCCGCCGTGCGCGGCCGGCGCCAGACCGAGAATGGCGATACGCGCGTCCGGCGGGCCGAGGCCGGGCACCGGCCGTCCCCAGTAGTCCTGGTCGCGGAACGCGGCGCGCTTGACCCGCGCCACCTCCTCCCGCCACGCCACCAGGCGCGGGCAGGCGAAGCAGTCGCTGACCGCGCCGTCGAGGTCGGCCAGGTCGGCCGCCCGCGCGGCGCGGGCGACCACGTCCTGCGGGGTACGCGACTCAGCCAAGCTTCGCCCGGAACAGTTCCAGCGTGCGGGCCCAGGCGGTGGCGGCGGCCCGCTGGTCGAAGTGCTCCGGCCGGTCCTCGTTGAAGAACGCGTGTGCGGTGCCCGGGTAGTCGAACGTCTGGCAGGTGCCACCGGCCGACTCGATGGACCGGCGGACGCTCTGCACCCCGTCGGCGGCGGAGAGGCCGTCCGCCTCGGAGCAGTGGATGAGCGCGGCCTTCCCGGCGTAGCCGGCCCAGCCGCCTTCGTCCGCCGCTCCCACGGCCATGCCCTCCCAGGGCAGGCGCGGGTAGAACCCGGCGGTGGCCACGATGCGCTCGGAGAACGTGCCGGACCACAGGGCCAGGCTGGCGCCCGCGCAGAACCCGGCGCAGCCCACCTTGCCGGCGACCTCGGGCCGGCTCGCCAGGTATTCGGCGGCAGCGGCGATGTCGCTCGCCGCCTCGTCCATCTGGGAGCTGTTGAGCATCAGCCGCGGCTCGGTCGGCTTCACGGCCGGTCCGCCGTGCCGGAAGTCGGGCGCGAGCGCGACGAAGCCGGCCTCCGCGAAGCGGTCGACCACGGCCCGTACGTGGGGTACGAGACCCCACCAGTCCTGGATGACGATGACCGCCGGGCTGGCCACACCGCCGGAGGGTATCGCGAGATACCCCTCGCTCGTCCCCCCGTTGCCGGTGAAGCTCACCATCTCGCCCATGGGCCCGTCCTCCTTGCGGTCAGTCAACGTTGGCTGGTCGCACAGTTGGCTGTTACGTGCCGGTAGCGTGCCACGCGGTCAGCGGCCCGGGGAAGACAGAACAACAGTGGCATTCACCTCCTGTAGACCTCACAGACCAGTGGCCGACGCCCCGCACCACAACCCGGCGAGATCTTGGAAGCTTGCGGCCCTTATGAGGGCCGTTTCCTTCCAAGATCTCGCCGGATCGAGCGCGCGCTCAGGGAGTTGACGTGGGTTCCGGGGAAGCGGTGGGGGTGGCACTGCCGGTGGGCGCGAGTGCGGGCGGAGCGATCGACGGCGAGGCCGGCGGACCGAACGGGGCCAGCTCCGGGCAGTACGGGTAGGTGTTACGCATCTCCGGCACCGCGCCGGCGTCAGCCATGCAGCTCGGCCAGCCGAGCCGGATCGGCACGCCGTTCTGGTCGAAGAGCCGCGCGTCGCGAATCAGCCGCCCCTGCTGGTCGTAGACGAAGACGTCCTCGATCCGGTCGTACCTGTGGTCCACCGACGTCTGCTCGTAACTGCCGTAGCTGTCGGTGTCGGCGCGCTCGTCCACCTGGGCCAGCACGGCGAAGGAGAACAGCAGCAGCGCGGCGGTGGCGATCTGGTGCAGTTGGCGCCGCCACCCGGTGATCCCGGCGGATCGGCGACCCCACCACATGGACGCGACGATCGCGCCGATGAGCAGCAACAGCCCCGTCGAGCTGTTGCCGTCCAGCCGGGGCACCAGGCCGGACCGGCCGTCCACCATCCACGCCACGATCAGCGCGGCCAGCCATCCGCGCACCAGCCACCAGGCCGGGCGCAGCGGACGCAGGAAGTCGCTCACCGTCTCGTGCCCGAGGACCGGGCCAAGCTGGCGGTCGAGCAGACGCAGCTGGGTGGCCGCCTCCCGCCGGGCCTCGGCGAGGCGGTGGAAACGCGCCGGCCGCCGGCTCGGCTGGGCACCGGCGACGGCGCGCAGCTCGGCGGCGTACGCCTCGGGGGCGCCCAGGCGGTCGACCAGCGTGCCCTCGCCCTCGGCGGCAACCTCGGCGAGGTGTTCCGGCAGTTCCTCGGTCAACTCGTCGCGGACCTCCGGCGGCAGGTCGGCGAGCGCGRCCCGCACCCGGTCGACGTAGTCCGTGATCTCCTGCCCCATGACGGTCATGCCGCCATCCCCCGATCGTCGAGCAGCGCGTCCATGGTGGTGGCGAACGAGCGCCAGGTCTTGCCGGAGCGGGTGAGCTGGTCACGCCCGGCGGCGTTGAGCGAGTAGTACTTGCGGTGCGGCCCGGACTCGCTCGGCACCACGTACGTGGTGAGCAGACCGGCCGCGAACAGCCGGCGCAGCGTGCCGTAGACCGAGGCGTCGCCGACCTCGGTGAGACCGGCCTCGCGTAGCCGCCGCAGGATGTCGTAGCCGTACCCGTCCTCGTCCTTGAGCACGGCGAGCACCGCGAGGTCGAGCACGCCCTTGAGGAGCTGCGTGGTATCCACGCTCCGCACAGTAGTGCGCAATACGCACTACCGTCAACGACACAGCACCTACAGGCGGGCGGTCCATCCGATGAAACGGTCGAACAGGTCGGCCCTTTTTGTTGACCAAGGAGTTGGCGTCCCCGGAGGCGTCCGGATCGGACACAAACTCCTTGATCACCGCCGGAAGGGGCCAGAGGGCTAGGCGAGGCTCCAGGCGATGCCGTCGAGGATGTCGTGCTCGGAGGCGACCACCGACGGCATCCCGGCCCGCTCCATGATCACTCGCAGCACCAGCGCGCCCGCGCCGATCACGTCGGCCCGCCCCGGGTGCATCACCGGGTACGCCAGCCGCTGCTCACTGCTCTTGCCCAGCAGGTCGGCGGTCACCTCGGCCACCTGCTCGTACGAGACGCGGGCGTGGTGGATGCGGCTCGGGTCGTACTCCTGGAGCCCTTGCGCCAGCGCGACCACTGTGGTGACCGAACCGGCCAGCCCGACCAGCGTGGCGGCCTCGCGACCGGGCACGGCGGCGAGCGCGCGGTCGACGGCGGCGGCGATGTCGGCCTCGGCGGCGGCGATCTGCGCCGCGGTCGGCGGGTCGCCGTGCAGGTGGCGCTCGGTCATCCGGACGCAGCCGATGTCCACCGAGATCGCGCCCCGGACGCCGTCGGCGCGGGTGCCGACGACGAACTCGGTCGAGCCGCCGCCGATGTCGACCACCAGGTACGGCGGTTCGGCGTCGGCGGGCAGGCCGCGCACCGCGCCGGTGAACGACAGGCGTGCCTCCTCGTCGCCGGTCACGACCTCGGGCGGTACGCCGAGCGTGCGCTCGACCATCGTCCGGAAGTCGGCGGCGTTGGAGGCGTCCCGGGAGGCCGACGTGGCGCACATGCGGACCCGGTCGGCACCGGACTTCTCGATCTCGGCCGCGTAGTCGGCGAGCGCCACCCGGGTCCGCTCGATGGCCTCCGGGGCGAGCATGCCGGTCTGGTCGACGCCCTGCCCCAGCCGCACGATCTCCATCCGCCGGCTGACGTCCACGAGCGGCGCCGTTTCCCCGGCCGAGGGGTCGGGCAGGTCGGCGATCAGCAGTCGGATCGAGTTGGTCCCGCAGTCGATGGCTGCCACACGCGCACTCACGGCGCCCACCCTACGGCAGCCCGCCCGGGGCAGCTCAGAGGCGCAACAGCATGCGGGAGTTGCCCAGGGTGTTGGGCTTGACCCGTTCCAGGTCCAGGAACTCCGCGACACCCTCGTCGTACGAGCGCAGGAGCTGCTCGTAGACCGGCTGCGGCACGGGCGCGCCGTCGATCTCGCGGAAGCCGAACGAGCCGAAGAAGCCGGTCTCGAACGTGAGCACGAAGATCCGGGCGATGCCCAGGTCGCGCGCCGAGTCGATCAGCTCACCGACGATCCGGTGCCCGATCTTGTGGCCCCGGCAGGACGGGTCGACCGCCACCGTCCGGATCTCGGCCAGGTCCTCCCACATCACGTGCAACGCGCCGCATCCGACCACCGTGCCGTCCGGCGTCACCGCGACCCGGAACTCCTGCACGTCCTCGTACAGCGTCACAGTCGCCTTGCTGAGCAGCCGCCGGTCGTCGGTGTAGGTGTCCACCAGCCGCCGGATGCCGCGCACGTCGGCGGTGCGGGCCCGGCGCACAGTGATCTGGTCGGCGCTCATCTCACTCCGCCGGCACGTCCACGCAGGGGCCGGCGGCCCACCACTTCTCCACCAGCGCCAGCGTCTCGTCGCCGAACGGGTTGACCCCCGGCCCGGCGGCGAGCGCGTGCCCCAGGTGCACGTGCAGGCACTTCACCCGCCCCGGCATGCCACCGGCCGAGATGCCGGCGATCTCCGGCACCTCGCCGATCGCCTCCCGGCGGGTCAGGTAGTCCTCGTGCGCGGCCCGGTAGCGCGCGGCCAGCTCCGGGTCCTCGGCGAGCCGCTCGGCCATCTCCTTCATCAGCCCGGCCGACTCCAGCCGGCTGCACGCCGCCGTGGCACGCGGGCAGGTCAGGTAGAACAGCGTCGGGAACGGCGTGCCGTCGGCCAGCCGGGGCGTCGTCTCCACCACGTCGGGCAGGCCGCACGGGCACCTGTGGGCCACCGCACGGGTGCCGCGCGGCGGGCGTCCGAGCTGCGCGGCCACCGCGGCCAGGTCGGCCTCGGTGGCCGGCTGGCGTTCCGGCGGGGGTACGGAGTCCGCCGCCGGCTCCTGCGGTGGTACGACGCTCAAGGTTGTGCCTCTCGAATCAAAGCTCACTTGTCCTGGCGCTCGGCGTTCGCCGCCCGCACGCTCGACCACAGGGTGTCGTACCAGGGCTCCGGCGCGGTCGGCGCCCCCGGCTTCGCGTCCTTGCCGGCGTCCTTGGCCGCGCCCTCCGGGTCGGAGAGCACCACCAGCAGCGTCTCGCCCGGCTTGCCCATGAAGAACCGCTCCCGGGCCTGCGTCTTGACGTACTCCGGGTCTTTCCACTTGGCCGCCTCGGCGGTGAGCCGCTCGATCTCGGCCCGCTGGGCGGCCTGCGCGGCCTCCATCCGCTCGATGTCCGCCTGCTGGTCCAGGTAGACCCGGACCGGATAGGTGTACGCCAGCGCGAGCGCGATCAGCACCGCGAACAGCACTGTGGCGCGCCCGGTGAAGCGCCGGGGTTGGGGTGCGGTGAGCCGCTTGACCGGACCACCGGCAGCGGTACGCCGGGCCGCGGCGGGGCGGCTCGCGGAGCGTACGCCGTCGCTGGCCCGGGACGCGCCGGGTGACCGGCCGGCGGCGCGCGTCTCCGCGCGGACGCCGTTGTCGCGGGCCGTGGACCGGACCCGGGCGCCGCCCGTCCGGCCGGGCTGACCCGGCCGACGGGCGGGCCGCTGGCCACCCGGTGTGCGGCGCTGCTGCATCGTCACACCCCTCCCCCGGAGCGCTCGCTCAGGCCGAACGGTAACGCGGGAACGCGCCGGCGCCGGCGTACCGCGCCGCGTCGGCCAGCTCCTCCTCGATCCGCAGGAGCTGGTTGTACTTGGCCACCCGGTCGGAGCGGGCCGGGGCGCCGGTCTTGATCTGCCCGCAGCCGGTGGCGACGGCCAGGTCCGCGATGGTGGTGTCCTCGGTCTCGCCGGAACGGTGGCTCATCATGCACTTGAAGCCGGCCCGGTGAGCCAGGTCGACGGCGTCCAGCGTCTCGGTGAGCGAGCCGATCTGGTTGACCTTGACGAGCACCGCGTTGGCGGCCTGCTCCGCGATGCCCCGGGCGATGCGCTGCGGGTTGGTCACGAACAGGTCGTCGCCGACGATCTGGATCCGGTCGCCGAGCGCGGCGGTCAGGGTGGCCCAGCCGCTCCAGTCGTCCTCGGCCAGCGGGTCCTCGATCGACACGATCGGGTAGTCGCCGGCGAGCTTGGTGTAGTAGTTGCTCATCTCCTCGGCGCTCTTCGCGGTGCCCTCGAACGTGTACGTGCCGTTGTCGAAGAACTCGGTGGCGGCCACGTCGAGCGCGAAGACGATGTCGGTGCCGAGCCGGTAGCCGGCCTTCTCCACCGCCTCGGCGATCAGGTCCAGCGCGGCGGCGTTGGTGGGCAGGTTCGGGGCGAAGCCGCCCTCGTCACCCAGGCCGGTGGACAGGTCCTTCTTCTTCAGCACCGACTTCAGCGCGTGGTAGACCTCGGCGCCCGAGCGCAGCGCGTCCCGGAACGTCGGCGCGCCGATCGGCGCGATCATGAACTCCTGGATGTCGACGTTCGAGTCGGCGTGCGCGCCACCGTTGAGGATGTTCATCATCGGCACCGGGAGCAGGTGCGCGTTCGGGCCGCCCAGGTAGCGGAACAGGCTCAGCTCGGCGCTGCCCGCGGCGGCCTTGGCCACGGCCAGGGAGACGCCGAGGATGGCGTTCGCGCCCAGCTCGCCCTTGTTGTCCGAGCCGTCGATGTCGATCATCTTCTGGTCGATCAGCCGCTGCTCGCTGGCCTCGTAGCCGATGAGCTGGTCGACGATCCGGTCCTCGATGTTGGCGACGGCCTTCTCGACACCCTTGCCCAGGTAGCGGTCCTTGTCACCGTCGCGCAGCTCGACCGCCTCGAAGGCGCCGGTGGAGGCGCCGGACGGCACCGCGGCGCGGGCGATCGTGCCGTCGTCGAGCCCGACCTCGACCTCGACCGTCGGGTTGCCCCGCGAGTCCAGGATCTCCCGGGCGACGATTCCCTCGATGGTTGCCACTGAGTCGCTCCTCGTTTGTGTGGTTCCGGTCCGATATGGGCCGCGACGGTGCGGCTGAGGCAGGTGTTGAACGCAGCGTATCGGTCCCCGCCCCGCCGTACGCCGCTCGGGGCGGCCCCCGAGGCGCTTGCTGAGACGGACATTCCCGGATTACCGGTCGTCAACCGGCAACCGGTTTGCGAGAGGTTGCGTCGATCGACAAGGCTGGGCATCATGCCTGCCGCCTCGACGACTCTCCGCGTGCTCGCCGCCTCGGTCATCGCGTCGCTCTCGGTCACCGGCTGCCAGGCCCTGGACGACGCGGGCGTCGCGCTCGGTCGGGCCGACCTGGTCAACGACCTCGCCGCGCGGATGGACCGGGCGCTGGAGCAGACCTGGGCCGCCGACTACCAGCTCGACGGCGGTCGCACCGCCTCGATCGCGCAGACCAGGAAGCCGCTGCGCTCCACGTACACCTGGCCCGGCGGCAAGATCACGGTGACCCAGGAGTCGGTGACCCGGTGCGCGAGCACCGCCGCCCGCACCTCCTGCACCGTGTCTCCGCCCGTGCTCACCGCCGGAAAGCCCTCGGTGATCGTCTACGACGAGGCACGCAAGCAGGGCCTGGTCACGCCCCCGGCGGTGATCCGGCTGCTCACCGAGGCCGCGCTCGCGCCGGACGCGGTCATCGAGCAGAGCGACACCACGCTGGCCGGGCACCATGCCACCTGCGTGAACGTCACCCACGACGGTGAGCGCTTCAGCACCTGCGTGACGAACGAAGGCGTGCTGGGCAGCTTCTCCGGCACGATCGACGGCAAGCCGGCCGAGGTGACGCTGAGCCGCTACACCGAGAGCGTCGAGGCCGCCGCGTTCGCCGTGCCGGCCGGCGCGGGTGTGGTGGACCGCCGACCCGCCACGTCGTGACCCCGCCCGACGGCGCCGGGTTCCGGCCCGCCGCCGATCACGGGCGGCCGCCGCAGCCGGGCGACCTGGCGCTGCCGGTCGCCGGCCGGAAACTGCTGACCGGCCCGGACGCCGCGCAGCCGCTGCGCATCGGCGCGCTGCCCGGCGACCTCGCCTGGACACCCGTCGGCACGCTCGACGGCACCCCGGCATGGGCGGCCGAGGTCACCGACCCCGAGTCGCTGCCCGGCCGGTGGCGCGGCTGGCGCGGCCTCGCCGCCGAACTGCCCGCACCCCACGCCGACCTGGCCGGGCGGGCGCTCGCCGTGGTCACCTGGCGGCGTACGCACAGGTGGTGCGGGGCGTGCCGGGCCGAACTGGCCGACGTGCCGGGCGAGACCGCGCGGCGCTGCCCGGACTGCGGGCTGACCGTGTTCGTGCCGCTGTCCGTGGCGGTACTGACCGCTGTCACCCGCCCCGGCCCGGCCGACGGAGCGGGCGAACTCCTGCTGGTCCGGCACGCGCACGGCCCGACCGGTTTGTGGGCGCTCGTCGCCGGGTTCGTCGAGGCCGGCGAGTCGCTGGAGGCGGCGGTGCACCGCGAGGTCGCCGAGGAGGTCGGCCTGGCCCTGCGCCGCCCCGCGTACGTGGACAGCCAGCCGTGGGCGCTGACCGGACCGGGCACACTGCTCGCCGGGTTCACCGCCGAGGTGACCGACCCGGCCGCAGAACCGGTGGCCGACGGCACGGAGCTGACCGAGGCGCGCTGGTTCCCGGTCGACGCGCTGCCCGCCGAGCTGCCGCCCGCGTACTCCCTGTCGCGCTGGCTGATCGACGCGGTCGCCGCCCGCCGGTGAGCCCTCACACCCCCAGCAGGGTGCGCAGGTGGCGCGGCGGCGGGCAGTCGTACGCCAGCATGGCGTCGTGCCAGTCGCGCACCGGCACGCCGTCCGGACGGGCGGCGGCGATGTCGGCCATCTCGCTGTAGCCGACGAAGTACGTCGACAGCTGCGTGGAGGTGAGCAGCGCCCGCCGCCACTTGCCGGCCGCCTCCCCCTCCTCCTGGAAGCCGCGCCCGGTCATCAGCGCCATCGCCTCGGACTCGGGCAGGTCGTCGCAGTGCACGAGCTGGTCGAGCAGCGCGTTGATGGTCATCCGCAACTGCATCTTGAGCTGCTGCAACCGCACCGGCAGCCCGCCGAAGCCGAGCCCGGCCATCAGCTCCTCGGTGTAGACCGCCCAGCCCTCGATGAACACGCCCGACTCGGTGAGCGCGCGTACCCGCGTCGGCCCGTCGTAGCGGCGGGCGTGGGCGAGCTGGAGGAAGTGGCCGGGCATCGCCTCGTGCACGGTCAGGTTGCGGATCATGTGGTCGTTGTACTCCCGGTAGAACGACTCGACCCGCTGCGCCGGCCAGTCCGCCGGGGTGGGCGCGATGCAGTAGAACGTCGGCACGTCGGCCGTCTCCAGCGGCCCCGGCGAATCGCAGTAGGCGACCGCCACACCCCGCGCGAACTCCGGCATCTCCTGGATGACACACGGGTCACCGACCATGCTGACCAGGTCGTGGTGGCGCACGAAGTCACTCGCCTCGTCCAGCGTCACCGAGGCGAGGTCGACGATGGTGGCGTCGTCCGGGTGCTCGGCGGCCAGCAGGTCCAGCGCCCGGCGTACCGTCTCGTCGTCGGCCGGGCCACCGACCAGCTCGACGGCCGCCGCGCGGATCTCCTCGGTGACCCGTTCCAGGTTGGCCCAGGCGCGGCGCTGCACCTCGGCGGCGCTCAGCTCGGTGTCGAGCGTGTGCCACAGCCGCGCCTCCCAGCGCCGCCGGCCCAGCCGCGGGTCACGCCCCGGGCCCGCGTCGGCCGCCAGACCCTGCCGCAGCCACGCCACGAACTCCTCCAGCGCGGCGATCGCCTCCGTGGCCGCCGGGCCGACCCGGTCACGCAGCGCCGGCGCCTGGGCGAGCAACGCCGGCACCTCGTCGCGGATCAGCGCCGCCGTGCCGGTGAACTGCCCGACCGCCGTCTCCGCGTGGATGCGCGGCATGTCCCGCAGCGTCGCGCGCGCCGTCGCAAGCGCATCGGGTACGGCCGACAGGCGCCCGGCGAGGCTGGTCAGGCGCTCCTCGGCGGGGGCGAAGGGACGGGCCAGCAGGGCGTGCAGCAGCGGCCCCGGATTGTGGCGCAGCGGATCCCACTCGTGGGCGCGGATCTCGGTGGCCTCGAACAGCCCTCTGTCGATCATGCTGGTGAGCAGCGCGTGGTCGACGCTCTCCGCCACGTCGAGCGCGTCCGGGTCGATCTCGGCGAGCGCGTCCGCCGCGTCCTTCAGCATCGCCTGATCGGCGGCGAGCGCGTCCGCGGACAGATCGGGCAGCCGGTCGTCGTAGCGGTGGTCCCCGGCGGAGGTGGCCAGCCCGGGCCGGCTCTCCAGCAACGCCTCCACGATCCGCTCCGCCAGCGGTACGAACGACTCCATACCCGGCACCCTACCGATCACCCCCGACCCCTTCCCCGACCCAGCTCCCGCCCGCCGGGCCACCCTCCGCGTTGATCAAGGAGTTCGCGCCCGCCGCGACCCCAAACTCCTTGATCACCGACACGGCCCGCCGGGTGGCTGGGCAGATCTTGGTACGGAACGGCCCCTATGAGGGCCCTTTCGTACCAAGATCTACCGCCGATCCCGAGATGCGGTCTACGAGTCTCGGGAAGCGAGAGGGCTCGAATCAACCCCCATCAGCCTGTCCCGCCACCACGCAACCCGACCCGGCAGCCCTCCGCGATCTTGCACTTCCTGCCCGGACGGAAGGGACATTTGCGATGCCCAGTGGGCCGCAAGTGCAAGATCGCGGGGCGGGAGGGCGGGAGGGCGGGGCTGGAGGGCGGGAGGGGTGGGCGGGGTCAGGTGGGGCGTTCGGCGGCTCGGACCGCCTCGGCGTACGCCAAGGTGGCACGACGCAGGGCGGCCTCCGGGTCGATGCCGGCCTGGCGGGCGGCGGCGACAGTTGCCAGCAGGCTCGCCCCCAGCCGCGCTTCCGGGTCCACCTGCGATTCGGCCAGCGGGGGCGGTACGGCGAGGCCGACCCGGCCGGCGCGGTCCAGGATCTTCGCGGCCAGCGCGAGCGCGGGCTGGCTCAGCGCGATGCCGTCCAGCACCGATTCGCGGGTCTTCTCGGCCCGCTTGATCCGTTCCCAGTTTGCCTCGATCTCCTCGATCGAGCCAACCGGCTCGCCGGAGAACACGTGCGGGTTGCGCCGCACCATCTTGTCGACGAGCGTTCCGGCCACGTCGTCGACGGTCCAGCTCTTGCCGTCCGGCAGGTCCTCGGCCAGCCGGGCGTGCAGCAGCACCTGGAGCAACACGTCGCCCAGTTCCTCGCGGAGCGCGTCGGTGTCGTCGGCGCTGATCGCGTCGTACGCCTCGTAGCACTCCTCCAGCAGGAACCCGGCCAGGCTGCGGTGGGTCTGCGCCCGCTTCCAGGGGTCGCCGCCCGGGGAGGCCAGCCGGTCCATCACCTCGACCGCGTCGAGCAGCCGGGCGCCGGGCGGGTCCCACGAGCCGTACATCAGTTCCAGCTCGGCCAGCCCGGGCTCGCGGGCCAGCCGCAGCCCCAGCTCACGCRCCAGCGTCTCGTCGCCGGCCGGGCCGGCCAGCCACACCGCCCCGCCGTGCGCGGCGGCGGCGTCGAGCAGCGCCTGGGTCGCGCCCTCGGTCACCACGCTCACCTCGGCGCCGGCCGTCCGGACCGCCCGGGTCAGCTCGCTCTCCGCACCGGCGAGGACCGGCGCGGAGCGTACGGCGTCCCAGGCGGCCGAGGTCAGCAGGCTGGCGGGCAGCCGGGGTGAGGTGACGAGCAGGACGATGCGGGCGGTCATGCGGTTCCGGGAGCCGGCGAACCACCGGCCGGCGCCTCCGGCGTCGAGATGTCGGTGACCGGGCCGTCCTGGCTGACGTAGGGCAGCGAGTAGAAGACGAGCGACTGGCCGGTGTTGACGAGCGACGGCACGGCGCTCACGCCGAACCGGGGGTTGACGCTGACGTCCACCTTCTCGGCCTGCTGCTGCAGCGCGTTGCTGAGCGCGGTGGCGCTCCGGACGAACCCGGCCTCGCCGAACGCCTGCCGGACCTGGTCAACGGTCAGGCCCGGCTGGATCGCCCCGGTCTTCTCGATGGCGCGGTAGACGGCCATCAGGGACTCGTCGCTGAGGTCGGCCGGCGGCAGGTTCTGCTGGAGGGTGGCGGAGAGGTCCACCCACTCGCCCCACAGCTTCGTGTACTCGGTGGTCGCCGGCATCCGCAGCGGCTGCTGAAGCTGCTCCGGGGACACCTCGTCGGTGACCTGGAGGCCCTTCTCGGCCGCCACGCGCTTGCCGAGGTCGAGCGCGACGAGCAGGTTCAGCACGTCCTGCCGGGTCACCGGGGACCGCAGCTCCTCCGGCGACGGCGTCTGCGGCGCCTGGTTCCGGACAGCGTCCGCGTACTGCCGCTGCGCGTCGTCGTAGATCGCATCGACCCGCTCGACGGAGTAACGGGTGTCTCCGACGTAGGCGGCGACGTCCGGGGCGGACCGGCCACAGGCGGCGAGAGAGAGCGCGGCAAGGGCCGCGACGCTGACGGCGACGAGGGAACGACGTGCACGCATGTGGCTCACTCTCTCACGCCCCGTACCGGCCTGTGACTCCACCCACCTCATCGCGCACCCGCCGGGACCGCACGAGCCAGCTCCTCGGGCTTGCCCAGGACATCCGCCAGGAGCTGCTCGCACCACTCCAGCAACGCCTGGTCGCGCAGCGGCTCGCCGCCGATCCGCCGGGTGCTGGGCCGGGGCACGCTGACCTGGTCGAGCGCCTGCTTGTAGACCGAGTCCGGGTGGTAGCGCTTGAGCCGCATCTGCTTCGAGTCGGGCAGCGGCAGCGGGCCGAACCGGATGTGCTTGCCCTGCATCGACACGTCGGTGAGCCCGTAGCGGCGGGCCAGCAGCCGGAACCGCGCCACCGCGACCAGGTTCTGCACCGGGGCGGGCGGCTCGCCGTACCTGTCGGTCATCTCGGCGACCACCTCGCGCAGCCGCTCGGCGTCGCGGGCCTCGGCGAGCTTGCGGTACATCTCCAGGCGCAGCCGCTCCACTCCGACGTAGTCGTGCGGCAGGTGCGCGTCGATCGGCAGGTCGACCTTGACCTCCGTCTCCTCCTCGGTGCTCTCGCCCTTGAACGCGGACACCGCCTCGCCGACCATCCGGACGTACAGGTCGAAGCCGACGCCCTCGATGTGGCCGGACTGCTCGCCGCCGAGCAAATTGCCGGCGCCGCGGATCTCCAGGTCCTTCATCGCCACGTACATGCCCGCGCCGAGTTCGGTGTGCTGGGCGATGGTGGCCAGCCGCTCGTGCGCGTTCTCGGTGAGCGGCTTCTCCGGCGGGTAGAGGAAGTACGCGTACGCCCGCTCGCGGCCCCGGCCGACCCGGCCGCGGATCTGGTGCAGCTGGGCCAGGCCGAGCAGGTCGGCCCGCTCCACGATGAGCGTGTTGGCGTTCGGGATGTCGATGCCGGACTCGACGATGGTGGTGCAGACCAGGACGTCGAACTCCTTCTCCCAAAAGCCGACCATCACCTTCTCCAGCGCCTCCTCACCCATCTGGCCGTGCGCCACCGCGACCCGGGCCTCCGGCACCAGCTCCCGCAGCTTGCGGGCCGTCTTCTCGATCGACTCGACCCGGTTGTGCAGGTAGAAGACCTGACCGTCCCGGAGCAGCTCGCGGTGGATGGAGGCGGCCACCTGCCGGTCGTCGTACGCGCCGACGAACGTGAGCACCGGGTGCCGCTCCTCCGGCGGGGTGGCGATGGTGGACATCTCCCGGATGCCGGTGATCGCCATCTCCAGCGTGCGCGGGATCGGGGTGGCCGACATGGCGAGCACGTCGACCGAGGCGCGCAGCGTCTTCAGGTGCTCCTTGTGCTCGACGCCGAACCGCTGCTCCTCGTCGATGATCACGAGGCCGAGCTGCTTGAACCGGGTGGACGCCTGGAGCAGCCGGTGGGTGCCGATGACGATGTCGACGGTGCCGGCGGCGACCATCTCCAGCGTCTGCTCGGTCTCCTTCGGCGTCTGGAACCGGGACAGCTGCCGGATCGACACCGGGAACTGGCTCATCCGCTCGGCGAACGTGTTGTAGTGCTGCTGCACCAGCAGCGTGGTCGGCACCAGCACCGCCACCTGCTTGCCGTCCTGCACCGCCTTGAACGCCGCCCGTACCGCGATCTCGGTCTTGCCGTAGCCGACGTCGCCGCAGATCAGCCGGTCCATCGGGACGGTCTGTTCCATGTCCCGCTTGACCTCCTCGATGGCGGCCAGCTGGTCCGGCGTCTCCTGCCAGGGGAAGGCGTCCTCCAGCTCCCGCTGCCACGGGGTGTCGGGGGCGAAGTTGTGCCCCTTGGACGCCTTGCGCGCGGCGTAGAGCTGGATGAGCTGCGCGGCGATCTCGCGGACCGCCTTGCGCGCCCGCGCCTTGGACTTCTGCCAGTCCGAGCCGCCCATCTTGTGCAGCGTGGGCTGCTCGCCGCCGACGTAGCGGGAGAGCTGATCGAGCTGGTCGGTCGGGACGAAGAGGCGGTCGCCGGGCTGGCCGCGCTTGCTCGGCGCGTACTCGATGACCAGGTATTCGCGGCTGGCGCCGTTGACCGTGCGCTGCACCAGCTCGACGTACCGGCCGATGCCGTGCTGCTCGTGCACCACGAAGTCGCCGGCCTTCAGCTCCAGCGGGTCGATGGTGTTGCGCCGCCGGCTGGGCATCTTGCGCATGTCGCGGGTGGAGGTGCCCCGGCCGCCGGTGACGTCGTTGCCGGTGAGCAGCACGAACTTCGACGCCTCGTCGACGAAGCCGGCGGTCAGGCAGCCGCACGACACGAGCAGCTCGCCCGGTGCGGGCGCGGTGGGCACCTCCTCGGTGAGCCGGGCGCCGAGACCGGCGTCACGGAGCACCTCGACGGCCCGCTGGGCGGGGCCGTGCCCCTCGAAGACCAGCGCGATCGACCAGCCCTCGCCGGCCCAGCGCTTCAGGTCCTCGACCACCCGGGCCGTCTCGCCGTGGTAGAGCGGGGCCGGCTGGGCGGCCAGGCTCACCGCGATGGCGTCGTCGGGGGTGACGTCGACCTCGGCCGGCGCGTCCTCCCAGGGCTGCCGGGCCGGTGCCGCGTCCGCCTCGACCAGGCCGAACGGCGCGAGCGTCCACCAGGGCTGGCGCAGGGCGCGGGCTGCCGTGCGTACCTCGGCCAGGGTCTTGAAGGCGGCGGCGCCGAGGTCGACCGGGGCTTGGCCGCCGACGGCGGCTGCGGCCCAGCTGGCCTGGAGGAACTCCTCCGAGGTACGGACCAGGTCGTGCGCGCGGGTGCGGATGCGCTCGGGGTCGCAGAGGAGTACGTGGGTGCCGGCCGGCATGCAGTCGACGAGCAGTTCCAGCGCGTCGGCGCCGATCAGCACCGGCGCGAGGGACTCCATGCCCTCCACCGGGATGCCCTCGGCGAGCTTGTCCAGGATCTCGGCCAGCTCGGGGTGCTCGGCGGCGAGCGCGGCGGCCCGCTCCCGCACGTCCGTGGTGAGCAGCAGCTCGCGGCACGGCGGCGCCCACATCTGCGCGACGCCCTCGATGGTGCGCTGGTCGGCGACCGCGAACGTGCGGATCTCCTCCACCTCGTCGCCCCAGAACTCGACCCGGGACGGGTGCTCGTCGGTGGGCGGGAAGACGTCCAGGATGCCGCCGCGTACCGCGAACTCGCCGCGCTTGGTGACCAGGTCGACCCGGGCGTACGCCATGTCGGTGAGCCGGCGGGCGACCTCTTCCAGGTCGGCCTCGTCACCGGCGGCGAGCTGGACGGGTTCCAGGTCGCCGAGGCCCTTGAGCTGCGGCTGGAGCAGCGACCGGACCGGCGCGACCACGACCCGCAGCGGCCCGGTGCGGCCGTGCGCGTCGGCGGCCTCCGGGTGGGCGAGGCGGCGCAGCACGGCGAGGCGCCGCCCGACCGTGTCGGAGCGGGGCGACAGGCGCTCGTGCGGCAGCGTCTCCCAGGACGGGAAGACCGCCACCTGCTCCGGCGGCAGCAGGCTGCCCAGCGCGGAGGCCAGGTCGTCGGCCTCCCGGGTGGTGGCGGTGACCGCGAGCACGGGACGGCCCGCGCCGCCGGCCGGCTCGTCGGAGGCGACCGCTGCCACCGCGAACGGGCGCAGCGCGGCGGGGGCGGTGAGGTCGAGCCCGTCGACCTGCGCGGCACCGGAGCGCGCCAGGTCACGCGCCCGGGCCAGCCCCGGGTCGGCCAGGGCGGCGGAGAAGAGTCCGGTGAGCATCAGTGATCACTTCCAGCGGATCGACACACGACGACGACCCCGCGTCCAGCCGGACGGGGGGTGCACCGTTCGAGCCTATCCCCCTCCACCGACGATCCGGGCCCGCCCGATCTTCGATCTTGACCGGCCGTGACCGGGCGTGGTGCGGTGGGCGGATGGTCGAGTATCGGGCGGTCTTCGACGCCCAGGTGGATTTCGCAAACGGTGGTGGCCTGCGCACGGACGGGTTCCGGTTGGACGTGCCGCACCCGGACGTCACCGACGACGAGGTGGCCGCGCTTCTGGTCCGGCACCTCGGGCTGCTCATGGTCGGCGAGGTGCGGATCACCAACCGGACCGTGGTCGAGGAGCCGCACAAGGGCGGACGGGGCCTCGATGTGCCGGCCTCGGGTGGGCGGAAGCTCGTCGAACTGAGTCACGTGATCGCCGAAGGGCTGGTCACGCTGCCCGGCTGGCCCGGCCCGGCGATCAGCGACTGGCTGACCCGGGAGGAGTCCCGGCATCGGTACGCGCCGGGCGTCGAGTTCCACGTCGCCCGGATCGACATGATCGCCAACACCGGCACGTACGTGGACACGCCGTCGCACCGCTTCGCCGACGGCCCGGACCTGACCGGGGTGCCGCTGGACCGCCTCGCCGACCTGCCCGGCCTGGTGGTGCGGGTGCCCGCCGGTACCCGGGCGGTGGACCGGCTGATGCTCGCCCCGTATGACGTGGCCGGGTGCGCGGTGCTGCTGCACACCGGCTGGGACGCGCACTTCGGCACCGACAGGTACGCCGCGCCGGAGGCGCCCTACCTGACCGGTGACGGCGCGCAATGGCTGGCCGAGGCGGGCGCGGCGCTGGTCGGCATCGACTCGATCAACATCGACGACATGACTCCGGCGGCAGCGGGTCAGCGCCCGGCGCACACCGGTCTGCTGGCCGCCGGGGTGCCGATCGTGGAGCACCTGACCGGCCTGGACGCGCTGCCGCCGACCGGCTTCCGGTTCACCGCCGCCCCGCCACGGGTCGCCGGCATGGGCACGTTCCCGGTCCGCGCCTTCGCCGTCGTCAACGCCTGACCCACGCCGCCGCCCGCCGCCAACCGCCGCCCGCCAAGCGCCGGGTGGAACGCCATGGGTGTCAAAAGGGCGCTGAGACACCCATAACGTTCCACTGACCGCCACTTCGAGGCGTGAGTGGAACGGCGTGGGTGTCAAACGGCGACGTAGACACCCATGCCGTTCCACCGAGCAGGCGGGCGGCGGGGTCAGTAGCGGACGGCGATCCGTCGCTCCACCGCGTCCACGCGGATCTCGCCGCCGTACGGGATGATCAGCTGCGGGTCGGTGTGGCCCAGGTCGACGTCGAAGACCACCACCGGGTCGCCCGCGTAGGGCGCAAGAGCCGACAGGATCGCCGCCCGCTGGTCGGCGGCCCAGGCCAGCCGCTCCGCGACCGTGTGGGGCCGGTCGAAGTCCCACGCCTTGGGCCGGCCCACCACGATCGCCGGGAAGCCGGCGAGCAACCCGCGCTCGCCCAGGTTCCGCACGATCCGGAAGACCTCCTGCGCGGACGGCATCTCCTCCGAGGTCTCCAGCACCAGCACCGAGCCGGCCAGGTCGGCCGCGCGCGGAACGCGGTCGGTCGCCATCAGCCAGTGCAGGATCTCCAGATTGCCGCCCCACGTGCGGCCCTGCACCACCTCGGCCGGGCCGTGCCAGCGCCAGCCCTCGGACGGGTACATCGGCGGCTCCTCGGCCAGCGTGGCCGGGTCGCGCCAGTCGCACGGCTCGTCGCCCCACTCGGGGGCGGCGGTCAGCTCGTACCAGCCGGAGGTGAACAGCGCGGCGCGCAGCGAGTCGAGCGTCAGCGGGTGCGGCTTGCCGGAGCGCCCGAGGTGCACCAGCACGGACCCGCCGTGGTAGCCGACGAGATCCAGCCGGTAGAGGTGGTTGAGCACGTTGGTGTTGTCCGAGTAGCCGAAGTACGGCTTCGGGTTGGCCCACAGCTCCTCGTCGTTCAGGTACGGGGTGACAGTGATCAGGTCGTCCCCGCCGACGGTGGCCAGCACGGCGGTGATCGTCGGGTCGGTGAACGCGGCCATCAGGTCACGTGCCCGGTCGCGCGGGTCGGCGCCCATGACGCGGGTGGTCGGGTACTCCACCGGTTCCAGCCCCAGCTCGTCGCGGAGCCGGCGCAGCCCCAGCTCGTACACGTGGGGGAAGAGACCCGGCAGGCCGGCGGAGGGTGAGACGACCGCGACGCGGTCGCCCGGCTTCGGTTTGGGGGGATAGACGGGTGCCTGCATGGCCCGACGCTATCGGCCCGGACCAGCGGATTTCGCCCTGACGAAACCGCCTCAGCCAGGCAAATGCCGCCAATAGGCTGAGCGCGTGGACGACGAGCCGGAACTGCGTACCCGGGACTGGCTGCCGCGCACGGCGGCGCTGGTCCTCGGCACCCTGGCGCTGGCCAGCGCGTTCATCGCCGCCTACGTCGGCGCGCTGCACAAGCCCGACCCGCGCGACATCCCGGTCGCCGTCGTCACCGGCGACCAGCAGGCCCAGGCCGTGATGTCCGCCGTCCGCGCCCGCACCGACACGATCAAACCCGTCGGGTACGACAGCCGCGGCGCCGCCCAGGACGGCCTCACCGACAGATCGGTGTACGCGGTGCTCAGCTCCGCCCCGGACGCCGGCCTGACGCTCGCCACCGCCAGCGCCGGAGCGCCCGCCGCCACGGAACTCGTCACCGACGTGTTCACCGAGGCGGCCCGGCAGGCCGGGGTGCCGCTTCAGGTCACCGACGACGTGCCGGTCTCCGGCGACGACCCGCGCGGCCTGGTCCCGTTCTACCTGGCCGTCGGCGTGGTACTGGGCGGCTACCTGGCGTCCACGGCGCTCGGCATCTCACTCGGCACCAGCCCCCGCGACCTGCGCCGGGCCGGGCTGCGGATCGCCACGCTCGCGGTGCACGCGATCCTGCTCGGCGTCATCGGGGCGATCCTGGTCGGACCGGTGCTCGGCGTGTTCGCCGGTCACGTGGCGGCGGTGGCGGTGGTCGGCGCGCTCGCCGCGTTCGCGGCCGGGATGGTCGCCGCCGCCGTGCAGGGCTGGCTCGGACTGCTCGGCACCGGCATCGTGATCCTGCTGCTCGTGGTGCTCGGCAACCCCGGGTCCGGCGGCATCTACGCGCCCGAGTTCCTGCCGCCGCTCCTGCGCGGCATGCACCGCTGGAACGTTCCAGGCCTCGCCACCGACCTGTTCAAATCGGCCATCTACTTCGACTGGCGCGGCGGCGGCTGGGCGCTGACCGGCCTGCTGATCTGGGTCGTCGCCGGCCTGGCCGGGCTGCTCACCGCGACCATGTTCCGCGCCCGACGGCGCCCGGCGCCGGGCCGGCACGCCGTCGACCGGGGCTGACCGGCGGGCCGTCCCAGAGTGCAGATCATCACGCGGTCCCCCTCCTGTCCCCCGGGGGTACGCGGATACGATCCAGGGGAGTCGGACAGCGCTGTCCTTCGTCCTCGCGTAAGGAGCGCAACCGTGACCGACCAGCACGACCACGACGGCCCCGACGCCGCTCTCCGGGCCGACATCCGCCGCCTCGGCACGCTGCTCGGGCAGACCCTCGCCCGGCAGGAGGGCCGCCCGCTGCTCGACCTGGTCGAGGAGATCCGCGCCCAGGTCCGCTCCGACGCGCCGGCCGCCGCCCAGCGCCTCGCCGGGCTCGACGTCACCACCGGCACGAAGCTCGCCCGTGCCTTCTCCACCTACTTCCACCTGGCGAACATCACCGAGCAGGTGCACCGCGCCCGGGACCTGCGCCGCCGCCGCGCCACCGACGGTGGCTGGCTGGACCAGGCCGCCAAGATGATCGCCGAGCGGGGCGTACCGGCCGAGGAGATCGCCGCCGCGGCCCGCCGGCTGGCCGTACGCCCGGTCTTCACCGCGCACCCGACCGAGGCGGCCCGCCGGTCCATCCTGTCCAAGCTGCGCGCGGTCGCCGACGAGCTGGACACCGAGACCGCGAACGCGATCCTGTACGGCGCCAGCGACGAGGGCCCGGCGAACCGCCGCCTCGCCGAGCTGCTCGACCTGATGTGGCAGACCGACGAGCTGCGGCTGGACCGGCCGGACCCGACCGACGAGGCGCGCAACGCGATCTACTACCTGCGCGACCTGTACGCCGAGGCCGCGCCGCAGGTCCTCGACGACCTCGCCGACACGCTGCGCACGCTCGGCGTGGAGACGTCGCCGACGTCCCGCCCGCTGAGCTTCGGCACCTGGATCGGCGGCGACCGCGACGGCAACCCGTTCGTCACGCCGGTGGTCACCCGCGAGGTGCTGCGCATCCAGCACGAGCACGGCATCGCCGCCACCGAGAAGGCGATGGACGAGCTGATCACCGAGGTCAGCGTGTCCCGGCGGCTGCGCGCGGTGTCGCTCGACCTGTCCGCCAGCCTGGCCAAGGACCTGGACGCGCTGCCCGAGGTGGCACCCCGGTTCCGCCGGGTCAACGCGGAGGAGCCGTACCGGCTCAAGGCGCGGTGCGTGAAGGCGAAGCTCGCCAACACCCGGGAGCGGCTGCGCGCCGACACCCCGCACGTGCCGGGGCGCGACTACCGGGGCTCGGCCGAGCTGATCGCCGACCTGGAGCTGCTGCGCGCGTCGCTGGCCCGCAACTCCGGCCAGCTCACCGCCGTCGGGCGGCTCGCCTCGACCATCCGTACGGTGTCCGCGTTCGGGCTGCACCTGGCCACCATGGACATCCGGGAGCACGCGGAGAAGCACCACGAGGTGCTGGCCCAGCTCTACGAGGCCGTCGGCGAGGTGTCCGACTACCCGGCGCTGACCCGGCTGGAGCGCACCAAGCTGCTCGCCGACGAGCTGACCGGCCGCCGGCCGCTCTCCACCCAGGACAGCCCGCTCACCGAGTCGGCCCGCAAGACGTTCGACGTGTTCGCGGCCATCCGCGAGGCGCAGGACCGGTTCGGCCCCGAGGTGATCGAGTCGTACATCATCTCGATGACGCTCGGCGTGGACGACGTGCTCGCCGCCGTGGTGCTGGCCCGCGAGGCCGGCCTGGTGGACGTGCACTCCGGGCGGGCCCGCATCGGCATCGTTCCGCTGCTGGAGACCCCGGCCGAGCTGAACGCCGGCGGCGAGCTGCTGGACGAGCTGCTGTCGCTGCCCGCGTACCGGGCGCTGGTGGCGGCGCGGGGCGACGTGCAGGAGGTGATGCTCGGCTACTCCGACTCCAACAAGGAGGCGGGCATCACCACCAGCCAGTGGTCCATCCACCGGGCGCAGCGCGCGCTGCGGGACGTGGCCGCGCGGCACGGCGTACACCTGCGGTTGTTCCACGGCCGGGGCGGCACCGTCGGCCGTGGCGGCGGTCCCACGCACGACGCGATCCTGGCCCAGCCGTACGGCACGCTGGACGGCGCGATCAAGGTGACCGAGCAGGGCGAGGTCATCTCCGACAAGTACACGCTGCCGGCGCTGGCCCGGGAGAACCTGGAGCTGACAGTCGCGGCGGTGCTTCAGGCGACGCTGCTGCACACCGCGCCCCGGCAGCCGGCCGAGATGCTGGAGCGCTGGGACGCGGCCATGGACGTGGTGTCCGAGTCGGCGTTCCGGTCGTACCGGTCGCTGGTCGAGGACCCGGACCTGCCCGCGTACTTCTGGGCCTCCACGCCGACCGAGTTGCTCGGCGCGCTGAACATCGGCTCCCGGCCGGCGAAGCGCCCGAACACCGGCGCCGGCCTGTCCGGCCTGCGGGCCATCCCGTGGGTGTTCGGCTGGACGCAGACCCGGCAGATCGTGCCGGGCTGGTTCGGCGTGGGCTCCGGGCTGGCCGCCGCGCGGGCGGCCGGGCTGGCCGACGTGCTCGCCGAGATGAACCGGAACTGGCACTTTTTCCGCACGTTCCTGTCGAACGTCGAGATGATGCTGACCAAGACCGACCTGACCATCGCCCGGCGGTACGTGGAGACGCTGGTGCCGAAGAAGCTGCACCCGATCTTCGACAAGATCGAGCAGGAGTACGAGCTGACCAAGCAGGAGGTGCTGGCCGTCACCGGCTCGCCGGCGCTGCTGGAGAACTCCCCCGTGCTGCAGCGCACGCTCGCCGTGCGGGACACCTACCTGGAGCCGCTGCACCACCTCCAGGTGGCGTTGCTGCGGCAGTACCGCGAATCAGGTGCGGCCGGGCGGGCGGTGGCGACCGCGCCGGGTGGGCGGCGTGCCCCGAACGACGGTACGGCGCTGGAACGGGCGCTGCTGACCACCGTCAACGGCATCGCCGCCGGCATGCGCAACACCGGCTGAGTGTAAGGAAGGGCCCCCTCTTAACGCCTCGTGCATAAGAGGGGGCCCTTCTTAACGCCTGCGCGCGGCGCGTCGCGAGCAGCGCCCGACGCGCGGCGCACCGCGCCCGGCGCGGCGGTGCCGGCTAGAAGTCGCCGCCGCCGAAGTCACCGCCGAAATCTCCGCCGCCGAAGCCACCGAAGTCGCCACCGCCGTAGTCGCCGCCGCCGAAGTCGCCACCGGCGTAGTCACCACCGCCGCCCATGTCTCCGCCCTGGTCGCCGAAGTCCTGGCCGTCGCCGAAGCCCTCCTGGTAGCCGGCGTCGTAGCCGTACCCGGGGTCGGCGAACGCGGGCGAGAACAGCGCGTCGGCGATCAGCAGACCGCCGACCACACCGACGCCGGCGCCGAGCGCGGTCTTCCACCACGGCGTGGAGTACCAGCCGGCCGGCACCGGCCGCCCCTGGAACCGGCCACCCGGGTAGTAGTAGGGCGTCGCGTTGCCCGGCTGCGGTCCGGCCCGGAACGTCTGTCCCTGCACGTCGACCTGCCGCTCCTTGGTGAGCGCGCCCGCGCCCTGGGCGGCGGCGAGCGGCGGCAGCTCCGGGCCCGGGTCGATGCCCATCGCGGTACGCGCCGCCCGGATGTACGCCAGCCCTTCCAGCGCGGTCTCCCGGGCCAGCCCGAACTGGCGCGGCGTGCTCGCCTGCTCCAGCTGGGAACCGGCCGCGTTGTAGCGCTCACCGGCGTCGGCGAGCGCCTGCCGGACCGCCGGGGCGTCGCCGTGCAGGTTCATCAGCTGGCCGCCGAGCCGCTCGTACCACCGCTGCGCCTCGGCGCGGGCGTCGGCCAGTTCGTTCGAGCGACGCGATCTGCTCCCCCTCCGCCAGAACATGAACGCACCTCCGAGCAGCAGGATCAGGAACAGCCACAACGCGAACTCCATGACTCGAACGTACCCACCGGGCGCACGTCGTACCCGTTTGGCAAGCTCTTGGCCATGAGCTTTGCGACGCTGGCCGTGGTGGTGCTCTGCCTCGCCGCGGGCGGCGCGGTGGGCTGGCTGGCCGCGCGGGCGCGCGCGGCGGCCGACATCGCCCGCCTGGAGGCGACGCTCGCCGCGACCAAGGCGGGCGAGGGCCGGCTGGAGCAGTCCATGCGGGCGCTGAGCTACGAGGCCACGGCGCAGTCGCAGGAGGCGGTGGCCCGCGCGGTCGCGCCGCTGCACGACACGCTGCGCCGCTACGAGCAGCGGGTGGCCGAGCTGGAGCGGGACCGGGTCGACGCGTACGCCGAGCTGCGCGAGCAGGTGCGGTCCATGAGCGCGGTCTCCGGCGAGCTGCGCACCGAGACCAAGCAGCTGGTGGCCGCGTTGCGCGCGCCGCAGGTGCGGGGCCGCTGGGGCGAGCACCAGCTCCGCCGGATCGTCGAGGCCGCCGGCATGCTGGAGCACTGCGACTTCAGCGAGCAGGTCACCGCCGCGACCGACCACCAGGGGGTACGCCCCGACCTGGTGGTCCGGCTGCACGGCGGCCGGACGGTGGTGGTGGACGCGAAGGCGCCGTTCGACGCGTACCTGACCGCGATGGAGGCGCGCGACGAGCGGGGGCGTGACACCCACCTGGACGCGCACGCCCGGCACCTGCGCGCGCACGTGGACGGCCTGGCCGCCAAGTCCTACTGGTCGGCGTTCGACCAGACGCCGGAGTTCGTGGTGCTGTTCGTGCCGGCCGACCCGTTCCTCGACGTGGCCCTGCAACGCGACCCGACGCTGCTGGAGCACGCGTTCGCCCGCAACGTGGTGCTGGCCACCCCGGCCACGCTGGTGGCGCTGCTGCGCACGGTGGCCTACTCGTGGCGGCAGGAGGCGCTGGCGCGCAACGCGGCGACCGTCCACTCGCTGGCCCGCGAGCTGTACGGGCGGCTGTCCACGCTGGGCGACCACGTCGGCAAGCTGGGCAGCTCGCTGGGCGGGGCGGTGACGGCGTACAACCGGGCGGTGGGTTCGCTGGAGGCCCGGGTGCTGGTGAGCGCGCGGAAGCTGGCCGAGCTGGGCGTCTCCGACGACGAGCTGGCCGCCCCGGCGCAGGTCGAGCTGGCGCCGAGGCAGCCGCAGGCGCCCGAGTTGCTGGGTCCGCCGTCCACATCGGCCGAGCGGTCGACCGACGTCGACGCCTAACACGTCGCACGTGTTGACGTAGGCCGATTTCCATCACGGACTGATCACAAACCTGGGCCGAGTAGTGACACCTGCCGTCCTGGCACGCAGGATCACCGTCACACGTGCCCTGCCCCTCGGGGGCCCTGTTCTCTGGAGGAAGAGAACGTTGAGTAAACCCCGCACGCGCAGCCGGCGACCGTCCGCCGCGCTCCTGGCCTCGGTCCTCGCGGCCGGCGCCCTGACCGTCGGAGGTGGCGCCGGCACCGCGAGCGCCGCCCCCGCCGCCCCGCAACCCTCGCAGCCGACCGCCGCGAAGGCACTGGGCGCACACGACGCCAAGCTGCTCGACGAGGCCGAGGCGAAGAACGCGCCGACCGTCACGATGATCATCGCGGCCAAGAAGGGATCGGCCAAGAAGGTCGTCGACGGCCTGACCGGCCTGGGCGCGACCGTCAGCCAGCGGTACGACCAGATCGGCTACGTGCTGGCGAAGGTCCCCACCGACAAGGCGCTCAAGGCCGCCACGCTGCCCGGTGTCGCCGCCGTCGACCTCGACGAGACCATCAAGCTCCCCGACCCGGCGCCCGAGGCGGCCCCGAAGGGCGCGAAGACCGCCGCGCAGGCCCAGACGCTGGCCGGGCCGGGCGGTGACACCGGTGCGGTGAACCCGTACATGCCGACGAACGAGACCGGCGCGGAGGCCTTCAAGGCCGCGAACCCGCAGTGGGACGGCCGCGGCGTCACCATCGGCATCATGGACTCCGGTGTGGACCTCGACCAGCCGGCGCTGCAGACGACCACCACCGGCGAGCGCAAGATCGTCGACTGGGTCACCGCCACCGACCCGCTGGAGGACGCCTCCTGGCGACCGATGCTGACCGAGGTCAGCGGCCCGACGTTCACCACCTCGCTGGGCACCTGGACCGCGCCGGCCGGCAACTACCGGTTCAACGTGTTCCGCGAGAACATCACCGCGAACAGCGACGCGCGCGGCGACCTCAACCGCGACGGCGACACCACCGACTTCTGGGGCGTGCTCTACAACCCCGCCAACGGTGACGTCCGCGTCGACGCGAACCAGAACAACGACTTCACCGACGACGAGGTGATGCGGCCGTACAAGGAGAAGTTCCAGGTCGGCCACTTCGGCACGGACAACCCGGCCACCGCGGTACGCGAGCAGATCCCGTTCGTCGTCGAGTACCGGCGCAACGTGGACACCACGCCGGCCGGCGGCCCGGGCCTGGTCGACTACGTCAACATCGGCATCATCGAGAGCACCCACGGCACCCACGTCGCCGGCATCACCGCCGCCAACGACATGCTCGGCAACAGCGCCTTCGACGGCGCCGCCCCGGGTGCCAAGCTGGTCTCCGCCCGCGCCTGCTCGTGGGGTGGCGGCTGCACCGCGGCGGCGCTCACCACCGGCATGGCCGACCTGGTCATCAACCGCAAGGTCGACGTGGTGAACATGTCGATCGGCGGCCTGCCCGCGCTCAACGACGGCTCGAACGCCCGCGCGGTCCTCTACAACGACCTGATCAACACCTACGGCGTGCAGCTGTTCATCTCGGCCGGCAACTCCGGCCCGGGCCTGAACACCGTCGGCGACCCGTCGGTGGCCACCGACGTGGTGAGCGTCGCGGCGAGCGTCAGCAAGGACACCTGGCTGGCCAACTACGGCTCGGTGGTCCGCAAGGACAACGCGCTGTTCAACTTCTCGTCGCGCGGCCCGCGTGAGGACGGCGGCTTCAAGCCGAACATCGCCGCCCCCGGCTCGGCCATCTCCACCGCGCCGACCTGGCAGCCGGGCAACCCGGTGCCGGAGGCGGGCTACCCGCTGCCCCCGGGCTACCAGATGCTCAACGGCACCTCGATGGCCGCACCGCAGGCCACCGGCGCCGCCGCGCTGCTGCTGTCGGCCGCCAAGGCGACCGGCAAGGGCGTCACCCCGGCCGCGCTGCGCCGGGCCGTCTACACCTCGGCCCAGCCGATCGCCGGCGTCCCGACGTACGCGCAGGGCTACGGCATGTTCAACGTGCCGGGCGCGTGGAGCCTGCTCGCCAAGGGCGTGCCGACCCGCACGTACACCTCCGAGGCGCCGGTCTGCACCGAGCTGTCGCCGAACCTGACCCGCTACGACCGGGCCTCCGGCACGTTCGTGCCGAACCCGAACGTCGGCACCGGCCTCTACAACCGCTGCGCCGCCGACCGTGGTGGCCAGAAGGTCAAGGAGAGCCGCCACTACGAGGTCAAGCTGACCCGGACCAGCGGCCCGAACAAGGGCATCAAGCACGAGGTCGCGTTCCGCGGCAACGACGGCACCTACTCCGCCCCCAAGGTGGTCTGGCTGCCGCTGAACAAGACCGTCACGGTCAAGGTGAAGGCCAAGCCGATGACGGCCGGCGCGCACGGCGCCATCATGACCGTCGACGACCCGGCCACCAACGTGGTCGACTTCGAGGTCGCCACCGTCGTGGTCGCCTCGAACCCGGTGTCCGCTCCGGCGTACTCCTTCTCGGCCGAGGGCTCGGTCGAGCGGAACAACTTCCGGTCGTACTTCGTGACCGTCCCGCCGGGCGCGGGCGCGCTGCAGGTCAACCTGTCCGGCATCGCGACCGGCTCGCAGACCCGCTTCATCGCCATCAACCCGTACGGCGTGCCGGTCGAGAGCACCGCCAGCACCGCCTGCTACACCAACTTCTCCGACGCCGCGGTCTGCAAGCCGCAGGAGCGGGACTACCAGAACCCGATCCCGGGTGTGTGGGAGATCGAGGTGGAGGCGCGCCGCACCTCGCCGGCGCTGGACAACCCGTTCCGGCTGCAGGCCCGCGTGCAGGGCGTGAAGGTGGAGCCGGCCGTGGTGCAGCTCCCGTCGGTCACCGCCGGTACGCCGGCTCCGGTGAGCTGGAAGCTGACCAACGCGTTCGGTCCGGTCCAGGTGACCGGCGTCGGCGGTCCGCTGGCGAGCGTCCGGTCCGAGCGGCCCAGCATCACCCAGGGCGCGAGCCAGGAGTACCTGGTGGAGGTGCCGGCGGGCGCCACCTCGTTCACCGCGCGGATCGGCAACCCGTCCGACCTGAGCGCCGACCTGGACCTGACGGTCTTCCTGGGCACCACCCGGGTGGGCCAGTCGGCCGACGGTGACTCGGAGGAGGCGGTCACGCTGACCAACCCGACCCCGGGCACCTACCGCGTCGTGGTCGACGGTTACTCGATGAGCGACCCGAGCACCGCGTACGACTACCGGGACTCGTTCGCCTCCCCGGAGCTGGGCACGCTCTCCGCGTCGTCCACGCCGCTGTCGCTGGCCAACGGCGCCACCGCCACCCTCACGGGTTCGGTGACCGCCCTGTCCACCCCGGCCGCCGGCCGGGAGCTGTACGGCGACATGGCCGTGACCACCACCGAGGGCGCGGTCGTCGGCCGCGGTTCGGTGGAGGTTCTCGCGGTCAACTGATCCGCTGACACGACGGAGCCCCGTCCCCTCTCGCAGGGGGCGGGGCTCTTTCGTGTCGTCAGGCGGGGCGGGCGGACTCGACCACGAACGGGGTGCCCTGCTGACAGGTGGTCATCATGCCCGGTTCGGGACGGCCGGTGACCTCGACCCGGGCGCCGGCCTTGAGCACGTCGCGGGGGCCGCCGACGAGCAGGTGGCCGTCGAGCAGCAGGCAGTTCGGCTCGACCCCGGCCTGCACGGTGCCGGTGATGACGGTGCCGCCGACGCCCGGCGGCGTCGACGGGCCGCCCTTCCAGGAGGGGTCCGGCCGGCTCGGGCCGGTGCCGGGATCGGGCTGGCTGGTCACCGGGGCGGCTCCCGTCGTACTCGGGCTGGGGCTGGGATCGGCGGACCCGTCGCCGGGTGCGGCGCAGGCGGTCAGCGCGAGGCCGGCGAGCAGTGCGACGAGCACCGTACGAGGAGTCTTCATGGTCGGTTGGACGCGGCGGACGGCCGTTGCGTTCCCGTCAGCCGCGCGCCGCGGCGGCGGCCTTCATGTCGCGCTTGAGTTCCTGCGGCAGCGAGAACGTCAGCCGCTCGTCGGCGGTGGTGATCTCCTCGACGTCGCCGAAGCCGCGCTCGGCCAGGTGCGCGAGCACCTGCTGGACCAGCTCGTCCGGGACGCTCGCGCCGGAGGTCACACCCACAGTGCTCGCCCCGGCCAGCCAGGCGTCGTCGATCTCGTGCGCGAAGTCGACCAGGTGCCCGGCGCGGGCGCCGGCGTCCAGCGCCACCTCGACCAGCCGGACCGAGTTCGAGGAGTTGCGGGAGCCGACCACGATCACCACGTCGCACTCGGGGGCGATCTCCTTGACCACGTGCTGGCGGTTGGAGGTGGCGTAGCAGATGTCGTCGCTGGGCGGCGACTGGAGCAGCGGCAGGCGCTTCTTGAGCCGGGCCACGGTCTCCAGCGTCTCGTCCACCGACAGCGTGGTCTGGGACAGCCAGACCACCTTCTCCGGGTCGCGCACGGTGACCTTGTCGACGCCGTCGGGGCCGTCGACGAGCTGGATGTGGGCGGGCGCCTCACCGGCGGTGCCGATGACCTCCTCGTGCCCCTCGTGCCCGATGAGCAGGATGTCGTAGTCCTGCGCGGCGAACCGCCGGGCCTCGTGGTGCACCTTCGTGACCAGCGGGCAGGTGGCGTCGATCGCCCGCAGCGAGCGCTCCTTGGCCTGCTCGTACACCTCGGGGGCGACGCCGTGGGCGGAGAAGATGACGGTGGCGCCCTCCGGCACCTCCTCGTTCTCCTCCACGAAGATCGCGCCCTGGGCCTCCAGCGTGCGCACCACGTGCTTGTTGTGCACGATCTGCTTACGCACGTAGATCGGCGCGCCGTAGAGCTTCAGCGCCTCCTCGACGGTCTGCACCGCCCGGTCCACGCCCGCGCAGTAGCCGCGGGGGTTGGCCAGGAGCACGCGCTTGCCGGTCCGGGGAGTCGTCTCAGCGTCAGTCACCCGCCCATCGTACGTGGCGCTCTCCCGTGCGGCAGCGGCCGCGAGGCGCGCGCGGGCGCTGTCGGTCCCGGGCCGTAGGGTGGGCTGGTGAGCGCGGGAGAGGACGGGCAGAGCAGGCCGGACGGGCAGAGCAAGCCGGACGGGCGGAGCACGGCCGAGGAGCCGTGGCCGGTCCGGGTGGTCAGCCAGAAGGTCGGCGCCTGGATCGCCCGCCTCGGCTGGGTGTGGGTCGACGGCCAGGTGGCGCAGATCAGCCGCCGTCCCGGCGCGAGCACCGTCTTCCTTACGCTGCGCGACCCGTCGGCCGATCTGAGCCTCACCGTCACCACGAACCGCGACGTGCTGGACGCCGGCGCGCCGGAGCTGCGCGAGGGCGCCCGGGTGGTGCTGCACGCCAAGCCCGAGTTCTACGCCGCGCGGGGCACGCTCAGCCTGCGCGCCGACGAGATCCGCCAGGTCGGCCTCGGTGAACTGCTGGCCCGGCTGGAGAAGCTCAAGAAGCTGCTCGCCGCCGAGGGCCTGTTCGACCGGTCCCGCAAGCGGCGGCTGCCGTTCCTGCCGGGCCGGGTCGGCCTGATCACCGGCCGCGCCTCGGCGGCCGAGCGGGACGTGCTGACGAACGCCCGCCGCCGCTGGCCCGCCGTCGACTTCCGCACGATCAACGTGGCGGTGCAGGGGCCGAGCGCGGTGCCGGACATCGTCGGCGCGCTGAAGGTGCTCGACGCCGATCCGGCGGTCGACGTGATCGTCATCGCCCGGGGCGGTGGCGGCATCGAGGATCTGCTGCCCTTCTCCGACGAGACGCTGTGCCGGGCGGTCTTCGCCTGCCGCACGCCGGTGGTCAGCGCGATCGGCCACGAGACCGACGCGCCGCTGCTGGACTACGTGGCCGACGTGCGCGCCTCCACCCCGACCGACGCGGCCAAGCGCATCGTGCCGGACCTGACCGAGGAGGTCCGGTTGATCGGCCAGGCCCGGTCCCGGCTGGAACGGGCCGTTCGCCACCTGGTCGACCGGGAGCAGCACCGGATCGACCTGCTGCGCTCCCGCCCGGTGCTGGCCCGGCCGCAGGTGATGGTCGAGCAGCGGGCGGTGGACGTGTCGGCGCTGCGTGACCGCGCCGGCCGGTCCCTGGAGCACCGGCTGCGGGGGGCCACCGACGACCTGCGGCACACGCTGGCCCGGCTGCGCGCGCTGTCCCCGGCCGCGACGCTGGAGCGCGGCTACGCGATCGTGCAGCGCGCCGACGGCCACGTCGTCCGCGCGGCGTCCGAGGTCGCCAAGGGCGATCCACTGCGGGTACGCCTCGCCGAGGGCGAGCTGACCGCCACCGTCGACGGCTGAGGAAAGAGAGACGATGACCGGGACGAAGGACGAGCAGCTCAGCTACGAGCAGGCCCGCGCCGAGCTGGCCTCGGTGGTGGAGAAGCTGGAGGCCGGCGGCACCTCGCTGGAGGAGTCGCTGGCCCTCTGGGAGCGCGGCGAGCAGCTCGCCGGGGTGTGCCAGCGCTGGCTGGACGGCGCGCGCGCCCGTATCGACGCCGCCCGGCAGCGCGCCGAGGACTGACGGTGGGGTCCGGCGTGATCGCCGAACCCCACCGCAGAGGTCAGTTGAACAGGTTGTACAGCTCGGCGGGCGCCTCGACGACCTGGTCGGCCGGGGGCTTCTGGGCCGCCGCCGCGTTGCCGTAGTCGGTGTAGGTGATCTTCAGGTCCTGCGCGGCGTTCTGCCCGGCCGCCGGGATCTTGAGCACCATCTCACTGAGCCGGCCCTGCGTGTCGACCTTGGCGGTGAACGGCACGGACTGGGCCTGCGCGCCGAGCGCGGTGATCACGGCCGGGTCGAGCGAGCCCGCCTCGGCGGCCTTCGACACGTCGACGGTGCCCTCGTACGTGCCCTCGCCGGTCTGCCGTACCTCGGTGATGCCCTGGGTGAGCACGGCGCTGCCGGCCGGGTCGAGCTTCTCGAAGTCGAAGCCCAGCGCCCGGTTGCCCTTGATCCGGTTCTGGTCGAGGTGGTGGTACTTGCCGGTGTTGAGGTTCTTCACGCCGGGGATCTGGGTCGCCGCCGTGCCGCCCAGCTCCAGCTTCACCCAGCTGTCCGGCTTGGCGTGGATCAGGTCCAGCTTCATCATCAGGTCCGACGACGGGTCGCCGATGGTCATCCGCATGTCGGCGCTCTGGCTCGGCTCGTGCACCTGCCCTTCGGCGGTGGAGCCCGCGCCGGTCATGGTGAACTTGAAGTTCCCTTCACGGATCGCGTTCGTGGAGTCGAGCAGGGCCTGCTTGGCCGCGCTGCTGGACGCCGTGGCGCTCGGTGCGACGCTGCCGGAGGCGCTCGGTGTCGAGGAGGCGCCGGAGGTCGTCGCGTCGCCGTTGCAGGCCGCCAGGCCGGGAATGAGCAGCGCCGCGGCGAACGCGGTGGCGCTGAAGCGTCGTATCTTCACGTCAACCTCTCCAGGTGGGTCGTCCGGGCTCGATGTCCCTTCTGTTCCCGGAAGCGGGGATCCGCAATCCCGCCTCACCCGGAGGGAGGACGTCAGCGCAGTGACGTGGCGAGCTTGCGCAGCTCCGTCTCCCCGGCGTCGCCGACCACGATCACTGTGCGGTTCGGCTCCAGCAGGACGAGCGCCTGCTCGTTGCCGCGGGCGGTGTAGCGCTGCCAGCTCAGCCCGTCGGGCAGGTCGGCCGCCCCCTGCGGCCGGCCCTCACTCAGCTCGGCCGGGAGGAGCTTCTCCGCCGGGACGTTGCTCTCCACGAGCTGCGCGCCGCGGCCCTCCGGGGTCACGTACCCGATCCGCAGCGTCGACCCGTCGGCCTCGGTCCGGAAGCGGGCGTTCACCGTACGCCAGTCGTCGCCCAGACCGGTCGGCGCGCTGACCGGGAAGACGTTCGCGGAGCGGGCCTGTTCCAGCGCGGACGCCGGGTCGACGGTGACCGGCGAGTCGCCGCCGAGGAAGCCGCGGTAGAAGGCGAGCAGCAGCGCGATCGGGACCAGCAGGATCAGCAGGGACAGCGCCATGTCCTTCGGCGACCGCTCGGAGCGGGCCTTCTCCTTGCCGGCGGGCGGCGCGGGCGTGTCCCCCGCGGCGGCCGGTTCGCCCTGCTCCGCGACGAGCGCGGGCTGGCCCTCGGGCGGGGTCGGGCCGCCACCCGGTCGGACCGGTGGCTGGCCGTCCGGCGGGGTGGCGTCGGTCGGTGCGCGGTCGGCAGGCTGTGCGGCTTCCACCCGGCCATTGTCGCAGCCCGCCGGGAGGCGTGATCCTGGCCTCCTCCGCCCCGCCGGGACCGCGAACCTGAGATCGTGTGAGGATCAGCGACAAAACCGGCGGCGACGACCGCCGGTCCCACCCCGCAACGTCGCGAGGAGGCCGCCATGACAACCACCAGGACGCGGACGCCCCAGGATCTCGACCGCAACCTCGCCCTCGATCTGGTACGGGTGACCGAGGCCGCGGCGATGGCCGCCGGCCGCTGGGTCGGCCGGGGCGACAAGGAGGGCGGCGACGGCGCAGCGGTCGACGCCATGCGCAAGCTGATCAACTCCATCCCGATGCGCGGCGTCGTGGTGATCGGCGAGGGCGAGAAGGACAACGCGCCGATGCTGTTCAACGGCGAGGAGGTCGGCGACGGGACCGGCCCCGAGGTGGACGTGGCGGTCGACCCGATCGACGGCACCACGCTGATGAGCAAGGGCATGCCGAACGCGCTCGCCGTGCTCGCGGTGGCCGAGCGCGGCGCGATGTTCGACCCGAGCGCCGTCTTCTACATGGAGAAGCTCGCCGTCGGCCCGATGTACGCCGACGTGGTCGACATCAACGCCGGGGTGGCCGAGAACATCCACCGGATCGCGAAGGTCAAGGGCACCGACGCCGCCGAGGTGACCGTGTGCGTGCTGGACCGGTCGCGCCACGACGACCTGGTCAAGCAGATCCGGCGTACCGGGGCCGGGATCCGGTTCATCTCCGACGGCGACATCGCCGGGGCCATCGCGGCGGCCCGCGGCGAGTCGGACGTGGACGTGCTGATGGGCATCGGCGGCACCCCGGAGGGCATCACCGCCGCGTGCGCGCTGAAGTGCATGGGCGGCATGATGCAGGCCAAGCTCTGGCCGAAGGACGCCGAGGAACGCCGCAAGGCGCTGGACGCCGGGCACGACCTGGACCGGGTGCTGTTCACCGACGACCTGGTCACCGGCGACAACTGCTTCTTCGTGGCCACCGGCGTCACCTCCGGCGACCTGCTGCGCGGCGTGCGTTACCGCTCCGGTGGCGCGTACACCCAGTCGATCGTGATGCGCTCGAAGAGCGGCACGATCCGGGTGATCGACTCGTACCACCGCCTGGAGAAGCTCGCCCTCTACTCGGCCGTCGACTTCGACGGCCGCCCGCTGGCCGAGCAGGAGTGAGCCCGGCGGCGTCCCGCCCCCGCCCCTAACGGGCGGCGGGGGCCGGGGCGCGCAGGCCGGAGACCATCTCGTCGACGACGCGGTCCAGCGGCGTCGCCTCGATCCCGAACGTGGCGGTGGCGGCGCTGGAGTCCATCACGAACGGCGCGGCGAACTGGTGCGCGGTCTCCCGCATCTCGCGGGCGAACGGGTCGGCCAGGCCACCGAGCCAGAGCACCGGGTAGGGCATCCGGGTCAGTCGTGGCGCCGCCACGCCGGCCCGCTGCGCCGCCAGCTCGGCCAGGTGCCGCATGGGTACCGGCGGTGGGCTCGGCACGTGCCAGGCCCGTCCCCAGGCGCGCGGGTCGGTCGCGGCCGTGACGAGGGTACGGGCGACGTCCGGCACGTACGTCCAGGTGTGCGGGGCGTCCCAGTCGACAGGCAGGAACACCCGCTGCCCGGCGAGCACCTTGGGCAGCACCATCATGGGCAGCGAGTTGCCGCCGAGCCCGATGTAGTCGGAGCCGCGTACCTCGGTGACCCGGGCCCGCCCGGCGCGGTGGGCGTCCAGCGCGTCGGCCCACATCCGGTTGCGGACGCGGCCCTTGACGCCGGTGGCGGCGAGCGGGGTCGCCTCGGTCATCGGGGCGTCGACCGGGCCGTACCCGTAGAGGTTGCCGACCGTGGCGAGCACGGCGTCGCTGCGCTCCGCGGCGGTGAGCAGCGCGGCGGCCAGCGGCGGCCAGTCCGTCGCCCACCTGTGGTAGGCCGGGTTGGCGCAGTTGTAGAGCGCGGCCGCGCCCTTGGTCAGCTCGGTGAGCCGGTCCGCGTCGGCGGCGTCGGCGGCCACCAGTTCGACCGCCCGGTGCTCCGGGCCGGTGCCGCGCCGGGTGACCACCCGTACCTGCTCGCCGCGCTCGGCGAGCAGGTCGGCGGTGGCGGTGCCGACGGGGCCGGCGCCGACGATCACATGCAGGGCCATGACAGATCCACCTTTTCTGAAGCAGTTGTCCGAAGCGAGAGCACCGCTCTCGAAACAGATCATGACTCAAGCGCAGGTCGACGTCAAGAGCAGTGCTCTCTCTTTTGATTGCTGCTCTCATCCGTGGCAGAGTGAGGGCATGGTCGCTCCCTCACTGCGCGCCCGGGTCCGCGCCGGGATGATCGAAGAGATCAAGACGGTGGCCCGCCGCCACCTGGACACCGACGGCGCGAACCTCTCGCTGCGCGCGGTCGCCCGGGACCTCGGCATGGTCTCCTCGGCGATCTACCGCTACTTCCCCAGCCGCGACGACCTGCTCACCGCGCTGATCCTGGAGGCGTACGACGCGCTCGGCGACGCGGTGGAGGCGGCCGACGCCGCCGCCGACCAGGCCGACCTGCGCGGACGCTGGCTCGCCGCCTGCCGGGCCGCCCGCGCCTGGGCGCTGGCCCACCCCGCCGAGTACGCGCTGCTCTACGGCAGCCCGGTGCCCGGGTACGCGGCCCCCGACGAAACCATCGTGCCGGCCCAGCGTCCACCGCTGACGCTGATCGGCATCCTGCGCGACGGGCTGGCCACCGGCCGGCTCGCCCCGCCCGACCAGGAACTGCCCGAGCCGCTGCGCGGCGACGTGACCGAGCTGGTCGAGCAGATCGGCATGGACGTACCGCCCGCGCTGCTGGCCCGCGGCATGGCCGGCTGGACCCAGCTGTTCGGGCTGATCAGCTTCGAGCTGTTCGGCCGGATCAACCGGGCGCTGCCACACCGCGACGAGTACTTCGACCACCAGATCGGCCTGATGGCAGACCTCATCGGCCTGCCCTGACGCCGGGTCAGCCGGGCCGCGAGCGGTCCACCGGGACCGCCGGCGGGTACGGCGGCTCGTACGGCGGTCGCCACGGCCCGATCAGCCGGGCCGCCCGCCAGCCGAGCAGCAGCCCTGGCACCGTGCCGAGCACGGCGAGCACGACGGCTGTCCCGGCGTACACCGGTCGGCCGTGCAGCCATCCCACCATCGCCGCCCCGGCCAGCGCCGCGGTGAGGCCCGCGGCGGCCAGCACCTCGGCGACCCACCGGCCGGGCGCCGCCCGCAGATCGCGCGAGACGAGGGTGAGCACCGCGGCGCCCAGCAACAGCGGCACGACGACCAGCGGAGCCAGTCTGACCAGCGTGGTGTTCTCGCTCGTCCAGACCGCGAACAGCAGCATCGCGATCAGGACCTGGAGCGCGCCCTGGAGGACAGGCAGCGACGAGCCGTGACCGGACGCCCGTCCGGCCCGTGTCCGGGCGACCAGAAGCACCAGCACGACCAACGCCGGCACCAGCAGCAGCGCACGGACCGTGTCGTCGTACCGGTCCCCCGGCGAGATCATGCCCAGCGGCGGTGGCTCCCCTTTCCACCGGCCACCCGGGAAACCGATCCGCTGCCACCTGCCGGCGACGTCACGCAACGCGAAGCCGTCCCGGGCGTTCGCCACCAGCACCACGTGTCCGCCACCGGGGACGTCGAGTACGGCGAGGTCCTGACCGGTGATCCGTTTCCCGTCCGGCCCGGCCTCCTCGTAGCGGGCCTTCAACAACTCCCGCTGCTTCTCGGGGATCTCCCAGGACAGTCGCCAGGTCCGTCCGGCGTCGTCGCTCTCCTCCACGCGGATCCGGCCCGACGCCACCCGGTAGCAACGCTGGGGCGTGGCGGCAACGCACACCGGGTGGTCCGGTCCGATCCTGGTCGGCACGCGCTTCCACAGGGCCTCCTGCTCGGCGTCCACCGGGTCGCGCCACGTGACGCCGGCGTCGTCGCTGATCCGCCACCAGGTGGGGATGCCCTCCTCCGCCGACATCGGGCCGGTGGCGGCGCCGGCGGCCAGCCGACCGTCGACCACCTTGGTGGCGACCGCGTCGGGGCGCTCGATCGGGCTCGTGGCCGCCACCGCGACGAGCGCCGCCGGCAGCAGCACGACCAGCCGGACCAGCCGGGCGGCCCGGTGCCCCACGGCGTCGCGCCGGGCCCGCCGCCACGTCCAGGCCGCCACCGCCAGGGCCGGCAGGGTGAGCAGGTCGGTCGGGTCGGCCCTGATCAACGAAGGGCCGCTCACCACGCTCCACATCTGCGAGGCGGCCGCTGCGGCCTGCTCGTCAACCTTGACCACGGCGAACCCGAGACCGACCAGGGCCAGCGCGAAACCCGCCACGGACCGGGACCGAAACCGGGGTACGACCAGCGTCACCAGCACCGCCACCAGCGGCGGCGCGAGCACCAGCCCGGCGACGTCGCTCAGCTTGCCGGTCACCAGGCCCGGAAAGGCCGCCTTGAACACATGGTCGTTGAGCACCAGCACGATCAACGAGAGCACGGTTCCCGGATGACCCAGCCAGGCGAGCGAAATCCGGGCACCGTCGGGTGCTGTCGACTCGGAGGGGCGCATCCGTCCATCGTGGGCGCGGACAGTCGCGCTCCGGCCACGGAACGGTGAGGATGCGGCGTCAGGTGCCGTCGGAGGAGTGACCGGGGAACAGGTGCGCGGTCGGGTCGATGACGACAGCCGCGTTGTTCACAGCCGTGGCCGCCTCGCCGAAGCCGGTGGCGATCAGGCGGACCTTGCCCGGATATTCGGTGATGTCACCGGCGGCGAACACCCGGGGCAGGTTGGTGGCCATCGCGCTGTCCACCACGATGTGCCGCCGGTCGATGTTCAGCCCCCACTCGGCGAGCGGGCCGAGGTCGGCGGTGAAGCCGAGCGCGGCCACCACCGTGTCGACCGGCAGCGTCTCCGCCTCGCCGCCGCGTACGGTCAGCTCGGCGCCGGTGACCGTCTCCTCGCCGTACAGGCGGCTCACCTCGGCGTTGACGACGATCCGCACCGGCAGCGCGCGGACCCGCTCGATGGTGGCGGCGTGCGCCCGGAAGCGGTCCCGCCGGTGCACGAGCGTCACCGACCGGGCCAGCGGCGCGAGCGTGGCGGCCCAGTCGAACGCCGAGTCGCCGCCACCGACGATGAGCACGTGCCGGTCGGTCAGCTCGGCCGGCTGCGGCACGAAGTAGACGATGCCGCCGCCGGTGAAGCTCTCCGCGACCGGCAGCGGCCGGGGCGTGAAGCTGCCGAGCCCGCCGGTGACCAGCACCGCGCCGCAGCTCAGCTGCTCGCCGCCGGCCAGGCCGAGCACCGGCCGGCCGTCGAGGTAGGACAGCTTTTCCGCGCGTACGCCGAGCTGGTATTCGGGGTGGAACGGCGCGGCCTGGGCGACCAGGTTCGCGACCAGCTCGCGGCCCTTGATCGCGGGGAAGCCGGCGACGTCGAGGTGAGCCGCCCCCGCTTTTATGGAGCTTCTTGACCATGGTCTGATGGCCGTGGGGGAGGAAGTCGTCCGTGGCAGCACCGAAGAAGTACCCCGATGAGCTACGTCAGCGCGCTGTGCGTCTGTACCGCGAGTCGGATCCGAAGCCCGTCATCCGGCGCCTGGCCGAGCAGCTTGGCGTGCATCACGAGGCGCTCAGGAGCTGGATCCGCCAAGCCGAGGCCGACGCAGGTGAGCGTCACGACCGGCCGACCAGCGAGATGGCGGAGGAGAACCGCCGGCTGCGCAGGGAAGTCACTGAGCTGCGGCGGGCGAACGAGATCCTGAAGGCTGCGAGCGCGTATTTCGCGGCGGAGCTCGACCCGACCCGGCGACGGTCATGACGTTCATTGATGAACACCGTGACCAGTTCGCGGTCGCGCTCCTGCTACGGGTCCTGAACATCGGCGCCTCGACCTACTACGCGTGGGTCAAGCAGGCCGAGCAGCCCTGCGACCGGGACGTCGTCGACCTGGGGTTGATCTCTAACATCCACGAGATCTGGGAGACCTCCGGGCGAACCTACGGCGCGGACCGGGTCCACCGGCAGCTACGCCGTGACGGCATCCGCGTGGGCCGCAAGCGCGTCGAGCGGCTGATGGCCGCCCACGGCTGGCAGGGGGCGTTCCTGCGCCGGGGCTGGCGTGGCGGCTCCACGAAGCAAGATCCCCGACACACGCCAGCGCCGGATCTGGTCAACCGGCAGTTCACCGCCGACGGGCCGAACCGGCTCTGGGTTGCCGACGCCACCCGCATCCCCTGCGGTGAGGGTGTGTTCTGGCTCGCCGCGGTCCGGGATGTGTTTTCCCGCCGGATCGTCGGGTGGAAGACGTCTGACCGCTGCGACACCGACCTGATCCTCGCCGCCCTCGAATACGGCATCTGGTCGCGCGATGTCCGCGGCGGCCAGTTGATCCACCACTCGGACAGGGGATCCAACTACACGTCGTTCCGTTTCTCCGAACGCTTGCAGGACAACGGGATCCTGCCCTCGATGGGCTCCGTCGGCGACTCGTACGACAACGCGTTGATGGAGAACTTCTGGTCGACGTTGAAGATCGAACTCGTCTACCGCACCTCGTGGCGGACCCGCGACGAAGCCGAGAACGCGATCTTCGCCTACATCGACGGCTGGTACAACACCCGCCGCATCCAACGCGAGCTGGGCTACCTCAGCCCCAACGAGTACGAGACCGCCTGGCACACCCGCCAGCCGCAACCAGCCGAGCCACCTATCGCCACCCCTGCGCCAGCCGGCAGCAGGTAACCACCGCTCCATCAAAGCGGGGGGAACTCA
>NZ_LYXF01000005.1:0-212862 GCF_001709195.1 Micromonospora sp. II | reverse complement strand
TGTCCAACGACCGTCGACCCGGCATCATTCCCGGGCGCCTCACACCACCGGGGGGCGGCGCGGGGCTCACGTCGTCGGAACCGTGTTCAACGACCAGCCGAGCGGGATGATTCCCCGCGGCTCACGCCGCCGCACGTACTCAACGGCCTGAGGTCTGTTCCCACAGCCGACGCGCTCGGGGGCGCGGCCCTGCTCGGTCGTTCACCCGGTTACAACGCCACCGGCCCGCCCACGATTCCGCCACCAGAGTGCCGCCCACCACCCCCAAACCCGACACCCCGCACACCATCGACCAGATTCGCCCAGCCCATCAGGGCACCTCGCTCTGTGCCCCGTGATCAAGGAGTTTGCGGCCTTTTCCGGCACCCACGAGAACACAAACCCCTTGATCACCCTCGAAGAAGCCTCCCCGGGCCCCCGCCACAGGGTTGATCATGAGGTTAGCGGCGACATAACGGACACCAGGTGCCGCCAAGTTCATGATCGACGCCCTCGGAGCGAGGCTGACCCGAGGCGGCCGCCCCGCCGCGGGTCCGCGGGCCGCACGCGCGATCTTGCACTTTGGGCCCTCGTGGCACCCGATTCGCCGGATTTATGGTGCACCCAAGTGCAAGATCGCGCGGGGCATCAGGAGCTGGGGGGCGGCAACCCGTCAGGAACTCCTGGGAACTTCGGCGATCTTGGAGTTGTGGTGCCTCGCATACCTCGTCAAACGGGCATCGTGGGCGCCACAACTCCAAGATCGATGGCGAGGTGAGGGCTGTCGTGCGGGGGCAGCCGGACTGGGCGAACCGGGTGCCGGATTCAGCCCGGCCAAGGTGTGCGGGGGTGCCGCCACTTCGGGGAAGTGGAGTCGATCAAGCGGCTGAGGTCAGGCGGCGGGCCAGTCCTGGGAGGCCAGACGCGGCGAGACCGCCCCGGGTGGGGCGGCCTCGAGCCAGGACAGGAATCCGGTCACCGTGGAACGCGCCATGGCGATCTCGATCGGCGCGTGGTGGCTGGTACAGCGCAGGATCACCCACTCGGCCGGCATGGACATGCGCTCCTGGCCCTCGGGAAGCCGCCGTCGCTCGACCGCCAGCCCCTCGCGGGAGAGCACCCGCTTGGGGCGCAGCGCGAAGCTGAACATGCGGTACCAGCGGAGTTCGTCGCCGACGAAGCGACCGAATCCGGGTGACCAGCCGCGACCGTCGAGGATCGTGGAGACCCGCACGCTCAGCCGGATGGTGCCACCGCTACGTGTGAACAGGGCCCGCCGGATGAAGAGGATCAGAATGGCGACGACGACTACCGCTACGCCGATTCCGAACCCTTCGACGATCTCCATCGGCGGGTCTGCTCAGCGGGCCGGGGTGGCGGGGGTCGCGCTCTCGGCGAGCACCGTGACGCCCTCGCTGGTCACCGACAGGAAGCCGCCGGGCACGTCGAAGACGACCTGCTGGCCACCGGCCTGCTTGATGCGTACCTGGCTGGGCTCCGCGAGCTGGCCGAGCAGCGGCGCGTGCCCCGGCAACACACCGAGCTCACCCTCGGTCGTCCGTGCGACGACCATTTCGGCCTCGCCGGTCCAGACCTTCTCCTCGACGGCTACGAGCTCGACGTGAAGCTGCTGTGCCACGCTGTCTCCTTGCTGCGGCGGCGGATTGCCGAAAGTCTAGTCGCGCCCCCGCGGCCCACCCAACGCGGGTGGTGAGAGCCGGACCACCACGGCCCCGCACCCGCCCAGGCTACTTGGTTTTCTGAATGAAGTCGGGGTGCTCCAGCAGGAAGGCATCGAGCTGTTCGGTGCGCAGGGCGGTGAAGAAGTCCTCCGCCGGTTCGAGCAGCCGCTCACCCCGGTACGCGCTGCCGGCGCCGATCGCCCCGCCGGGCAGCTTGATCGTCTCGATCGCGTTCGGACGGATGTCCTTCAGCGCCAGCCCGAAGTCCACCACGCTGTTGCCGCGCCCGTTGAAGACGAGCGACTTGCCGGCGGCCCGCAGCACCCGGTCGAGCTTGACCGGGTTGGTCACCACGTCGGCGCTGACCGCCTGGCTCGCCATGGCCTTGACGAACTGCTGCTGGTGCCGCTGCCGGCCGTAGTCGCCGTCCGGCACGCCGTTCTTCGGGTAGCGCTGCCGGACGTAGTCCAGCGCCTGCCAGCCTTCGAGGTGGGCGTTGCCCTTCTTGTACACCGCCTGCGGTCCGAGGTAGCCGCCGCCACCGGGCCGGAGCTGGCGGGGCGTACCGTCCGGCTGGAGGTGTTCGGACCGGACCTCCCGCTCGATGTACATGTCCACGCCGCCCATGGCGTCGACGATCTTCTTGAAGCCGCTGAAGTTGATGATCGCGCCGGCGTCGAAGCGCTTGATGCCGGTGACGTCCTGCACGGTCTTGGCGAGCAGTTCGAAGCCCTGCGCGGTGCTGGGATTCTGCCCCGGTACGTTGCTGCCGTGCGACATGGCGGCGTTCAGCCGGTCGTTGCCGCCGGAGTAGTCGGCCTTGGCGAAGGCCGGGATGTCCACCCGCAGGTCGCGCGGGAGCGAGAAGAGGTAGCCCCGGTCCATGCTGGCGGGCACGTGCAGCACCATGATCGAGTCGGCGAGCGGCCGGGCGGTCGACGTACGCGGGTCGACGCCGACGAGCAGGATGTTGAGCGGACCCTTGATGTCGCTCTTCTTCTCGTTGGCGCCCGCGGCCTGGTCACCGAAGAGGTCGGCCTTGCCGACCGAGCCCTCGTAGCGGGCGACGAGGGCGCGGGAGCCGAGCAGCACGGAGCCGCTGAGCACCGCCATGACGATGCCCAGGATCGTGCACACGCGGGCCCACCGGGGCACGCCTCGCCACATGGACCGCTTGCCGCGGTCCGTGCCGCCCTTACCGCCCACGAGCATCTCCAATCGTCACGCCCACGGGTAGGAAGACGGGCGCGGGGGTCCGTTTGGTTGCAGAGATCAACGGCCGGGATGTGAAAGTCGTGTCAGGAACGGTACCGCGCGATTCGGCGAACTGCTTGCCGGAGATCCGGGCATCTGGTAATGCAATGGTCGGAAACGGCGAGGGCCGCCCCGGCTTTCGCCGGGACGGCCCTCCCCTGTGTGAGCGGGCTCTCAGCCCTCCTCACCCATCAGTTCCTTGGCCTTGGCCTTGAGGTCCTCCAGGCCGCCGCACATGAAGAACGCCTGCTCCGGGAAGTGGTCGAACTCCCCCTCGCTGATCCGGCGGAAGGCGTCGATGGTCTCGGCGATCGGGACCGTCGAGCCGGGGACGCCGGTGAACTGCTCCGCCGCGTACGTGTTCTGCGAGAGGAACCGCTCGATCCGGCGGGCGCGGCCGACGGTGAGCTTGTCCTCCTCGGAGAGCTCCTCGATACCGAGGATGGCGATGATGTCCTGCAGGTCCTTGTAGCGCTGCAGGATCCGCTTCACCTCGGTGGCGACGGCGAAGTGCTCCTCGCCGACGAACTCCGGGGCGAGAATCCGGGACGAGGACGCCAGCGGGTCCACGGCCGGGTAGATGCCCTTGTCGGAGATCGACCGCTCCAGGTTGGTGGTCGCGTCGAGGTGGGCGAACGTGGTGGCCGGCGCCGGGTCGGTGTAGTCGTCGGCGGGCACGTAGATCGCCTGCATCGAGGTGATGGCCTGGCCCCGGACGGAGGTGATCCGCTCCTGGAGCTCGCCCATCTCGTCGGCCAGGGTCGGCTGGTAACCCACGGCGCTCGGCATACGGCCGAGCAGCGTGGACACCTCGGAACCGGCCTGGGTGAAGCGGAAGATGTTGTCGATGAAGAGCAGCACCTCCTGCTTCTTCACGTCGCGGAAGTACTCCGCCATGGTGAGCGCGGAGAGCGCGACCCGCAGACGGGTGCCCGGCGGCTCGTCCATCTGGCCGTAGACGAGCGCGGTCTTGTCGATGACGCCCGACTCGGTCATCTCGGCGATGAGGTCGTTGCCCTCGCGGGTGCGCTCACCCACGCCGGCGAAGACCGAGGTACCACCGAAGTTCCGGGCCACCCGGGTGATCATCTCCTGGATGAGCACCGTCTTGCCCACGCCGGCGCCGCCGAACAGGCCGATCTTGCCGCCCTTGACGTACGGGGCGAGCAGGTCGATGACCTTGATGCCGGTCTCCAGCATCTCGGTCTTCGGCTCCAGGTCCGCGAAGGCCGGGGCCTTGCGGTGGATGCCCCACCGGTCGTCGGCCTCGATCGTCTCGCCCTCGGTGAGGTTGAGGCACTCGCCGATCGCGTTGAACACGTGGCCCTTGACCGCGTCACCCACCGGCACGCTGATCGGCGCCCCGGTGTCACGCACGTCGGCGCCGCGGACCAGACCGTCGGTCGGCTGCATCGAGATGGCACGGACCAGGTTGTCACCCAGGTGCTGGGCGACCTCCAGGGTCAGCGTCTTCTCACCACCCGAGAGGGTCACGTCGACGTGCAGAGCGTTGAACAGCTCCGGCATGGCGTCGCGCGGGAACTCGGCGTCGACGACCGGGCCGATGACCCGGACCACGCGACCCGTGGCCGTCTTGGTCTCAACTGCGGATACAGTCATCACACTTCACTTCCCGACGCGGCCAGCGCGTTCGCGCCGCCGACGATCTCACTGATCTCCTGGGTGATCCCGGCCTGACGGGCCGAGTTCATCTCGCGCGTGTACTTCTCGATCATCTCTTCGGCGTTGTCGGTGGCGCTCTTCATCGCCCGCCGGCGGGCGGCCGACTCGCTCGCCGCCGACTCCAGCAACGCCGCGAAGATCCGCGTGTTGATGTACTTCGGCAGCAGGGCGTCGAGCAGCGACTCCGGCTCCGGCTCGAACTCGTACGCCGGCAGCGCGCCCTCGGTCCGAGGCCGGTCCTCGACCTGCATCGGGCCGATGATCCGGGTCACCGGGTTCTGCGTCATCAGGGACTTGAACTCGGTGTAGACGATGTGCAGCTCGTCCACGCCGAGGATCCCGTCGGCGCCGGCATCCCCGTCCACGTCGTCCGCGCCGGCGGTGAACGCCTTGATCAGCGTGTCACCGACCTCGCGGGCGTCGGCGAACGTCGGCTGCTCCGAGAAGCCAGTCCAGCTTCCGGCGATCTGCCGGCTGCGGAACCGGTAGTACGCCACGCCCTTGCGGCCGATGACGTAGAGCACCGGCTCCTTGCCGTCGGCGCGCAGCCGGGCGATCAGCGACTCGGCGGTCCGGATCGCGTTCGAGCTGTAGCCGCCGGCCAGACCCCGGTCGGCCGTCACCAGCAGGACGCCCGCCCGCCGCACCCGCTCGCGCGGGGTGAGCAGCGGGTGGTCGATCCGCGCGTTCGAGGCCAGCGCCGTCAGCACGCCGGTGATCGCCTCGGCGTACGGCAGCGAGGCCGCCACCTTGGCCTGGGCCTTGGCGATGCGGCTCGTCGCGACGAGCTCCATCGCCTTGGTGATCTTCTTCATCCCCTTGGCGGAACGGATCCGCTGCCGGAGAACGCGTACCTGGGCGGCCATCGGATCAGCTCTCGGCCGGGCGGTCGGCGCCGTCGCGCAGGCGGGTCACCGTCTCGCGGGACTGCTCACCCTCCAGCGGCTTGGCCGGCGCCTCGTTGATCCGGACCTCGTCCTCCTTGCCCAGGAAGAGCTGCTTGAACTCGGTGATCGCCGAGTCGAGCGAGGCGATGATGTCGTCGTCCCACTTGTGGTCCGCGATCGAGGCCAGGACGCCCTCGTGCTTGTGCCGCAGGTACTGCAGGAACTCCGACTCGAAGCGGCGGACCTCGCCGACCGGGACGTCGTCCAGCTTGCCCTCGGTGCCGGCCCAGACGGAGACGACCTGCTCCTGCACCGGGTACGGCGAGTAGTTCGGCTGCTTGAGCAGCTCGACCAGCCGGGAACCGCGGTCCAGCTGGGCGCGGGAGGCCCGGTCCAGGTCGGAGGCGAAGGCGGCGAACGCCTCCAGCTCGCGGTACTGGGCCAGGTTCAGCCGCAGCGAGCCGGCGACCTTCTTCATCGGCTTCACCTGCGCGGCGCCACCGACCCGGGAGACCGAGGTGCCGACGTTGATGGCCGGCCGGACGCCCTGGTTGAACAGGTCGGTCTCGAGGAAGATCTGGCCGTCGGTGATGGAGATGACGTTGGTCGGGATGAACGCCGAGATGTCGTTCGCCTTGGTCTCGATGATCGGCAGGCCGGTCATCGAGCCGCCACCCAGCTCGTCGGAGAGCTTGGCGCAGCGCTCCAGCAGACGCGAGTGCAGGTAGAAGACGTCACCCGGGTAGGCCTCACGGCCCGGCGGGCGGCGCAGCAGCAGCGACACGGCCCGGTACGCCTCGGCCTGCTTGCTCAGGTCGTCGAAGACGATCAGGACGTGCTTGCCGCCGTACATCCAGTGCTGCCCGATGGACGAGCCGGTGTACGGGGCGAGGTACTTGAAGCCGGCCGGGTCGGAGGCCGGGGAGGCGACGATGGTGGTGTACTCCATCGCGCCCGCCTCCTCCAGCGTCCCCTTGATGGAGGCGATGGTGGAGGCCTTCTGGCCGATCGCGACGTAGATGCAGCGGACCTGCTTCTTCGGGTCGCCGGAGCGCCAGTTCTCGCGCTGGTTGAGGATGGTGTCCAGCGCGACGGTGGTCTTGCCGGTCTTCCGGTCACCGATGATCAGCTGACGCTGACCGCGGCCGATCGGGGTCATCGCGTCGATGGCCTTGATGCCGGTCTGCAGCGGCTCGTCGACCGACTTGCGGGACATCACGTTCGGGGCCTGGAGCTCCAGCTCGCGGTAGCCCTCGTTGGCGATGTCGCCGAGGCCGTCGATGGGCTCGCCGAGCGCGTTGACCACGCGGCCGAGGAACGCGTCACCGATCGGCACGGAGAGCACCCGGCCGGTGCGCTTGACGCGCTGGCCCTCTTCGATCCCGCCGAAGTCACCGAGGACGACGACACCGATCTCCCGGACGTCGAGGTTCAGCGCCACACCGAGCGTGCCGTCCTCGAACTCCAGGAGCTCGTTGGTCATGGTCGAGGGGAGGCCCTCGACGTGGGCGATGCCGTCGCCGGCGTCGGCGACGGTGCCGACCTCCTCGCGGGAGACGTCGGCCGTGTAGGAGGAGACGTAGCGCTCCAGGGCGCCGCGGATCTCCTCCGTCGAGATGGTCAGCTCGGCCATCCTCTGCTTCCTTAAGTATCTCAGGGCCCGGGATACCTGGTACCGACCGGTCCGGTGGCGACGAATCAGGGCTCAGCGCTTGGCGAGCGCGTTGCGGGTCTCGTTGAGGCGGCGCAGGACGGTGCCGTCGTACAGGTCGGAGCCGACCTGTACGCGCGCCCCGCCGAGTACGTCGGGGTCGACCGTCTGCTTGACGGAGACCTCCCGACCGTACATCTCCGAGAGGCGGGCACCGAGGCGTCGCTCCTCCTCCTCGGTCAGCGGAGCCGCCACGGTCACGTACGCGACCTGACGGTCCCGCCGGTCGGCGGCGAGCTCGACCAGCCGGGTGAGCGCACCGGTGAAGGAGCGTCCACCGAAACCAGCGAGCGCGGCCTCGACGAGGCTGACGGTGACCGGCTGGGCCTTGCCGGCGAGCAGCTGCCGGGCCAGTTCGGCCCGCCGCTCGACCGACGCCATCGGGTCGGAGAGCGTGTTGGACAGCTCGGCGGAACCGGAGACGACCTGCCCGAAGCGGAACAGCTCGTCCTCGACCTCGCCCAGGTCGCCGGACAGGTCGGCGCTGGCCAGCAGCGCCTCCACGCCGAGGCGCTCGACACCGTCGAGCAGCTCGGACGGGGCCGACCAGCGGCCGGACACCATCGACGCGAGCAGGTCGAGCGCTTCCGCGCCGACCCGGCCGCGCAGCATGTCGCCGAGCAGGCCGGAGCGGTCGGCGCCGGCCCGGGCCGGGTCGGAGAGCGCCCGGCGCAGCCGCGGCTCACGCCGCAGCAGGGCGGCGACGGAGAGGATGTCGTCGGCGGTGGCAGCCACCGCCGACGGCTCCGCGCCGCGGACGTACGCGTCGAGGCGCTCGGCCCCGGCCCGGTACGACTCCCGGCTGGCGGCCTGCATCAGCGGGCCCCCGTGCTCTCGAGACCGCTCAGGAACCGGTCGACGGTGCCCTTGCGACGCGCCTCGTCGGCGAGCGACTCACCGACGATCTTGCTGGCCAGGTCCACCGCGATGGTGCCCACCTCGGTACGCAGCTCGCGCACGATGGTGGCCCGCTCGGCGGCGAGCTGCTCCTTGCCGGCGGCGATGATCCGGTCGGACTCCTCACGCGCCTTGGCGAGGATGTCCTGGCGGATCCCGTCGGCGTCGGCCCGTGCGTCGTCGCGGATCTTGGCGGCGTCGGTACGCGCCTCCGCGAGCTGGGCCCGGTACTGCTCGAGCAGCTTGTTCGCCTCGGCCTGGGCCGCCTCGGCGCGCTTGATGCCACCCTCGATCGCGTCGACCCGCGCCTGGTACATCGCCTCCATGYGGGGCATGACGAACTTCAGCAGGACGAAGACGAGCAGGGCGAAGGAGATCGTTCCGACGACCATCTCCTGCCAGATCGGCAAGATCGGATTGTGCGCGCCTTCGGCGGCGAGATACATGTCAGACCTCCGGATCGGGAGAGCTCGCGTCAGCTAACGGCGAAGGCGAGCACCAGGCCGAACAGCGCCAGCGCCTCGACCAGGGCGAAGCCCAGCACCAGCCAGGTGCGGTTGTAGCCGGCCGACTCGGGCTGGCGGGCGCTCGACTGGATGTAGGCCGCGAAGACCAGGGCCACACCGATACCGGGGCCGATGGCGGCGAGGCCGTAGCCGATGGTGTTGACGTTGCCACCGATCTCGGCAAGAACGTTCATTGCGGGTATTCCTCCTAGTTCACACGTGAGGGCTCACGTGTACGCGGTCGGTACCAGATGCTTGGCCGGGCCGGGTGCCCGCCGAGCCGGATCTCAGTGCTCGTCGGCCAGCGACGTGCCGATGTAGTTGGCGCTCAGCGTGACGAAGACGTATGCCTGCAGCACCGCCACCAGCGCCTCGAAGAAGGCCATCACGATCGCCATCGCGAAGGAGAAGACCGAGGTCGCCTGCACGAAGACGCTGCTCGACCCGAGCATCACGAAGCCGCCGACGGTGAAGACCAGCAGGAGCAGGTGGCCGGCGAACATGTTGGCGAAGAGTCGCAGTGCCAGGGTGACCGGCCGGACGACGAAGTTCTGCAGGAACTCGATCGGAATCAGCAGGAAGTGCATCGGCCACGGCACGCCGGGCAGGATGAGGCTCTGCTTGAGGTACTTGCCGAGGCCGTGCTTGCGGACGCCGACGTAGTTGTACATGACGTACGAGATGGCGGCGAGCACGATCGGGAACGCGATGTGCGAGTTCGGCGAGATCTGCAGGCCGGGCACGATGCTGAAGATGTTTGTCAGCAGGATGAAGCTGAACAGCACGGTGAGGTAGGGCGCGAAGCGGATGCCCGCGTTGCCCATCTGCTCACGGGCGATGTTGTCCCGGACCAGCCCGTAGACGGCCTCGGCGGCCCACTGGCCCTTGCCCGGCACCAGCTTCGGCTTCCGGTACGCGGCCACGAAGAAGATGATCAGCAGCGCGACGGCGATCCAGATCATGATGCTGAACTTGGTGACCCAGGGGCCGGCCACGTCCGGCGGGTAGAAATCCCCGACGCTGGGGGGCCAGGGAAGGTCCTGGGCGACGACCAGCTGTCCGCTCACCGTGTCATCCTCCGCACTCAACAGACCCGCGTGTGCCGGAACTCAGGCACTGAGCCTCTTCATGATCAGGTAGATCGCCCCGGCCGCGCCGAGCATCATGCCGACGGCGACCCCGATGCCGGCTGGCAGACCGAGGAACCGTTCCGCCAACCAGCCGAGGCCACCCCACACCAGAATGCCGGCGAGCAGGTAACCCACGACGGCGCCTGCCACACCCTCCGACGAGTGCTCGTCGGACTTGTGGGAGTGGGGGTCATCGGCCATGACGTGGCGAACAATATCAGCAGGGGCGCGCGGGGATGTGCGGCACCCCCCACACTGCGGACAGCGTGCGGGCCGTACTGCGGGCGCGTCAACCTGGCGCCACGTTACTCCTGTCGCGCCCGTCAGGGCACCCGCCGTACCGGACACGATTCAGCAAAGTCACTCGCTGTCGTCGCGACGCTCGAATGTGGGCAGCGGGGACCTCATCGCCCAGGTCAGGTGGGCACCGGTCCACGCCACCACGGCCGCGATGATCGCCACGCCCATGTCCGGCAGGCCGGGCCAGCCGGTGGCCGCCACGGCGGCCATCACCACGCCCAGGATCACGATCTTGGTGGCATAGGTGACCAACCCGACCGACATGATCATCCGAGGGTGGATGGCGTCCGCCCAGGCGACCGAGAGGCTGGAGATCAGGTAGCTGACGATCACCAGCGCCACCCCGGCCGCGAAGCCGGCCGCCCCGGTCGGGCCGCGCAGCAGCGCCGCCGCCGGCACCCCCACCACCGCGAGGGCCGCGCACGCCAGCAACGGTAGYCGCAGGTGGTTCAGCCGGGACCGGATCGCGCCGGGCTCACCCGCCCGTGGCGCCGTCATCGGGGGTACGCCGGGAAGGCGGCGACCAGCTCGGCGACCTCGCGGGCCAACTCGGCCAGCGTGTCCGCGCCTCCGGGGGCGCCGGGATCGGTGCGTACCGCGCGCGCGATCAGCCCGGCGATCCGGCCCATCTCCCCCTCGCGCATGCCCTGGGTGGTGACGCTCGGCGTACCCACCCGGATGCCGGAGGCGACGAGCGGCGGCTGCGGGTCGTACGGGATCGCGTTCTTGTTCAGCGTGATGCCGGCGGCGTCGCAGCGGGCCTCGGCCTCGGCGCCGGTCACGCCCGTCTCACGCAGGTCGAGCAGCGCCAGGTGGGTGTCGGTGCCGCCGGAGACCGGCCGCAGGCCGTCGGCGGCCAGGCCGTCGGCGAGCGCCCGCGCGTTCGTCACCACCTGGGCGGCGTACGTGCGGAACTCCGGCTGCGCGGCCTCGCGCAGCGCGACCGCCTTGGCCGCCACCGCGTGCATCAGCGGGCCGCCCTGGGTGAACGGGAAGACCGCCTTGTCGATCCGCGCGGCCAGCGGCTCCCGGCACAGGATCATGCCGCCGCGCGGACCGCGCAGCACCTTGTGCGTGGTCGCGGTGACCACGTCGGCGTGCGGCACCGGGGACGGGATCGCGCCGCCGGCCACCAGGCCGACGAAGTGGGCGGCGTCCACCATCAGGTACGCGCCGACCTCGTCGGCGATCTCGCGGAAGCGAGCGAAGTCGATGAGCCGGGGGTACGCGGTCGCGCCACAGATGATCAGCTTCGGCCGGTGCGCCCGGGCCAGGTCGCGTACCTCGTCGTAGTCGATCGTCTCGGTGTCCGGCCGGACGGTGTAGCCGACCGGGTGGAACCACTTGCCGGAGAAGTTCACCCGGCTGCCGTGGGTCAGGTGCCCGCCGTGCGGCAGGTCCATGGCCAGCACCGTGTCACCGGGCTGCACCAGGGCGGCGTACGCGGCCAGGTTGGCGCTCGCCCCGGAGTGCGGCTGGAGGTTGGCGTGCTCGGCGCCGAACAGGTCCTTCGCCCGGGCGATGCCCAGCTCCTCGGCCCGGTCCACCTCGGCGCAGCCGCCGTAGTAGCGCCGGCCCGGGTAGCCCTCGGCGTACTTGTTGGTGAGCGTGGAACCGAGCGCGGCCAGCACCGCGGGCGAGGTGAGGTTCTCGCTGGCGATCAGTTGCAGACCGCCGCGCAGCCGGTCCAACTCCCCCAGCACCACCTCGGCGATCTCCGGGTCGACGGTACTGAGCTGCTGGAAGTCCGGCCCCCAGAAGGTGTCCCTCGCGTTCTCCACAGCGAAGGAGTCTACGGAGCCGCAGACTGGAGGCCGTGAGATGCCTCGTCACCGGCGCGACCGGCTACATCGGCGGGCGCCTGGCGCCCCGGCTGCTGGCCGAGGGGCACACCGTACGCTGCCTGGCCCGCACGGCCGGGCGGCTGCGGGACGTGCCCTGGGCGGCCGACGCGGAGATCGTCGAGGGCGACCTGCGCCGCCCGGAGACGCTGCCGTCCGCGTTCGAGGGCGTGGAGGTCGCGTACTACCTGGTCCACTCGCTCGGCCAGCGCGGCTTCGAGGCGGCCGACCGGGAGGCGGCGACCAACTTCGCCGAGGCGGCGCGCGCCGCCGGCGTACGCCGGATCGTGTACCTCGGCGGGCCGGAGCCGGCGGAGCGTGACGGCCTGCCCTCGGCGCACCTGCGCTCCCGGGCGGAGGTCGCGCGGATCCTGCTGGACAGCGGCGTGCCGACGGCGGTGCTGCGCGCCGCGGTGATCATCGGATCCGGCTCGGCCTCGTTCGAGATGCTGCGGTACCTGACCGAGCGGCTGCCGGCGATGGTCACCCCGCGCTGGGTGCGCAACCGGATCCAGCCGATCGCGGTCCGGGACGTGCTGCGCTACCTGGTCGGCTGCGCGCACCTGCCGGCCGAGGTGAACCGGGCCTTCGACATCGGCGGCCCGGACGTGCTGACCTTCAGCGACATGATGCAGCGCTACGCCCGGGTGGCCGGGCTGCGGCCCCGGGTCATCCTGCCGGTGCGCCCGCTCACCCCGTCGCTGTCCTCGCACTGGGTCGGCCTGATCACGCCGGTGCCGAACGCGATCGCCCGGCCGCTGGTGGAGAGCCTGGTGCATGAGGCGGTGGCGCACGAGCACGACATCGCCGCGTACGTGCCGGACCCGCCCGAGGGGCTGACCGGCTTCGACCAGGCGGTGGCGCTGGCGCTGTCCAAGGTGCGCGACGCGCAGGTGGAGACGCGCTGGTCGAACGCGAGCGGGCCGGACGCGCCGGCCGAGCCGCTGCCGTCGGACCCGCGCTGGTCCGGCGGCACCGCGTACACCGACATGCGGGAGCGGGCGGTGGACGCGCCACCGGAGGCGCTGTGGCGGGTCATCGAGGGCGTCGGCGGCGAGCACGGCTGGTACTCGTTCCCGCTGGCCTGGTCGGTGCGCGGCTGGATGGACCGGCTGGTCGGCGGCGTCGGGCTGCGCCGGGGGCGGCGTGACCCGCACCGCCTCCAGGTCGGTGAGGCGCTGGACTTCTGGCGGGTCGAGGAGATCGTCCCGGGCGAGCTGCTGCGGCTGCGCGCCGAGATGCGGCTGCCCGGCCGGGCGTGGCTGGAGATGCGCGCCGAACCGGACGGTAACGGCGGCAGCAGGTACGTGCAGCGTGCCGTGTTCCTCCCGCGCGGGCTGCCCGGCCACCTCTACTGGGCCTCGGTGGCGCCGTTCCACGCCGTCGTCTTCGGCGGCATGGCCCGCAACATCGCCAAGGGCGCCGAACACCCGGCCGGTTAGGCGGGAGAGTCGCCCCGCAGTGCGGGGCCGAGGAGCAGTCCCCCGTCGATGACGTACTCGGCGCCGGTGATGAAGGCCGCGTCCGGCGACGTGAGGAACAACAGCAGCGCGGTGATGTCGGCGGGCTGCCCGAGTCGCGGGACGGCGAACGGCTCCGGCGAGTAGAAGTCGGCGATCGGGGCGTCGCTGCCGGCCGCCGGCTCGGTGATGAACGGGGTCTCGATCACGCCGGGGTGGATCGCGTTGACGCGGATGTTGTCGCGGCCCAGCTCCAGGGCGGCGGTCCGGGTGAGCCCACGCACCGCCCACTTACCGGCGACGTAGGGCGCGTAGAGGGCGGTACCACCCATCCCCATGGTGGAGCCGATGTTGACGATCGCTCCTCCCCCCGCGCGACGCAGCGCCGGGGCGGCCGCCTTGATGCCGAGGAAAGTGCCGGTGAGGTTGACGTCGAGGATACGAGCCCAGGTGGCCCGGTTGGTGGACTCGATGAGGGCCGGCGGGTTCTGCACCCCGGCGTTGTTGACCAGGATCGTGAGCGCGCCGAATGCCTTCTCGGTCTCCGCGACGGCGGCGACCCACGACTCCTCCCGGGAGACGTCCAGGCGGACGAACCGCGCCCGGTGTCCCAGCTCGGCGGCGAGGCCGGCGCCCCGCTCGGCGTCGATGGCGCCGATGACGACGTTGGCGCCCTCGGCGTGCAGGGCGCGAACGTGGCTGGCCCCCTGCCCACCGGTGCCGCCGGTGACGAGAACTGTCTGATTGGCGAAGCGGGACATCGGATCCTCCGGTGACGCGAGACGGATGGCGAGTCGGGCGACTCACCATGCCGACGCTACGCCCTGGGCGAATGGTGAGTCAACCCACTCGCCTCGCTATGATGGCCGCATGACCCCAGCGCCGTCGGCCTATCACCAGCGTGTGGCGGAGGAGAAGCGCGCGCTGATCGTGCAGGCCGCCACCGAGCTCTTCCTGGAGTTGGGCTACGACCGGGCCTCACTGGCGCGTGTGGCCGCCAGTGCCGGCGTGTCGAAGGCGACGCTGTTCAAGCAGTTTCCGACGAAGGCGGCTCTGTTCGACGCCATCGTCATCGACTCCTGGGCCCGCAACGAGGTCGCCGACGTGCCACCTGCCGGTGACCTGACGGCCGGCTTGACGGTCCTCGGACGGCACTACGCGACGCTGTTGAGCCGGCCGGAGATGACCGACCTGTTCCGCATCGTGATCGCCGAGCTGCCACGCTTTCCCGAGCTGGCCAGAGCACATTTCGCGCAGGGCAAGCTGCCGTACTTCGAGTCCGTCCGGATCTACCTCTCGGCCGAGCACGACGCGGGAGCCGCGGACGTCGCCGACCCGGAGATGGCCGCCACGCACTTCCTCGGGATGATCTCCAATTACCTGCTCTGGCCGCGCCTGGTCCTCCCGGACTGGACGGTCACCCCGGACCGCACGACAGCGGTCGTCGACGAAGCCGTCCGAACCATGGTCGCGCGATACGGCAGGCCGGCGAGCTGACCCTCAGTTGCCGGTGCGCGGGCTGGTGTGCTGGAAGGCGACCGCCTGGCCCGGCGGGACGAAGTCGCGTACCGGCTCGTCGCGCAACGCCCACGCGAGGATGCGGCCCACCGCGGCGATCTGCCGCTTCTGCACGCCGCCGCCGACCGCGTCCCGGGGGTCGTCCGGGTTCGCCGCGATCGTCGCCACCGAGAGCTGCGGCGTGAACGCGACGACCGTCTCCGTGGCGTTCCGCTCCGAGCTGCCGGTCTTGCCGGCCACCGGACGGCGCAGGCCCGGAGCCAGCTCCTCGGCCGTGCCGCCGTCGCAACGCCGGTACATCGACTGGTCGCCGACCGGGCAGCGGCTGGCGTCGGCCGCCGCGCGGGCGACCTCGGTGTCGAGCACCTGCCGGCAGTCGGTGTTCCCGGCGGGGATCTTCCGGCCGGACGGGTCGGCGATCGAGGTGACCGGCGTGGGCCGGCACCAGGTGCCCTCGGCGGCCACCGCGGCATACGCGCCGGCCAGGTCGAGCGGCGTGGTGGCGGAGACGCCGAGCGTGAACGGGCCCCAGCTCTTCGCGCCGTCGTGGGCCATCTTCGCGTCGGCCGGAGCGCGGAACACGATGCCCAGCCGCTGGGCCATCTCGACCACCCGGTCCGCGCCGACCCGCTCGGTGAGCCAGGCGAAGTACGTGTTCACCGACCGGCCGAACGCGTCCCACATGTCCCGGTCGCCGTCCATCCAGTAGGTGTTGGCGTTCGCCGGGCACCACCGGCCGCCGCAGCTCGCCGGGCCGGCGCCGACCGGGTACTGCGTGACGTAGACGCGCGGCGCATCGAACACCGTGTCCAGCGGCAGCCCGGACTCCAACGCGGCCAGCAGGGCGAACAGTTTGAACGTCGAGCCCGCCTGGTAGCCGGTGATGCCGCCACCGCCGGCCACCAGCTGGTTGACCGTGTTCGGGTAGTTCTGCTGACCGTCCGGGTTCGCGGCCACGCCGTACGTGCGGTTCACCGCCATCGCCAGCACCCGCCCGGTGCCCGGTTGCACCACGGCGGTCGGCGCGGCGCGCGCGATCGTCTCCGGGTAGATCTCCCGCACCTGCTCGCTCGTCTTGGCCTGCACGTCCGGGTCGAGCGAGGACACGATCGACCAGCCGCCGCGGCGCAGCGTGCGCTGCCGCTCGTCCACCGTCTCGCCGAACGCCGGCTGGGCGTTCCACCACTGCGTGAACCAGTCGCAGAAGAAGCCCCAGTCGTTGTGGTCGGCGGGCACCGCGGCGCAGTCGTTCGGGGTGGTGTTGGGCGCCAGCGCCAGCTCCGCCGCCTTCGCCGCCTCGGCGTCGGCCGCGCTCGCCCGGCCGGTCTCCACCATCCGGTCCAGCACGTACGCCCGCCGTTGCCGGGCCGAATCGGCGTCGCCGTTGATCGGGTCGTCCGCCGGGGACCGGACCAGCCCGGCGAGCAGCGCGGCCTGGGCCAGCGTGAGCCGGTCCGGTGTGGTGGAGAAGTAGCGCTTGCTGGCGGCGGCGATGCCGTACGCCCCGGCGCCGAAGTACGCAATGTTCAGGTAGCGCCCGAGGATCTCGTCCTTGCCGATCTGCCGTTCCAGCGTCAGCGCGTACCGCATCTCGCGGATCTTGCGCCCCACGGTGATCTCGGTGGCGGCGGCGCGCTGCTCCTCGGTCAGCCGGGGGTCCCCGGCCAGCGCGTTGCGCACGTACTGCATGGTCAGCGTGGAGGCGCCCTGGCGGGTGCCCTCGCGGCGGTTGGCGGTGAACGCCCGCGCGACGCCGCGCACGTCGACGCCGTGGTGCTCGTAGAAGCGCACGTCCTCGGCGGCCACGATGGCGTCGCGCATCACCGGCGCCACCTCGGCGACCGGCACGTCCACCCGGTCCTCGACGTAGAACGAGGTGATGAGCGTCCGCCCGTCGTTGGCGTACAGGTTGGACCGCTGTGCCGGCTGCGGCGTCTTGAGCGCCTCCGGCAGCGCGGTGTACGGCATCAGGTTCTTCAGGCCCAGCCCGAAGACCAGCGCGGCCGGCAGCGCCGCGACGGCCAGGACCAGCCCGGCGAGCACGCCGGCGAGCACAACGGTGAACAGTTTGTCGAGATAGGCCCGGTTCATCAGCTCTCCCCGCAGGAGCCGGCCGTACGGACCAGTTCAGAATGACCCGAATGTTCGCTTTAGCCGACACCTTCCGAGAAAGGCGCAGAAAGTTCGCGAGGAAGGATGAATCTCAGGGCAACAGCGCGGCAGCCAGCGGCTGCACCGTCTCCTCGATCTCGTCCGCGACCCGGCTGAAGCACTGGTCGCCCCGGCCCCACGGGTCGTCCAGATCGTCGGTGGGCAGCGCGGAGGCGTTCTGCCGGGCCGCGTCGACAGCCGCCACGAGCGCGACGCCGCGCGCGTACACGGCGTCCGGCGTGGGCTCGGCCGGCGGCAGCGCAGCGCGGTCCAGCCCGCCGAGCAGACGGCCGAACTCACCCAGCACGAACGTGCGCGCGGCGGCGTCCGGCCGCAGCGCCACCACGTACTCCTGCTGGTCGGCGGTGGCGGTGAGCACCAGATCGGCGGCGTCGATCAGATCCGAGCGCAGCCGCCGGGCGGCGAACCCCTCGGTGTCGCCGCCGCGCGAGAGCACCTGGCGGGCGGCGGGCGGGTTCATCTCCTCGCCCGCGTGCCAGCCGCCGGTGCCGGCGCTGTGGCTGTGCACGAGCGCGTCCGACCCGGCCGGGTCGACGCCGAGGCGGGCCAGCCGCTCCCGGACCGCGAGCAGCAGCAGCCGCTCGGCCATCGGCGACCGGCAGATGTTGCCCATGCAGACGTGCAGGACGGTGAAGGGCGGCACTCAGACCCCCCGCTCGTCGAGGATGCCCGGCACGACCTCCCGCAGCTTCGCCAGCGTCACCGCGCCCTCACGCAGCACCCGCGGCACCTCGCCGGTCAGGTCGACGATCGTGCTCGGCACCGGGTCCACCGCCGGCCCGGCCTCCAGGTAGGCCCGCACGCCGTAGCCGAGCTGGTCGCGCGCCTCCTCGGCGGTGAGCGCGGCCGGCTGGCCGACCTTGTTGGCCGACGCGACGGCCATCGGCCCGGTCTCCCGCAGCACCTCCAGCGCCACCGGGTGCAGCGGCATCCGCACCGCCACCGTCCCGCTGGTGTCGCCCAGGTCCCAGGCCAGGCTCGGCGAATGCTCCACGACGATGGTCAGCGCGCCCGGCCAGAACGCCTCGACCAGGTCGCGGGCCGCGCCGGGCAACGAGAACACCAGGCCGTCGAGCGTGTGCCGGGAGCCGATGAGCACCGGGGGCGCCTGCCGGGCGCCGCCCTTGGTGTCCGCCAGGGCCTTCACCGCGTACGGCGTGAACGCGTCCGCCCCGATGCCGTAGACCGTGTCGGTCGGCAGGACGACGAGTTCCCCGTTCTTGACCGCCTCGATGGCAGCGGCGATGCCGCGGTCCCGGTCGGCGGGCGACCGACAGTCGTAGAGCATCACGAGGAGTCAGTCTGCCACGCCCGGGCGGTCTCGGCGTGGGTGCCGTCCGCCCGCCGGGACGCGCTCGCCCAGCGGGGCCGCCCGGCCAGGTCCCGGTGCTCCTCGACGCGGTCGTAGCGGCCGTCGCCGCGCAGCAGCGCGGGCACCGCCGCCGCGTGCGTGTCGTCGTGCTCGATCCCGATCGCGCCGCCCGGGCGCAGCAGCTCGGCGGCCCGGCGCACCACCGGGCGGATCACGTCCAGCCCGTCCGCGCCGCCGAACACCGCCTCGTCCGGGTCGTGCCCGGCCACCTCCGGCGGCACCGCCACCGACCTCGGCACGTACGGGGGGTTGCACAGCAGCACGTCGACCCGCCCGGCCAGGCCGGCCAGCAGCTCCGGACCGGTCACGTCGGCGGCCACCACCTCGACCGGCCGGTCCCCGGCGGCAGCCCGGTCGGCCGCGTTGCGCCGCAGCCAGGCCAGGGCGGCCGGGGACCGTTCCACAGCCACCACCCGGGCCGCGGGCACCTCCTGCGCCACCGCCAGGGCGATCGCGCCGGAGCCGCTGCACAGGTCGACCACGAGCGGCGCGGCGTGCTCCCGGGCCCGCTCGATCCCCCACCCGGCCAGCAGCTCGGTCTCCGGCCGGGGCACGAACACGCCCGGCCCGACCGCCAGCTCCAGGTGCCGGAAACCGGCCGAGCCGAGCAGGTGCTGCAACGGCTCCCGGGTCACCCGCCGCCCGACCAGGGCGTCCAGGCGGTCACGCTGCGCCGGGGTGAAGCCGTCGGCCAGCGCCAGCCGGCCGCGTGGCACGTCCAGGACGTACGCGGCCAGCTGCTCGGCCTCGGCGCGGGGCGCCTCGACGCCCGCCGCGGCGAGCGCGCGCGCCACCCGGTTGATCACCAGCGAGGCGCGTTCGCGTTCTGTCCCTTCGGACGGGTGTTGCGGGAGTGCGGTCACGCAATAATCATGAGGCGTCGCGGCTCACCTCACGAGCGGGTGCGTCCGGGCGCACACCGCAGGGAGGTCGCGAGTGGGCTGGCTCGACCAGGTCGAGGACCAGGTTGACGCTCTCCGACGCGCACGGTCACTGCAGGAGGCCAGCCGGTCCGCGGAGGCGTGCGTCCTGCTCGACCGCGTCATCCGCACCACCGGCGACCCGTACGCCCGCGCCGACGCGCTCGTGCAGCGCCTGTCCGCGCTGATCAACCTCGGCCGGACCGCCGAGTTCACCCGGGCCGTCGAGGACGCCTCCGCCGCGGTACGCGACCTCGCCGAGCCCTACCTGCACGGGCACCTCAACGCGCTCGCCGCGCTCGCCGCCCACCACCAGGGCGCGCTGGACCGGTGCGTGATGCACCTGGTCCGGGCCGCCCGCGCGCTGGGCGCCGACGACACGCCGGACCGGGACACCGCGTGGGGCTGGCACGACCTCGCGATGGCGTACTCGTACCTGAGCTTCCACGGCCACGCTCTGGGCGCGATCGAGCGGGCCCGCGAGGTGGGGCTCAGCGCCGGCATCCCGGAGGAGACGTTCGCCGCGCCGGGGATCCGGCTGCGCAACGCGGTGGCGCTGGACCACAACGGCGACAGCGACGGCTGCCTGCGGGTGCTCCGCGACGTCGCCGGTGACCTGGCCCGCTTCCTGCGCGGCGGGCGGGCCGGCAACCTGCGCCCCAGCAGCCTCGCCGCGTACGGCTACGCGGCCGCCCGGCGGGCCGCGCTCGGCGACCGGGTGGAGTCCGCCGGGGACGCCGACCCGAAACGGCTGCTCGGCCACGGCGGCGACAGCGCCCGCGCCCGCGACCTGCGCCAGCTCGGTCAGGTCTGCCTGGCCGTCGCCGCCAACCGCCCGATCGAGGCGGTCACCCGGCTGGACGCGCTCCAGGTCTCCGACGAGACGCTCGGCGCGGCCGAGGCACCCCGGCTGCGCAGCGTCGCGCTGGCCCGGGCCGGCGACCACGCGGGCGCGCACCGGGCCGACCGGCACGCGTTCCGGCTGGCCGCGCGGCGCAGCGACCGGCTGCGGGACGTCTACATCGACGGCATCGCCGCCCGGATCGACCACGAGGAGATGCGCCGCGAGGCGGCCCGGTACGAGGGCGAGGCGCTCACCGACCCGCTCACCGGCCTGCCCAACCGGCGCCGGCTGGAGCGCTACCTGGGCGCCGTGGTGTCCCGGGGCGAGCGCGTGGTGATCGGGGTCTGCGACCTCGACGGGTTCAAGGCGGTGAACACCCGCCACGGCCACCACTCCGGCGACCTGGTGCTGCAACGGGTCGCCGGGGTGATCAACCGGGTGATGCGGCGGGGCGACTTCGTGGCCCGCTACGGCGGCGACGAGTTCGTCGTGGTGCTGCCCGACACCGTCATGCCGGAGGCGGTCGAGGTGGCCCGGCGGATCGAGGCCGCCGTCCGCACCGAGGACTGGGAGTCGCTGGTGCCGGGCACGCCGGTCGGGGTGACGATCGGTTTCGCCGAGGTCGACGGCAGCACCACTGTCAGCGTCCGGGAGGCGCTCGGCACCGCGTTCGAGCTGGCCGACCGGGAGATGCTGCGCGCCAAGGCGCGACCACGCGCGAGCTGAGCGGTAAGGAAGGGCCCCCTGTTAACGCCTCCGGTAGAGGAAGGGCCCCCTGTTAACACCCAGCGGTCAGCGGCGGGACAGCTCCGTCTCGCCGGCCAGGCGGGCCGCGCGGTCCGCCTCGGCCAGCGCGTCGAGCACCCCGTCCAGCTCGCCGGCCAGCGCCAGGTCCAGGTTGTACGCGGTGTAGCCGATACGGTGGTCGGTGATCCGGTTCTGCGGGAAGTTGTAGGTGCGGATCCGCTCGGACCGGTCCACGGTGCGGACCTGCGCCTTGCGGGCGTCCGACGCCGCCGCGTCGGCCTGCTCCTGGGCCGCGGCGAGCACGCGGGCCCGCAGGATGCGCATGGCCTGCTCGCGGTTCTGCAGCTGCGACTTCTCGTTCTGGCAGGACACCACGATGCCGGTCGGCACGTGGGTGATCCGTACCGCCGAGTCGGTGGTGTTCACCGACTGCCCGCCGGGGCCGGACGAGCGGAACACGTCGATGCGCAGCTCGTTCGGGTCGATGGTGACGTCGACGTCCTCCGCCTCGGGCAGCACCAGCACGCCGGCGGCGCTGGTGTGGATCCGGCCCTGCGACTCGGTCACCGGGACGCGCTGCACCCGGTGCACGCCGCCCTCCCACTTGAGCCGGGACCAGACCCCGTTGCCGCCCTCCGGCACGCCCTTGCTCTTGATCGCCAGCGACACGTCCTTGACGCCGCCGAGGTCGGAGTCCTGGGCGTCGATCACCTCGGTGACCCAGCCGTGCCGCTCGGCGTACCTGGTGTACATCCGCAGCAGGTCCCCCGCGAACAGCGCCGACTCCTCGCCGCCCTCGCCGGCCTTGATCTCGACGATCACGTCCTTGGCGTCGTGCGGGTCGCGCGGGATGAGCAGTTCCGCGAGCCGTTCCTCGAGCGCCGGCAGGGAGCTGGCGATGGCCTCCGCCTCGGTGGCGAACGTCGGGTCCTCGGCGGCCAGCTCGCGCGCGGCGGCCAGGTCGGCGCGGGCCTGCTCCAGTTCGCCGGCCGCCTTGTGCAGCGGGACCAGTTCGGCGTACCGGCGGCCGACCCGCCGGGCGGTGCCCTGGTCGGCGTGGATGGCCGGGTCGGCCAGCCGCCGCTCCAGCTCGGCGTACTCGTCGAGGAGGGCGGCCAGGCGCTCACTGCTCATGCTGCGGATGCTCCTTGGGTGTGAAAACCGGCGCAAACGGACGAACGCCCGTGCCCGGCAGGAGCCGGACACGGGCGTCGTCGACGGAGCTACTTGGCCTTCTTGCCCTGAACCTTGGCGTACTTCTGCTGGAACTTCGCGACCCGACCGGCGGTGTCCAGCACGCGCTGCTTACCGGTGTAGAACGGGTGGCAGGCGCTGCAGGTCTCGACGCTGATGGCGCCGCCCTTGGCGGTGCTGCGGGTCGTGAAGGTGTTGCCGCAGGAGCAGCGGACCTCGGTGGTCACGTACTCCGGGTGGATGTTGGGCTTCATGTCGCCTCGGTCCTTTCGTCGGTGGTCGCCGGGTCGCCGTCGATGCTCCCCGTCGTCCGCGACGGGCTCGGGCGTGAACCGGAACCGGTGGCCGATTGACCAGTCTGCCACGGGCGTCTTCCACCCGGCACAGGAGGTCCGCCACCCGCAACGCCCGCCCACACTCCCGCATTCCCACCCCCACGCCCCCCACCCTGCTGATCATGAACTTGGCGGCAATTCCTGTCGCTTTTGTCCAGGTCAACTTCATGATCAACGGAGCGAAGCGGGGGGCGGGGGCCGGGGGCGGGGGCGGGGCTCCTCCCCCAGGATGAGGAGCCCCGGCCTCCGGGTCAGGCGGCGGGGGCGCGGACCGCTGCGGCCGTGGTGACAGTCGTCTCGGCCTTCACGCCGTTGACGGTCACCGCCAGCAGCACCTGCGCCCCCGGGCGCAGCGCGGTCAGCCGGCCGGTGGCCGGGTCGAACCGGGCCACGTGCCACGGCCGTACGCCCGTCGCGCCGCCGATGTGCAGGTTCGGCGAACCGGACCAGTCGGCGCTGACCGGCGCCGCCACCGGCACCTGCCGGCCGCTGGGCTGGGTGAGCGTGGCCGTGACGTCCACCGGCGAACCCTGGCGCACCTGCGCGGGCGCGGTCAGCGCGAGCCGGTCGACGTGGGCGTGCATCTCCGCGCTCACCCACGTCGGGCCCTCGGCCAGCGGGTCGCGGCGGGCCCGCTCGGCCTCCCCCGGCGTCACCGGGTCCACCCCGAACTCGGTCCAGCCGGTGAACCCGCCGAGCGCCGCCGGGGTGGACGGGTCCTTGCCCGAGTTGCCGTTGATCACGTACGGCACGCCGTCCACCCGGTCGGCGTGGAACGTGCCGACGTGCCCGTTGACCATCAGCGCGCCCTTGCCGGTGCGGTGCTGGAAGTCGGCCAGCCACTGCTCGACCAGCGCCGCCTCCTTCCGGTCGCCGAGCTGGCTGGCCTTGGCCGGGCTCGGGTCGCGCGGCGGGTGGTGGAACAGCACCGCCACCGAGCCCACCGAGCGGTCGCCGGCGGCCTGGTCGAGCGTCCGGCGCAGCAGCTCCACTTGGTCGAACCCGCCGCCGCGCAGCGAGCCGGTGGCCGTGCTGAGCGTGAGGAACCGGGTGCCCCGGTGATCGAAGACGCGCGAGGTGTCCCCGAAGACGCTGCGGAAGTTGTCGATCGGCGCGCCCATGATCTCGTGGTTGCCGGGCACGTAGTGATACGGCACCTCGCCGCCCAGCTCCTCGTCCAGGATGCGCTTGGCCAGCGCGAAGTCCGCCGGGTAGGCGGTGTCCACGAAGTCGCCGTTGATGATCAGGAAGTCCGGCCGGGCGGCGCGGACCTCGCGCAGCGTACGGCGGGCCTGGGCGACCAGGTCGCTGTCCGGGTTCGCGGCGACGAACTGGGCGTCGGAGAGCACCGCGAAGCGCCAGGGCGCCCCGTCCACAGTGCCGTCGCGCAGCACCACCCGGTCGATGCGGTTCGGCTCGGGCGGCGCCTGCACGTCCGGCGGTACCCGGGCCACCAGGTCGTCGATCACGACCTCGCTGCGGTACTGCTTGGCCGGGTCGGTCTCGGCCACGTAGAACCGGCGCACCCGCACCGGGTACTGCACGCCCGGCGGTACGGCGAACTCGACGTAGCGCCAGCCGGTCCAGTCCAGGTACGGGCCGCGCAGCACGAACTGGGTGTCCTGCGCGTCGTGCAGGTGCAGGCTGGGCCACTCGCCGGTGCCGTTGGCCTTGATCCACATGCCGAACGCCTGCGGCTGGCCCGGTACGTCGATCCACGCGGGCGGGTCGGCGTACGCGGCGCGGGTGCCGGTGGACTGGCTGAAGTCGTACGACATCCGCAGCCCGCCCCCGGTGTGGCCCTCCGCCGGTGCGACCGACCCGGAGGCGCGGGCCTGGCTGAACTTCCAGGACGCCGCGTCGTCGAACCCGGCCACCGGCACGTCGGTGAGCCCGACGGTCACCGGCAGGACCGTGCTGTGGTTGCCGACCCGTGCGGTGACCAGCGCCGAGCCGGTCGCGGCGAGCGCTTTGACGGACAGGTTGCCGTCGGCGGTGGGGGTGACGGAGAGCAGGTCCCTGTCGTACTCCAGCTTCAGGTCGGCCGGCTCGATCGGCGCGGTGTTGCCCTCGGCGTCGTAGCCGACCACGCCGAACAGGCCGCTGTCACCGGCGCGGTCCAGGCCGACCCGGTCGACGGTGCCGTCGATCCGCTGCAGCGGGCCGAGCACCGTCAGCTCGATGGTGCCGCGGGCCCGGCCGCGGGCGGCGGTGACGGTGCTGCGGCCGGGGACGGCGGCCCGGAACACGCCGTCGCCGTCGACCCGTCCGTGGGTGGCGTGCCAGCGCGGCTCGCCGGCGGCCGGGCCGTACGTCTCGTCGTATCCGGCGGCGGTGAGCCGGCGGGTGAGGCCCGGGAAGACCCGGTCCGGCCGGCCGCCGCGCACCGGTGCGACGCCCGGCGCGGCGGTCGGGTCGCTGGCGGTCTCCAGCCAGTAGCCGGTGAGCCGGCCGCTGCCCTTCGGGGCGTAGACGGCGAGCCCGTTCGGCACCGGCCGCTCACTGCCGTCGGACGGGCTGTTCTCGACCTGGACCGTGGCCGCGCCCGGCTCCCGGGCGAGCAGCGTGGAGGAGCCGCCGCCGTCGAGGTTGAGCGCGTTCGCGGCGCCCAGCTCGGCCATCATGCGGCCCATCTCGGTCTGCGTGACGCCACGGCTGTCCACCTGCCGGCCGTCCACCGTCAGCATGATCATTTTCCGGCCGTCGGCGGAGAACCCGACAGCGGTACGCGGGGCCAGCGACGCGTCGGCGATGCTCTGCACCACGCCGTCGCGCACGAGCACGTTGCCGCCGCCCACGGCGGCGCGCAGGTCACCGCCGTCGGAGGCCCGGGGCCGCCAGGTCAGGTCCACCGCGTCGCCGGGACGCAGCGCGGCGAGCGCGTCGGCGCCGGCCTCGCGGCCGAGCAGCACGGTGCTGCCGGCCGGGATCGGCCCCTCGCCCGCCGTGGTGGCCACGCTCGCCACCCGGCCGCCGGTCACCGTCACCTCGACCGTCCGGGCCGCGCCCTCCACGGCCCGCTTGCGGGTGTACGAGCCCCAGAGCGGCGTGAACACGCCCACGCCGTCGCGCTGCACCATGTTGTTGAACTGGGTCAGCGGCACCGGCCCGGTGGGCAGCGTCGCGGCGCCCTCGAAGCCGACCTCGACCACCCGGCCGATGCCCTGGGCGCTGATCCCGACGGCGTTGGGGTGCCCGGCGATCGGCGACTGCACCAGTTCGCCGGAGCGGATGCCGACGCCCTGGGCGGCGCCGGAGTTGTTGATGTCGAAGAAGTCTCCGTTGACCGCCGCGACCGCGCGGGACCGGTCCACCGCGGCGCGCAGCGGCTCGTCCCTGGTCACCTCGCCGGAGTTCACGTAGTCCACCGTCAGCCCGCCGCCCAGGTCGGCGGTGAGCGCGTCGGCGCGCAGCCAGCCGGCCGCGTCGTACCTGTCGAAGGAGGTCAGGCTCAGGCCGGGCGCGACCGGCCGGGTGCTCTTGGCGGTCTCCAGGCCGCCGGCCGGCTCCACACCGGCGAGCGCGACGGCGGGGTCGGGGCGGGACGAGGCGCGTGGCGCGTCCTCGGCGGCGGTGGCGGCCGGCGGCGCGACGGGCGACGGCCCGGCGGCCGTCGCGGCGGACGGCGTCGGCGCGGTGATGGTCAGCAACGGCGTCAGCAGCAGGACGCCGGCGAGACGGGCGGGTCGACTGCGGGTTCGCATGGACGACAGTCAACCCGACGATGAACAGAAGTTTCAATACCTAGCGACTGAACCGTAGGAAAACTTCACCATCGGCGGTGCCTGATACGCGACGAGGGGCACGGCCGCGTACGGCCGTGCCCCTCGTTCGTCGGATCCGTCAGCTCACTCGCCCGGAGTGGACTTCGCGATCTGCATCAGGAACTCGATGTTGGTGCGGGACTGCTTGAGCCGGTCCAGCAGGAGGTCGAGCGCCGCCTGCGAGTCCAGCGAGTGCAGCACCTTGCGGAGCTTGTGGATGATCGCCAGCTCCTCCGGCGCGAGCAGGACCTCCTCCTTGCGGGTGCCGGAGGGGTTGATGTCGATCGCCGGGAAGACACGCTTGTCGGCGATCTTCCGGTCCAGCTTCAGCTCGGCGTTACCCGTGCCCTTGAACTCCTCGAAGATGACCGTGTCCGCCATGGACCCGGTCTCCACCAGCGCGGTGGCGAGAATGGTCAGCGAGCCACCGTTCTCGATGTTGCGCGCCGCGCCGAGGAAGCGCTTGGGCGGGTAGAGCGCGGTGGAGTCGATACCACCCGACATGATCCGGCCGCTGGCCGGCGCCGCCAGGTTGTACGACCGGCCGAGCCGGGTCACCGAGTCGAGCAGCACGACCACGTCGTGCCCCAGCTCGACCAGGCGCTTGGCCCGCTCGATCGCCAGCTCCGCCACCGTGGTGTGGTCCTGCGGCGGACGGTCGAACGTGGCCGCGATGACCTCGCCCTTCACCGAGCGCTGCATGTCGGTGACCTCTTCGGGCCGCTCGTCGACCAGCACCACCATCAGGTGGCACTCCGGGTTGTTGCGGGTGATCGCGTTCGCGATCGCCTGCAGCACCATCGTCTTGCCGGCCTTCGGCGGCGACACGATGAGCGCCCGCTGGCCCTTGCCGATCGGCATGACCAGGTCGATCACCCGGGTGGTGAGGATGTGCGGCTCGGTCTCCAGCCGCAGGCGCTCCTGCGGGTAGAGCGGGGTGAGCTTGTAGAACTCCGGCCGGCGCTTCGCCTCGTCCGGCTCCATCCCGTTGATGGTGTCCAGTCGGACCAGCGGGTTGTACTTGTCGCGCCGCTGCTCGCCGTCCCGCGCGGCCCGCACGGCGCCGGTGATCGCGTCACCGCGGCGCAGGCCGTACTTCTTGATCTGGGACATCGAGACGTACACGTCGTTCGGGCCGGCCAGGTAGCCGGTGGTCCGGACGAAGGCGTAGTTGTCGAGCACGTCGATGATGCCGGCGACCGGGACGAGCACGTCGTCCTCGCCGACCTGCGGCTCGCGGCCGCCACCGCTGTCGCCCTCGCCCCGCTCGCCGCGGCCGCGACGACGGTCCCGGAACCGGCTGCGCCGGCCCCGCCGGCCGCCGCCCTCGCCGTCGTCGTCGCCGTCGTTGTCCCGCTCGGCGCGCTGACCACGGTCGTTGCGGTCACCCCGGTCGTTCCGGTCGTTCCGGTCGTTCCGGTCGCCCCGGTCGCCCCGGTCGTTGCGCTCGGCGCGCTCGCCCCGGTCGGCACGCTCGTTACGGTCGCCCCGCTCGGCCCGGTCACCCCGGTCGTTGCGGTCGCCCCGGTCGTTGCGGTCGCCGCGCTCGGCCCGGTCGCCACGCTCGGCCCGGTCGCCGCCACGCTCGGCACGCTCGCCGCCGCGCTCACGGCCCCGGCCCTCGTTGCGCTCACCGCGCTCGGCACGGTCGGTCCGCTCGCCGGTCTCGGCGGGCGCCTCCTCGGCGCGCGGCGTCTCGGCCGGCCGCACCTCGGTCGCCGGCGTCTCGGCCGGGCGGGCCTCGGTGGTCGCGGTCGCAGTCCGGCTGCGGCGACCACGGGTACGGCCCTCGGTCGCCTCGGCGGCGGGCGCCTGCTCGGCGGGGCGCGCCTCGGCCCGCTCCTCACGGACCTCCGCGTGCACCTCCTCACGGGCGGGAGCAGCAGCCGCGGCCGCTACCTCGGCGCGCGGTCGAGGGGTTCCGGCGGCGGCGCCGCCCTGCTGCCGCTCGGTGATGGCACTGATCAGCTCGCCCTTGCGCATGCGGGCCGTACCAGAGATGCCGAGCGACGCGGCCAGGCTCTGGAGCTCCGGCAGCAGCATGGCCGACAGGCCGGTGCCGCTCCGGCGGCGGCGCGTGGGGGCGGCGGTGGTGGCATCGCCAGCGACGTTGGAAACATCCGACGTCACGTCGGTGGTGTCGCTCAATGGATTCCTTCCCTCGATAGGCCGGAGCTGCCCGGAGTCGTGGAGCCAGGTGGCCGGGCGGCCTCGGTGCACCCGCCTCGCATGGACGCGTCGCGGGAGTCTGTGACACAGCAGCCGGTGGTTTCCCGACTCACCACCATCGGTGAGCAGGTCTCGCCGCCTGCGGCGACCTGTGGAAACTGCGGTGCGGCGTGGGCCTTGGGCAGGGGTGACGGGCTGACCGCCGAGAGCTTCGGGGGTGCGCCGAACCGCAGGAAGATCGCATGCTTCGCGGCTGTGCTAGGTCTAGAGCGTAATCAACTCTTCCGACCTGCGGCAACAGGGCCCCGCTCGGCGTGTCAAAGTCTACCCCGGATGACCCGGGCACCGCTGACATCTATCGGCAACTCCCACCGGCGCCAATCTGTTCCCGGCTCAAATCCCACCGGGACCTGGGAAAGCGCCAGCACCGTCGGCCCCGCCCCACTGACCACAGCCGCCACACCAGCCGCACGCAGCGCGCCGACGAGCGCCGCGGTGGCGGGCATCCCGGGCGCCCGCTGCTCCTGGTGCAGCCGGTCGACGGTGGCCGGCAGCAGCAGCGCCGGATCGGTGGTCAGCGCGTGCACCAGCAGGGCCGCCCGGCCCGCGTTGAGCGCCGCGTCGGCGTGCGGCACGGTGGCCGGCAGGGCGGCCCGGGCCACCGAGGTCAGGCCCCGCTCGGCGGGTACGAAGACGGTCGGGCGCACGGCCGGCGCCACCGGCAGCGACACCGCCCGCGCGCCGCCCGGCTCCGTCCAGGCGATCGTGAAGCCCCCGAGCAGGCAGGGCGCGACATTGTCCGGATGCCCCTCCAGCTCGGCGGCCAACCGCAGCGCGGCGTCGTCGTCCATCCGCTGCTCGCCGTCGGCAACCAGCGCGCGGGCCGCCAGCACCCCGGCCACGATCGCGGCCGAGGACGAGCCGAGCCCACGCGCCTGGGGAATGCGGTTCTCGCACTCCAGCGCCAGGCCGGCCGGCTGCGCGCCGAGCACGTCGAAGGTGGCCCGCATGGCGGTCACGATCAGGTGCCGCTCGTCCGCCGGCAGCTCACCGGCACCCTCGCCGGTGACCGCCACCCGCACGCCGCCGCCGGTCACCTCGGCCGTGACGTCGTCGTGGCGGCCCAGCGCCAGGCCGAGCGCGTCGAAGCCGGGGCCCAGGTTGGCGCTGGTCGCGGGCACCCGGACCCGGACCGGGCCGGGGAGGAAGGTCGTCGGCACCGGCTCATGCTAGGACGTCACCCCGACAGCCCGGCCGGACCGCCCGGAGCGTGGGACCGGCGTGTCAGCCGGTGCGCTCCGGGGTGGGCGCGTCGACCGGGTCGGTGAGCGAGAGCCGCCGGGTGGCGAACCGCCAGCCGAGCGCGTAGACGACGGTGGCCAGGCCGCAACCGACCAGCACGGTGCGCTCGTCCACCCGGTCCACCACGAGCGCCACGACCAGCTGACTCACCGCGATGGCGAGCGTGGCCAGCATCATGTCGGTGGCGAAGACCCGGCCGCGCAGCCGGTCCGGCACCTCGCCCTGCAACGCGTAGTTGGACAGCACCCAGTTGCTGCCGCCGCCCAGGTGGGCCAGGAAGACCAGGACCAGCACCAGCGGGAACCAGGACACCACCGACGCGCCCAGATAGGCCAGGCCGTACAGCGACATGGACAGCGCCAGACCGGTGAGCAGCCAGGCCCGGTTGCTGAGCACCCGGCGCATCAGGATCGGACCGACCAGGGCCCCGGCGCCCCGGGCGGCGAAGAGCAGGCCCGCGCCGACCGGGCCGACGCCGTACACGCCGGCGAGCAGCGGGAAGACGGTCAGCACGCCGTTGCCGAGGCCGACCGCCGACTTCACGGTGACCAGCGCGAGCACGCGCGGACGCTGGACGATGTAGCGCAGCGCCTCCCGGATCGCCGCCCACGTGCGCGGCACGGCCGCCGCCGGGTCGCGCGGCGCCTGCAGGGGCCGGCGGATCAGCGCGGCCAGGCCGAACGCGGCGAGCAGGCCCGCGGCGGCCACCCAGAAGCTGGCGTACGGGCCGTACGCGGCACTCAGTATGCCGCCCAGTGAAGCGCCGACCACTGTCATGGTGCCCCAGGCCGAGCCGGCGACCGCGTTCGCCGCCGCCAGGTCCGCCGGGTCGACCACGTTGGGCAGCGCGGCCTGGGCTGCCGGCGAGTAGAACGCCTTCGCCACCGCCACCAGCGCGATCGCCGCCAGCGCCAGCCAGGCCGTGCCGGCGCCGCGCACACCGAGCAGCAGCAGGACACCGGCCAGGGCCGCGATGTTCGCCGCCATCATCACCTTGCGGCGGTCGAACCGGTCGGCCACGGTCCCGGCGTACGGCAGCAGCAACGCGGTGGTGCCGGTGTCCACGGCCAGCACCAGCGCGCCCCACACCCCGCTGCCGGTCAGCTCCGGCAGCAGCACCAGCAGCGGCACCATGACGAACCAGTCCGCGCCGAACACGACCAGCTCGGCGATGAACAGATGGCGGAAGTCGCGGTTGCGGACGAGGACGGAGAGGGTGGGCGACACGCGGGCACCCTATCGGGCCGCTCCCCCACCGGCAGCTCGGCGCAGCAGGTCGGAGACCGTGACGAAGGTGTATCCCCGGGCCCGCAACCCGTCGATCATGTCGGGCAGGCCGCGGAGCGCGACCAGCCGCCGGTCGTCGCCCACGTCGTGCCCGAGCACGATCGTGCCGGGGCGCACGTCGGCCACGATCCGCCGGGCGTGCCCGGCCGGGTCGTGCGGGAACTCGCTCTCGACCATCTGCAGCGTCCACAGCACCAGCCGGTAGTCCAGCCGGGCCGAGGCGTACAGCACCGCGCCGCCCAGATGTCCCCAGGGCGGGCGGAGCAGTCGCGGGGACGATCCGGTGGCCGCGGTGATCGCGTCGTGGCTGCGGCGCAGGTCGTCGTAGACCGTCGCGGCGTCCATCCGGGCCAGGTCGCGGTGCGCCCAGCTGTGGTTGCCGACCTCGTGGCCGTCCATCCGGTCCCGGACCAGCGGGGCGTGCCGGCGCGCCCGCTCACCGACCAGGAAGAAGGTGGCCGGCACCCGGTGCTCGGCCAGCGTGTCCAGCACCATCGGGGTCCACTGTGGGCGGGGGCCGTCGTCGAAGGTGAGCGCCACCAGGGGTTCGTCGGTGCGTACGCCCCAGACGACCTGGACCCCGCCGCGACCGACGTCCTGGTGGCGGTTGCCGAGCGTGGCGCTGGCCGGGCCGCCCGCCAGCGGGAGGCGGCGGTCGGCCACCCAGGTGCTCTCCACGGTGGCGGCGGAGCCGAGCGCGGCGCCGCCCAACAGCAGCGCGGACCGGCGCAGCACGGTACGTCGATTCCACCGGCCCGCGACCCCCATCGCGCCCCCGCACCGAAAGTAGGCATCAGCTCACCGAGCGTACCGCCGGATGCGCTTCTGGTGTGTCCCGTGCGCCGAGGTGTCGGGAGGGGCCGCGCGGGCCCCTCCCGACCCGTCACTCGGTGGGGGGAAGCGGGGAACGGCGGCTCTTGGGCAGGCGGAGCACCTCGAACTGGTCCGTACCGTCGATCAGCGCGCCCGACGGGCGGGCCGGTGGCGGCGCGACCTGAGCCCGCTCCTCGACGCGCTCCTCGCCGCCGCCGACCGGCACCGGCACCGGATCGGCCGCCGGCTCCGGCTCGACCGGCACCGCCGCGCCCCGGCGGCGGGCCCGGAACGAGCCCTTGGTGTGCTCCACCATCGTGTAGAGCGTCGGCACCAGCACCAGCGTCAACAACGTCGAGCTGAGCAGGCCGCCGATCACCACGATCGCCAGCGGCTTGGAGATGAAGCCGCCCTCACCGGTCAGGCCGAGCGCCATCGGCAGCAACGCGAAGATCGTCGCGACGGCTGTCATCAGGATCGGCCGCAGCCGGCGCCGGCCGCCCTCCACCACGGCCTCGGTCACGTCCATGCCCTGCGCCCGGTACTGGTTGATCAGATCCAGCAGCACGATCGCGTTCGTCACCACGATGCCGACGAGCATGAGCACGCCGATCAGCGCCGGCACGCCCAGCGGCGTCCCGGTGACCAGCAGCAGCCCGATCGCCCCGGTCGCCGCGAACGGCACCGAGATCAGCAGGATCAGCGCCTGGGTGAGGCTACGGAACGTGGCCACCATGATCAGGAAGACGATCGCGATGGCGGCCAGCACCGCGAGCCCGAGGTCCGCGAACGCGTCCGCCTGGTCGGCGCTGACGCCGCCGATCTCGTACGTGGCGCCCGGCACGTCCAGCGCGTCCAGCCGCTTCTGCAGCTCCTGCGTGGTGGCGCCGAGGTTCGAGCCGGTCGCCGTGCCGGTGACCGAGACGCTGCGCTCGCCGTCGATCCGGGTCACCTGCTGCGGGCCCTCGACCTGGTTGACGTCCGCGATCGCGTCCAGTGGCACCGCGCCGACCGGCAGCGCCCGCAGCTCCGCCACGGTCAGCGGCGGCCGGGCACCGCTGCTCAGGACCACGGTCTGGGCCGTGCCGTCGAGCGTGACCTGGCCCAGCGGCGCACCCCGGTACACCTGCGCGACGAGCTGCCCGACGGCCGCCTCGGTGAGCCCGGCGCGGGCCGCGGCGACCCGGTCCACAGTCACCTCGACGCGGGGCACCCGCGTGGCCAGGCTGCTGGTGACGTCCTCCACGCCCGGCGTGTCGGCCATCGCGGCACGTACCGCCTCGGCCGCCCGGGTCAGCGTCTCCTGGTCGGCGGCCTGCACCACCACCTCGACCTGGTTGGCCGAGGCGTTCTGCCCGCCGCCGAACGTCAGCTCGCCCACCTCCGGGCCGAGCGCGTCGAACTCCTTGCGCAGACCCTGGCGTACCGTCGCGGCGTCGGTGTCGTCGGAGAGCGACAGCGACCAGGTGGCCCGGTCGCTGCCGCCGCCGGCGAACGGGTTGTCGCCACCACCGGCGCTGACCTGGTAGGTCTCCACCCCGGGGGTACGCCGCAGCACCTCCTCGATCCGCGCGGCGGCCCGGTCGGTGCCGGCGAGCGAGGTGCCGGCCGGCATCTCCTGCCGGATGGCGAGCGTGTCCTGGCCCGAGTCGTCCAGGAAGTTCGTCTCCAGCTTCTGTGCCAGCCCGAACGTGCCCAGGAGCACCAGCAGGCCCAGGCCGACGGTCGCCCACCGGGTCTTCCGGGAGCGGGTGGCGAAGTCGATCACCGGCAGGTACGCCCGCTGCAGCGGGTTGCGCAGCTCCTTCTCCTCGGCCTCCCGCCGGGCCGCGGCGTCGTCGGCGCCGCCGCGCGGCCGCAGGAACCAGTACGCCAGCACCGGGATGACAGTGAGCGACACCAGCAGCGAGGCGAGCAGCGCCACCGTCACGGTGATCGCGAACGGGGCGAAGAGCTGCCCGACGAAGCCGCCCACCAGGGCGATCGGCGCGAACACGGCGACAGTGGTGAGCGTGGACGCGGTCACCGCGCCGGCCACCTCGCGGACCGCGGTGAGAATCGCGTCCCGCTTCGGCTCGCCGTACTCCAGGTGCCGTTTGATGTTCTCCAGCACCACGATGGAGTCGTCCACCACCCGGCCCACCGCGATGGTCAGCGCGCCCAGGGTGAGCAGGTTGAGCGAGTAGTCGCCGGACCAGAGCACGATCAGCGCGACCAGCACCGACAGCGGGATGGACACCGCGGTGACCACCGTGGAGCGCACCGACAGCAGGAACACCAGGATCACCACGACCGCCATGACCAGGCCCAGCAGGCCCTCGGTGGTCAGGCTCTCGATGGACTTCTCGACGAACGGGGCCTGGTCGAAGACCACTGTCAGCTCGGCGCCCGCGGCGTCACCCAGCTCGTCCAGCCGGTCCCGGATCTCGTGCGAGATCTCCACCGCGTTGCCGTCCGGAGCGGCCGTCACCGCGATGCCCAGGCTGGGCTTGCCGTTGGTACGGGTCAACGAGGTCGCCGGGGCGAGCTGCTGCTCCACCGCTGCGACGTCGCCGAGGCGTACCGGGGCGGCGGGCGCCGTGGTGAGCACGATGCCGCGCAGGTCGTCGAGCGTCCGGATCGGCGTGCCCACCTGCACCGGCAGCGACCGGTCGCCGTCGGCGAGCGCGCCCGCCGGCACCGCCACACCGTTGCTCTTGAGCGCCGACGCGATGGCGGTCGGCGCCACCCGGGCGGCGGCGAGCTTCGCCGGGTCCGGCGTGATCGTCACGATCTGGTCCCGGGCGCCGGTGACGTCCACCGACCGGACCCCGTCCAGCGCCTCCAGCTCCGGCACGACGGCGGTACGCAGCTTCTCGGCCAGCGCCCGCTCGTCGCCGTCACCGGTCGCGGCGACCACCACGGCGGGCAGGTCGTCGGTGCTGCCGGCGATCACCTGCGGGTCGACGCCCTCGGGCAACTGGGCGTCGATCCGGTTGAGCGCGGTCTCCATCTTGTTGACCACGTCGTCCAGGTCGGTGCCGAACTCGTACTGCACCTGGACCGTGGCCGAGCCCTCGCGCGAGGTCGAGGTGACCGTGTCCAGGCCCGGGATGCCCTTGAGGCTGTTCTCGATCGGCTCGGCGACCTGGGCTTCGACGATCTCCGGCGCGGCGCCCGGGTACGTCGCCACGATGAACGCGGCGGGAAACTCCAGCGACGGCAGGAGCTGCTGCTTCAGCGACGRCACGGCGAACAGCCCGAACGCCGTCGTCACCAACGCGACGAGGGCGATCAGGCCCCGGTTGGCGAGACTGAATCTGGCGAGCAGCGACATCGGCGTTACTCACTCCTGAAGAGGGGGTTTGCGGGGCCCTGAGTCTGCCGCACGGCCCGACACTCCCGGCATCCGCCCCAGCCGATGACATTGCCGTGCTTGAGGGTCGCCCGCACCCGCCTTGATCGACTCCACTTCGCCGAGGTGGTTGCATCCGACCCACCCTGATCCCGCCACCTCCCCGAGCTGGTGTCGATCAAGGACGGGGATACCGCCACCTCCCCGAACTGGCATGGGTCGAGCGCGGAGGGCGCCGGCCGGTCCGGGAACGACGCGGGAGACGGAGGGATCAGACCAGGTCGAGGGAGCGCGCGGCGGCCAGCGCGTCGTTGGCGATCGTCACCGGCGCGGGCGCGGTCGAGATGGCCCACTCCGGGTCCTTCAGACCGTGCCCGGTGACCGTGCAGACCACCCGCGACCCGGCCGGCACCTTGCCGGCGGCGGCCTGCTGGAGCAGACCGGCGACGCTGGCCGCGCTGCCCAGCTCCACGAAGACGCCCACCTCGCGGGCCAGCAGCCGGTACGCCGACAGGATCTCCCGGTCGGTGACGGCGGAGATCAGGCCGCCGGAGGCGTCCCGCGCGTCGAGGGCCTTGGTCCAGCTCGCCGGGTTGCCGATCCGGATGGCGGTGGCGATCGTGGACGGCTCCGGCACCACCTGGCCGGTGACGATGGGGGCCGCGCCGGCGGCCTGGAAGCCGTACATCCGGGGGGCCTTCGTGGCGTTGCCGTCGCGCAGGTCCTCGGAGTAGCCCATCCAGTACGCGGTGATGTTGCCGGCGTTGCCGACCGGCAGGCAGTGGATGTCGGGCGCGTCGCCGAGCGCCTCGACGATCTCGAAGGCGGCGGTCTTCTGGCCGTGCAGCCGGTCGATGTTGACGGAGTTGACCAGCGCGACCGGGTAGTCCTGGGCGAGCTTGCCGGCCAGCCCGAGGCAGTCGTCGAAGTTGCCCTGCACCTGGAGCAGCTTCGCGCCGTGCACGAGCGCCTGGGCCAGCTTGCCCAGCGCGATCTTGCCCTGCGGCACCAGCACCGCGCAGGTGATCCCGGCGCGGGCCGCGTACGCGGCGGCGGAAGCGCTGGTGTTGCCGGTGGACGCGCAGATGATCGCCTTGTCACCGGCCTCGACGGCCTTGGAGACGGCGACCGTCATGCCCCGGTCCTTGAACGAGCCGGTCGGGTTGGCCCCTTCGACCTTGAGCCAGACGTCCGCGCCGACCCGGGCGGAGAGCACCGGTGCCGGCAGCAGCGGCGTGTTGCCCTCGTGCAGGGTGACGACGGGAGTCGCGTCGGTGACCGGCAGCCGGTCCCGGTACGCCTCGATCAGTCCCCGCCACATGTCGCGCTCCTCGCCTCTGTCGCCCCGCTCCGGGGCCTGCCAACAGCGTGGACCAGCCTGCCCGGCCGGCCACCGGCACACCCTGCCTTAACCATCAGGCGGGACGCGCCGGTTACGCGCCGCCCTCCACCCGCAGCACGCTCGTCACCGAGCGGACGATGTCCAGTCCGCGCAGCTCACGGACGGTGGCCGCGAGCGCGGCGTCGGGCGCGACGTGGGTGACGATAACCAGTTCCGCGTCGCCGCCGGCCGGGCCCTGCCGCACCGTGGCGATGGACACCTCGTGCCGGGCGAAGACCCCCGCAACCCCGGCCAGCACACCCGGGCGGTCGGCCACGTCGAGGCTGATGTGGTAGCGGGTGAGCGCCTCGCCCATCGGCCGCACCGACAGGTCGGCGTACGCGGACTCGCTGGCCGCGCGTACCCCGGCGAGACGGTTGCGGGCCACCGCCACCACGTCGCCGAGCACCGCGCTGGCGGTGGGCGCGCCACCGGCGCCCCGGCCGTAGAACATGAGCTGCCCGGCCGCGTCGGCCTCGACGAACACCGCGTTGAACGCGTCGCCGACGCTGGCGAGCGGGTGGGTCAGCGGGATCATCGCCGGGTGCACCCGGACGTTCACCGTCTCCCGGCCCTCCGGGTCGACGCCCCGGGCGGCGATGCAGAGCAGCTTGATCGTGCAGCCCATGGCCTTGGCGCTGGCCACGTCGGCGGCGGTCACCTCGGTGATGCCCTCGCGGTGCACGTCGGCGGCGGTCACCCGGGTGTGGAACGCCAGCGAGGCGAGGATGGCGGCCTTGGCGGCGGCGTCGAAGCCCTCCACGTCGGCCGTCGGGTCCGCCTCGGCGTACCCCAGCTCGGTGGCCTCCTCCAGCGCCTCGGCGAAGCCGGCGCCGGTGGCGTCCATGGCGGAGAGGATGAAGTTGGTGGTGCCGTTCACGATGCCGGTGACCCGGGTGATCCGGTCACCGTGCAGCGACTCGCGCAGCGGGCGCAGCAGCGGGATCGCCCCGGCGACGCTCGCCTCGTAGTAGAGGTCGGCGCCGCCCTCGGCGGCGGCGTCGTGCAGCGTCGCGCCGTCCTCGGCGAGCAGCGCCTTGTTGGCGGTGACCACGCTCTTGCCCGCGCGCAGCGCCTCGACGAGCCAGCCGCGGGCCGGCTCGATGCCGCCGACCACCTCGACCACCACGTCCACGTCGTCGCGTTTGATCAGCCCGAGCGCGTCGGTGGTGAACAGCGCCGGGTCGACCGGCAGGTCGCCGCGGTCACGGCCGAGCCGGCGTACGGCGATCCCGGCGATCTCCAGCGGGGCGCCGATCCGGGCGGCGAGGTCGGCCGACTGCTCGTGCAGCAGTCGGACCACGTCGCTACCGACCGTGCCACAGCCGAGCAGCGCCAAGCGAACCGGTGAGGTCATCCCACATCCAATGCCAGCAGGTCGTCTTCGGTCTCCCGGCGGACGATCAGCCGCGCCCGACCGTCACGGACGGCGACGACCGGGGGCCGCGGGACATGGTTGTAGTTGCTGGCCATGCTCCGGCAGTACGCCCCGGTGCCGGGCACCGCAACAAGATCTCCGGGCTGCACGTCGGCGGGCAGAAATTCATCCTTCACCACGATGTCCCCGGACTCACAATGCTTTCCCACCACGCGGGCGAGCATCGGCTGCGCCGTCGACGTGCGGTTCGCCATCGTGGCCGAGTACGAGGCGTCGTAGAGCGCGGTACGGATGTTGTCGCTCATCCCCCCGTCCACGCTCACGTAGGTGCGCAGGCCGTCCACGTCCTTCACGGTCCCGGCCTGGTAGAGCGTGAACACGGCCGGGCCGACGATCGCGCGGCCCGGCTCGACCGACAGGTGCGGCACGGCGAGGTTCTCCGCCGCGCACTCCCCGTCGACGATCTTGCGCAGGCGCTTCGCCAGGTCGTGCGGCGACGCCGGGTCGTCCTGGGTGGTGTACGCGATGCCGAAGCCGCCGCCCAGGTCCAGCTCGGGCAGCTCCACGCCGCGGGCGTCGCGGATCTGCGACTGGAGCGCGAGCACCCGGCGGGCGGACACCTCGAAGCCGCTGGCGTCGAAGATCTGCGAGCCGATGTGCGAGTGCAGGCCGCGCAGCTCCAGCACGTCCTCGTCGAGGATCTTGAACGCGGCCGCGGCGGCGGCGCCGCCGGCGAGCGAGAAGCCGAACTTCTGGTCCTCGTGCGCGGTGGCGATGAACTCGTGGGTGTGCGCCTCCACGCCGACGGTGACCCGGACCAGCACCTTCGGGCGTACCCCGCGCTCGCGGGCCAGCTCGGAGAGCCGGTCGATCTCGGTGAACGAGTCGACGATGATCCGCCCCACCCCGGCGTCGACCGCCCGGGTCAGCTCGGCGACCGACTTGTTGTTGCCGTGGAAGCCGATCCGCTCCGCCGGCATCCCGGCCGACAGCGCGGTGGCCAGCTCACCGCCGGTGCAGACATCGAGGAACAGGCCCTCCTCGGCGATCATCCGGACCACCGCGCGGCACAGGAAGGCCTTGCCGGCGTAGTAGACGTCCGCGTCCGGGAAAGCCGCGCGGAACTCGCGGCAGCGCTCGCGCAGGTCGTCCTCGTCCAGCACGTACGCCGGGGTGCCGTACTCGGCGGCCAGGTCGCGGACGTCCAGGCCCGCGACGGTCAGCGCGCCGGCCGGGCCGCGCACCACGTTGCGCGGCCACAGCTGCGGCACCAGGGCGTTGACGTCGACCGGGGTACGCAGCCAGGCCGGCCCCCGGCTGCCGATCTCGCCGTGCAGCGCTCCTGCCTCATGCGCCCGCATGACTACATCCGCTCCGGCGCGGACACCCCGAGCAGGCGCAGGCCGTTGGCGATGACCACCCGGGTCGCGTCGTTGAGCCAGAGCCGCGCCCGGTGGGTGTCGGTGATCTTCTCGTCGCCCTGCGGGGCGATCCGGCAGTTGTCGTAGAACCGGTGGTACGCCTGCGCGACGCTCTCCTCCAGGTAGCGCGCCACCCGGTGCGGCTCCCGCAGCTCGGCGGCGGTGGCCACCACCGCCGGGAACTCGGCGAGCGCCTTGAGCAGCTCGTTCTCCTTGTCGTGGCCGAGCAGCTCGGGCTGGAACGCGGCGGCGTCACCCCGGGTCAGCCCGATCTCGGCCGCGTTGCGGGCCACCCCGGCGGTACGCGCCGCGACGTACTGGACGTAGTAGACCGGGTTGTCGTTCTTGGCCCGGGTCCACAGCTCCACGTCGATGTCGATGGGCGAGTCGGCCGAGTAGCGGGCCAGCGCGTACCGGGCCGCGTCCACGCCGATCGCGTCGACCAGGTCCTCCAGCGTGACCACGGTGCCGGCCCGCTTGCTCATCCGCACCGGGGCGCCGTCGCGGACCAGGTTGACCAGCTGGCCGATGAGGATCTCCAGGTTGCGCGCCGGGTCGTCGCCGAAGCAGGCCGACATCGCCTTCATCCGGCCGATGTAGCCGTGGTGGTCGGCGCCCAGCATGATCACGACCCGGTCGAAGCCGCGCTCCCGCTTGTTCAGGTAGTAGGCGCAGTCGGCGGCGAAGTACGTCCACTCGCCGTTGGACTTGCGCAGCACCCGGTCCTTGTCGTCACCGAACTCGGTGGTGCGCAGCCAGGTCGCGCCCTCGGACTCGAAGACGTGCCCCTGCTCCCGCAGCCGGGCCAGCGCCGCGTCCAGCGCGCCCTGGTCGTGCAGGTCCTTCTCGTTGAAGTAGGTGTCGAACTCCACACCGAAGTCGCGCAGCGAGGACTTGATCTCGGCGAACATGAGCTGGACGCCCTCGGTCCGGAAGACCTCCTCGGCGGCGTCCGGGGTGAGGTCGAGCACGTCCGGCCGGCGGCGGACCACCTCGGCGGCGATCTCCGCGATGTACGCGCCGCCGTAGCCGTCCTCCGGCGCGGGCTGGCCCTGCGCGGCCGCCAGCAGCGAGCGGGCGAACCGGTCGATCTGGGAGCCGGCGTCGTTGAAGTAGTACTCCGTGCCGACCTCGGCGCCGGTGGCGCGCAGCAGTCGGCTGAGCGCGTCACCGACGGCCGCCCAGCGGACCCCGCCGATGTGCACCGGGCCGGTCGGGTTCGCCGAGACGAACTCCAGGTTGATCCGCTGCCCGGCGAGGGTGTCGCTGCTCCCGTACGCCGGGCCGGCCTCGACGATGAGCTTGGCGAGCTGACCGGCGGCGGCCGCGTCGAGGCGGACGTTCAGGAAGCCCGGCCCGGCGATCTCCACCGACTTGACCCCCGGCGCCTTGGCCAGCTCGTCGGCCAGCGCGGTCGCCAGTTCCCGCGGGGGTACGCCCACCTTCTTGCTGAGCTGGAGCGCCAGCGTCGAGGCGTAGTCGCCGTGATCCGGGTTACGGGGTCGCTCGACGGTGGTCTGCGCGGGCAGCGCGGCGCGGTCCAGCCCGCGCTCGTCGAAGACGGCGTGGGCTGCGGCGAGGACGACCTCGGCGAGTTCTGCGGGAGTCACTGATCCATGTTATCGGGGGTAGACTCGGGCACCGCGGCGGCGACCCAGCATGTGAACCGGCCCCGCGGTCCCCCTGACCGACCGACCTGACGAGGCACGATGAGCATCAGCACCCCGGGCGGCCCGGAGCGCCGTCCCACCGTGGTCAGCACCGGCAAGAAGCCGGCCGCCGGCCGGCCCGCGGCTGCCGACAAGCCAGCCGCGAAGGCCGGCGCGGGCAAGGCCGGGGGCGGCAAGGGCACGCCACGGCCCGGTGCCGGCGGCAAGGGCCGCAAGCCGATCGCCCCGGTGAAGGTGAGCCAGGGTCGCTCGTGGGGCCCGATCGCCCTGTTCGTCGCGGTCGGCGTGCTGGCCGTGGGCATCATCGGCGTCGGCGCCTGGGCGGTCTACCAGGGCGGCCAGCCGTGGGAGAAGCGGGCCCAGGCGATCAACGGCATCGTCGACTACCGCGAGAAGGACAAGGACCTGGTCAAGGGCGGCAACCACCAGCCCGGCGCGATCAAGTACGACGTCCTCCCGCCGGTCGGCGGCCCGCACAACCAGGCCTGGCAGAACTGCATGGGTGACGTCTACGACGCCCCGATCGCCAACGAGCACGCGGTGCACAGCCTGGAGCACGGCACGGTGTGGATCACCTACCGCCCGGACCTGCCCGCCGACCAGGTGGAGAAGCTCAAGAGCAAGGTGCAGGGCAAGGAGAAGCTGATGCTCAGCCCGTTCGAGGGGCTGGACAAGCCGATCTCGCTGCAGGCCTGGGGCTACCAGCTCAAGGTCGACAACGCCGACGACGGCCGCATCGACGACTTCATCAAGACGCTGCGGGTGAACGCCTCCATCGAGGGCCCGAACGCGCTCTGCGACCAGGGCGTCACGGCCACCGGCACCGCTCCGCGCGACAACCTGCAGAACACCATGCCCCAGCAGCCCACCCAGTAAGGACGACGCCGCGATGACCGCTCCGGTGACCACCGACAGCGAACTGGACGAGGCTCCGGCCGCCGACCAGGGCGGCCGGGGCGCGATGCGCCGTTACGGCCTGCCGGCGGTGGTCGCCGCCCTCGTGGTCGGGCTGCTCCTCGGGTACGCCGGCGGTCTGCTCACCCCCACGCTCACCCGGCCGGGTGAGAACTCGGCGGAGGCCGGGTTCGCCCGGGACATGACCGCCCACCACAACCAGGCCGTGGCCATGGGGCTGCTCGCGTTCAACCAGGGGCAGGACCCTGAGGTACGCCAGGTCGGCGTGGACATCGCCACCGGCCAGCAGGGCGAGATCGGCACCATGCAGACCTGGCTGCGGTCCTGGAAGCTGGACCCGACCGGCGGGCAGGCGCCGATGGCGTGGATGAAGGACGGCGGCGGGCTGATCAAGGACGGCCTGATGCCGGGCATGGCCACGCCGGAGGAGATGGCGAAGCTGCGCGCCGCGAGCGGCCGCGAGTTCGACGTGCTCTTCCTGCAGATGATGATCCGCCACCACATCGGCGGCGTGCACATGATCGACGGCATCCTCGAGCAGGGGCGTGACGACGACGTGCTGGCGGTCGCGCAGGTCATGAAGAACACGCAGCAGAACGACCTGACCAACCTGAGCGCGGCGCTGAAGCGCCTGGGCGGCACCCCGTAACACCACCCGCCACCCCGCAAGACCCCCGAGGCCCGGTCCCCCTTCCCAGGGGCACCGGGCCTCCCCCGTCCCGCCCTCACCCGCCCGCCCGCCCGCCCCGGCGATCTTGCAGTTACTGCCCCGGCCATGCCGGATTCGCCCCGTTACGCGAGGGCCGCAAGTGCAAGATCGCGGGAGGATGGGTGAGGACGGCCCGGGTCGGACCGACAGGGCATCCTCGCCCGCCCCTCGCGCGTCCGCGCTTCCGGTCTGGCTCTTGATCGACACCAGCTCGGGGAAGCGGCCACCTCCCCGCTCTTGATCCACTCCAGTTCGGGGAGGTGGCGTTATCCCCGCCCTTGATCGACACCAGTTCGGGGAGGTGGCGGGGTCAAGGTGGGTGGGATGCAACCACTTCGGCGAGGTGGAGTGGATCAGGAGCAGGGTGATGTGCTCGGGCAGGCTGGCCGGTCGAGGTAGGACGGGGTGGGACGGGGTGGCCGTGCCGAGGGTCGGCTGGTGGCCGAAGGCCGGCCCGACCGGGCACCCCGCCCGCCTCGCGTACCCGCGCTTCCGGTTCGGAGCTTGATCGACACCAGCTCGGGGAAGTGGCGGCATCCCCGCTCTTGATCGACACCAGTTCGGGGAGGTGGCGAGATCAGGGTGGGTGTGATGCAGCCACTTCGGCGAGATGGAGTCGATCAAGGGTGGGCTCGTGGCCCGGGGTGATGTGTTCGAGGCAGGCGGGCCGGTCGAGGTGGGACGGAGAGGCCACGTCGAAGGTTGGGGCCGGGGGTGAGATGTCCCGGTTTGGGGGTTTGTAACGGTTTGGGGTTAACGGGTCATTGTGGGGGTTGGAGAGTTTTCTACCCACATATCGTGACCAGTTGCGATTCGGGCTCGTTGCCCAAGACGTGGGGGTTGCACTCAGAGACGCAGGGCGGTCGGTGACCAGCTGGTGCCGACGCCACACCATCGGCGGTGACGGAGCGGTGGCAGCCGTCCGTCGCGGACTGCGGCAGGGCGAGCCGGGAACGCTCAGCCGCGAACAGGAACTCGAACTCATCGACGTGCTCCGGGGGGTCCACCCCGACGAGTTCGGCCTCGACGAGGAGCTCTGGACACGGCAGAGCCTGACCGCCCTCATCGAGCGCCGGTTCGGGCTGACGATGGACGCCGGCACCGTCGGGGCGTACCTGCGGGCCTGGGGTCTGGGGCCGCGCGAGCCGCGCGAGCGGGCCTGCGGCCTGTGCGTCAGCGCGGTCGAGCGGTGGGTACGCAGCGAGTACCCGACGATCACGCGGGCGGCCCAGGAGCACGCCGCCGAGGTCTACTGGATCGGCCGGGTACGCCTGCGCGGCACCATGCCCGCCGCCGACGTGGTCTCGGCGGTCTCGTCGCGGGGACGGGTGCGGTTCATGGTCACCACGCCGTCGGTGGATCCGCCGCTGCCCCGGGACTTCGTGCTGCGGCTCAGCGGCGCCGAGGAGCGCACGGTGCACCTGATCGTGGACGGCTCGTGGCCGCGCAACGAATGGCCCCGTCGGCTGCCCCGGCGCGTCGTGCTGCATCCGCTGCCGAGCTGTGGTCGCGCCGTCGCCGCCGCCTGATCCGACGAAGATCGACTCGCGGGGTACCGATTCGGTGATCCGGGAGGGGGTTTGCTACTCTTCTCGGGTCGCTGAGCCCCCGTAGCTCAGGGGATAGAGCACCGCCCTCCGGAGGCGGGAGCGCAGGTTCGAATCCTGCCGGGGGCACCAGAGCAGTCATCGCAAGGCCCTTGACCAGCCCGGTCAGGGGCCTTCGTCGTGTCCCCGGCGTGCGCAGCAGTGTCCCCGAATTCGGGGATGGGCAGGTCACGAGGTGGCTAACCTCGCGGTGAACGGGTCGAACCCCAGCACCTGCGAAGGTGAGCCAGTTGCCCGAGACTCCGTTGACCAACCGCCCCAAGATGCACACGGGCGTACCCTCCTCGCTGACCACCGCGCACCGATCGGTGATGCGCGCCGTCGCCGTCGCGGACGCCCCTTGCGGGCTGTGGTTCCTCGAAGCGGTGGCCGCGCACACCGGCACCACGTCGGACGAGCGGATCGACGCGACGGTGGAGGAGCTGATCGTGCGCGGGTTCCTCGTCGACACCGCCGCCGGGCTGCGGCTGTCTTCCATCGCGTTGCGCGACGACGTACTGCGGGACACCCCGCCCTCGGTGCGGCAGGCGCTGCGCGAGGCGGCGGCCGAGGTGCTCGCCGACGCCGGGCGCCCGGCCCAGGCGGCCCGGCAGCTGCTGCGGGTCCTGCCGGCGGTGAGCCGGTCCGCCTCGGCGCTGGCCGCGCGGCTGGCGGTCGACCCGGCGGTCGGTCCCAGCCTGGCCGCTGATCTGCTGCTGGCCGCCCCCGCGCCCGGGGCGGCGGAGACGCGCCTGGCCTGGCTGGTCGACGTCACCGACAACCTCTACCTGGCGGGCCGGGTGGACGAGACGCTGCGGATGCTGCACCGGGAGGTCGCCGCCGACCGGTACGGGCCACGCCAGCGGGCGATGCTGCTCGGGCGGCTCGGCGCCTACTACGCGACCCAGCGTCCCTCGCTGTCCCTGACGTACCTCGGGCGGGCGCTGAACCAGGAGCTGGACGTCGCGGGGCGGAGCTGGACGCTCACCATGCTGGCGTCGCTGGCGGCCCGGTTCGGGCACCCCGACGCCGCCGAGCTGGTGGCGGCGGCCCAGCGGGCGCACGAGCGCAGCCCCTCCCCCGGCGGCGCCATCCGGCTGGCCCTGGCGAACGCGGCCCGCGCAACCGCCTGCGGCGACCTGCCCCGCGCCGCGCGGATCCTGCGGGAGGTGGACGCGGGCGAGCCCGCCGCCCGGCCACCGAGACCCGCCCGATCTGGACGATGATCGCCACCTGGGCCCTGGCCGTGGTGCTGATCGCGTTCACCTGGGGCAAGCACCCGCCGGCGGCGAGGACCGGGCGGCGCTGACGCGGACCGGGCTCACCCGGCCTCGCGGCGGGCCTTGGCGCGTCGCTTGCCCTCGTGCATCGCCTGCACCCGGGCCACCGGGATGGTCCGTCCCTGCTCGACCAGGTCCGCCGGCAGCCGCTGCGGCGCGGGCAGCGCCTCCGCCCAGGGATCCCGGTCGCCCAGTAGCGCGGGCACGGTCCGCACGGTGAAGTCGGCTGGGCTCGCGCTCTCCAGGTCGGTCCAGCCCACCGGGTACGACACGGGGGCGCCGGGCCGGATCCGGGGACTGTAGGCGGCCACCACAGTCGCCCCGTACGCCCGGGTGGAGTCGACGAAGACGCGGCCGCCGCGGTCGGCGACGATGAACGCGGTGGTCGCGGCCGCCGGGTCGAGCCGTTCGGTACGGACGGCGAGCGCCCGGGTCGCGGCGGCGGCCTCCTCCGCCGTGGTGGCCGGGTCGACCGGCACGATCACGTGCAGCCCTTTCGCGCCGCTCGTCTTCACCGCGCCGGCCAGCCCGGCGTCGGCGAGCGCCTGCCGGACCAGCAGCGCGACCCGCACGGCGGCCGGGAACGAGTCGCCCTCCGGCGGGTCGAGGTCGAGCACCAGGTGGGTCGGGTGCTCGGGCTGCGCGGCCCGGCCGAGCGTCGGGTGGTATTCGACGGCCCGCTGGTTGGCGAACCAGAGCAGCGTCCGCCGGTCGTCGCAGAGGGCGTACGAAATGCGCCGGCGCGACGCCTCGGCCCACACCTCGGTACGGCGCACCCAGTCGGGCGTGTACTTCGGCAGGTTCTTCTGCATGAACGGCTCCTGGCCGGGCCGCACCCGCAGCACCGACAGCGGCCGGTCCCGCAGTTCCGGCAGGATCCGGTCAGCCATCGCGTCGAGGTAGTCGACCAGGTCGCGTTTGGTCGCCCCGGCGCTGTCGAACAGCGGCTGGTCGAGGTTGGTCAGCGACACTCCGGCCCGGGTCTCGTCGGCGGCGCCCATCGGACCACCATCCCGGGCCGGGCCCGGCTCGGCAACCCCGACACGGTGCCCGGCGCGCGCCTCACCGGCCGGCACCTGCGACGATCGGGGCGTGGGCGAGGCAGAGGCGGACCGGTGCGGATCGGGCGCGGCGGAGCAGGCGAGCGCCTGCACCGTGCGGGAGGCGCTGGACCGGGTGGGCGGGAAGTGGGCCATCGGCATCCTGATCGCCGCCTCGGCCGGCCCGGTCCGCTTCACCGAGCTGGAGCGCCGGGTGGAGGGGATCAGCCGCCGGATGCTCACGCTGACGCTGCGCAACCTGGAGCGGGACGGGCTGCTGGACCGGCACGTTCACCCCTGCGTGCCGCCGAAGGTCGAGTACACGGCCACCCCGATGGCCCGCGAGCTGTACGACTCGCTGGTGGCGCTGACCAGCTGGGCCGAACGGCACCGCGAGGCGATCAGCGCGGCCCGGGCCGAGTACGACCGTAGGCACGGCCACCCACCGGCCTGAACAACTGAAATCGCCCTTATGTGGCGAACACCACGCGCTCCATCTGACCGATCGGTCAGCACCTGACCGATCGGTCAGGCATGCTTGATGTCATGGCGCGCCCCACCCCGGCCACCCACGACGAGTTGCTCACCGCGGCGGCTCGGCGGTTCGCCGTCACCGGCTACAAGGGCACCTCACTCCAGGACATCGCCCGTGAGGTCGGCTGCTCCAAAGCCACAGTGCTCTACCACTTCGCCAGCAAGGACGCGCTGCTCGGCGAGCTGATGGCGCCGGCCATCGCGGTGCTGGAGGAACTCGACACCCGGATCGCCGAGCACACCGGCGCGGACGCCCAGCGCGTCGCGGCGGAGGGCTTCGTCGACCTGGCGGTCCGCTTCCGCCGCGAGATCGCGCTGCTCCGCGGCGAGTTCTCCGACCTGCTCCAGCAGCCCACGTTCATGCACATCCAGCAGATCTCCGAACGGCTGGTCGCGGCGTTCGCCGGCTTCTCCGACCGGCCCGAGGCCCGGGTCGCGGCGCTCGTCGTGCTCGCCGGCATCGCCGAGACCTGCGGCGAGTTCCTGGACATCCCCGACGAACAGCTGCGACCCGCGCTGCTCGCCGTGGCGTACCGCGCGCTCGAAGTCTCCATCTGATCCGAACCTGCGAGGACAAGGAAGGTCCATGGCGACCCTGCTGTACCGGCTCGGCCGGGCATCTCTGCGCCGACGGCGACTCGTCGCCGTCATCTGGCTCGTCGTACTCGTCGGCCTCGGCCTGGCCGCGGCCACGCTGCGGGGCCCGACGGCGAGCAACTTCACCATGCCCGGCACCGAGTCGCAGAAGGCGATCGACCTGCTCGCCGACCGCTTCCCGGCGGCCAGCGGCGCCACCGGCACGATCGCGATCAAGGCGCCACAGGACGGCGCGCTCACCACGCCCGCCGGCCAGGGGTTGGTCAAGCAGGTCACGCAGGAGGCGGCCACGCTGCCCGGCGTGGTCGGCGCGGTCGACCCGTACCAGGCGCAGGCGCTCACCCCGGACGGCCGCTACGCGCTGATCCAGGTGCAGTTCGCCGGCGGGGTCGACGAGATCACCGACGAGCAGCGCGACGCGTACGAGAAGGTCGGCGAGCAGGCCGAGGCGCAGGGCTGGCAGATCGCCCCCGGCGGCGAGGTGCTGAACGCCGAGCCGGAGGTCGGCTCGACCGAGGCCATCGGCGTGCTCGTCGCGGCGATCGTCCTGGTGATCACGTTCGGCTCGCTCGTGGCGGCCGGGATGACCATGCTGAACGCGCTGATCGGCGTCGGCGTCGGCATGGCCGGTCTGTTCGCGCTCAGCGGCGCGGTCGAGCTGACCAGCACCGCGCCGATCCTGGCGCTGATGCTCGGCCTCGCGGTCGGCATCGACTACTCGCTGTTCATCACCTCCCGGCACCGGCAGAACCTCCTCGACGGGCTCTCCCCGGAGGAGGCGGTCGGCCGCGCGGTCGGCACCGCCGGCTCGGCTGTGGTCTTCGCCGGCGCCACGGTGGTGGTGGCGCTCGCCGGCCTGGCCGTGGTGGGCATCCCGTTCCTCACCGTGATGGGCCTGGCCGCGGCCGGCACCGTCACGATCGCCGTGCTGGTGGCGATCACGCTGGCCCCGGCGCTGCTCGGCTTCGCCGGTTACAAGGTGCTGCCGCGCAAGCTGCGTGACCGCAAGGCGGTCGAGGACCCGGCCACCGGCTCGGAGGACCGTTCCGGCTTCGGCTTCCGCTGGGCGCGGTGGGTGACCAAGCTGCGCATCCCGGTGATCCTGGTCGGGCTGCTCGGCCTCGGCCTGCTCGCGATCCCGGCCCAGGACATGCGCCTGGCGCTGCCGGACGCCTCCGCCGCCGCCGAGGGCACCCCGGCCCGGGTCAGCAGCGACCTGATCCGGGAGGGCTTCGGCCCCGGCTTCACCGGCCGGCTCGCGGTCGTGGTGACCGCCGACTCGCCGCAGGCGACCCAGGCCGCCATCCCGCAGGTCACCGCGCTGATCCAGAAGACCGACGGGGTGCTCGCGGTGGCCCCGCCGCAGGTCGACCCGTCGGGGCGTACCGCGCTGCTCGGCGTGATCCCGGAGAGCGGGCCGACCGACGAGGCCACCGAGACGGTGGTGCAGGACATCCGCAAGCAGGTCGCCGGCATCCAGAACGCCGACGTGCTGCTCACCGGCGTCACCGCGGTCGGCATCGACGTGTCCGAGAAGCTCTCCGACGCGCTGCCGGTCTACCTGCTGCTGGTGGTGGGCCTGTCGATCCTGCTGCTGATGCTGGTGTTCCGGTCGATCCTGGTGCCGGTCAAGGCGGCGCTGGGCTTCCTGCTCACCGTGGCGGCCACGTTCGGCATCACCGTGGCGGTGTTCCAGCAGGGCCACCTGGCCGACCTGGTCGGCCTGGACACCCCGGCCCCGCTGGTCAGCTTCCTGCCCATCCTGCTCATCGGCATCCTGTTCGGCCTGGCCATGGACTACGAGGTCTTCCTGGTCTCCCGGATGCGCGAGGACTTCGTGCACGGCGATACCGCGCAGCAGGCCACCATCAACGGCATGGGGCACGGCGCCCGGGTGGTCACCGCCGCCGCGCTCATCATGATCTCGGTGTTCGGCGGCTTCGTCTTCCTGGAGGACCCGATCATCAAGTCGATGGGCTTCGCGCTCGCGATCGGTGTTGCCATCGACGCGTTCGTGGTCCGGATGACCATCGTGCCGGCGGTCATGTCGCTGCTGAACAACGCCGCCTGGTGGCTGCCGCGCTGGCTGAACAAGATCCTGCCCAACGTGGACGTCGAGGGTGAGGGCCTGCGCGCCCACCTCGCCGAGAAGCAGCACGCCCAGGTGTGAGCCGTACCGGGTGGGGTCCGACGGGCCCCACCCGGTCACACCCCCGCCGGGTACGTCTCCATCTCGCCGGGCGTGACGTGCGCCGGCAGCGGGTGCAGCGCCGTGGTCTCGTCGCACCAGATGAACGCGTCGTAGCGCTCGCCCAGCCGGGTCGGCACGTAGTTGCCCCAGGACTCGAAGCTCGGGTCGTACACCACCCCGATGGCCCGGTGGTCCGCCTCGCCGGTCACCCACTCCGGCTGGTCGTCGCCGCCGAAGACCAGCACCGCCCGGTCCGGCATCAGCTCGTGCAGCCGGTGCTCCACCGAGCCCTTCCGGGCCGGCGGCACCACCATCGCCTCGGCCGGGGAACCCCAGCGCGGAGCGGCTATCACGCTGCCGCGCCAGCTCCCGAAGCCGATCAGCGCCACCGTGTCCCGGCCGTGCCGTTCCCGGCCCAACTGCCCGATGTTGACCATCCCGTCCGCCGCCATGTCGGTGGCCCGGGCGTCGCCGACGTGCGTGTTGTGCGCCCACACGATTCCCCGCGAGCCCGGCCCGTACCGGTCGAGCAGCCGGTCGAGCGTGTCGGCCATGTGGATGTCGCGCACGTTCCACGACTCGGGGCCGCCGCCGACCATGGCCCGGTAGTACCGCTCCGCGCCGGCCACCACCTCCGCGTTCTGCCAGGCCGAGAAGCGGTCCGGGCCGTCCGCGGCGGCCTGTTCCCGGGTACGCGCCAGCAGCCGGACCACCTCCTCCTCGCACCGGGCGGAGACGAACCGGCTGGCCATCGCGTACTCCTCGGGCCGCTTGCCGTACGGCTCGAAGCAGCGGTACGCCTCCTGCGCCGCCTCCAGCGAGGCCGGGTCCTCCTCGCCCAGGTAGTCGAAGATGGCCTGCATCGACTCCCAGAGGGAATACACGTCCAGCCCGTGGAAGCCGGCCCGTTCCCCCTCCGGGCGTTCCAGGTTCCACGCCCGCAGCCAGCGGCAGAAGCGGGCCACCTCGGCGTTCGCCCACATCCAGGTGGGCCAGCGTTCGAACCGTTCCAGCGCGACCAGCGGATCGGCGAGCCCGTCCGGCGCGCCGACCACCGACCGGTGCACCCTGTCGCAGTCCGGCCAGTCCCCCTCCACCGCCACGAAGTCGAACCCCTGCTCGGCGATGAGCCGCCGGGTCAACTGCTCCCGCAGCCGGTAGTAGTCGTAGCTGCCGTGCGTCGCCTCGCCGATCATCACCACGCGGGCGTCCCGGACGCGCTCCAGCAGCGGGTCGAAGTCGCTCGGCGCGCCGAGCCGCTGTACCAGCATGTCCGCGGCTACCCGGGGCCCGCCGGGGCAAACCGCCGCCGTCGAGTCGGGCGGCGGGCGTACGGCGGCGGCTGCGGCCCGGGTCCGGCGAGGCGGGCGTGGCGGCGGACGCGGGCCCGGCGGGGGGCATGGCACCGGGCTCATTGGGTAGCCGGGCGGCATGACCGTCACCGGCGCGCAGTTGCAGGAGTTCCTGGCCGGGCTGGACTACCCGGTCTCCCGGGAGGACCTGGTTCGCTGGGGCCAGGAGAACGGTGCCAGCACCGAGGCGCTGCAGGCGCTGCGGTCCCTGCCGGCCGAGGAGTTCCAGTCCCCCACCGAACTGGGCGAGGCGATCGTCACGCTGGCCGGCGCCTGACCTGCGGGTGTTAAGAGGGGCCCCTTCCTCTACCGGAGGCGTTAATAAGGGGCCCTTCCTTACAGCTCGACGGTGCGGCCCTGCGACCTTGCGGTCTCGGCGGCGTCGAGCACCGCCACCACCTCGCGGCCGAACCGCACGTCGCAGCGGTGGTCGCGGGTGCCCGCGTCGACCTCTTCCAGCAGCTGGTCGAGCGCGGTGGAGAACGCCTGGAGCGCGCTGCCTTCGCCGGGCGGGACGGTCTCGGTGCCGTTCTCGCCGAAGAAGACGAAGTCCCGGGTGACCGCCTCGGACGGCGCGTCCAGGGTGAGCGAGAGCGAGCTGGTGGCGCCGCCGTCGTGGGTGAGCAGCAGGTGCACCAGGCCGCTCGGGCCGTCCATCGCGGCGACCTGGGTGACCCGGCCGAGCACCGGCAGGATCAGCGACAGCGCGTGCGGGCCGATGTCCCAGAGCGCGCCGCGCTCCCGCCGCCAGGTCGAGTCGCCGTACGGGTTCCCCGGCTGGAAGATCGACGCGAACATGGTGGCCCGGGCGTGCTGCCAGCCGCCGGCCGCGGCGGTCGAGGCGAGGAACCCGGTGACGTTCGGGTGGAAGCGCTGGGTGAAGAAGACCACCGAGGCCACACCGGACGCCTGGGCCGCGTCGACCACCCGGTCGGCGCCGGCGAGGTCGAGCGCCAACGGCTTGTCCAGCAGCAGGTGCCGCCCGGCGGTGGCGGCGCGGACAGCGATGTCGGCCTGCACGTCCGGCGGGAGCGCCACGGCGATCGCGTCGCACGCGTCGATCAGCGCGTCGACGTCGGTGAAGGCCGGTACGCCGTGCCGGGTGGCCAGCTCCTCCGCCTTGGCGGGGTTGCGCCCCCACACGCCGGCGAGCCGGGCCCGCGGGTGCGCCTCGATGGCCGCCGCGTGCGTCTGCGCCGCCCAGTAACCCGTGCCGAACAACCCGAACCGCACCCGGACCCCCTGCCGTCGACGTCCGCCACCGGCGTACGCCGGGACCGTGATCCACGCTAGTCGTCCGGCCGGTCCGGCGCGCCTCGACCCGGCGGGCGGGCCGCTACTACACCGGTTAGTAGGCTGTGCCGGTGAACGACACTGTGTCGACGACCGTCGCGGCGGCCGCCGGATCGCCGGTGGACGGGCCGCTCGCCACGGTCGCGATCGTGATCTCGCTGGCGGTCGCGCTCTGGGCCCTGGTGGCGGCGGTACGCCACCGGCCGCCGGACCGGATCCAGTTCGTCGGCCTGGCCGTGCTGGAGGTGGCGCTGCTCGCGCTGACCGTGGTGGCGCTCGTCGCGCTCGGCGGCGGCGAGCGGCCGGGCGAGCCGGGCGCGTTCTTCGGCTACCTGGCGACGCTCGTCTGCCTGCCGCCGCTGGCCTGGGTGCTGGCGCGGATGGAGCCGACCCGGTGGGGCTCGGGCATCGTCTGCGCGATCTGCCTTGTCACGCCGGTCGTGGCGGTCCGGCTCCAGCAGACCTGGGAGGCGCTCGGTGGCTGACACCACGACCGCGCACGAGCATCGCGCCACCAACCGTGGCCCGGGCCGGCTGCTGATCGCCGTCTACATCGTCTTCGCCATCGCCGCGACCTCGCGGGCCGGCCTGCAGATCGCCACGAAGTTCGACGAGGCGCCGGTGGCGTATCTGCTGTCCGCGGTGGCGGCGCTGATCTACATCGTGGCGGCGGTCGGGCTGGCCCGGGCCGGGCACGCCGGCCGCCGGGTCGCGCTGGCCTGCTGCGCCGTCGAACTGGTCGGGGTGCTCGGCGTCGGTGTGCTGAGCATCGCCGACAAGGAGCTGTTCCCGGACGAGACGGTCTGGTCCGGCTTCGGCAGCGGCTACGGCTACGTGCCGCTGGTGCTGCCGGTGCTCGGTCTGTTCTGGCTCTGGCGCACCCGGCGCGACCCCGCCTGAGCGGGCCCGCGCCGGGTCGGGGGCCGGTCAGTCCTTCGGACCGCCGGCGACGTAGATGACCTGGCCGGAGACGAACGACGCGCCCTCGCTGGCGAGGAACGAGATGGTGTGCGCGACGTCCTCCGGGCGGCCGGGGCGGCGTACCGGGATCTCGGCGGCGGCGTGCTTCTGGAGCGCGTCGAAGTCGACCTTCATCCGGGCCGCGGTGGCGGCGGTCATGTCGGTGACGATGAAGCCCGGCGCGACCGCGTTGACAGTCACCCCGAACGGGCCCAGCTCGATCGCCAGCGTCTTGGTGAAGCCCTGGAGGCCGGCCTTCGCGGCCGAGTAGTTCGCCTGGCCCCGGTTGCCGAGCGCGGACGTGCTGGACAGGTTGACGATCCGGCCCCACTTCGCCTCGACCATGTGCTTCTGCGCGGCCTGGCTGAACAGGAACGCGCCGCGCAGGTGCACGCCCATGACCGTGTCCCAGTCGCCCTCGGTCATCTTGAACAGCAGGTTGTCGCGCAGCACACCCGCGTTGTTGACGAGCACTGTCGGTGCGCCCAGCTCGGCGGCGATCCGCTCCACGGCTGCCTCGACCTGGGCCCGGTCGGACACGTCGGCGCCGACGCCGAGCGCCCGGCCGCCGGCCGAGCCGATGGCGTCCACCGTCTCCTTGGTGGCGGACTCGTCGATGTCGACCACGGCGACGGCCATGCCGTCGGCCGCCAGCCGGCGGGCGGTCGCCGCCCCGATGCCGCGCGCGGCTCCGGTGACGACGGCGATGCGGGGCTCCTCCGACATGCTTACCTCCCGGTAACTTGTGGCTCGATCGAAGGAGCTTAACCCGCCGGTACGCCGCGCCTACCGCCCGTGGCCCCGGCAGAGCCGGATCCACCGGTAGCCGTACCCGCCGAGCTTGAGCCGGTCGAGCTTGCCCACGTCCTCGTAGTTGCGGTCGCTCAGCACGTCGATCGGCAGGTCCGCCTCCGGGGCCAGCGTGCTCAGGTCCACCTCGACGTCCTCGGTGCCGAGGTTGTGCAGGAAGACCATCGTCCCGGTACGCCCGTCGGCGCGGTGCGCGAGCACGCCCGGCGGCATCGGCACGTCGATGTGGGTGGTGCTGCCCGAGCCGGTCTCCGGCGCCTCCCGCAGCGTCCGGATCATCCGCTCGAACCAGCCGAGCAGCGAGCGCGGGTCCTTGCGCTGGGCGGTGACGTTGACGTTCTGGTAGCCGTACTCGCCCTTGTCGATCACCGGGCGGACCAGCTTCTCCGGCTCGGCGGTGGAGAAGCCGGCGTTGTCCGCGTAGGACCACTGCATCGGCGTGCGGATCGCGTCGCGCCCGTCCAGCGACAGGTCCTCCCCCATGCCGATCTCCTCGCCGTAGCGCAGCACCGGCGTGCCGCGCAGCGAGAACTGCAGCGAGTACGCCAGCTCCATGTGCCGGCGGTCGTTGCCGAGCATGGGCGCGAGACGACGGCGGATGCCCCGGCCGTAGAGCTGCATGTTCTCGTCCGGGCCGAACTTCGCCAGCACGTCGTTGCGCTGGTCGGCGGTGAGCCGGGACAGGTCGATCTCGTCGTGGTTGCGCAGGAACGTGGCCCACTGACCGCCGGTGGGCAGCTTGGGGGTGTCCCGCAACGCCTCGATGATCACCTCCGGGTCCTCCCGGGCCAGGGCGAGCATCAGCCGGCCGTTGAGCATGAAGTCGAACAGCATGTGGATCCGGTTGCCCGAGCCGCTGCCGTCACCGAAGTAGACGGGCAGCTCGTCCGGCTCCACGTTCGCCTCGGCCAGCAGGACCGCGTCGCCACGTCGCCACTGCACGTGCTGACGCAGGTCGGTGAGGAAGTCGAAGTCCTTCGGCGAGTTCGGGTTGCCCGGTTCGGTGCGCTCGATGATGAACGGCACGGCGTCCATCCGGAAGCCGGAGACGCCGAGCTGGAGCCAGAACGAGGTGATCTTCTTGATCTCCGCGCGGACCTTCGGGTTCTCGATGTTCAGGTCCGGCTGGAACTTGTAGAAGCGGTGGTAGTACCACGCCTTCGCGGTCCGGTCGTAGGTCCACGTCTCGTGCTGCTCGCCCGGGAAGACCATGCCCTGGTGGCGGTCGGCCGGCTCGTGGTCGGCCCAGACGTACCAGTCCCGGTACGGCGAGTCCGGCGAGGACCGGGCGGACTGGAACCACGGGTGCTGGTCCGAGGTGTGGTTGACCACCAGGTCGATGATCACCCGGATGCCCCTGTTGCTCGCCTGGTGCAGCAGTTCGGCGAAGTCGCCGAGCGTGCCCAGTCGCGGGTCGACGTTGTAGAAGTCGGTCGCGTCGTACCCGTCGTCCTCGTTGGGCGAGGGATGGATCGGGTTCAGCCACAGGCAGGTCACGCCGAGCCGGGCCAGGTAGTCCAGCCGGCCGATCAGCCCCTGGAAGTCACCCACTCCGTCGCCGTCGGAGTCCGCGTACGTGTCGACGTCGAGGCAGTAGACGACCGCCTCCTGATACCACCTGTCACCCATGCGAGGACTACTTCTCCGAACGTGCGCGCCGTCAAACCCGGTACGGTGCCGGGATGAACGAGGCGTACGACTGGTCCGCCGGCCACTGGCTGAACCCGCCCGAGCGGGCCGAGCCGGTCGACGGCGGCCTGCTCGTCGAGCCGCACGGCGGCAGCGACTTCTGGCGGCGCACCAGCTACGGCTTCGTGCACGACGACGGCTCGGCACTGCTCGCGCCGTTCGGCGCGGGCAGCGCCGTGGAGGTGTCTTTCCTCCTCGACTACTCGGAGCAGTTCGATCAGGCCGGTGTGCTGGTCCGGGTGGACGAGCGGCGGTGGACCAAGGCCGGGGTCGAGGTGAGCGACGGCGCGCCGCAGGTCGGCGCCGTGGTCACCGACGAGTTCTCGGACTGGTCGGTGGCGCCGGTGCCGCAGTGGTCGGGCCGGGAGGTGACGGTCCGGGTGAGCCGGGCCGGGGACGCGCTGACCGTCCGGGCCCGGTGCGACGACGAGCCGTGGCGGCTGGTCCGCGTCGCCCCGCTCGACCCGGCGGCGCAGGCGTCGGCCGGGCCGTACTGCTGCTCGCCCAGCCGGGGCGGGCTGCGGGTCCGCTTCACCGGCTGGCGACAGGGTCCGGCGGACGCCGCGCTGCACCCGGAGGGCTGAGTCACAGGTGTGACACCGGCCGGTCCGGGTAACACTTTCGGATCTCCGGCTCTCGCGTGGAAGGACCGACATGGCCCTGGCCCAGGACGTCGACCCGAACCAGTTCACCGGGCTGACCGGCTGGGTGGCGAGCGTGATCGACTCGCTCGGCGCGGTCGGCGTGGCGTTGCTGGTGGCGCTGGAGAGCATCATCCCGCCGATCCCGAGCGAGATCGTGCTGGCGATGGCCGGTTACCTGTCCGCCGAGGGCCGGTTCAACGTGGTGTTCATCGTGCTCGCCGCGACGGTCGGCTCGCTGCTCGGCGCGCTGGTGCTCTACTGGCTCGGCGCGGCGCTCGGCGAGGAGCGGCTCAAGCGCTGGCTGGACCACATCCCGCTGGTCGACCTGCAGGATCTGGAGAAGGCCGACCGTTGGTTCGAACGGCACGGGCGGTGGGCGGTGCTGATCGGCCGGGTGGTGCCGGTGGTCCGCAGCCTGGTCTCCGTCCCGGCCGGCGCGAACCGGATGCCGCTCGGTGAGTTCATCCTGCTCACCACGCTCGGCAGCGGGGTGTGGAACGCGCTGATCGTCGGCGCCGGGTTCACCCTCGGGTCGCGGTGGGAGGACGTCGACAGGTACAGCTCGTGGTTCAACTACGCGATCTTCGCCGTCTTCGGTTTCATGATCGTGAGCTGGGCGGTGAAGAAGGTGCGCCGGCGGCGCGCCCGGCAGTCGGTGACCGCCGGGCGCTGACCGCGTCGCGGGCTCAGAAGCCCGCGGTGATGCCGGTGAACTCCCAGGTGTTCTGCGCGATGCCGGAGCAGTTGGCGACCACGCCGCCGCCGGGGCAGGGCCGGTCCCGGTTGACCGACCAGAACGTGAACCGGGCCAGGCCGCGCGCCTTCGCCCAGTCGCGGATCTGCGTCCAAGTGGCCGGCGAGGTCAGCTCCTGCTGGTCGGAGAGGCCGTTCATGCCGGACAGGCCCATGTGGGCGTACGCGGTGGCGTCGGACCAGCCGAACGCGTTCTTGAGCGCGGTCTTCAGGCCCTCGGCCGCGTTGACGGTGCTCTGGTACATGTTCGCGCCGCCGCCGAAGTCGAACGGCATGATCGTGAACACGTCGATCCCGGCGCCCTTGGCCGCGGCCTGGTTGATCAGCCGGGTGCCGTAGTACGACGGCCCGGTGGTCGAGGTGCCGAACGTGATGATCGTCTTGATCCCCGGGTTGTTCTGCTTGACGATCTTCAGGGCGTCCAGGATGCGGTCCTGCACCACCTCGTTCTCGAACTCGTCGCTGTTCTCGATGTCGATGTCGATGGCCTTCAGCCCGTACGCGTTGATGACCTGCTGGTACGCGCCGGCCAGCGCGGCGGCGGACGAGCAGTTCGGGCCGAGCTTGTTGCCGCTCCACCCGCCGAAGGACGGGATGACGTCGCCGCCGGCCGCCTTGATCGCGGCGATGGTGGCGGCGTGCGTGCCGCCGGTCAGCGGACCGCTGCCGTCCCAGGCCGGGGTGCAGCCGCCGCCGGAGAGCACGAACGCGATGGTGAACCACTTGATCCCGGTCGCGCCCATCACGGTGGACGGCGCGGGCGGGTCGCCCCAGCCCGGGTAGAGGTAGGGAGCGGCGGCCATCGCGCCCCCGCCGCCACCGGTGCAGCCGCTGGTGGTGGCCGCGACCGCCGCCGACTTCGCCGACTCGCCGCTGCCGTTGTACGCGGTCACCGTGTAGCTGTGCCCGCTGCACGCGGCCAGCCCGGAGACGGTGGCCGAGGTGCCGGTGACGGTGGCCTTGACCGTGCTGCCCTCGTAGACCCGGTAGCCGGTGACGGTGCCGGAGACCGCGTTCCAGGCGAGCGAGACCGACGACGCGGTGGTGCCGGTGACCCGCAGGCCGCCGGGGGTGGCGGGCGCGCCCGGGTTGCCGGGGTTGCCGCCGCCGGCGCAGGAGGCGCCGTTGACGGTGCAGTTCACCGGGTCGCCGGTGCCGCTGACGACGAAGCCGAAGCTGGTGCTGGCGCCCGGGGCGAGCGCGCCGTTCCAGGACTGGTTCACGGCGGTGACGTGCTGGCCGGAGGTGGTGAGGCGGGCGTCCCAGAACGAGCCGAGCGTGCTGCCGGACGGCAGGTCGAACTGGACGTTCCACGAGGAGATGGCAGCGGAGCTGTCGTTTGTGACGGTGAACCGGGCCTCGTACCCGCTGCTCCAGCTGGAGGTGCGGACGAAGGCCGCGGTGGCGGCGGAGGCGGGCGGGGCGGCGAGCAGCGCGCCGGCGACCACGGCGGTGGTCAGCGCGGCGGCGAGCGTCGCCAGGCGGGGGCGGAGTCTCACGGCGTCCTCCAGGGGACGGGCGGGGGGGGAGAGGGATTCACAACCGTCGACGTGCGCCTATTATTAGGAGTGTTAACTGTTTCTGTCCAGCACCGGTTCGACGCGACCCGGACCGGGGTCCGGGTCGCGCCCCCATCGGCCTCAGCGACGGAAGGTGAACCAGTTGACGTTGACGAAGTCGGACGGCTGCCCGCTGCTGAACGTCAGGTAGACCGTGCGCCGCCCGGTCACCGCGCCGACGTTGCCCGGCACCGAGCGCCAGGTCTGCCAGCCGCCGGTGTTGCCGATCGCGAAACTGCCGATCGGCGGCGCGGTCGGGCTGTCCACCCGGACCTCCACCAGCCCGCTCACCCCGGACGCCGCGCCGGAGGCCACCCGGGCCACGAAGTCGCGCGGCGGCGTGGAGCCGAAGTCGACGTTGTCGTAGCGGGCCCAGTCGCCGTTGGCGAGCCAGCCGATGTCCTGGCCGCCCTCGGAGCACGTCTCCACCTGCACGCCGTTCTGCGCGTTGAACGACTCGGCCTGGATCGTCGAGTAGGCGTCACGCACCCCGCCCGGCGGCGGCGTGGTCGGGGTCGGCGACGGGTTGCTCCCGCCACCCCGGGTGTAGACGGCCACGTAGTCGACGAGCATCGACCGGCCGGACACCGTCGACGCGGTCGGCGTCGCCGAGCCGGCCACACCGTCCGGGAAGCCGCCGCCCATCGCCACGTTGAGCAGCAGGAAGTAGCCGGCGTGGTTGGTCATCTGACTCCAGTACGGCTCACCGATCTGGTTCTGCCCGACGGTGTGGAAGAGCTGGCCGTCGACGTACCAGCGCAGCTGCTGCGGGCTGATCGAGGCGTCCCACTCGAACCGGTAGGTGTGGAACGCCGACTGGCAGGTGCTGCCCGGGCAGGCCCGGGACGCGCCGATGCCGTTGAACTCCCCGCACGGGCCGCCCGGCGCGACGCCGCAGTGCAGCACGCCCCAGACCGAGTTGATCCCGTTGACGTTCTCCATCACGTCGAACTCGCCGATACCAGGCCAGTTCTGGTAGTTGCCCCGGTACGGCGAGCCGAGCGCCCAGAACGCCGGCCAGTACCCGGATGCCGCCGCGCCGGTCACGTTCGGCATCTGGATCCGGCCCTCCAGGGCCAGCACGCCGCCCGACGGCGGCTTGAAGTTCGCCCGTACCGTCTCGATCCGGGCCGAGGTCCAGCGGCCGGCCGAGTCCCGCAGCGGCGTGATGCGCAGGTTGCCCGAGCCGTCGTGGGCCAGGTTGGCGGTGCTGGAGGTGTAGGTCTGGATCTCGCCGGTGCCCCAGTTGGCCGGGCCGCCCGGGTAGCTGGTGCCGGTATCGATGATCCAGTTGGCGGACGAGGGCAGCGTGCCGGCCGAGCCGGTGAAGTCGTCGCTCCACACCAGGCTCCAGCCGGAGGGAGTCGGGGGCACCGCGGCCTGGGCGGTCATCGAGACGCCCGCGAGCGCTGTGGTGAGCGCGAGCACACCCGCGGCCAGGGCGAGGCGGCGGCGCGATCGGGGCACGGTGGCGGAGGCGGCCGGAGCCGCCGGGATCGGGTTCATTCGGGGTGCCTCTCTGCGGGGACGGGTCCGGGAGAGCGCTCTCTGAGAGCGATTTCTACGCGCCCGCCCCCGCACTTGTCAACGCTTGTCGATGGCTGCCGCCGGCTGCGGGCGACGCAGCACCACCTGCTCCAGCGCCGTCCACGCCGTGGTGGTCACCAGATAGAGCACCGCCGCCAGCGGCACCACCAGCGCGACGAGCACCGTCCCGTACGGCAGCAGCGGCAGCAGCCGGCCGAGCACCGCCGCGCCCGGACCCTCGGTCGGCGTCCCGGCCACGGTGCCGGTGGCGGCTGCCGCCCGGCGCATCCGCCGCGACGACCACCAGGCCAGCGCGAGCAACGCGGCCAGCAGCACGCCGAACACCAGCGGCACCGGGCCGGCCAGGCCGTCGCCGAGGTGCCACCCCAGCGGTACGCCGGCCAGCCGCTCCCCCAGCAGCTGCGGCGCGCCGTCACCGGTGGCGAACAGGCGGTACATGACCAGGAAGAACGGCGCCTGCAACAGCGCCGGCAGGCAGCCCGCGACCGGACTGGCCCCGGCGTTGCGGTAGAGCGCGAACAACTCGGTCTGGAGGCGGGCCGGGTCGTCGGCGTACCGGCGTTGGAGTTCCCGTACCTCGGGGGCGAGTGCGGTCCGGCGCCGCTCCCCGCGGACCTGGGCCACTGTCAGCGGCGAGATCAGCAGCCGGACCGCGGCGGTGAACAGGACGATGGCGGCCGCCGTGGCGGCGCCGCCGGTGAGCGGGGCGAGCACGTCGGCGAGCCAGGTGACGACGGTGGCCGCGGCCGACGCCGCGGAGTGCAACGGTGCGAAGGCGAGCATGGGTGGACCCCTCGATGGCGATTCCGGGTGTCCCGGGCGGCGACGTGCCGCACGGCGGGACGGATGACGACGGAATCGGCCGCGAAAGCCGGGAAGGAAACGGCGGCCCGCCGGCGCGGGCCGGAGGGTGGCTACGCGGCCGAGGGGCGCAGGCCGGGTGCGCGGGGGCGCGGACGCCCCGGCGCGTTCGGGTCGACCTGGCGGGGAACGCCGCGACGGCGGGCGCGGGCCCGCAACGCGGCGGCGAACCGGGTGCCGGGCGGCGTGGGCAGCGCGCGGACCCGCAGCGCGAGCAGGGTGGCGAGCAGCAGCGCGGCGACCACCGCCGCGCCGGCGAGCAGCCCGGCCGGCCGGTCGGCGAACAGGGCGAGCGCGTACGCCCACGCCCCCGTCAGCACCGCCAGCATCCCCGCCACGCGACCACGGTATCCCGCCGTGTCACGCCCTGCTGCCCCGTGCGCGAACGCACTCGACCGACCCGAACGGGCGAACCGGCGCCGACACGCCCACCGGCACGTTTTCCGGAACGGACACGGTGGGTAACAGGTCCTCGGCCACGCGGCACCGTGCCGCGAGTGGTCCGGAGGAGACGGTGGTGGCGATGAGTGGCTCAGTGGCGGAGCGGGAGCGGAGCGCCGCGTCGGGCGGAACCGACCTGCTGACAGTCGGCGTCGAGGAGGAGTTCCTGCTCGCCGACCCGCACACCGGGACCGCCGTACCCGCCGTCGACCTGGTCATGGAGCAGGTGCCGGCCGAGCTGCGCGGTCAGGTGGAGCGCGAGTTCCAGACCAGCCAGATCGAGATCGGCAGCCCGCCCGGGCTGGACCTGTCCTCGATCCGGCACTCGCTGTCGATGCTGCGCGCCGAACTGGCCGACGCGGCCGAGCGGGCCGGCGTACGGCTGCTCGCGATCGGCACCGGACCGGTCGACGGGCCGGTGCCGCCGGTGGTGGACAAGCCCCGCTTCGACCGGATGATCGAGCGGTTCCGGCTGCTGGTGCCCGGTCCCGGCAACAACGGCATGCACGTGCACGTCGGCATCCCCGACCCGGACACCGGCGTGCAGGTGCTCAACCACGTCCGGCCGTGGCTGCCGATCCTGCAGGCGGTCACCGCGAACTCCCCGTTCTCCCGCAGCGAGGACACCGGGTACGCGAGCTGGCGCTCGGTGGAGTGGGAACGCTGGCCGTCGGTCGCGCCCACCCCGTACCTGGAGTCGCACGAGCACTACGAGCGGCTCATCCGGCAGCTCATCGCCAGCGGCGTGATGCTGGACGAGGGAATGCTCTACTGGTACGCCCGGCTCTCCGCCAAGTACCCCACCGTGGAGATCAGGATCGGCGACGTCTGCCCGACCGTGGACGACGCGGTGCTCGTCGCCGCGCTGGTCCGCGCGCTCGTGGCGACCGCGCTCACCGACATCGCCGCCGGCCGTCCCGCCGTCAACACCGACCACCACCTGCTCGTCGCGGCGCACTGGCGGGCCGCCCACGACGGGCTGGAGGGCGAGGGCGTCGACCTGACCGACGGTGAGCTGCGCCCGGCCTGGGAGCTGCTGGACCGGCTCGTCGACCGGCTGCGCCCGGAACTGGATCGGCACGGCGACCTGGACCGGGTGACCGATCTGCTGGGCGGGCTGCGCCGGCACGGCAGTGGAGCGGCCCGGCAGCGGGCGGTGTTCGCGCGTACCGGGCGGCTCGTCGACGTGGTCACGGACGTGGCACGCCAGACCCGTGGCTGAGCGGCCGCACGGCCGTGTCCCGGCGTGACAGGATGGGCGGCGTGGCGGAGCGCATGATCGTCATCGGCGGCGACGCCGCCGGCATGTCGGCGGCGTCGCAGGCGCGTCGCCGCCGCCGCGACCGCTCCGACCTGGAGATCGTCGCGTTCGAGCGGGGGCACTTCACCTCCTACTCGGCCTGCGGCATCCCCTACTGGGTGAGCGGCCTCGTGGAGGAGCGGGACGAACTGATCTCCCGTGACCCGCAGACCTTCCGCGACGACTTCGGCATCGAGGTCCGTACCCGGCACGAGGTCACCGCCGTCGACCTGGACCGCCGCGAGGTGATCGCGCGGGACCTGGACGGCGGTGGCGAGGTCCGCGCCGGTTTCGACACCCTGGTGTACGCCACCGGCGCGTCCCCGGTGCAGCCGGACTGGGCACGCGACGACGTGTCGGGCGTGTTCGGCGTGCAGACGCTGGACGACGGCGCGGCGCTCATCGACTGGCTCGAACGCGAGCCCCGGCCCCGGCGCGCGGTCGTCGTCGGCGGCGGTTACGTCGGCGTCGAGATGGCCGAAGCGCTCGTGCAGCGCGGGCTCTCCGTCCAGCTCGTGGAGCAGGCCGACCAGCCGATGTCGACTGTGGACCCGGACATGGGCGAGCTGGTGGCCGACGCGATGCGTGCCACCGGCATCGGCGTCCGCACCGGCCTCACCGTCACCGGGCTGGAGGAGCGGGACGGCCGGATCTCCGCCGTGGTCACCGACGAGGGACCGGTCCCGGCCGACGTCGTGGTCCTGGGTCTCGGGGTACGCCCCAACACCGCGCTCGCCGAGGCCGCCGGCCTGCCGATCGGTCCCTCCGGCGCGGTGCGGACCGACCGCCGGATGCGGGTGCCCGGCGTGCCCGGTGTCTGGGCGGCGGGCGACTGCGTGGAGTCGCTGCACCGGGTCAGCGGCATGCCGGTACACATCCCGCTCGGCACGCACGCCAACAAGCAGGGCCGCGTCGCCGGCATCAACATCGGCGGCGGCTACGCCACCTTCCCCGGCGTGATCGGCACCGCCGTCACCAAGGTCTGCGAGCTGGAGGTGGGCCGCACCGGGCTGCGCGAGCGGGACGCGCTGGACGCCGGCTTCGAGTTCGTCACGGTGCTGGCCCAGTCGACGAACCGGGCCGGCTACTACCCGGGCGCGCGGGAGATGACCGTCAAGCTGATCGCCGAGCGGCCCAGCGGGCGGCTGCTCGGGGCGCAGATCGTCGGCTGGTCCGAGGCGGCCAAGCGGATCGACGCGCTCGCCGTGGCGCTGTGGAACGGCATGACGGTGGACGAGATGACAGCGCTCGACCTGGGGTACGCGCCGCCGTACGCCCCGGTGTGGGACCCGGTGCTGATCGCCGCCCGCAAGGCCGTCGACGCCCTCGCCGCCGCTATGTAAGGAAGGGCCCCCTATTAACGCCTCCGGTAGAGGAAGGGCCCCTTCTTAACACCGAGACCCGGGTTTGTCGGTGCCCGGCGTTAGCGTGTGCGCGTTGCCGGTCCGGCACTTCCCCTCGGAGGTAAACCCCCATGTCACAGGAGACGACCTACCTCGAACTGTCCGAAGTGGACGGTGGAGCGCACAAGTTCTACGAGGTGGTGGTCGACGACACCGCGATGACCGTGCGCTACGGGCGCATCGGCGACCAGGGCCAGGTGAAGACGAGCACCTTCCCGGACAACGCCCGCGCCCGCGCCGCCGCCGCGAAGAAGATCGGCGAGAAGGTCCGCAAGGGGTACGCCCCGGCGGTGCGCGGCGTACGCCAGAAGCGCACGGTCTCGCGCCGGCAGATCGTCAGCACCCGCTCCACCGCCCGCACCGCGCCGGTCCTCTGGCGGTACGCCTCGGGCGCGCCCGCCTTCGGCATCTTCGTCGACGACCGGCACTGCATGGTCGGCAACGAGCACGGCGTGATCACCACGCTCGACCACGACGCCCGGCTGGTCAACCAGGTCCGGCTCCCCGACGGGGTGAAGTGCATCGTCGCCGACGACGCCTGGGTCTACGCCGGCTGCGACGACGGCAACGTCTACGACCTGTCCGGCAAGGTGCCGCGCGCCGCGTACGCGATCGCGCCCGAGATCGACATCTACTGGCTGGACATCCACGACGGCGTGCTGGGCGTGTCCGATCGCGACGGCGGCATCTCGGCGATCGACCACGAGGACGAGTTCCTCTGGCGCCGGCCGGGGCGCGGCCGGTCCGCGTGGATGGTGCGCTGCGACGCCGACGCGATCTACCACGGCCACTCGCAGGGGGTCACCGGCTACGACTGGCGTACCGGGCGGGAACTGTGGCACACCGGCACCGGGGCGGTCCTGTTCGGCTGGCAGGAACGGGACGCCGTGTTCGCCGGCACCGGCACCCGCGAGGTGGTCCGCCTGCGCAAGGACGGGCGGGCCGAGCAGACGTACCGCTGTGACGCCGCGGTCTTCTCCTGCGCCACCGCCGAGGGCGGCCGGTACGTGTTCGCGGGCGACAGCGCCTCCTCGATCTACTGCTTCGACCAGGCCGGCAACCGGCTGTGGAAGCTGGGCACCGGCTGCGGCTCGGCGTACTCGATGCAGTACCACGACAACCGGCTCTACGTGGTCACCACGAGCGGCCACCTGGCCTGCATCGACGCGAGCGAGGCGGCGATCCGGGCGGCCGAGGCGGGCAGCGTGCCGGACGTGGTCGACGTGAAGGCGCCGGCCCGGCTGCCCGAGCCGGCCGCCTGGACGTCCGTCGAGGTGACCACCGACGACCGCGACGGCGTGCTGGTGCAGTGCGTCGAGCAGGGCGGCCGGCTGCGCGTCCACGTTCTGGCCGACGGCTACCGGCGGGACTGGCCGGTGCAGTTCCCCAAGGGCATCCGCGAGCCGGGCGCGCGCTTTTTGGTCACCGAGGTCCGCGAGTCCGGCCGGGGCGGCTTCTACCGGGCATACGGGGACATCCGCCGGCTGCGCTGAGCCGCCGGCCGAGTCGGAGGGCGGGTCGGCCGGGGTCCTCGGCCGACCGTCCCGGCGAATCGACAGGCCGACGGGGCAGCCGGCAACACATCGACGGAGTACGGTACCGAGAGGAGAACTCTCCGTTACCGATCGACCTCGGAAGGGCACCGACATGCGAGTGTGGCGCATGGCCGCGACGGCTCTTCTCCTGCTGCCCGGCGGTGTCCTGGTCGCCGCTCCGCCCGCAGCCGCCGCGCCTTCCGCGACCCCCACGCCTTCCGCGACCGCCACGCCTTCCGCGACCGCTGCGCATTCCGCCACCGCCACGCCTTCCCGGGCGGTTGCGGCGGATCGGACGCCACCGGTGCTGGTGGACGTCACGGTCTCACCCGACGCGGTCTCCGTCTCGGGCGTCGACCTGGTGCCGGTGACGGTGACGGTGCACCTGACCGACGACACCGGCGTGGTCGAGGCCTCCGAGATGGACGGCGGCTCCCTGCCCTACGTCGGTCTGCGCCTCGTCGGCACGGACCGCACCGACGGCGCCGAGTTGTCGCTCACCGCCGGCACCCCGCAGGACGGCACCTGGAGCGCGACGATCCACGTGCCGTCGACCTGGAACGGCACCTGGGAGGTCCACCGTCTGGTGGCGACGGACGCCGCCTGGAACCGGCTCGACGTCGACCCGCCCGCCTCGGCGGACACCAGGCTGGAGGTCACCGGCACACACCGGCCCGCGGTCACCATGCGTCTCACCCCGAACCCGCTGGTCGGTGACGGACCGCTGACCGTGGCGGGACGGTTCTACTACGAGGACACCGGCGAGGGCATCGGTAACCAGCCCATCTTCTTCGGCACCGACAACCTCTGCGTTGAATATCACAGCGAGCCCAACGGCACCACCAAGGCCGACGGCACGTTCTCCCGGACCTATCCGAAGGGCGACAGCTACCTCAAGTGCGTCGGCATCACCCGTCCGTCCAACTCGAGGGTCGCACCGTCCTACATCGTCGTCACGGCAGACCATCCCCGGGTGAAGCCGACAGTCACGGCGAAAGCGAACCGCACCACCGTCACGCCCGGCACCACAGTCACCATCACCGGCGAGGTGAAGCCCGACGCCGGCTGGAACATCGAACTACAGCAACTCCAGGGCAGGACGTGGCGGAAGGTGGCCGCCGACCTGACGAGCGGAGACCGCGGCGCGTACCGCATCCCCATCACGCCGAAGACACCCGGCACCTTGCGCTACCGCGTAGTCGTCCCGAGTGAAGACCCGGCGACGGTCGGCGTGTCCGAGGTGGTCACCGTACGCGTGTCGACACCCGGCGGCGAGCCCTCGCCGGGCGGCGGCGGAGGCGGTGGCACCGTCGGAGGCGGAGGCACCGGAGGGCTTCCGATCACCGGTCCCGCCACCGCGCCGCTGGTGGCTGGCGGCGGGGCTCTCCTGATCGTCGGCGCCGGCCTGATGCTGCTGGCCCGCCGCCGCCGACCGACCCCGGACGGACGGTAGATCCGGACGGGCACCGGGCCGGGCACGACGACTGCCCCGGCCCGGCTCCCCTGACCGCGGATCACACCGGCGCCCCTTCCCCAACCACACCCGGCACCTGACGTCCCGCGCCGAACCCTCCACTCCTGCCAGTTGATCAAGGAGTTTGCGGCGAATTTCTGGCGCTCCGGTGACGCGAACTCCTTGGTCAACACCGGGTGCCGAATGCTGCCCGCCGACTGACAGCCACGGCCCAGCTTGATCAACACCAGGTCGCCGAGGTGGTGGCATCAACGGCTCCGCGACACCACCACCTCGGCGAGGTGGTGGTGATCAAGGGTGATGATGCCGCCACCTCGGCGAGCTGGTGGGAGGCGTGCATGCGTCAAGGGTGGGACCGGCGTCGGCGGTGATCTCGGGCAGATGAGCACCGTCCGGTTGATCCATCTCGTCTTCGTCAGGCCGCTCGGCGAGGGCCGGGACGGCCATGAGCGTCACTTCGTCGGCGTGCGCGTCGAGGACGCCGCGGTGCACGGCCGGTCGCCTCGCTCGGCCAGGATGACCGGATGCGGTGTGACATTCCTGAGAGCCTGCGCTGGGTCGAGCGGACGGAGGCCGGGCGGGCCTGGCTCGCGGAGCTGCCGGACCGGCTCGCCGCGTGCGTCGCACGGTGGGAGCTGACGGTCGGGCCGCCGTTCGGGTACGCGTTCGCGTCGCTGGCGCTGCCCGCGACGCTGCCCGACGGGACGCGGGCGGTGCTGAAGCTGCAGTATCCGGACGACGACAGCCGTCACGAGGCCACCGCGTTGGCGCACTGGGACGGCCGGGGCGCGATCCGGCTGCTCGCCCACGATCCGGGCCGGCGCGCGCTGCTCGTCGAGCGCTGTGACCCCGGCACCCCGCTGTACGGCCTGCCGCCCGACGCCGCGCTGGACGTGGCGGTCGAGCTGCTGCCCCGCCTCGGGGTGCCGGCCGGACCGCCGTTCACTCCGCTCGCCGAGGAGGCGGCCGGCTGGGCGGAGCGGATGCCGGGCAACTGGCAGCGGGCCAACCGCCCGTACGAGCGGCGGCTGCTGGACGCCGCGCTCGGGCTGCTCGCCGACCTGGCGCCGAGCCAGGGTCAGCAGGTGCTGGTCAACCAGGACCTGCACGCCGGCAACATCCTGGCGGCGGGACGCGAACCGTGGCTGGTGATCGACCCGAAGCCGCTGGTCGGCGAGCGGGAGTTCGCGGTGGTGCCGCTGGTGCGCGGCGCCGAGCTGGGCCACTCCCCGGCGGCGGTCCGGCACCGGCTCGACCGTCTCAGCGCCGAGCTGGGCCTGGACCGGGAGCGGGTACGCGGCTGGGCGATCGGCCAGACGGTGGCCTGGAGCATCGGCGGCGACCAGGTCTTCCCCGGCAACGTCGAGGCGGCCCGCTGGCTGCTCGACGAGATGTGAGTCAGCCCGCCTGGCAGGTGGGGCACCAGTACAGGTTGCGTCCGGCCAGCGTGCCCCGGCTCACCTCGGTGCCGCAGACGTGGCAGGGCGCGCCGGGGCGGCGGTAGACGTACACCTCGCCGCCGTGCCGGTCGACGCGCGGCGCGCGGCCGGTGACCTCGGGCAGGTCGGCGTCGCGCACCGTGTCGATCCGGCCCCGCTCGACCGCGCGGGTCATCAGCGTCACCAGGTCAGTCCAGAGTTCGGCCCAGCCGGCCGCGCTCAGGTCGCGGCCGGGCAGCAGCGGCGGCCGGCCGGCCCGGAACAGCGCCTCGGTCACGAAGATCAGGCCGGTGCCGGCCACCACCGACTGGTCCAGCAGCAGCGCGGCGAGCGGGGTGGGGCTGCGGCGGATCCGCGCGTACGCCCGGTCGGGGTCGGCGTCGGCGCGCAGCGGGTCCGGCCCGAGCCGCTCGCGCAGCGCCGTCACCTCGGGCGGGGTCAGCAGTTCGCAGGCGGTCGGGCCGCGCAGCTCCAGCCAGTTCCGGTCGCTGTGCAGGCGCAGCCGCACCTGCCCGACCGGGGACGGCGGTTCCCCGGGCCCGTCGGCGAACTTCCCGTACAGACCCAGGTGTACGTGCAGCGTCAGCTCGCCGGCGTAGTGGTGCAGCAGGTGCTTGCCGTACGCCTCGGTGCCGTCCAGGACGGTGCCGCTGAGGCGGGCCGCGCCCTCGGCGAAGCGCCCCTGCGGGCTGTCTGCGTGCACCTTGTCGCCCGCGAACAGCTCGGCGTGCCGGGCGGCGAGGCGGTGGATGGTGTGTCCCTCTGGCACAACGACCAAGCGTAGCCAGCGGATCGGACCGCCGGCGACGTCGGGTCCTGGGACGACGTTGAATCGATGTTCGTCGACTGAAAGACTGGCGGCGGTAGCGCTCGGGAGCCAGTGCGAGCCGCTCGATCTCGCCGGAGGGACAAGCGCGGGGTGATGTGCCACCCCGGTGCCGGGCAGTCGTCTCCGGCGCTCCGCCGTGCCGCTACGGCGGCGACATCGCGGTCCACCACCACTCCGGCGCCGACCGCCCCCGGCGCCCCCAGCTCGGGAGAGACACATGCTCCGTACGCTCGGCGCGGCACTGGCCGCCACCCTCACCCTGACCGGCCTGACCGCCTCGGCCGGTGCCGACCAGTCACCCGCCGCCACGGCGATGACGGCCGCCGCCACGGCGACGCCCACTCCCACGCCCACCTTCGCCTGCCCGCCGGCGCTGCCGGTCACCGGCCAGGTGACCGGGGCCACCGCGACCAGCGTCACCATCACCTACTGGATGGTGCTCAGCCCGCCCTGCGGCTACGACCCGCCGCTCCTCGTCAGCCTCTTCACCAGCCGCGAGGACGCCACCGCGTGGCGCAACCCGGTGGCCGAAGCCGTCACGGGGCCGGAGCGCCAGGGAAAGGTGACAGTCACCGGCCTGGCCCCCGACACCGACTACTGGTTCCGGTTCGGCGACACCCACGGCACACGGGACCCGTACGTGATCGGCGGGCCGGCCCGGACGTCGGGAACCTGCTCCGCGACGGCCACGATCGACGCCAGCTGGGGCGGTGGCTTCGTCGCCACGGTGACGGTGCGCAACGACGGCGCCGAACCGGCACCGGGCTGGCTCGTCTCCTGGCGCTGGTCGGGTGACGAGCGCATCCAGTCGGTCTGGGGTGGGGTGGCGGAGGGCACCGGCCAGGACGTCGCGGTCCGCAACGCCTCCTGGAACGGGACGCTGCCGCCGGGTGGCTCGACGACGTTCGGCCTGCTCGTGGCGGCCGGCGCGACGCCCGGCACCATCACGCCGAAGTGCGGCAGGTGACAGCCGTGCGAGGGACGACACGGTACGGCGCGGTCGTGGTGGCGCTCGCGGTGGCTCTCGCGGCGGCGGTGCTGGGACCGGCGGCGGGCGCGCTGGCGGCGCCGGTGACAGTCACCAACGGCACCCAGTTCACCGACACGAGCGGCGCCGTGGTGCACGCCCACGGCGGCGGCGTGCTCAAGGTCGGCGACTACTACTACTGGTTCGGCGAGAACCGCAACCCGGACAACACGTTCCGGGCGGTCTCCGTCTACCGCTCGACGGACCTGCGCACCTGGGAGTTCCGCAACAACGTGCTCACCCAGTCGTCGGCGGCCGAGCTGCGGGTCGCCAACATCGAACGGCCGAAGGTCATCTACAACGCCGCCACCGGCCGGTTCGTGATGTGGATGCACAAGGAGAACGGGTCCGACTACAACGAGGCCCGGGCGGCTGTCGCCTCCTCGGCCACTGTGGACGGCAACTACACCTATCACGGCAGCTTCCGGCCGCTCGGGCAGCACATGTCCCGGGACATCACGCTCTACAACGACAACGGCACCGCGTACATGATCTCGGCCGCCGACGACAACTACGACCTGAACATCTACCGGCTCACGTCGGACTACCTCAACGTGGCCACCCTGGTGGGCAACTTCTGGGACGGCGCGCACCGCGAGGCGCCGGCGATGTTCAAGCGGGGCAGCACCTACTTCCTGCTGACGTCGGGGGCGACGGGGTGGAGCCCGAACCAGGCCCGGTACGCCACCGCGCCGAGCATCTCGGGACCGTGGAGCGGCTGGACCGACGTGGGCAACGGCACCACGTTCAACTCGCAGCCGGCGTTCGTGTTGCCGATCCAGGGCACGTCCGGCACCAGCTACCTCTATCTGGGTGACAGGTGGGCCGGAGCGTGGGGCGGCCCGGCCAACGACTCCCAGTACGTGTGGCTGCCGATCGCCTTTCCGACCGCCACCAGCATGAGCCTGACCTGGTACCCGTCGGTCACCATCGACGCGGCGGCGGGCACCGTCACCGGCAACTCGCCCGCGTACTACCGCGTCACCGCCCGGCACAGCGGCCGGGTGCTGGACGTGATCAACGGCTCCACGGCGAACAACGCCGAGGTCAAGCAGTGGAGCTGGAACGGCGGCGGGAACCAGAGGTGGGAGTTCCAGGACGCCGGCGGCGGATGGTTCCGCCTCGTCAACGCCGCGAGCGGCAAGTGTCTCGACGTCGCCAGCGCGAGCACCGCCGACGGCGCCAACATCATCCAGTACACCTGCGGCAGCGGCGCCAACCAGCAGTGGCAGTGGGCCGCGCGCGACGGCTGGTTCCAGTTGCGGGCCCGGCACAGCGGCAAGTGCCTGGACGTCGTCAACGCCGGCACCGGCGACGGCGCGGACGTCCAGCAGTACACCTGCGGTTCGGGCACCAACCAGCAGTGGTCACGCACGGTGGCGTGACCGGACGGCACGCCTGAGCGTGCGGAGCGAGCCCAGGGGTGTCGATTTCGGCACCCCTGGGTACTTCCTGCATGTCATGCGCGGCCTCCGCGCCTGGATCAGGAGGTGCCACAGTGAAGATCCTGTCCCGCCGGAACGCTCCGGCGACCAGTACCGATACCAACGGCGACGGTGTCGTCGACGAACGCGACCGGACCGCCGAGCAGCCGGCCGACCGGCCGGTGGTCACCGACCGCGACGAGGAGCGGACCACGTACCGCAGCGCCGCCACCGCCACCGACGACGAGCGCGCCCGGGACGCGGCGACCGACCGGGACGCACGCGACCTCGACGCCACCACCGACGGCCGGACGGCGACCACGACGACCGGCCGCCGGGCCGTGGCGGCCGACGACGAGCGGGAGGCGGAGGCACGGCGGCGGGCCGCGGACCGGGGCGCGGCGGCGCGTGCGGTCACCGGCCGCCGGGTCGACGCCGACACGCGGACCGTTCCGGTGACCGACGCGCGGACCGCCGGCGCGGCGCCCGTCGCCGAGCGCACCACCGACCTGGACCGCGACGGCCGCGCCGACCTCGACCGGGACGGCCGCCCCGACGGTACGGACACCGACGGCGACGGCCGGGTGGACCGGCCGGAGCCGTACACCACGAAGCGTCCCCGGGCCAGCCTGCTCGCCACGCTCGGCCTGATCGTCTCCGTGGTCGGGGCGCTGTTCGTGCTCTCCGGCACGCTCGCCGGGTACGGCATCGGCGTCGGCGCGGCCGGCGCGGTGCTGGCCGTGCTGGGCCTGATCGCGACCCGTCGCCGGCACGTGGCGGGCAAGACCGACGCGCTGATCGGCATCGCCGTCGGCCTGGCCGCGGTGGTGCTCGGCATCGTGGCGATGACCGGCCAGTTCGACTGGCCGACCACCGACGGCGACTGGGTGGGCCGCTTCCGCGAGTGGCTCGACTCACAGTTTGCCAACTGGTTCTGACGGGCACTGTCCCGATCGCCGACGCAGGGCGTCGGCAGCCTGATCAGCTCCGGTGGTTCACCGGCCGGGCAACACCTCTTTCGGGGGCGGCGGTTCGCCGCCCCCGAAGTGTGTCCGGCGTCGACGCAACGATCGCTCGCCACCCACTGGTTCAACGCAACGATTCGCTGCTCAACGCAACTTCTCGCGGTGGATGTCGTCTACCCGGGCCGCATAACGTTGGACCACGGCGCCAGCCCGTGGGCCGACGGTGGCCGGGCGCGCCCGACCCTGGGAGCACGACATGACGATGGACGCCATCCGCCAGCGCTTTCTGATGTGCCGGCCGACGTACTTCGCCGTCGACTACGCGATCAACCCGTGGATGGACCCGACCGCCCCGGTCGACGCCGACCTGGCGATCCGGCAGTGGGAGCAGCTTCGGCGCACGTACCTCGACCTGGGCCACGAGGTCGACCTGATCGAGCCGGTCGCCGGCCTGCCGGACATGGTCTTCGCCGCGAACGGCGGCACCGTGATCGACGGCAAGGCCATGGCGGTGCAGTTCCGCGACCCGCAGCGCGCCGACGAGGCGCCCGCGTACCGGGCCTGGTTCGAGGCCGCCGGCTTCGAGATGCACGACCCGAAGCACGTCAACGAGGGCGAGGGCGACATCCTGCTGGCCGGTGACCACCTGCTCGCCGGCACCGGGTTCCGCACCGCGCACGCCTCGCACGCGCAGCTCCAGGAGGTCTTCGGCTACCCGGTGGTCACCATGCAGCTGGTGGATCCCCGCTTCTACCACCTGGACACCGCGCTCACCGTGCTCGACGAGCGCACCGTGGCGTACCTGCCGGAGGCGTTCTCCCCCGGCAGCCGGGCGGTGCTGCGCCGGCTGTTCCCGGACGCGATCCACGCCACCATGGCCGACGCCGAGGTGTTGGGCCTGAACGCGGTCAGCGACGGCCGGCACGTGGTGCTGCCCGCGCAGGCCACCGACCTGGCCGCGAAGCTGCGCGACCGGGGCTACGAGACCATCGGGATCGACCTGTCCGAGCTGCGCAAGGCCGGCGGCGGACCGAAGTGCTGCACGTTGCGACTCCGTCAGGGAAAGGCGAGCAAGTGATCATCGACGACATGCTGCGGACTCCGTCCGCGGTCCGGGACGCGGAGCGTCACACGGCGCACAACTACCACCCGCTGCCCGTGGTGATCTCGTCGGCCGAGGGCGCCTGGCTGACCGACGTGGACGGCCGCCGCTACCTGGACTGCCTGGCGGGATACTCGGCGCTGAACTTCGGCCACCGGCACCCGAAGCTGATCGAGGCCGCGCACGCGCAGCTCGACCGGCTCACGCTGACCAGCCGCGCGTTCATCCACGACCAGTTCGCCGACTTCTGCCGCGAGCTGGCCGCGCTCTGCGGCAAGGACCTGGTGCTGCCGATGAACACCGGCGCCGAGGCGGTGGAGACCGGCATCAAGGTGGCCCGCAAGTGGGGCTACCAGGTCAAGGGCGTCACGCCGGGCCAGGCCAACATCGTGGTGGCGGAGGGCAACTTCCACGGCCGTACGACCACCATCGTCAGCTTCTCCACCGACTCCGACGCGCGCGCCGACTTCGGGCCGTACACCCCGGGTTTCACCGTGGTCCCCTACGGCGACCTGGCCGCGTTGACCGAGGCGATCGACGAGAACACGGTGGCCGTGCTGCTGGAGCCGATCCAGGGTGAGCAGGGCGTCGTGGTGCCGCCGGAGGGTTACCTGCCGGGTGTGCGCCGGGTCTGCACCGAGCGCAACGTGCTGTTCGTCGCCGACGAGATCCAGTCGGGCCTGGGGCGTACCGGCGCGACGTTCGCCTGCGAGCACGAGGGCGTCGAGCCGGACATGTACCTGCTCGGCAAGGCGCTCGGCGGCGGCATCGTGCCGGTGTCGGCGGTGGCCGCGAACCGCGACGTGCTGGGCGTGCTCCAGCCAGGCCAGCACGGCTCGACGTTCGGCGGCAACCCGCTTGCCTGCGCGGTCGCGACCGAGGTGGTCCGGCTGCTGGCGACCGGCGAGTTCCAGCGCCGCTCGGCCGAGCTGGGCGAGCGGCTGCACGCCGGCCTGCGCGGCCTGATCGGCAAGGGCCTGGTGGCGGTACGCGGTCGCGGCCTGTGGGCCGGACTGGACATCGACCCGGCGCTGATGACCGGCCGGCAGGCGTGCGAGCTGCTGATGGAGCGGGGTGTGCTCGCCAAGGACACGCACGGTTCGACCATCCGGCTCGCCCCGCCGCTGGTGATCACCGAAGAGGAGATCGACCACGCGGTGGCGCAGCTCGCCGCCGTGCTGGCCGGCTGAGGCCGTACGCGCGAAGGCGCCGGGACCACGACGGTCCCGGCGCCTTCGCGTGCGGGTCACTGACGTGGCAGCCGCATCGCCATCGTCGGCGCCTCGGCCATCACCGAGTTCGGGGTGTACGTGGCGTCGCTGCTCATCTTGGCGGCGCGGCCCACCTGCACGCCCGGGTACAGCTCGATCAGGTCCCCCTCGGCGAGCACCCGGGACTGCTGCGGCGCCAGCGCGATCCGCTCGTTCTCCGCCATCGAGCCACCCGGGCGTACGCCGGAGCCGTTGGTGCTGGTGTCGGTGACCACCACCTCGCCCACGCGCAGCTCCAGCCGGATGTGGCTGCGGCTGATCCAGCGCCGGGCCTCGTCGTTGAGCCACTGGCCCAGCGTCACCGCGCCCGGCCCCTCCGGCGCCCGGCCGACCTGCACCGGCTCGGTCTCGGTGAGCGCGAACCGCTTGCGCACCAGCCCGCCGATGCGCACCGCGAGCACCTCGGTACGCGGGCGCGGACCGGCGTCGGAGAGCCGCGCGCCGTGCCGGGGGCAGGTCGGGGCGCCGGTGCGCAGCGTGGGCGGCGGCTGCTCGGCCGGCGCCCGGTCCACGGCGGCCAGGTCGGCGAACGCGCCGCCGCCCCCGCCGCCGCCGAACAGCGCGCAGCCCGGTTCGGGGCAGCGCCACTGCCGGGAGAGCAACTTGACGCCGGCCGGTGAGCGGCTGCCGGTGGCCGGGTCCTGGCCGCCGCCGACGTGCGCGATGAACACCGGCCCACCGGCGCCGGGCACCGGGGCGAGCACGCGCCCGGCCTGCCCGAGCCACGGGTACCGGCCCACCAGCCCGTCCAGCCGGGCCCGGGTGAGCACCGGCAGGCCGAGCAGGTCGGCCACCTCCAGCATCCGGTCACCGGGCTGGTCGAGCACCTCCACCAGGCCGTCGTCGGCCCAGCGGCGGACCACCATCCGCTCGTTGGAGGTCAGGTCGGCGTCGGACAGCAGCGCCCGGTGCACGATCGCGTAGACCGGGACGCTGTCCTCACCGATCTGCCGGGACAGCGCGTCGATGACCATGCCGAGGCGCAGCAGGCTGGCCGGCCGACCGCCGTCCAGGTTCTGCCAGCGGATGACCTCGGCCAGGTCGACCACGGCCCGGGCCAGCGACGGATCGGTGCAGACCCGTCCCTCGATGGCGTCGAGCACCTTGCTGATCTCGAATCTCATGCCGCAGCTCCGCACGATGTCGTCCCGTGACGCGGCCGGGGTGGTACGCCCCGCCGTGCCGCGCGCCACCACCGTGGCGCGCCCTCCACCAAGCGACGACCCTACCGGCAGCCGGCCGGGTCAGCCCGCGCGCAGCGGGCGGCCCACGTCGTGCAGGTGCGCCAGCGCCTGCCGGTACGACTCGATCAGCCCGGTCTCCGCGTACGGGACGCCCTGCTCGGCGCAGTACGCCATGACCAGCGGCCGGGCCCGGCGCAGGTTGGCGCGGGGCATGTTCGGGAACAGGTGGTGCTCGATCTGGTAGTTGAGCCCGCCGAGCGCCAGGTCGACGAGCCGGCCGCCGCGTACGTTGCGTGACGTGAGCACCTGCTTACGCAGGTAGTCCAGGTCGTCGGAGGCGGTGGGCATCGGCATGCCCTTGTGGTTCGGGGCGAACGAGCAGCCCATGTAGAGGCCCCACAGCCCCTGGTGCACGGCCGCGAACACCAGCGCCTTCGCCGGGGACATCACCGCGAACAGCAGACCGAGGTAACCGGCGGCGTGCGCGGCGAGCAGCAGTCCTTCCACCGCCCGATGCCGCATCGGCACCCGCCACCGCCCGTCCGGCTCGCGGCCGACGAGCGCCCGCACGCTCGCCACGTGCAGCGCCAGCCCTTCGAGCAGCAGCAGCGGGAAGAACAGCCACGCCTGGCGGCGGGCCATCCACCGGCTCAGGCCGCGCGTGGCGCTCGCCTGCTCGTACGTCCACACCAGCGCGCCCGCGCCGACGTCCGGGTCCTCGTCGGCGTGGTTCGGGTTGGCGTGGTGGCGGTTGTGCTTGTCGACCCACCAGCCGTAGCTGAGCCCGACGGCGAGGTTGCCGGCGACCAGCCCGGCCGCCTCGCTGGGCCCGCGCCGCCGGAACATCTGCCGGTGCCCGGCGTCGTGGCCGAGGAACGCCACCTGCGTGGTGGCCACCGCCATCACCACTGCCAGCGGCACCTGCCACCACGAGTCACCGACGAGTGCCACCACGGCCCAGCCGGCCAGGAACGCGCCGAGCGTGAGCGCGATCCGCAGCGCGTACCGGCCGGGCCGCCGCTCGAACAGTCCCGCCTCGGCGATGCGGCGGGACAGCCGCGCGTAGTCGCTGCCCCGCCGTGCCGCGGGTTCCGTCGACGTGGAAGAAGTCATGTCGCCCCCCGATGCGCGAGCCACGCTCTCGTACGCGACTCTCCGTCACCAATTCTGGCGACGATCGTCGCCGTGGGTAATCCCGCAGACCCCCGGCTCGGGGGTGGTGCTGTCCCTACCCCGCCGGGCCGGACCCGGGCAAACGATCTTCGTCACACCACAGCGAGCCCACGCATCGGTGGGCGCACCCCCTCTGACCAGCTAATCTGTACGTAAAGATGAGTGCCGTTCATCCGAACGGTCAGCCGTGCCGGACGCACGGTCATCGACAGACGGGAGACATCGCGGTGCGTGGATTGACAGACAAGGTGGTGCTCGTGACGGGCGGCGGCTTCAGCCCCGACCAGGTCGGCTCCGGACTCGGCATGTCCATGTGCGTCGAGCTGGCCGCCGAAGGCGCGAAGGTCGTCGTCTCCGACCTCTCCCTGGAACGCGCCGAGGCGACTGTCACCYGCGTCAAGGAAGCCGGCGGCGACGCGGTGGCGGTGGCGGCCGACGTCACCGACGAAGACTCGGTACGCGCCATGGTGAGCGCCGCGCTCGACGCGTACGGGCGCATCGACGTGCTGGTGAACAACGCCGGCGTGTTCGGCGCGTACGTGCCACTGCTGGAGATCGAGAACAAGCAGTGGGACCGCGTCATGGAGGTCGACCTGAAGGGCGTCTTCCTCGCCACAAAGGCCACGTTGCCGCACATGCTGGAGCGCGGCAAGGGTGTCGTGATCAACGTGTCGTCGGCGTCCGGCCTGGTCGCCAGCGAGGTCGGCGCGGAGTACACCACCGCCAAGCACGGCGTCATCGGGCTCACCAAGCAGATCGCCTACGACTACGGCCACCAGGGCATCCGCGCTGTGGGCATCGGCCCCGGCGTGATCAAGACCGCCGCCTTCGAGGGCGCGGAGATCACCAGCGACTTCCCGTTCTACGACCTGACCATGCAGGCGCCCGCCGGCCGGTACGGCGAACCGCACGAGATCGCCCGCGCGGTCTGCTTCCTCGCCAGCGACGACGCGTCGTTCATCCACGGCCACACCATCCCGGTCGACGGCGGCTCGCCGATCAGGTGAGGCGCACCGGCGCAGCGAAGCCCTCTCACCACAGTCGGTGAGAGGGCTCGCCGCTCGGGTCAGCCGAGCCGGGCCACGGCCTCGCGCAGCCGGACCAGATCACGCCGGCGCCGCTCGTAGGTGGCGGCCAGCCCGATCAGCAGCAGCCCGCCCACGCCCAGGAAGAGCCAGCGGGGCAGCAGGTCCCAGCCCCGGGCCAGCTCGTGCAGCGCCAGCGGCACCAGCGTGGCCGCGCCCAGCACCACCGGCGCCTGCCAGCGCCGGGCCGCCCCGCCCAGCACCACCGCCACCGCCGCCGCGCCGAGCGCGAGCCGCCGCCACGGCTGCGGCTCACCGGAGACGAGCACCGACACGAGGCTCGGCAGGAACGCCGCGCCGAGCGCCGGACCGAACGTCAGCCAGCTGGTCAGCCCGGGCCGGCGTCGCAGCGCCAGCAGCCCGGCGCCCAGGGCGAGCGCCGCCGCCGGCAGCGTGTACGCCTCCAGCACGACCACCCCGCGCGCGGCCAGCACCAGCCACCCACCGACCAGTTCGCTGCCGGCGGCCACCGCGGCCAGCACGCGACGCCCGCCCGGCGACTCGCTCCGGCGCAGCACCCGGACCGCGACGGCCACGCCCCACAGCACGCAGACCGCCGCCGCGTGCCGCAACGAGCCGCCGGTGAGCAGCAGCGCGAGCAGCGCCACCGCCTGCGCCGCCGCCTCCAGCGCCCACGTGCCGGCCCGCCCGACGCCGCCCGGACCGCCGGACCGGACCACGCGCAGCAGCGGCGCCGCGTGCAGCGTCACGGCCGCGACGGCCAGGACCGCGAACGCCCCGGTACGCAGCGACTGCCCGGCCGTCAGCGACGCGACGAGGGCGAACCCGGTGGCCGCCGCGACGGCGCCCAGCCACCCCACGATCCGGACCACCGCCGGCCGTCCGGCCACCCCGGTCACCGCCCCGGCCACCACCAGCACACCGAGCGCGGCGAGCGTCCCGGCCCGGGTGGCGAGCAGACCACCGAACCCGGGTACGGCCAGCACCACGGCCAGCGGCACGAGCACCGCCCGGTACGCCCCGGTCAGCGCGGCGGTCAGCAACGCGGCCAGCCCGATCCCGAACGCCGTCGCCGGCACCACCGGCCAGGGCGCGCCGGCCGCCTCGGCCAGCACCGGCAGCGCCACCGCGCCGAACGGCGCCCCGGCGACCCACCACGCGACGCGGCGACCCGTCGCGGCGTACGCCCCGGCGGCGACGCCCAGGAGCAGCAGCACCAGCCCGGCGCGGGCGGTCCCGGCGGAAGCCGCCGCGGCGGCGGGCACCCCGGACCCGGGCCGCACCGGCAGGCTCGCGAGCACCAGCAGCACGGTCCGCGCCGTGGCCAGCAACGCCACCACGGCCAGCGCGGCGCCGACCGCGCGCGGGGCGGCCGCCGGCCGGGAGCCACCCCCGGCGGCGAGCGCCAGCAGGACCCCCGCCGCCGCGTAGAGCGCCACCGGTTCCCCGCCCGGCGCGACGAGCGGCACCAGGCCGGTCCCGGCGAGCGCCACGGCGAGCCCGGTCGAGGCGTACCCGCTCAGGTCGGTCCACAGGCGACGGACGGCGAGGGCGACGACCACCGGCACCACGACGGCGGCGGCAGCACCCCGCAGTTGCCACCACGGCGGCGCGCCGAGGCCGAACAGCGCGACGGCCACCGCCGCCGGTACGGCGACCAGCGCCACCGCGAGCGCGACGCCGCCGACGACCGGCTGCGCGCCCAGCCCGCGCCGGCCCAGCCCGGCCACCGTCACGCCGAGCAGCGCCGTCACGGCGAGCACCGCCACCGCCCCGCCGGGCGCGGCGACGCCGACCAGCAGCGCGTGCCCGAACAGCACCGCGGCGGCCGACGCGGCGACCGGGACGACCACCCGGCCCGGGCGCGGCCTGGCCACCGCCGCCAGCAGCAGCGCGGCGGCCGCCCCGAGGTCCACCACCAGCACCAGCGGCCACGGCACGGCCGTCACGGCCGGCGCGGCGAGCGCGACCAGCCCGGCGGCGATCACACCGACCAGCGGCCGGCCGGCCCGGGGCGTCAGCAGCGCGACCGCGCCGGCGGTCAGCAGCAGGGCCGCCGGGAGTTGCCAGCCCCAGGACGGGACCGGCACGTCCCGCCCGCCCTGCCAGGCCGGGAACGAGGCGCTCGCGGTCGCCGCGCCGACCACGCCGGTGAGCACGACAGTGACCTGGCCCAGCGCGGCGGCCACCGCGAGCACGCCCACGAGCGGACCGGTCCGCACCGGCGCGGGCAGCGCCCGGACCGCACCGGCGAGCGCCGCCACCACGAGGCCGGCGGCGATCAGCAGCAGCCCGGAACGCAGCTCGGCGACCGGCCGGATCAACGCGCCCGCGAGCACCGGCGCCAGCAGTCCGGTGGTGGTCGCGCGCCAGAACCGGCCGGCGGCCGCGACCGCGCCGGCGACCGCTGCCAGCGCCACCAGCAGCAGCGGGCCACCGGCCAGCAGCGGCGTGCCCGCCGCGTGGCCGACCGCCAGCGGCACCAGCGCGCAGCCGGCCGCCAGGACCAGCGCCACGCCGTGCCCGGTCCAGCCCAGCACCAGCCCGGCCGCCGACGCGGCGCTGTCGCCGGAGGTACGGCGGCGCAGCGCCACCACCACCGCGAGGTCGCCGAGCGCCACGGCGGTCAGCACCAGCGCCCAGCCGGCGGCGGTGGGCCGGAACGCGGCCACGGCCAGGGGCAGCACCGGCTGCGCCAGCAGCCACGCCGCGAACCAGGGTGCGGTGAGCCGGCTGACCAGCGCGTATCCGGCCGCCACCGCGGTACTGACGGCAGCGACCAGCGCCGCGTACCGGCTGCCGGGCAGGCCGGTCACCCCGAACAGGTCCACCGACCAGGCGGCGTACCCGTCCAGGACCACCAGCAGCAACGCCACCGAGGCGAGCGTCTCGGCGGTGCCGCGCAGCCCGCGCGCCCGGGCGACGAGCGGCGCGGCCAGAGCAAGCGCGGTGACCGCCAGCAGGACCAGCGCCCGGCCGGTCACCCCGAACGTGGCCCAGGCGACAGCGGTGAACACCACGGCGGCGGTGCCGAGCAGCAGTCCACCCAGGACGAACAGCAGCCCCTGCACCGCCCGGGCGGAGGTTTCCGCGCCGCCGGGGCGTACCGGGGCGGGGGCCTGCGGGATTTGACGCGGCGGCGGCGCCGGGAGCGGCGCGGGACCGGCGGCGCCCGGCACGGGGATCTCCTGACGGATCCGGGCGGCCAGCGCCGACCGCCGCTGCCGGGCCGTGGACAGGCGGCCGGACAGATCGTGGTACGCGAGCCGGGCCGCCTCGACGCGCGGCGCCAGCTCGGTGATCTCCCGGTCCAGCCGGATCACCTCGGCGGCGGGCGGGTAGGGCGGACGGCCGCAGCCGCGGCATCCGGCGACGAGGTCGGCCGGGGCGCCGCAACCGGGGCAGGGGTAGCCGGTGTTCTCCACCCGGCCAGCTTCGCGGGCGGCGGGGCGGGCGGACAGAGTAGGAGTACCTAGGGCCGGGTCTGCTCGCGCACCCAGGCGGTGTAACCGGGGTTGCCGCTGTCCTCCCGGCTGACCAGGATCTCCGGCACCTCGTACGGGTGGTTGGCGCGGAGCTGGTCRACCAGCGCGTCCACCCGGTCCGGCGCGGTCTTGAACCGCACCTGCCACTCGGCGGTGGTCTGGATCGCCGACTGCCACCAGTAGGTGCTGTCCACCGGGCCGCCGACCTGGGCGCACGCCGCCAGCCGGCCGGCGACCGCCGCGGCCGCCAGCACGTCCGCGACCCCGCGGGCGTCCACCACAGTCGTCACCACGCAGATCTGCTCCACCAGCGCACCTTACGCGGCGCGCGACGGGCGCGCCGAACAGGCGCGGGGAATCGGATCAGGCGTCGACGGTGCCGTTGCGGTTGTCCGCGATCCACCTGTCGATGCGGGCCCACCAGTCGAACAGCCAGTCGATGCGTTCCTGCTCGCCGGCCGGGATCTCCTCCGGCGGCACCGACCAGAACCGCATCACGATCCGCTTGTCCATCGGCAGTTCGCGCCACACGTCGGCGACGGTGAGCATCTGGTCCAGGCCGGTGTGCGCCACGAAGATCACTCCGGCGTCCGGCGCGGCGTCGAGCGCGGCGAGCAGCCCGCCGGGCTGCGGGGCGAGTACGTGCCGCATCCGCTCGGCGCGGCGCGCCATCCGCTCCAGCCCGAGCCCGCGGAGCCGGTCGATCGCGCGCAGCCGCCGGGACGGGGTGAAGTTGCCCCCCTCCGGGAAGATCACGAAGGCGTCGTCGTCGTCCAGGCCGGTGGCCAGGTGCCCGATCTGCCGCACCACCGAGTCGCGCCCGTCCGGCCCGGCCGCGATGAACCGGTTGGGCAGCCGGTTGAGCAGCACGTCGATGGCCGGATCCCACTGGAGCGTCTCCTTGAGCACGATCCGGGGTTCCCGGTTGAACCAGTTCACCAGCGCGTGGATCAGGATGAACGAGTCGCCGGGCCCGGCGTGCCGGCAGACCACCAGCTCGGGGCGGCCGGGCAGGGCGGTGTCCGGGTCGGTGCCGACCACGTCGATGCTCAGCCGCAGCGTCCACCGGGCCTGCCAGAACATCACCCGCAGGAACCATCCGGCGAGCACGTAGTGGGCCCGCTGGAAGGCCGGCGCACGCTTGTAGACGCCGAAGCCGGAGGCCAGCCAGAGCAGGAAGAGGGCCAGCAGCGCGGCGGCGTCCCAGACCAGGTAGACGGTGCCGAACCAGAGCAGCCGCAGCGGGCGCAGCCGTCCCGGCACCAGCGGCGACGCGGCGAGCGCGAGCAGCGCCCAGGCCGGCAGCGTGGTCACCACGAAGAAGGCGAGCAGCACCACTCCGGGCGCGAGCACCAGCCGGCGGAGCCAGCGGGGCGGCAACGGCATCAGCGCTCCAGCGCGGTGTCCAGGTATCGGCGGGAGGCAGTGTACGCGCGACTGATCCGCCGGCCCACCGCCGCGGTGTCCCGGTACGCCCACGGGCTGTCGTCGCGCGGCTCCAGCCCRCCGGTGGGCAGCACGTGCACCTCCACGTCCTCGGGCAGCGCCGCCATCTCCCGCGCGAACCGGTGCCGGCGGGCGATCTCGAACGCCACCTGGGCGATCTCCCAGGGGCGGCGCGGCGGGCTCAGCTCACGCTCTATCCGGCCCACCTGGAGCACGAAGATCTGCTTCGCGCCGAGCAGCACCGCCTCGCCGACCGGGATCGAGTTGACCACGCCGCCGTCGATGTAGTGCTGGCCGTCGATCTGGGTCGGGGGCAGCAGCCCGGGCACCGAGGCGGAGGCGAGCACGGCCGGCACCAGCGGCCCGCTGTGGAACCAGTGCTCGGCGGCGCGCTCGATGTTCGCGGCGCAGCAGCGGAACGGCACGGCCAGGTCGGCGAAGGTGGTGTCCTCGCCCAGCGTGCTCTCCAGCAGGCGGTACAGCGGCCGGGGCGAGTGCAGGTGGGTACGGGCGGCGAACCGGCGCAGCTGGCGGGCGACCGAGTCGCCGTACACCTCGCTGGCCTCGGGCGACGCCCAGAGCCGGACCAGCCGGTCGGTGACCGCCTCGGTCGGGTCGGCGGCGACCAGGGCGCCGTTGACCGCGCCGATCGAGGTGCCCAGCACCAGGTCGGGTTTGATCCGGGCGCGGAACAGGGCGCGCAGCATCCCCACCTCGACCGCGCCGAGCACTCCCCCGCCGCCGAGCACGAACGCCACCGGACCTGCTGCCATGACGTTCATCCTGGCACGCGGCCCACAGCCGGCCGGGCGGACCGTCCCCGCTGGTCCCGGCGGTGACCGGGAGCCATCACGGATGCGCGCCGCGCGATCGGCGCCGCGCGGACTGTTGACAGGTAAGACACATTCACGCAACCTGATAGCGCTCCCGAGCCCAGGCAGGTGCGAGCTGATGGCGACACTCCAGGCCGGCCGCCTGCTGGCCCGTCGGTACCGGCTCATCGACCGGATCGGCGCCGGTGGCATGTCGGTGATCTGGCGGGCCCGCGACGAGGTGCTCGACCGGGTGGTGGCGGTCAAGGTGCTCGCGCCCTCGCTCGCCGCCGACGCCCGGTTCCGCGACATGGTGCGCGAGGAGGCCCGCTCGGCCGCCCAGCTCGACCATCCACATGTCACGGCCGTGCACGACTACGGCGAGACGGTGGCGCCGGACGGCTCGATCACCTCGTTCGTGGTGATGGAGCTGCTCGCCGGTGAGGAGCTGGAACACCGGCTCACCGAAGGGCCGCTGCCCTGGCCGGAGGCGGTGGAGACCGGCGCGCAGGTGGCCGAGGCGCTCGCCGCCGCGCACCGGCTCGGCATCGTGCACCGGGACGTGACCCCGGCCAACGTGATGATGACCGGCACCGGGGCGAAGGTGCTCGACTTCGGCATCGCCACCCGGGTCGGGACGCCGGACGACGACGAGGACGGCGGCACGTTCGGCACCCCCGCGTACGTGGCGCCGGAACGGCTGGACGGGGCGCCGGCCCAGCCGGCCACCGACGTCTACTCGCTCGGCGTGCTGCTGTTCGAGACGCTGACCGGGCACCCGCCGTACCCGGCGGAGACCTGGGAGGAGTTGAGCGCCGCGCTCGCGGAGAGCCCGGAGCCCAGCCTCGACGGCGTACCGGGGCTGCCGGGACCGGTCGCGGAGATCTGCCTGCGCTGCCTGGCCCGCGACCCGCGACAGCGGCCCACCGCGCACCGGGTGGCGGCCGTGCTGCGCGACCAGATGCTGCCCGCCGACCCGCAGGCCGCCACCATGCTGGCGCCCACCATGACGCTGCCCGCGCTGCCGCCGTCGTCTGCTCCCCCGCCGCCCGGGCCGGCCGCGGACCCGGTCCCGCCGGGCAACCCGGCCGCCGCGCCGAGCCGGCGGCGCGTCCTCGCGCTCGCGGCGGCCGGCGTGGCGGTGGTCGCCGCCGCCGCGCTGCTCGTGCCCACGCTGACACCGGACCGGCCGGAGGACCCCCGGGTGCTGCCGACCGCCGGGCCGGTCCAGCCGCCGTCCACCGTCGCGCCCGCGCCGGAGCCGCCGGTCGTCACGGCGCCGGCCACACCGTCGAGCGCGCCCGCCACCGGCGGCAACCGTCCGCCCGCGACCGGCCAGCCCGACGCCGCCGAACGGGTCGACGGGCTGATCGAGGCCGGGCTGGCGGAGGGTCAGATCCGCGAGGACGTCGGGGTGGACCTGCGCAACCTGCTGCGCAACGCGGTCGCCGCGAGCGGTGAGGGCGAGGTGACCGCCGCCGTGGACCGGCTCCGCGACAAGATCGACGAACGCCGCCGCGAGGGCAGCATCACCCCCGGGTACGCGCGGCGACTCGACGCGGCCGCCGCGGAACTCGTGGCCGGGCAGACCTGACCGGTCAGCCCGCGACCGCGGGCGCGACCGCCCGGGGTGCCCGTGCGCCCGCTCGCGCGGCCAGGAAGCCCCGGTAGACCGCCTCGTAGTCGGCGGCCATCCGCTCCACCGAGAAGTTCTCCGCGACATGCGCGACGCAGTCCGCCGGATCCAGGCCGGCTGCCGCCGACAACGCCGCCGGCAGCTCGTCGGCGTCGTCGCAGACGAACCCGGTGACCCCGGAGCGGACCAGCTCCGGCACCGCGCCCCGGCGCAGCGCCACCACCGGGGTGCCGGTCGCCATCGCCTCCACCATCACCATGCCGAACGGCTCCGCCCACTGGATCGGCATGATCAGGCAACGGGCCTCCAGCAGCAGCCGCCACGCGGCCTCGCGGTCGGCGTTCAGCACGAGCGTGACGTCGTCGCCCAGCAGCGGCCGTACCACCTGTTCCAGGTAGCGGCGCTCGGCCGGCTCGTTGCACTTGCCGGCCAGCGTGAGCGGCAGCCCGGCCGCCCGGCACGCCGCGATCGCCACGTCCGGGCCCTTGTCCGGGCTGAACCGGGCCAGCCAGAGCACCGGACCCGTCCCGGGCGCCCGCTTGCGCGGGACGTCCCGCAGCGGCATCGCGTTGTGCACCGTGCCGGCCCAGGGCAGCCCCGGATTCGCCCGGCGCTGCGCGTGCGAGATCGCGACCAGGCCCACCCCCCGGTCGGTGTTGCCGAGCACGGTGCCGTACTCGCCCACCGGGTTGCCGTGCACGGTCGCGACAGTGGGCACCCGGCGGCGTCCGGCCACCAGCGGGCCGATCGTGCTGTGGTCGTGCACCAGATCGAAGTCCGCCGGGCCGATCAGGCGGTCGACGTGGGCCAGGTGCGCCAGCTCGGGCAGCGACTCGCCCATCCGCTCGTACTGCAGCTCGTCGCAGGTGGAGACGAAGTCGGCCGAGGTGCCGTGCCCGGTCCCCGCCCCGAACAGCGTCACCGCGTGCCCCCGCTCGACGAGCGCGTCGACCAGTCCCGCGACCAGCGTCTCCAGCCCGCCGTAACCGGGCGGCGGCACCGACAGCCAGGGCGGCACCACCATCGCGATCCGCAGCGGCCCGGCCCGCCAGCGCTCCGAGGACTGCTGGTTCACGGCCACGAGTCCTCCCCGCTCGGTCCCCGGCGTACCCGCTGGGTCGCGGGTTCCCGGCCCGGCCCGCGGTAAACGACACGCCGTCGGCTCAGCCGGACACCACGATCCCGACGTGCACCTCACGTACGCCCGGTAGGGCCCACGCGGCCCGTTCCGCCTCCTCGCGCTGCCACCAGGCGCCCACGACGCCGTCGAGCACCACAGTGTCGCCGTCGACCCGGGCGTCGATGCGCTCGGTGCCGGTCCGCCGCAGCAGCAGGCGGCGCAGGTCGAGGCGCTGCTGCTCGTCGCTGGGCGGGGCCGGGGGCCGTACCTCGATCAGGTTCGTCACCCCGCGTACGCCGCGCAGCCGGCGCAGCTCACGCTCGGCGGTACGGCGCTGGAAGCCGAACTCGACCTCGCCCCGGAGCATGACCCAGCCGTCGGCGACCGTCACGTCCAGCCGTTCGGCCGGCACGAAGCTGTCCCACTCCAGCGCCCGGCCGGCCGCGATCGCGATGTCGGCGTCGGTACGCCGGTCCGTGGCGGTCAGGTCGACCTCCAGGTCGCTGGCGACCGCGCGCACCCCGCGTACCCGGTGGGCGCAGCGCTCGACGGCCCACCGCCGCGCGTAGCTGTCCACCCGCCCGGTGAGCGTGACGACGCCGTCGGCGACCGTCACGCCGACGTCGGTGGCCCGGGTCTGCGCGTCCCAGTCCAGTTCGGCGAGGACGTCGCGCTGGATCAGCTGGTCGGTACGCACGGTGGACGTGGTGGTCATGCCCCCAGCGTGGCCCGGTTGCGGGTGAGCCGGTCTCACCCGCACCGGGTGAGAAAGAGGACGGGCGGCGGGCGACGGAGCCAACCCCCTTGGCTCCGTCGCCCGCCGCCCAGGAGGGAGGCAGGTCTTGGGGACTATGACGTCTCGGCGAGCGTCACGGTTGCGGTCTCGGCGGATCCGTTTCGCTTGTACTCGACCTCGACCCGGTCGCCGACCTTGCCGGCCTGCACCGCGCCGACCAGATCGTTCGAGTCGTTGATCACCTTGTCACCGAACTTGGTGATCACGTCGCCGCGCTGGAGCCCGGCCTTCTCGGCGGGGCTGCCCGGAGTGACGGCGGCGACGAGCGCGCCGCCGTCCTCGGCGCCGTTCACGCTCACCCCGAGCGAGGGGTGGCTGATCTTCTCGCCGCGCTGGAGCTTCTCGGCCACGTCCTTGGCCTTGTTGCTCGGGATGGCGAAGCCCACGCCGATGTTGCCGGTGCTGCCCTGCCCGGCGGTGGCGATGGCGGTGTTGATGCCGATCACCTCGCCCCGGGTGTTGACGAGCGCGCCGCCGGAGTTGCCCGGGTTGATCGGGGCGTCGGTCTGCAGCAGGCCGGAGATCGAGCTGGCGCCCTGCTGCGGGTTCTGCTGGCCGCTGCCCGCCTGGATGGTGCGGTCGCGGGCGCTGAGGATGCCGGCGGTGACCGAGCCCTGCAGGCCGAGCGGGCTGCCCAGGGCGAGCACCTGGTCACCGACCTGCATGGCGTCGCTGTCGCCGAACTTCGCCGCCTTCAGGTCGCTGACCCCGCTGGCCTGGACCACCGCGAGGTCGGTCTTCGGGTCGGTCCCGACGATCTTGGCGGTCGCGCTCTTGCCGTTGGCGAAGACCACCCGGACGGTGTCGCCACCGGCGCCGGCCACCACGTGGTTGTTCGTCAGCACGAACCCGTCGGCGCTGAGGATCACCCCGGATCCCTCACCGCTGCCCGTCATGATCGTGACGATGCTGTCCTGGACGGACGCCGCGATCTTGGGCAGGTCGGCGCTGTTGATGATCGGGGCGGCGGAGTAGGTGCGGGTCGGGCCGTCCCCGTCGAGCGCGAGCGCCAGCGCGCCGCCGGCCACGCCCGAGCCGAACATCAGCGCCAGCGCCAGCGCGCCCACGCCGACGATCTTCCCGGCCCGGCTGGGCCGCGCCGGCTGCGGCGTGCCCCACGGCGGGGTCGGCTGCCCGGCCTGGTACGGCTGGTAGCCGTGCTGCCCGTGCTGTCCGTGCTGTCCCTGGTACGGCTGCGCCTGGTACGACGGGACCGGCCCGCCGCTGTGCGGCGCCGACTGGTAGCCCGAGCCACTCTGCTGCTGGGCCCAGCCGTGCTGCTGGTGCTGCTGCCCGTACCAGGGGTGCTGCTGCTGCGCCGCGGCCTGGTACGGCGTCCCACCCTGCGGCGGGTACGGGCCGGCCGGCGGAGCGGCCGGGTTCGTGGTTCCGGCCTGCGCCGTGGTTCCGGCGGCCGGGGAGTCGGCCGGAACCGGCGCGGCAGCCGGTGTGTTCGAGGTGTTCGAGGAGTCCGACGTCCCGCTCTCGACGCGGGGCAGCTCGGCGGTGTGGTGCGACGGCTCGGCGTCGGCGGGGGCCGGCGACCGCTGCGGATCGGTCTCGTGGTCGGTCATGCCCCCAGCTTTCCCTGTGGCACTGTCATCAGCCTGGAATCCGCCTGGAAGTTTTCTGAACGTCACTCGCCCGGCTCGGGCGCCTCGGGCAGCAGCGGCAGCTTCACCCGGAACGTCGCCCCGCCGCCGGGGGTCTTGTCCACCTCGACGGTGCCGTGGTGCGCGGCCACGAGCGCGGCCACGATGGCCAGGCCGAGGCCGGTGCTGATCGGCCCGCCGGCCCGCCGGGTACGGGCGGCGTCCACCCGGTAGAACCGTTCGAAGACCCGCTCGGCCTGCTCCGGCGTGAGGCCGGGACCGGTGTCCGCCACCTCCACCACGGCGAGGTTGCCCGCCTCCGCCCGCAGCCGCAGCGTCACCGAGGCGTCCGGTGGGGTGTGGGTGAGCGCGTTCGTCATCAGGTTGCCGATCACCTGGCGCAGCCGGGCGTCGTCGCCGAGCACCACCAGCGGGCCCGCGCCCGGATCCCGCTCCAGCTCGATCCGCCGGTCCGGGGCGACCACCCGGGCCGCCTCCACCGCGTCCGAGGCCAGCACCGGCAGCTCGACCGGGGCCAGCGCGATCGGCCGTTCCCGGTCCATCCGCGCCAGCAGCAGCAGGTCCTCCACCAGCAGCCCCATCCGGGCCGCCTCGTCCTCGATGCGGCGCAGCAGGTCGGCGGTCTGCTCCGGCGCGCGCGCCGCGCCCTGCCGGTACAGCTCGGCGAAGCCCCGGATCGTGGTCAACGGCGTCCGCAGCTCATGCGAGGCGTCGGCGATGAACTGCCGCATCCGCTCCTCGGACCGGCGGGCCCGCGCCTCCGACGCCTGCGCGTACGCGGCCGCGTCCCGCGCGCCCATCTCGGCGCTGCGCGCCGCCGCCTCGGAGGCGGCCCGCGCGGTGAACGCGGCCTCGATCTGCGCCAGCATCGCGTTCAACGCCCGGGACAGGCGACCCAGCTCGGACGTCGGGCACGGCCGTCCCATCTCCGGGTCGGGCACGCGCCGGGTCAGGTCGCCGCCGGCGATGGCGGCCGCCGTACGCTCTATCTCCACCAGCGGCTTCAGGCTGGTACGGACGATTCCGGCGCCGACGGACGCCAGTGAGATCAGCACCGCGCCCCCGACCAGAAGGTCGATCCACACGAGCTGTCGAACGGCGGAGTCGACACCGGTGAGGTGCTGCCCGAACGCGATGATCCGCCCGTCGGGCAGGTCGGCGTAGAGCATCCGCCACCGGCTGCGGCCGTCCTCGGAGCGCACGGTGAACGGGTCACCCACCCGCTCCCGGTATCCGGCGTAGTCGGCTGGGAACCGCGGCAGTTCCTCGTCGCGCAGGCCCTCGTAGCGGTACGGCCCCTCCGGCAGCGACCTCGGCGCGATCACGGACGCCACGTAGTCCGACGGAATGGTGATCTTGATCTGGTCGCCTTGGGGCTTGTCGAGCGTGTTGGCCACCGTGAGCGCCCCGCCGCGCAGCTGGTCGTCCGCCTGGCCGATCAGATAGTTGCGCAGCAGGAACGCCGTCAGGCCGCTGATCACGACCAGGGCCGCGGCCACGAGCGCGAGGACGGCGGCGACGAGCTTCAGCCGGAGCGGGACGCTGCGCAGCCTGCCCTTCGCGTCGTGGACGACGTTCACGCCGCCGGCTTGCGTAGCACGTAACCCACTCCCCGGAGCGTGTGGATCAGCCGCGGCTGGGTGTTGTCGACCTTGCGGCGCAGATACGAGATGTACGACTCGACGATGTTGTCGTCACCGCGGAAGTCGTAGTTCCAGACGTGGTCGAGGATCTGCGCCTTGCTGAGCACCCGGTTGGCGTTGAGCATCAGGTAGCGCAGCAGCTTGAACTCGGTCGGCGAGAGCTGCACCCGCTGACCGGCGCGGTGCACCTCGTGCGTCTCCTCGTCCAGCTCCAGGTCGGCGAAGGTGAGCCGGGACGGGGTCTGGTCGCCGGTCGCGGTGCGCCGCAGCACGGCCCGGATCCGGGCGGTCAGCTCCTCCAGGCTGAACGGCTTGGTGACGTAGTCGTCGCCGCCCAGGGTGAGCCCGCGGATCTTGTCGTCGGTGGCGTCGCGCGCGGTCAGGAAGACCACCGGGGTACGGGTGCCGCCCTCGCGGAGCATCCGGATGACCTCGAAGCCGTCCAGGTCGGGCAGCATCACGTCCAGCACCACCAGGTCGGGCCGGTGGTCCTTGGCCGCGTTCAGCGCGGCGCTGCCGCTGGTCGCGGTGGCCACGTCGAAGCCCGCGAAACGCAGGCTCGCGGAGAGCAGTTCGAGGATGTTGGGATCGTCCTCGACCACGAGCAGTCGAGCCTCCGTCTGGGTAGCCGCCATGGGCCCCATCATCCGCGCTCCGGCTGCGGCCACGCTGGGTGGACCCTGGAAACAACCTGTGAGATCAGCGGAACAGTCGCCGCAGCCCTTCGGCCGCTCCGTCGAGCATCCGGATCGCGGTCCGGAGCTGGTTGTCACTGAGCCGCCGCGCCCGTACCAGCGCGCCGACCTCGACCGTGAACGCGGCCAGCCGCTTGTCGAACTCGGCGAGCAGCGGCGAGTCGTCCGGACGGGCCGATCCCCCGTCGCCCGCCGGCCGGGCCGTGGCGGAGGCCGTCCACGCGCCCTGCCGGGTCTGCCGGGCCACCTCGCGCAGTTCGCGCTTCAGGTCGCGGACCGAGCCGCGTACCTCGTTGTGGATCTCACCGGCCAGCGCGGACAGGTCCTCGACCGCGGCGCCGATGTCGGCCTCCAGGGTCGACAGCTCGTCGGCGCGCTGCCGCAGTTCGGCGCGGCCCGCCTCGGTGATCTCGTAGACCTTGCGGCCGCCCACGGCGGTGTGCGTGACCAGGCCCTCCGCCTCCATCCGTTGCAGACGGGGGTAGATGGTGCCGGCGCTGGGCGCGTACAGGCCGAGGAAGCGGTCCTCCAGCAGGCGGATCAGCTCGTATCCGTGCTTCGGGCCGTCGTCGAGCAGCTTCAGCAGGTAGAGCCGGAGCCGGCCGTGGCTGAACACGGCGGTCACGGCAGCTCCTCCACGTCCTCGGCGGTCGCGACCGGGCGGGCGAGCAGCGCGATGCTGCCGGAGGTCGCGGAGGCCCAGAGCCTACCCGTACCGCCGCCGAGCACGCCGTGGCTGTCCTTGATCGAACCGAAGCCGCGCTGCCCGCCGTCCACCTGCGGAAAGCCGCTGGTGATCTTGCCGGCGGTGGTGTGCAGGTGCACCGTGAGGTCGCTGTCCTCGCGAACCCGTACGGTGATGCTGCCGGAGATGGCGCTGAGCCGGATCTCGCTGCCCCGCAGGTTGTCCAGGTCGCAGGTGATCGAGCCGGAGACGGCGTGGGCGCGTACCCGCTCGGGCGCGCTGTCGGCGAGGATCAGCTCACCGGAGACCGTCTCCAGGTCGAGGTCGCCGCCGATGCCGAGCGCCTCGACCGGGCCGGAGATGACCTTGGCGCTGGTGCGTCCCCGCAACCCCCGCAGCGTGACCTCGCCGGACGTGACGTCGACCCTGGTGTCCCCGCGCAGGCCGGAGGCGACGAGCGTGCCGTCCACCAGGTGCAGGTCAGCGAGGACCTCGGCCGGTACGGCGACCGACACCTCGGCGCGATACCGGCGGTGGAAGCCGCCGAAGGACCAGAGCACGCCCGGCCACCGGGTCGGCCGCTCGTGCTGGACGGTCAGCCGGCCGTCGCGCATCTCGACCAGGAGTGGCCGCCGGCCGATCCGGGTGACGTCGACCCGTGCCGGGCCGTCCGTGGCGACCACGTTGAGCCGGCCGCTGACCAGCCGGACGTCGAGCCGGGTGACCGGCTCGTCCACCGTGATCCGCTGCGGGCTGTCGACCGTCCAGTTGGTCATGGCGTCCTCCCCTCGACGACGTACCGACCGACGGCACGTCGAGTAACACGGGGAGCGTAACGCGATACATCGCGACTGAACAAGCGCCTATCGCGACTGTGTCGCGTCTCCGACGCCCGTTCGCCCCCTCGTCCGCCCGCAGCCGGTAGATCTTGGAAGCAAAAGGTCCTCATGACGGCCGTTTGCTTCCAAGATCTCTGATGGTCCGGCGCGACGCGCGCGCCGGTCAGGCCTGCGGACGGGCGGGGCCGGGCGGGGTCGGGTGGATCGCGGCCTCGGCGGCCCGGGCCAGCGCCCTACGATCCGCCCCCGGCGCCGGGTAGAGCGCGGCCCGCACCGTCACGACCACTGTCAGGTCCCGGGCGGCGAGCACCCGGCGCATCGAGGCCCACAGCGTCTCCTCGCCGAGGAAGGCGGCGAGCGTGCCCGGGTCACCGCCGTACCGGTAGGCGAGGTCCAGCGGCACCACCGGCGTGCCGGTGGCCACGGCGGCCTGGAACATCGCCGGGCGGAAGCCACCGGCCGGGCGACAGTCGGTGGCGGCGCCGCACCAGGTCGTACCCTCCGGGAAGACCGCCACCGGCCGCCCGGAGCGCAGCGACTCGGCCACGCGCGCGACGGTGGCGGGCAGGTCGCGCGGGCGGGACCGGTCCACGAACACGGTGCCCGCCGCGGCGGCGAGCGCACCCACCACCGGCCAGCGCCGCACCTCGCGTTTGGCCAGCATCCGGGCCGGCGAGACCGCCAGCACCGCCAGGACGTCCAGCCAGGAGACGTGGTTGGCGACCAGCAGCGCCCGGCCGCGCGGCGCCCGGCCCCGGGCCACCAGCCGCACCCCGAGGGTACGCAGCGTCCACCGCGCCCAGCCGCGCGTCGCGGCCCGCCCACGCGCCGCCGGCAGCAGCGGCAGGAGCGCGGCCAGGCCGGCCCCGGCCAGCAGCATTCCGAGTACGCCGAGCAGCCGTCCCGCCCGGCGCAGCCGCGACACGTCCGGGGTGGTGGGCGGCGGCAGGCAGTCCGGCCCGCAGCCCGACGCGGGCCGCCACAGGCCCTCCCCCGGCCCGCCCCCGGCACGACCGGCCACGCCCCCGACGGGACCGGCCGCGGCCCTGCCACGCGGAGGAGCATCCGCGGTCACGAGCCGCCGCCGAGAAAGTGCCGCAGGTAGCGCGGGTTCATCCGGTCGAGCGAGAACAGCACGTAGAAGTCGGCGCAGCCGAAGTCGCTGTCGTACGCCGGCTCACCGGCCACCCAGGCGCCGAGCCGCAGGTAGCCGCGCAGCAGCGGCGGCACGAGCGCCCGGCCCCCGGCGGGGGTGAGCGCGCCCGGGTCGGCGGCGGGCGCCTCGGTGAACCAGGGTCGGCGCGGGGTGACCCGCAGCGCCGGCGGGGCCAGGTGCCGGGCGCTGACCTCGGCCCACACCGCGGCGGCGGCGACCCCGCCGTCGGTGACCGGCACCGAGGCGCAGCCGCCGAGCCAGCGGGAGCCGCGCAGATGCAGGTAGCGGCAGATCCCGGCCCACATCAGGTTGATCACGGCGCCGGTCCGGTGGTCCGGGTGCACGCACGAGCGGCCCGCCTCGACCAGGTCGTCGCGGAGCGGGGCGAGCGGGCGCAGGTCGAACTCGCCGTCGGCGTACCGGCGTGCGGTGCGGCCGGGTGGCAGCAGCCGGTACGTGCCGACGACCTCGCCGGTGCCCTCGCGCAGCACCACCAGGTGGTCGCAGTGCGCGTCGAACTCGTCGGAGTCGAGCCCGGTGACGGCGCTCGGCACTGTGGCACCGAGTTCGCCGGCGAACACCTCGTGGCGCAGGCGTTGCGCGGCCGCGACCAGTGTCGGGTCGTCGGCGATCAGCAGGGTGTAACCGCTGGTCGTGAGCGGTGCGCCAGCGGCGTGCAGAACGGCCATGGCTCCTGTGTAGGTGCCGTGGGTTGCCACCGGGCGGGGTGAGGGGTGTCGATCCGGTGAACGCCGGTCGGCGGCGTCGTGCGCACCGGGACGGCCGGTGCCGCGCGGGGGTGTGCGAGGCTGCCGGACGGACCACCGGCGAGGGCGCCGGCGGAGGTGAACCCGGAGGTGCGCATGCTGGTCGAGGCCCGGTTCCAGGGACCGGACGGTTCGGGCAACGGCGGCTGGAGCGCCGGGATCTTCGCCGCGCTGATCGACGACCGGGGGCCGGTGGAGGTCACGTTGCGCCGGCCGCCGCCGCTGGAGACCCCGCTGACCGCCGCCGACGGCGAGGTACGCGACCCGGACGGCCAGTTGATCGCCCAGGTACGCCGGGTGGAGCCGGTCGAGGCGGTGGTGCCGCCGGTGGACCGGGCGACGGCGGCCGACGCCGCGCGGGCGTACCCCGGTCTGCTGGACCACCCGTTTCCCCGCTGCTTCGTCTGCGGCCCGGCGCACCCGGACGGCCTGCGGATCTTCCCGGGGCGGCTGCCGGACGGGCGGACCGCCGCGCCGTTCCGCGCCCCGGCCGAGGTGACGCCCGCGACCGTGTGGGCGGCGCTGGACTGCCCCGGTGGCTGGGCGGTGCTCGCGCCCGGCCGCCCGTACGTCCTGGGGCGGATCGCCGCACAGGTCACGGCGCTGCCACGACCCGGCGACGAATGCGTGGTGACCGGCCTCGCGGTGGGCGGTGAGGGGCGGAAGGCGGAGGTGCACACCAGCCTGTACGGTGCGGACGGCGCATTGCTCGGCCGCGCCCGGGCCACCTGGGTGGCGCTGGCGACCGCCTGATGTCCTACCTGAGGAGGACGGCGCGTACACGTCCCGCCTGATTGACCCCCTTGCGCCGGGTTGGAAGGCTGTTGCGGGGCGCCCCCGCAACAGCGCCCCCCACCGGCGCGCGTCATGCCCGCCGGGGCAGGAGAGGAGAATGATGTCCGACGGGCAGCCACGCCCCAGTGCCGGGACCGGCCAGATCATCGTGTCCGGCCTGACCAAGCAATACAAGACCGTCCGCGCGGTGGACAACCTGTCGTTCACCGTCGAGCCGGGCCGGGTCACCGGCTTCCTCGGCCCGAACGGCGCCGGTAAGACGACCACGCTGCGCATGCTGCTGAACCTGGTGACGCCGAGTGCCGGCACGGCCACCATCGGCGGCAGCCGGTACGCCGACCTGCCCGACCCGCTGCGCACGGTGGGCGCGGTGCTGGAGGCGTCCAGCGCGCACAAGGGCCGCACCGGCATCAACCACCTGCGGGTGATCTGCGCGGCGGCCGGGCTGCCGAAGGAGCGCGCCGACGAGGCGCTCGCCCTGGTGGGGCTCTCGCCCGCGGCGAAGCGCAAGTTCAAGGGCTACTCGCTGGGCATGAAGCAGCGCCTCGGCATCGCCGCCGCGATGCTCGGCAACCCGCAGGTGCTGATCCTGGACGAGCCGGCCAACGGCCTGGACCCGGAGGGCATCCGCTGGATGCGCGGTTTCCTCAAGGGTCTCGCCGCCGAGGGTCGTACGGTGCTGGTCTCCAGCCACCTGCTCTCCGAGATGCAGCTGCTCGCCGACGACGTGGTGATCATCGCGGCCGGCAAGCTGGTCCGGCAGGGTCCGGTCGACCAGGTGATGGCGTCGATGACGCACGGCGTCCGGGTGCGGGTGCGCACCCCGCAGGCCGACGAGCTGGCCACGGTGCTGCGCGAGCAGTCCGCCACCGTCGACGCCGACCCGCACGGCGCGCTGCTGGTCAGCGGCGTGGACGCCCCGACCGTGGGCCGCCTCGCACTGGCCGCCAAGGTCGAGCTGCACGAGCTGACCACCGAGCGGCCCGACCTCGAAGGGGTCTTCCTGGAGCTGACGGCCGGAAAGGCGGAGATCCGATGACGCTTGTCCGATCCGAACTGCTCAAGATCCGTACCACCAGCACCTGGTGGATCTTCGGGCTGATCAGCCTGCCGCTCTGGGCGCTGGCGCTGCTGTTCAACTGGTTGCAGACCGACGCGCTGGCCGGCGGGGACTTCGGCGAGGTGYCGGCCGAGCAGTCCGACCAGTTGCAGGCCATCTCGGCCGCCGACAACCTGGCGGCCAACCTCTACACCAACGGCCAGTTCTTCGGCCTGCTCATCGTGCTGCTGCTCGGCATCGTGGTGGTGACCAGCGAGTTCTTCCACCAGACGGTGACCACCACGTTCCTCACCGCGCCGCACCGCACCGCGGTGATGCTGGCCAAACTGGCCGCGGCCGGCGTGCTGGCGCTGCTGTTCTGGGTCGTCACCACGGTGCTGAACCTGATCACCGCGCCGCTGATCCTCAGCTCGGTGGACGTCGGCTCGCAGCTCGGCAGCGGGGCGATCTGGCGGGCGATCGCGCTCAACGGCCTGGCCTACGTGCTCTGGTCGGTGCTCGGCGTCGGGCTCGGCGTGCTGATCCGCAGCCAGATCGGCGCCACCGTGACCGGCATCCTGTTCTACCTGGGTGGCGCGATCGGCGCGGCGATCGTGCTGAGCCTGCTCGCCTCGCGGTACGGCGACTGGATCAACAAGCTCCAGCTGCTGGTTCCGTCGCTGGCCTCCGGGCTCATGGTGGGCGGCGACACCAACATCCCGGGCAACCCGCCGCAGTGGGCGGGCGCGCTGGTGCTGATCGGGTACGCGGTGGTGGCCGGCGCGATCGGCGTCGCCACGATCCGCAAGCGCGACATCTCCTGACCTCGCGCTCAGGCCGGGCCCCGGCCGGTGACACCCGTCACCGGCCGGGGCCTTCGCCGTCTAGCAGGAGTCGCCGGATCACGCAGCGTTTGCCGAACTTCTGGCATCTTCTGTGAAACGGACCACCAGCCGGAGGCGAGAATGCCTGCGCTCAGCGCACGGCGTAGCCTTGGCATCGGTTTACCCAGCGTCGGCAACCGGGGGTCACCGGGGGCCACCGTGACATTCACAACCGCGTGAAAGAGGCGATTAGCGGCCGTGTCGACCCAGCAGACTTCGCAGGAGAACCCACTGGCGGGTTTCGGCCCGAACGAGTGGATCGTCGAGGAGATGTACCAGCGCTACCTCGCCGACCCCTCGAGCGTCGATTCGGCCTGGCACGACTTCTTCGCCGACTACCGGCCGGCCCCGGGCGCCGCCACGCCGCGCCCGGAGGGGCAGGCCAAGCCGGCCGCGAAGCCGGAGCCGGCCGAGCAGCAGGAAGCAGTGGCCACGGTCAAGGAGCAGCCCGCCAAGGCGGCCCCCGCCAAGGCCGAGCCGAAGGCGGCCGCCCCGGCCAAGCCCGCCGCCAAGCCGGCGGCGAAGGCGCCTGAGCCGGCCAAGAAGTCCGCCCCGGCCAAGCCGGCCGCCAAGGCGCCGACCGCGAGCGCCGCCGGCACCACGACGCTGCGCGGCGTGGCCGCCAAGATCGTGCAGAACATGGACGCGTCGCTGTCGGTCCCGACCGCCACCAGCGTGCGCGCCGTCCCGGCCAAGCTGCTCGTCGACAACCGCATCGTGATCAACAACCACCTCACCCGGGGTCGCGGCGGCAAGGTCAGCTTCACCCACCTGATCGGGTACGCGCTCGTCCGCGCCGTCGTCGAGCACCCGGAGATGAACAACTCCTTCGCCGAGGTCGACGGCAAGCCGGCGATGGTCCGCCCGGAGCACGTCAACCTGGGCATCGCGATCGACCTGGTCAAGCCGGACGGCTCGCGCAACCTGGTGGTGCCGTCCATCAAGGGCTGCGAGCAGATGGACTTCCGGCAGTTCTGGCAGGCGTACGAGGACGTGGTCCGGCGCGCCCGCCGCAACGAGCTGACCATGGAGGACTACTCCGGCACCACGATCTCGCTGACCAACCCGGGCGGCATCGGCACCGTGCACTCGATCCCGCGCCTGATGCAGGGGCAGAGCGCCATCATCGGCGTCGGCGCGATGGAGTACCCGGCCCCCTACCAGGGCATGAGCGAGGCCACCCTGGCCCAGCTCGCGGTCAGCAAGGTCATCACGCTGACCAGCACGTACGACCACCGGATCATCCAGGGCGCGCAGTCCGGCGAGTTCCTGAAGGTCATGCACGAGCTGCTGCTCGGTGAGCGCGGCTTCTACGACGACATCTTCACCTCGCTGCGCATCCCGTACGAGCCGGTGCGCTGGATGCGCGACGTCGCAGTCGACAGCGAAGGCCAGATCAACAAGACCGCGCGGGTGCACGAGCTGATCCACGCGTACCGGGTGCGCGGCCACCTGATGGCCGACACCGACCCGCTGGAGTTCAAGATCCGGAAGCACCCGGACCTGGACGTCCTCCAGCACGGGCTCACGCTCTGGGACCTCGACCGCGTCTTCCCGGTCAACGGCTTCGCCGGCCAGCAGCGGATGAAGCTGCGCTCGATCCTCGGCGTGCTACGCGACTCGTACTGCCGCCGGGTCGGTATCGAGTACATGCACATCCAGGACCCGGAGGAGCGGCGCTGGATCCAGGAGCGGGTCGAGCGCAAGTACGAGAAGCCGAGCCAGGACGAGCAGAAGCACGTGCTGAACCGGCTCAACGCCGCCGAGGCGTTCGAGACGTTCCTGCAGACCAAGTACGTCGGCCAGAAGCGCTTCTCGCTGGAGGGCGGCGAGTCGCTGATCCCGCTGCTCGGCGAGGTGCTGGAGTGCTCCGCCGAGGCCGGGCTGGACGAGGTCGTCATCGGCATGGCCCACCGCGGCCGGCTCAACGTGCTGGCGAACATCGTCGGCAAGCCGTACGAGAAGATCTTCTCCGAGTTCGAGGGGCACCTCGACCCGCGCTCCACCCAGGGCTCGGGCGACGTGAAGTACCACCTCGGCCAGAACGGCAAGTTCACCACTCCGGACGGCGAGCACGCGGTCAAGGTGTCGGTGGTGGCGAACCCGTCGCACCTGGAGGCCGTCGACCCGGTGCTGGAGGGGATAGTCCGGGCCAAGCAGGACCGGATCGATCTCAAGCTGGAGGGCTACACCGTGCTGCCGCTGGCGGTGCACGGTGACGCCGCCTTCGCCGGCCAGGGCGTGGTCGCCGAGACGCTCAACCTGTCCCAGCTGCGCGGCTACCGCACCGGCGGCACCGTGCACGTGGTCGTCAACAACCAGGTCGGCTTCACCACCGCCCCGGAGTACAGCCGGTCCAGCCTCTACAGCACCGACGTGGCCCGGATGATCCAGGCGCCGATCTTCCACGTGAACGGCGACGACCCGGAGGCAGTGGTCCGGGTGGCCCGCCTCGCGTTCGAGTACCGGCAGGCGTTCAACAAGGACGTCGTGATCGACATGGTCTGCTACCGCCGGCGCGGGCACAACGAGGGCGACGACCCGTCGATGTCCAACCCGGAGATGTACAAGATCATCGACTCCAAGCGGTCGGTCCGGAAGCTCTACACCGAGGAGCTGATCGGGCGCGGCGACATCACCGTGGAGGACGCGGAGGAGCTGCTGCGCGACTACCAGGGGCAGCTGGAGCGGGTCTTCAAGGCCACCCGGGACGCCGCGACCACACCGCGTCAGCTCAGCCGCCCGCCGCGGGAGGAGGAGCCGGAGCCGCATGTCGACACCGCCACCGACGCCGCGGTGGTCAAGGCGATCGGCGAGGCGCACGTCAACCTGCCGGAGGGCTTCACCCCGCACAAGCGGATCCAGCAGCTGCTGGAGCGGCGCCGCAAGATGTCCGTCGAGGGCGGCATCGACTGGGGCTTCGCCGAGATCATCGCGTTCGGCACGCTGCTGCACGACGGCGTCACCGTCCGGCTCGCCGGGCAGGACTCGCGCCGCGGCACGTTCGTCCAGCGGCACGCCTCGGTGGTCGACGCCAAGACCGGCGAGGACTACCTGCCGCTGATGTCGCTCACCGCCGACGGCGAGCGGTCGCGCTTCTTTGTCCACGACTCGCTGCTCTCCGAGTACGCGGCCATGGGCTTCGAGTACGGCTACTCGGTGGAGAACATCAACGCGCTGGTGGCCTGGGAGGCCCAGTTCGGTGACTTCGTCAACGGCGCCCAGTCGGTGATCGACGAGTTCATCTCGTCCGGCGAGGTGAAGTGGGGTCAGCGCTCCGCGGTGACGCTGCTGCTGCCGCACGGCCACGAGGGCCAGGGCCCGGACCACACGTCCGGCCGCCCGGAGCGGTTCCTCCAGCTCTGCGCCGAGGACAACATGCGGGTGGCCATCCCGACCACCCCGGCGAACTACTTCCACCTGCTGCGCCGCCAGGCCATGTCGCCCAAGCGCAAGCCGCTGGTGGTGTTCACGCCGAAGTCGCTGCTGCGGCACAAGCTCTGCGTGTCGCCGGTGGAGGACTTCACCACCGGGACGTTCCAGCCCGTGCTGGCCGACACCGCGGCTCCGGCGCCGGAGCAGGTGAAGCGGGTGCTGCTCTGCTCGGGCAAGGTCTACTACGACCTGTTCCAGGCCCGGCAGGAGCGGGGCGTGACGGACACCGCGATCATCCGGATGGAGCAGCTCTACCCGCTGCCCGTCGAGGAGGTCCGGGCCGCGCTCGCGCAGTACCCGAACGCCGAGGACTTCGCCTGGGTCCAGGAGGAGCCGGCCAACCAGGGCGCCTGGTCGTTCGTCGCGCTCAACCTGCTGGAGCACCTGCCCGAGGTCCGGCTGCGCCGCATCTCCCGGCCGGCCGCCGCCGCCCCGGCGGTGGGCTCGGCGAAGATGCACGAGGTCGAGCAGAACGCGCTGATCGAGGCGGCTCTCCCCCGCCCGTGACACCACCGGCAGCGGCCCGTCCCGACCCGGGGCGGGCCGTTGCCGTACGACGAGAGGAACACCGTGTACTTCACCGACCGTGGCATCGAGGAGCTGGTCGAGCGCCGGGGTGACGAGCAGGTCAGCCTGGAGTGGCTGGGCGAGCGGCTGCGTGACTTCGTCGACCTGAACCCGGAGTTCGAGACCCCGATCGAGCGGTTCGCCACCTGGCTGGCCCGCCTCGACGACCCGGACGACGACTGACGCGCGCGGCCGGGCGCGGCCTCAGCCGGCCGCGCCCCGCCCGGCGACCCGCAGGTCCCCGGTACGCCGCAGCTTCTGCCAGCCCAGCCGGCCGCCGGTCAGCGCGGTGCCGACCGCCTGGAGCAGTACCAGGTACATGACTTGCCGGTAGACGAACTGCTGCAACGGCAGCACCCAGAGCACGCCGAGCCTCTCCCGGTCCAGCCGGAAGGCGAGCACCGCGGTGAGGAACTGGAGCGCGAGCATCACCAGCCAGGCCACCACCGTGTCGCTGCGGTCCAGGAAGATCAGCCCGTAGATGGCGAGCAGGTCGATCACCGGGGCGGCCAGCGGCAGCAGCACGCCGAACAGCGTCAGGAACGACAGGCACCGGCGGCCGAACCGGCCCGACGGACCGCTCTCGATCACCGAGCGCCGGTGCTTCCACATCGCCTGCATGGTGCCGTAGCTCCACCGGTACCGCTGCTTCCACAACTGGCCGATGGTGGTCGGCGCCTCGGTCCAGGCGCGGGCGCTCTCCTCGTACACGATGTGCCAGCCGGCGCGGCCGACGGCGATGGTGACGTCGGTGTCCTCGGCGAGCGTGTCGTCGGTCAGGCCGCCCACCTGCTCCAGCGCCTGCCGCCGGAACGCGCCGATCGCGCCGGGGACGGTGGGCATGCAGCGCAGCGTCTCGTAGAGGCGGCGGTCGAGGTTGAAGCCGATGACGTACTCGATGTGCTGCCACTTGGCGATCAGGCCGCGGCGGTTGCCGACCTTGACGTTGCCGGCGACCACGCCGACCCGGGGGTCGGCGAACGGCTGGACCAGCCGGCGGACCGAGTCCGGCTCGAAGATCGTGTCGCCGTCGACCATGACGATCAGGTCGTGCCGGGCCAGCGCGACGCCGGTGTTCAGCGCGCTGGGCTTGCCGCCGTTGGGCTTGCGCACGACCCGCACGTTCGGCAGGTGCAGCGCCGCGACGATGTCGGCGGTGCCGTCGGTCGAGCCGTCGTCGACCACCACCACCTCGATGCCGCCGGGGTGGTCGCCCAGGGCCAGCGAGCGGACCGCCGCGGCGATGCCCTCCCGCTCGTTGTACGCGGGCACGATCACCGAGACCGGTTCGGTGACCGGCGAGCCCCAGGACCAGTCGCGGCGACGGCGGCGGCGCGCGTGCCGCGGGGCCACGACGAACAGCAGCAGGGTACGGCCGATCGTGAGCACCCCGACGAGAACGAAGAAGACGCCGAGCACCCCGAACATGCCGTCGGCGACGCGTACCGCGCCGACCAGCACGTGGCCCCGCAACCGCTCGTCGAGCGGGGCCGCCGTGTGCCCGCCCACCGGGCCGGACACACCCGCGGCCGCGAACGTCTGGTTGAGTCCCTCGCTGACGGTGGTGAAGCGGTAGCCGCGTTCCAGCATCGCCGGGATGTAGCGGTCCAGCGCGGCCACGGTGCCGGCCCGGTCGCCGCCCGAGTCGTGCCACAGCGCGATGGTGCCGGCCGTCCCGTCCGGCGTGGCGTTCGCGATCATCTCCTCGACCGGGAGCAGCTCCCAGTCCCGGCTGTCGACGTCGTTGACGACCGTGAGGTAGCCGAGCTCGCCCGCCTGCCGCAGCATCGGCCAGTCCCGGTCGGTGTACGCGTCCGCCCGGGACGAGTACGGGAAGCGCAGCAGCGACGTCCGGACACCTGTGGTGCTGGCGATGGCGAGCTGCGTCTGCGCGTACTCCAGTTCGCGCCGCCACTGCGGCAGCGCGGCGAGGTCGGGATGGGTGAACGTGTGCACGCCCAGCTCGTGGCCCTCGGCCACCAGCCGGCGGGTCACCTCCGGGTTTCTGACGACCTGCGAACCGATGACGAAGAAGGTGCCCTTGACCTGGTACTTGTCCAGGACGCGCAGCACCTCCGGCGTCCACCGCGGGTCGGGTCCGTCGTCGAAGGTGAGCGCGACGGTCCGCGGCGGCAGGCGGTGCGACTGGGTCCGGCCCTCCGCGCCGACGTTGACGATCGGGCCGCCGCCGACCACCGAGCTGGGGACCTCCCGCTGGCTGCCGGGCGTCACCCGGTTGTCCGGTACGAACGCGGCGTTCGTGTACGCCTCGACGACCAGCAGACCGCCCAGGACGACCACGACCATGGCGACCAGGGCCCAGCTCGGCCGGGGCAGGAGACGCCGCCCACGGGACCGGCGCGCGCCGGGGATCTGCCGCACGCCGGGGATCTGCCGGACGTCCAGCACGGCTGTGGGCGCGTCGTCCGGCTGCCGCCCGGCCCGGTGCCCGCGGGCGGCCCGCACACGGCGGGGGTCCAGCGTGACTGTGGGCTGCTCACTTGTCTGCGGGTTCGGGCGGGCGGGCGCCTGGTCACTCATCGGCGGGCGCGACCGGCGCGGCGGGCGGGTCGACAACCGCCGGCGGGTCGACAACGGGCGGCGGCACCTCGGCGGTGGGGGCGGTGGGCGGCGCGGTGGTGGCCGGCGTCTGGACGGGCCGGGGCGCGGTCGGTGCGGTGCGGGTCGGCCGGGGATACCGAGGGCTCGGCGGGACCGTGGCGGCGGGGGCGACGGAGGTTGCCGGCACCCGCACCGGCGCGGTGCGGATGTCGGTGGGCGTGTCCGGCGTGGCACGGGTCGGCGCGGGGGTGTCCGACGGTTTCGGCGAGGGCAGCCGCTGCTCGCTGGTCGGCTCGACGAACGGGATGACGGTGTCCGGGGTGATCGGCCCGCCGGCGAAGCTGACCCCCACCATGACCGTGTAGATCACGCCGGCCGCGCCGGCGCAGTAGGCGAGACGGCGCAGCCGCCGACGTCGCCGCCCGCTCGGGTCGACGAAGACGGGGGGCGATTCCGGTACGACGGGAATCAGTGCTGTCGGGCCTTCCACACGGCCAAGTGTAGATGCGAGAAACTTCCGCCTTCTCCCCCGGCTAGCCGTGCTGACCAGGCAGAACGGACAGCACCGACCTCGATCTTGTAGGTTGGGTGCCGTGGCGCGCAGCGTGTACCTGACCGGCGTTGGCTCGGGCGGGGGAAAATCGACAGTGGCGCTCGGGCTGGCCGAGCTGTTGTCCCGCCAGGTGGAACGAATCGGCGCGTTCCGGCCGCTCGTCACCGGCGACGGCACCGACCCGATCCTGGCCCTGCTCACCGAGCGCTACCGGATGGATCTGCCGGTCGACGAGCTGTACGGCGCCACGTACGCCGAAGCGAGCGCGCTCGTCGCGGACGGCCGCCGGGAGGAGTTGATCTCCCGGATCGTCACCCGCTACCGCGAGGTCGAGCGCCGCTGCCCGGCGATAGTGGTGGTCGGCAGCGACTTCGCCTACGGCGACGGCACCGGCCCGCGTGAGCTGGCCTTCAACGCCCGGCTCGCGACCGAGTTCAGCAGCGTCGTGGTCCCGGTGGTTGACGGTTTCGGGCAGACGCCCGAGACGATCGCGGCGGCGCTGCGCGGCGCGTACCACGATCTGGTCGACCTCGGCGCGACGGTGATCGCGGGGCTGGCCAACCGCGTGCCGGAGCCGATGACGCTGCCCGAGCTGCCGGTGCCCGCGTACGCGATCCCGGAGGTGCCGACCGTGTCGGCGCCGACGGTGGCCGAGGTCGCCGCGGCGCTGCGCGGCACCGTGCTCACCGGCGACGAGACCGCGCTCGACCGTGACGTGCTCGACTACGTGGTCGGCGCGGCGCACGTGCCGACGCTGCTGGACCACCTCACCGACGGGGCGCTGGTGATCACCCCGGGCGACCGCGCCGACCTGCTGGTGGCCGCCGGGGCCGCGCACGTCGCCGGGCAGGTGTCGCTGGCCGGGCTGGTGCTCACGCTCGGCGAACAGCCCGACCCGCGGGCCATGCGCCTGGTCGAGCGGATGAACACCGGGCTCCCGGTGCTGTCGGTACCCAGCGACAGCTATGACACGGTGTCCGCGTCCAGCCGGATCGAGGGCCGCCCCAGCACCGCCAACCCGCGCAAGGTCGAAGCCGCGCTCGGCGCGTTCGAACGCTGCGTGGACACCGACGACCTGGCCCGCCGGCTGCGGGTCAGCCGGTCCGCGCGGGTCACCCCGCTGATGTTCGAGAACGACCTGATCGACAGGGCCCGCGCCCAGCGCCGCCGGCTCGTGCTCCCCGAGGGCGCCGACGAACGGATCCTGCGCGCGACCGAGGTGCTGCTGCGCCGGAGCGTCGCCGAGATCACGCTGCTCGGCCGCCCGGACGAGATCGCCCGCCGCACCCGGGAACTGGGCGTGGACCTCGGCGACGCGCAGGTGGTCGACCCGGCGACCAGCCCGTGGCGGGACGAGTTCGCGCAGGCGTACGCGCAGTTGCGCGCCCACCGCGGCGTCACCGTGGAACTGGCGCACGACATCGTGGCGCAACCCAACTACTTCGGCACGATGATGGTGCAGACCGGCCACGCCGACGGCATGGTGTCCGGCGCCACCCACACCACAGCCGCCACCATCCGGCCCGCGTTCGAGATCATCCGGACCGTGCCGGGCGTCTCGGTCGCCTCCAGCGTCTTCTTCATGCTGCTCGCCGACCGGGTGCTCGTCTACGGCGACTGCGCCGTCAACCCCGACCCGGACGCCGACCAGCTCGCCGACATCGCCATCTCGTCGGCCGACACCGCGGCCCGGTTCGGCATCGAGCCGCGGGTGGCGATGCTGTCCTACTCCACCGGCAGCTCCGGCGCGGGCGCCGACGTGGAGAAGGTCGCGGCGGCCACCAAGCTGGTCCGGGAACGCCGGCCCGACCTGCTGGTCGAGGGCCCGATCCAGTACGACGCGGCGATCGACCCGCAGGTGGCCGCCACCAAGCTGCCGGACAGCCCGGTCGCCGGGCGCGCCACGGTGTTCATCTTCCCGGACCTGAACACCGGCAACAACACGTACAAGGCGGTGCAGCGGTCGGCCGGGGCGGTGGCGGTCGGGCCGGTCATGCAGGGCCTGCGGCGGCCGGTAAACGACCTGTCCCGGGGCGCCACCGTGCCGGACATCGTCAACACGGTGGCGATCACCGCCATCCAGGCCGCCGCGGAGGCGTCGGAATGAGCCGCATCCTGGTCCTCAACAGCGGGTCCTCGTCGGTCAAGTACCGGCTGTACGACGGCGACGACGTCCTGGACAAGGGCACCGTCGAACGGATCGGCGAACCCGGCGGCGGGCCGGCCGACCACGAGAGCGCGGTCCGGGAGATCATCGGCCGGCTCGACCTGACCGGGCTGGCCGGCGTCGGCCACCGGGTGGTGCACGGCGGGCGGAAGTTCAGCGAGCCGGTACGCATCGACGACGCGGTGGTCGCCGCCATCGAGGACCTGGTGCCGCTCGCCCCGCTGCACAACCCGGCCAACCTGGCCGGCATCCGCGTCGCGCGGGAGGCGCTGCCGGACGTCCCGCAGGTGGCCGTCTTCGACACCGCGTTCCACCACACGCTGCCCGAGGCCGCCGCCACGTACGCGATCGACAAGGCCACCGCCGAGCGGTACGGCGTCCGCCGGTACGGATTCCACGGCACCTCGCACGCGTACGTCTCGCGGCGCACGGCGGACCTGCTCGACCGCCCGTACGACCAGCTCAACACCATCACGCTGCACCTGGGCAACGGGGCGAGCGCGTGTGCCGTCCAGGGTGGCCGCAGCGTGGCCACCTCGATGGGCATGTCACCGCTGGAGGGCCTGGTGATGGGCACCCGCAGCGGCGACCTCGACCCGACAGTCATCTTCCACCTGCGCCGCGAGGGCGGCATGGGCGTCGACGACATCGACGACCTGCTCAACCACCGCAGCGGCCTGCTCGGGCTGACCGGCGCCAACGACATGCGTGAGGTGCTGGCCCGGCGTGCCGCCGGTGACCCGGACGCGACACTGGCCTTCGACGTCTACTGCCGGCGCATCACCGGCTACGTCGGCGCGTACTACGCGCTGCTCGGCCGGGTCGACGCGATCGCGTTCACCGCCGGGGTGGGCGAGCACGCCGCGCCGGTGCGTTCCGCATCGCTGGCCGGGCTGGAGCGGCTTGGCATCGCCGTCGACCCGGCGCGCAACGACGGCCACGGCGACCGGATCGTCTCGCCGGACGGCGCGGAGGTGGCGGTGCTCGTGGTCGGCACCGACGAGGAGCGGGAGATCGCCCGCGAGACCCGCGAGGTGCTGGGCGTCTGACCGCGTTCTGGGCGACGGTGCCGCCACCTCGGGGAAGTGGCGCGATCCCGGCCCCTCCGATGCCGCCACCTCGGCGAGGTGGCGTGACCCCAGCGCTTCCAAACCCGACCCTGCCGCTGCCGGCGACCGATGCGCGGCGGCCGGGTCAGCCCAGGGCGATCCAGGCGACCAGCGCGACCACCACGACGACGGCGACAGCCACACCGGCGATCAGCGGCACCCGGGACGGCGCCGACGCCGACGCGGCCGGCTCGGGCGAATCGACGAACGCGCGGAACTGCGCTGTGTTGCCACTCGGGTCGGTGTAGTTCTCAGCCATGCGGGTGACCCTAGCGAAACCGGCCGGACCAGGCCGCCCCGCCAGGCCGGAGCTCGACATCCGGCTCACCGGGCCCGCGCAAACCCGCCCGGCCGGTGGAGGCGTCGCCCGGCCGGGTGGTGATGGCAGCCGATCCGGACGGCGGGCGCGGACCGACCACTCGGCTGCCTACCGTGCAGGTGTGAGGGGGCAGCGGTTGGTGGCCGCGCTGATGACGGCGCTGCTGGCCGGCTGCGGCCAGGCCGTCGCCACCACCGATCCCGTACCGGCCGGTGTCCGGCCCGCGCCCGATCGCCAGTACGCGGTGGGGATGCGCCAGTTCACGCTCGATCCGGAGGGCACGCGACCGCTGCCGGTCACCGTCTGGTACCCGGCCGACCTGCCCACGCAGGCGACCCCGTCCACTTCCGCAGGTCCCGCCGCACCGGCCCACACCACCGCGCTACCCGGCTCCGCCCCCGCACGTGACGCCGCCCTCTCGCCGGGCCCCGCCGCCACCTCGACCGGCCCCGCCGCCGGGCCGTCCGGCACCGGCACGCTGGACGGGCCACGGGTGCGGCCGGGCGCGCCGTTCGCGGCGGGCCGGTTCCCGGTGGTCCTCTACAGCCACGGGCTGCGCAGCCTGCCCGCGCTGCACGCCGCCCTGACCAGCCGCTGGGCGGCCGCCGGGTTCGTGGTGGTAGCGCCCACCTACCCGCGTACGAGCCTGCGCGCCCGCAGCTACACCCGCGACGACGTACGCAACCAGCCGGCCGACGCCTGGCGGTTGGTCCGTCACCTGGTCCGCCTGGGCACCCGCCCCGGTGACCCGCTCGGCGCGCACCTGGCCGTGGACCGGTTCGCCGCCGCCGGGCACTCGGCCGGTGGTCACACCAGCCTCGGAATGTTCGCCTCCGGGCAACCGACCCCGCTACGGGCCGGGATCGTGATCGCCGGTGGCCGGATGGTCGCCGGCTTCTCCCGTCCGCTCGCGCCGATGCTGTTCGTGCACGGGAGCGCCGACCGGATCGTGCCGGAGTCGATCGGCCGGGCCGCGTACGCCCGCTGCCTCGGACCGGCCGCCTTCCTGAGCCTGCGCGGTCAGGGCCACGGTGAGTATCTGACGCCGGGCCGGGCCGGTTTCCCCCAGGTGCTCGCCACCACCACCGACTTCCTGCGCTGGACGCTCTACGCCGACCGGGCAGCGCTGCGTCGCCTCCCCGCCGACGCGACAGCCCCCGGCACAACTTTCACGACCCACTCCCTCCCCACGTGACCGCACCCGGCCCAGCGCCGTTGATCATGAGGTTGACGGCGACAAACCGGACAGCAGATGCCGCCAACATCATGATCGACGCGAGCCGGGGCGGGGGTGGGTAGGGTGCGGGCGTGGACGGGCTGGAAGGGCGGCAACTGGGCGCCATCCGTGAGGTCGTCGAGGTGGCCGGAGCGGCCGGGATCGACGTCTGGCTGCGCGGCGGCTGGGCGATGGACTTCCACCTCGGAGCGGTGAGCCGCCCCCACGTCGATGTCGACTGGTACTGCTGGCGGCGGGACGCCGACCTGCTGGCCGACCGGCTCGGCGCGCTCAGCTGGCGGCCCGACCCCCGAATGCCGGCAACGCTCCAGCTCGACCTGGTCCGGGACGACGTCGAGCTGAGCTTCGCGTACCTCGACCGGGACACGGCGGGCCGGGTCGTCGTGGGCGCCGGACCGTGGGCGGGCACCGTCCTGCCCGAGGGCATGCTGAGCGCCCCACCCGGCCGGATCGGTCCGCTCGCGGCCCCGGTGATCAGCCTCGCCGCGCAGATCGAGTTCAAGGAGATGTTCCCGGTCTGGATGCCGGAGCGGCCCCGCCGTGCCAAGGACGCCGCCGACCTGGCCCGGCTCCGCGCATCGGCGTGCGACCACCCGACCGGCTGACCGGGCGGGGTCACAGGCGATCGCGAGGCACAATTCAGTTCATGCGCCGTCGTCCCGTCGCCCTGCTCACCGCCGCCGTCCTCGGCGCCGCCCTCGCCGGCTGCTCGGAGCAGCCCGCCGCCCCGGCCGGGCGGCCCGCTCCGGACACCGCACCGACAAGCGTCACACCGACCCCGCGCGTACCCGCCGGCAAGGCGCCCACGGAGAGCTTCGCGGTCGGCGTACGCCAGGTGAAGCTCAACCGGGACGGCGACCGGCCGTTGCCGGTGACGCTCTGGTACCCGGCGGCGGGCGCGGCCGGTGGCGCGGTCGAGCGCTCCGCCCCGGCGGCGGCCGGGCGGTTCCCGGTGGTGCTGTTCAGCCACGGGCTGACCGCCCGGCCGGAGGACTACCAGGTGCTGCTCACGCGCTGGGCGGCGGCCGGTTTCGTGGTCGCCGCGCCACGTTTCCCGCACACCTCGCGGGGCACCGACGGCAACGCGCTGGACGTGCTGAACCAGCCGGCCGACGTGTCGTACGTGCTGACCCGGGTGCTCGCGCTCGGCGAGAAGGCGGGCGATCCGCTGCGCGGCCGGCTGGACCCGGAGCGGGTGGCCGCGACCGGGCACAGCGCCGGTGGCGTGACCACTATCGGCCTGTTCACCGCGGGCCGGGACGCGCGGCTGGACGCGGGCATCGTCTTCGCCGGCACCGCGCTCGGCGTGGGGACCGCGTTCGCCGGCACCGTCGCGCCGCAGTTGTTCGTGCACGGTGAGGCCGACGAGGTGGTGTCGTACGCCGCGGGCAAGGCCGTCTTCGACGCGGTGCCGTGGCCGAAGGCGATGCTCAGCCTGCCGAAGGGCGACCACGGCCGGGCGCTGCTCGGCGACGGCAAGGCGCTCGGCGTGGTCGCGGACACCACGATCGAGTTCCTCCGCTGGACGCTCTACGGCGACCCGGCGGCGAAGGAGCGCCTCCCCGCCGCCGCGGCCCGAGGCGGCGTGGCCACGCTCGACGACCGGCTGTAAGGAAGGGCCCCTTATTAACGCCTCCGGTAGAGAAGGGGCCCCTTCTTAACACGCCGCGCCGCGCGCCGCCAGCGCCGAGCGCCGCCAGCGCCGAGCACCATCCGCGCCGCGCGCCTCAGGCGGTGTGGTCGACGACCACCTTGCCGAAGACGTCGCCGGACTGCAGCCGGGCGAACGCCTCGGTGATCTCGCTGAACGGCACCACCCGGTCGACCACCGGCCGCACCTCGTGCTCGGCGCAGAACGCGAGCAGCTCGGTCAGCTCGTCGGGGGTGCCCATCGAGGTGCCGAGGATCTCCAGCTGCATGGCGAAGACCCGGCGCAGGTTGACCTTCGGCTCGTGGCCGGAGGTGGCGCCGGAGACCACGATCCGGGCCATCGGCGCGGCCGACTTCAGCGAGTGGTCGAACGTGGCCGCGCCGACCGTCTCGATCACCACGTCGACCCGTTCCGGCAGCCGCGCGCCGGGCTCCAGCGCGGTCGCGCCCAGCTCGGCGATCCGCTCCCGCTTGGCGGCGTCGCGGCTGGTCGCGTACACCCGCTTGCCGAGCGCGACGCCGAGCGCGACAGCCGCGGTGGCCACGCCACCGCCGGCGCCCTGGACCAGCACCGACTCGCCGTCGGCGACCCGGCCCTTGGTGGTCAGCATCCGCCAGGCGGTGAGCCAGGCCGTGGGCAGGCACGCCGCGTCGGTGGCCGACAGGCCGTCGGGCAGCGGCAGGAGGTTCATCCGGGGTACGGCGACCAGCTCGGCGAACGTGCCCTGGTAGTGCTCGGAGAGGATGGAGACCCCGCGCGGGTCGCCCGGGGTGGGCACCACCGGGTAGATGACGACCTCGTTGCCGTCCGGGTCGGTGCCGACCGCGTCGCAGCCGAGGATCATCGGGAGCTGGTCGGCGGTCAGGCCCACGCCACGCAGCGACCAGAGGTCGTGGTGGTTGAGCGAGCTGGCCCGGACCCGCACGGTGACCCAGTCGTCCTGCGGGTGGGTCGGCTCGGGACGGTCGCCGACGGCGAGCGCGGCAAGCGGGTTGTCGGTGTCGAAGGCCGAGGCGAAGGCAGCACGCATGATCGGCACGGTAACAAGCTGAGCAGCAGTTAAGAAGGGGCCCTTCCTCTACCGGAGGCGTTAAGAAGGGCCCCTTCCTTACATCTCAGCGGCGGGCGACGCCGTCGCGGCGGGCGGCTTCGGCGACCGCCTCGGCCACCGCCGGCGCGACCCGGGGGTCCAGCGGCGAGGGCACGATCGCGTCGGCGGTGAGCGACTCGGCCACCACGTTCGCGATGGCGTCGGCGGCGGCCACCTTCATCGAGTCGGTGATCCGGGTGGCGCCGGCGTCCAGCGCGCCCCGGAACACGCCGGGGAACGCGAGCACGTTGTTGATCTGGTTCGGGTAGTCGCTGCGCCCGGTGGCGACCACCGCCACGTGCCGGGCGGCCACCTCGGGGTGCACCTCCGGGGTGGGGTTGGCCAGCGCGAACACGATGCCGCCGGGCGCCATGCCGGCCACCGCCGCCTCGGGGATCTGGCCACCGGAGACGCCGATGAGCACGTCCGCGCCGCGCAGCGCCTCGGTGATGTCGCCCTGGCGCCCCTCGGCGTTTGTGAGTTCGGCCAGCTCGGCCTTGGTGCCGGTCAGCTCGCGGTGCCGGCCGATGATGCCGCGCGAGTCGCACACCACCACCCCGGCCGGGTCGACGCCGCCGGCGATCAGCATCTTGGTCACCGCGACACCGGCCGCGCCCGCGCCGCTGACGGCCACCCGCAGGTCGCCGAGCTTGCGGTTGAGCAGCGTGGCGGCGTTGCGCAGCGCGGCGAGCACCACGATCGCGGTGCCGTGCTGGTCGTCGTGGAAGACCGGGATGTCCAGCGCCTCGTCGAGCCGCCGCTCCACCTCGAAGCAGCGCGGCGCGCTGATGTCCTCCAGGTTGATCCCGCCGAACGAGGGCGCGAGCGCCTTGACCGTCGCGACGATCTCGTCCACGTCCTGCGTGTCCAGGCAGACCGGCACCGCGTCGACGCCGGCGAACTGCTTGAACAGCACCGCCTTGCCCTCCATCACGGGCAGCGCGGCGCGCGGGCCGATGTTGCCCAGACCGAGTACGGCGGAGCCGTCGGTGACGACCGCGACGGTGTGCGACACCCAGGTGTAGGTGTCGGCGAGCGCGGGGTCGGCGGCGATCGCCTCACACACCCGGGCAACCCCCGGGGTGTACGCGAGGGAGAGGTCCTCGCGGCTGGTCAGCGGGACGGTGGAGGCGACTGCCATCTTGCCGCCGACGTGCAGGCGGAAGACGGGATCGGCGGGGTCCGGGGTGGACGAAGACATGGTGACTCCAGGATCTGTCGAGCAGACGGACCGGCCGGCGTGGTCAGCGGTGGTCAGCGACCGGCGGCGCGGCGGTGCGGGGGTCACCCGGGCACTTTCCGAGCATAGTCACGCTTCGGCAGCCAGTATGTGAGCGGGGTCATATCCGCTCCGGTCGTTACCGGCCCCTGACCAGTCCCGGACGCGGCCACCAGCGGGCCACCACCCGGCCGCGGACGTCGGCCACCCCGTACGCGCGGGAGTCGTCGGCGACGAACTCGTTGTCGCCGCGCAACCACCAGCCGCCGTCGCGCGGTTCCACCGCCCGCTTGACGACGAGCAGGTCGGGACGGCTGCGGAAGACCGCGACGACCACGTCACCGGGGCGCACCGCCCGGCCGCCGGTGCGGACCAGCACCGCGTCGCCGTGCCGCAGCGTGGGGGACATGGAGGGGCCGGTCACCAGCACCGGCGTCAGCGGGCCGCGCAGCGCCGGAGGTTCGGCGGTGGGCGCCATGTCACCTCCCAGCCCCCGAGGGCGTCTCCAGGAGTAATGTCGTCTTGGATCATCGCAAACAACCCATGGAGGACCCTGATGCGCCTTCCCCGCATCCTCACGCCCCGGGTGACGGCCAGCGCTCACTGCGACCTGCCCTGCGGCGTATACGACCCGGCCCAGGCCCGGATCGAGGCCGAGTCGGTCAAAATGATCTGTGAGAAGTACCAGGCCAACACCGACCCGGAGTTCCGCACCCGCGCCATCCTGATCAAGGAGCAGCGGGCGGAGCTGGTCAAGCACCACCTGTGGGTGCTCTGGACCGACTACTTCAAGCCGCCGCACTTCGAGAAGTACCCGCACCTGCACCAGCTGTTCAACGAGGCCACCAAGCTGGCCGGCGCGGCCGGCGCCAAGGGCGCGACCGACCCGGCCAAGGCGGACGAGCTGCTGGCGAAGATCGACGAGATCTCGAAGATCTTCTGGGAGACCAAGCAGGCGTGACGTCGCCCGACGGCACTCCGACGATCCGGCCGGTACGTCCTGGGGACGTACCGGCCGTCGTCGCCATGGTGCACGAACTCGCCGAGTACGAGCGCGCCCCGGAGCAGTGCCACCTCACCGCCGAGCAGCTGGAGGCGGCCTTGTTCGGGCCGGCGCCGGCGCTCTTCGGTCACGTGGCCGTCGACGCGGCGGACCAGCCGATCGGTTTCGCGCTCTGGTTCCTCAACTTCTCCACCTGGGCCGGCGTGCACGGCATCTACCTGGAGGACCTGTACGTCCGCCCGTCCGCCCGGGGCACCGGCGCGGGCCGGATGCTGCTGGCCACCCTCGCCGCGATCTGCGTCGAGCGCGGCTACCAGCGGCTGGAGTGGTGGATGATCAACTGGAACCCGGCAGCCCGCTTCTACGCCGCGATCGGCGCCACGCCGATGGACGAGTGGACCCCGTACCGCCTGGCCGGACCCGCGTTGCGCGAGCTCGCCACGCACGCGACGGCCGCGCCCACGCGGTCGGCCCCCTGACCGGGTAGAGTCCCGCACCGGGGGGAGGAGCCGTGACTCAACTGACCGGGCACTCGACGACTGACGACGACGTCGTCCACCTCACCGTGCCCGCCGACGGTGGATACCTCGGCGTGCTCCGCACCGCCACGGCCGGCCTCGCGGCCCGGCTGCAGTTCGCCCTCGACGAGATCGAGGACCTGCGCATCGCCGTCGACGAGGCGTGCGCCATGCTGCTCGCCATCGCCACCCGCGACGCCGAACTGGAGTGCCGGTTCGCGGTCACCGAGGACGCGCTCACCGTCGAGGTCACGGTGCCGACGGTCCGGGGCGCGACGCTGCCGTCGGAGTCGTCGTTCGCCTGGAAGGTGCTCACCGCGCTGACCACCGGGGCCAACGCCCACGCGACCGACGGCCGGGCCACCATCTCGCTGCTGACCCGCCGCGCCGGCGGCTACTGACCGGGTCGCGGCCACCGCCCCGGCGGCCGTCCGGCGTTCAGCGGGCCGGGTCGCCGAAGCCGAGCGCGCGGTTGGTCGGGCCGCTCACCAGCAACCCGACCATGCCGATGCCGAACGCCATGAGCGGCAGCCCGAGCCAGCCCATGCCGCCCTCGATCATGAACCAGCCGACCGGCAGCAGCATGAGCTGAAGCACGATCGCGGGCGCGCGTGCCCCGGCGCGACGGCGGGACAACGCGCCGCCGAGCGCCCAGAGCGCCACCGCGCCGCCGACCGCGAACGCGGTCACCCACAGCGCCGAGACCAGGTCTGTCGTCTCAGCGGTGAGGTCGGACCAGATGAGCCACACCGCGATCAGCCCGAGCGCCACCGCCTCCGCGCGTAGCAGGAGCACCGCGGCGCGCAGCGTGCCGGGGACCGGGTCGGAGTCGATCGTCACGGGCGCCACGATACCGGTGGGTAGTCGCGGTACAGTGCCGCCCATGCGGGCCGTCCTGGTGGTCAATCCGAAGGCCACCACCACCAGCGAGCGCAGCCGGGACGTGCTGGTCCGGGCGTTGCGCAGTGAAGTCGACCTGTCGGTGCGCTACACGCGCCGGCGGGGCCATGCCATGGACCTGGCCCGGGAGGCCGCCCAGGAGGGCGTCGACCTGGTGGTCACGCTCGGTGGCGACGGCACCGTCAACGAGGTGGTAAACGGCCTGATGGCGGCGGAGCCGCCGACGTTCCGGACCGGGCAGACCTCGGCCGAGCGGCTGCCCGCGCTGGCCACCGTGCCCGGCGGCTCGACGAACGTCTTCGCCCGCGCGCTCGGGCTGCCCCGGGAGTGGCCGGACGGCACCAGCATGATCCTGGAGGGACTGCGGCTGGGCCGGTCCCGCACGATCGGGCTGGGCCGGGCCGACGACCGCTACTTCACGTTCTGCGCCGGCTTCGGGCTGGACGCGGCGGTCATCCGCCGGGTGGAACAGTCCCGCAGGAAGGGGCGCGTCTCCACGCCGGCGCTCTACTTCCGGTCCACCGCGAGCCAGTACTTCGTCGGCTCGGACCGCCGCCACCCGTCGATCACGCTGGAGCGTCCGGGTGAGGCGCCGGACACGGAGCTGGCCACGGCGATCATCCAGAACACCGCGCCGTGGACGTACCTGGGCGACCGGGAGATCAACCCGAACCCGGAAGCCTCGTTCGATCTCGGGCTCGACGTGCTCGCGCTGCGGCGGCTGCGGGTGGCCAGCACGGCCCGTACGGCGGCGCAGTTCTTCTCCCGGAAGCCGGACCCGCACGGCAAGCAGGTGCTGCGCCTGCACGACCTGGCGGAGTTCACCCTGCGCTCGGAGCGCCCACTGCCGTTCCAGATGGACGGGGACTACCTCGGCGAGCGGGAGAAAGTCCGATTCACCTCCGTGCCGGCGGCACTGAGAGTAATCTGCTAGGTCTCGGGTACTCCAGTCGGTTGACGCGGATCCCCCCGCCGCGCGGGCGCGGTGGCCGCCACGCCGAGGAAGGGTGCCGGAAATGTCAGCAACGTCACGCAGACCGTACTACATTGATTATCGACTGTGGCACGCCGGGTAACCAGGACCCTGGTAAACCCGGACAAATGGGTGGTGAGCCCGCTCACTGTTCGGAGTTTTTCCGAGCGGCACCCTTGACATCGCTGTAGTTCGTGAAAGTATTCACAAGCGAACTCGTGTTGCCGGGACATTGCCTGGATATGCTCGTTCGGTTGAGCTGTTCCAGCAGGTCCAGGCACCCCACAGCCTGCTCACGCTGCGCCGAATTGATGGATGCTGACCGTCACCCTTCGGCAATGCGGACGCAAATAGGAATAGCAACGAAGCGTTTACTGGCCACCCACTAAGAATGAGGAGTGTTGCCGCCATGGACTGGCGCCACGATTCGGTCTGCCGCGACGAGGACCCGGAGCTGTTCTTCCCCATCGGGACGTCCGGCCCGGCCCTCCTTCAGGTGGAGCAGGCGAAGGCCGTCTGCCGGCGCTGCCCCGTGACCGACCAGTGCCTGCAGTGGGCGCTGGAGTCCGGTCAGGACGCCGGCGTCTGGGGCGGGATGAGCGAGGAGGAGCGCCGCGCGGTGAAGCGCCGCGGCGGTCTCCGGGTGCTGCGCGCTCACTCCGCCTGACCCGTACCACACGACAACGCCCCGGCCGGGAATCCGGCCGGGGCGTTGCGTTGTCCTCACCCGTCAGGCCGCAACCGTATCCACGCGCCGCCGGACCAGATCCGCCAACTCCGGCAGGTCGTTCAGCGGCTCCGCCACCGCCACCGCGCCCGCCGACCGGGCCGCCGCGCGTACCCCGTCGTGGAACCGGCCCGGCGCCAGGAAGTAGGCCGCCACCGCGACCCGGCGGGCCCCCGCCGCGCGCAGTCGCGTCACCGCGCCGCCGACCTCCGGCGGCGCCGCCGAGGCGTACGACACGCGGCACGGCACGCCCAGCCCGGCGCCGAACGCCGCCGCGACCCGGCCCACCGAAGCACGAGCGGCCGGATCCCGGGTACCGGCCGCCGCCAGCACCACCGCGTCCAGCCCGCCCGGCTCGTCGCCGGTCGCCTCCGCCAGGCGGCGGCGCAGCCCGTCCAGCAACCCGCCGTCCACGCCGGAGCCGGCCGGGCCCAGCACGTCGGTCACCCGTACCTCGATCTCGGCGCCGGCCGCCGCGACCGCCGCCGGGATGTCGACCTTCCGGTGGTACGCGGCGGTCAGCAGCAGCGGCACCAGAACCGCCCGGTAGTGGCCAGCGGCGGCAAGCCCGCGCAGCACCTCGGCCGGGCCGGGATCGGTGTGGTCCAGCCAGCTCGGCAGCACCGCACGACCGGGCCAGGTGTCCGCCACGGCCCGGGCCAGCGCCCGGGTCGCCTCCGCCGCCCGAGGGTCACGGCTCCCGTGCGCCACCAGCACCACGGGTGGCCCGGCCCTCAGGTGTGCAGGCCGCACTCGGTCTTCTCGAACATCGCCCAGCGACCGGACCGCGGGTCCTCCCCCGCCTTCGTCCGCCGGGTGCACGGCCAGCAGCCGATCGAGCCGTAGCCGCGTGCGAACAGCTCGTTGACCGGGATGTCGTACCGGGCCACGTACGCGTCCACCTCCCGCTGCGTCCACGCCGCGATCGGGTTCACCTTGACCTTGCCGCGCCGCGCGTCGAAGCCCACCACCGGCGTGTTCGCCCGGGTCGGCGACTCGTCCCGGCGCAGTCCGGCGGCCCACGCGTCGTACCCGGACAGCGCCCGCTCCAGCGGCTCCACCTTGCGCAGCTGGCAGCAGTCGTCCGGGGACCTGTTGAACAGCCGCGGACCGTACTGGCCGTCCTGCTGGCCCACGGTCATCCGCGGCCGGATCGAGCGCACCCGCACCGGCATCCGGCGGGCCACCTCGTCACGCACCCGCAGCGTCTCCGGGAAGTGCAGCCCGGTGTCCAGGAACACCACGTCGACGCCGGGCGCGACCCGGGAGACCAGGTGCGCCACCACCCCGTCGGCCATCGAGCTGGTCACGCAGAACCGCTCGCCGAACGTCTCGGCCGCCCACCGGGCGATCTCGATCGCCGGCGCGTCCGCCAGCTCCCGGCCGGCCTCCTCGGCCAGCGCGCGCAACTCCTCCGGGTCCCGGCGGGCCGGCCCGGCCTCGCCGATCAGGCCGAGGCCGGCGGCGGAGACGAGGCCGCTCACCGGGTCACCGCCCGGCTCAGCAGACCGGTGAACTTGACCGCGAAGACCCGCGCGCAGGCGTGGCACTCCCAGGCGCCGTGTCCGGCCTCGTGCGGTCGCAGGTCCTCCTCCCCGCAGTACGGGCAGTAGAGAGGCGCAGATCGGGCATCGCTCATCGGAGCTCCTCCTCGTCGGCTCTGATCACCCAGTTGGCGAACGTCTCACCCTCGGTCCGGCCGGCCAGGTAGCGGCGGGCGAGCCGTTCCACGTACTCCGGAAGCTCCTCGGCGGTGGTCTTCAGGCCGCGCAGCTTGCGGCCGAAACCGGCCGTCTGGCCCTGGGCCATGCCGAGGCCGCCGCCGAGGTGCACCTGGAAACCCTCGACCTGCCGGCCGTCCGGGCCGACCACGAGCTGGCCCTTGAGCCCGATGTCCGCGACCTGGGTGCGGGCGCAGGCGTTCGGGCAGCCGTTGAGGTGGATGGAGATGTCCGCGTCGAAGTCGCGCAGCCGCTCCTCCAGGCGCGCGACCAGCTCCTCGCCGCGCCGCTTGGTCTCGACGATGGCGAGCTTGCAGAACTCGATGCCGGTGCAGGCCATCGTGCCGCGCCGCCACGCCGACGGCCGGGCCTCCAGGCCGATCCCGCGCAGCGCCGTGACCAGCTCCTCGGTCCGCTCCGGCGCCACGTCCAGCACCAGCAGCTTCTGGTACGGGGTGAGCCGCACCCGGCCGCTGCCGTGCGCCTCGACCACGTCGGCGAGCTGCGCCAGCTGGGTGCCGGAGACCCGGCCCACCACCGGGGCCGCGCCGACGTAGTTCGCGCCGTCACGCTGGGCGTGCACACCGATGTGGTCCACCGGCTTCGCCGGCAGTTCCGCGGCCGGACCGTCCAGCAGCGTGCGGCCCAGGTACTCCTTCTCCAGCACCTCCCGGAACCGCTCCACGCCCCAGTCGGCGACCAGGAACTTCAGCCGGGCCCGGTTACGCAGCCGGCGGTAGCCGTAGTCGCGGAAGATGCCGACCACACCGGCCCACACGTCCGGCACCTCGTTCAGCGGCACCCAGACGCCGAGCCGCTTGGCGAGCATCGGGTTGGTGGAGAGCCCGCCGCCCACCCACACGTCGAAGCCGGGACCGTGCTCCGGGTGCTCCACGCCGAGGAACGCGATGTCGTTCGCCTCGTACGGGGTGTCGACCAGCCAGGAGATCGAGGTCTTGAACTTGCGGGGCAGGTTGGAGTACGCCTTGTCGCCGACGTACCGGCGGACGATCTCGTCGATCGCCGGAGTCGGGTCGAGCACCTCGTCCCGGGCCACCCCGGCGACCGGGCTGCCCAGCACGATCCGGGGGCAGTCGCCGCACGCCTCGGTGGTCTGCAGGCCGACCGCCTCCAGCCGGCGCCAGATCTCCGGCATGTCCTCGACCCGGATCCAGTGGTACTGGATGTTCTGCCGGTCGGTGATGTCGGCGGTGTCCCGGGCGAACTCGCGGGAGATGTCCGCGATCACGCGGAGCTGGGCCAGGTTGAGCTGGCCGCCGTCCACCCGGACGCGGAGCATGAAGAACTCGTCCTCCAGCTCGTGCGGCTCCAGGACTGCGGTACGCCCGCCGTCGATGCCGGCCTTGCGCTGGGTGTAGAGGCCCCACCAGCGGAACCGGCCGCGCAGGTCCTGCGGGTCGATCGAGGCGAAACCGCGATGGGCGTAGATGTTCTCGATCCGGTCCCGCACGTTCAGCGGGTCGTCGTCCTTCTTGATCCGCTCGTTGGGGTTGAGCGGCTCTTTGTGCCCGAGCGCCCACTGGCCCTCGCCGCGTGGCCGGCGGGGCGCACGGGCGGCGGGCGCCGGGGAGTCGGGACGGGTCGGGGTGCTGCTGACCGCCATCGCGGCGTCCTCCATTGCTTGCTGCGGTGCCTGCGAGCGCGGACGCGGCGGCCGGCCCGGGAGTGGGCCGTGGACGGCGATGTCGATGACGGCCGGCGCGAGTGCGCGCCCGAGACGGAAGGGTCGGGCGTCGTCAGTGGGCCGGACAGATCGCGCTGCGCACGCGGCCGTAATCGACGTGGCGGCGAGCCACGAAGCGGCGGACGACAGCGGCGGTCATGTGCCTCATGCTGCCACACCACGCCCGGCCGGACCACAGCTCCGCACTGTGATCCCACATCACGGGCCACAACCGGGATCGACTCCCGTCCCTGTCCCCCGCCCTCCCTCCCCGCCCTCTCCCGTTGATCAAGGAGTTGACGTCCCCCAACCCGCCACATCAGGCCGCAATCTCCTTGGTCGACACCGCCGGTCCCCGTCCACCCCCGCCACCGCACCGTTGATCATGAAGTTGGCGGGGACAAAAGGGACGGTGAGTGCCGTCAACCTCATGATCGACGGGGCCGGGGCCGGGCGGGGTGGGGTGGGGTGGGCCGGGTGGGTGGGAAATGGGGGAGCTGGGGGGTGAGCGGGAGCGGGCGTGTGACGCTGCGGGGGTGAGGAGGTTCGGGCCCGCGTCTGTTCGCGCCCTTCCCGGCTGGGCGGTGTGGGTGACGCCGGGGCTGCTCACGCTCGTGGTGACGCTGGCCGGGATCGGGCACGCCCAGCCGTGGCGGGACGAGCTGGCCACCTGGAGCGCGGCCAGCCGCCCGCTATCCGACCTGGCCCGGATGACCCGCACCATCGACGCCGCCACCGGGCCGTACTACCTGCTCATGCACGGCTGGACGGCGATTGCCGGCACGTCGCCGACGGCGCTGCGACTGCCCTCCGCGCTGGCCATGGCCGTGGCCGCCGCGCTCACCGCCCGCCTCGGCGCGGTGCTGGTCGGCCGTCGCGCCGGGCTGCTGGCCGGACTGCTGTTCGCGGTCCTGCCGGTCACCTCGCGGTACGGGCAGGAGGCCCGCCCGTACGCCCTAGCCACGCTGCTCGCCGTGCTGGCCACGCTGCTGCTGGTCGAGGCGCTGCGCCGGCCGACCTGGCGACGCTGGGCCGGGTACGCCGCTGCGGTCGCCGCGCTCGGCCTGCTCCACCTGGTCGCGCTCACCCTGCTCGCCGCGCACGCCGTGGTGGTGCTGCTGACCGCCGCACATGGCCCTGCGGGGGTCGTCGATCCGCCCGGCCAGTCCCGAGCCCAGATGCCCGACGCGAGCCGGCCACGCCGCAGACACCTGTGGCGTTCCACCCAGCCACGAGATCGAGCGCGAGTGGAACACCACGGGTGTCACGGCGCCCCGCAGACACCCACGGCGTTCCACCCAGCCACGAGATCGAACGCCGGTGGAACGCCACGGGTGTCACCGCATCCCGGGAGCAGGGAGCATGGCACGGACGCGCCGGAAGCGGAACCGCAGAACGTGACCGGCGAGGCTCGGGAGACGCTGGCCGGGTGGCTGCTGGCGCTGGTGCCGGCCGTCGTGCTCGTCACCCCACTGGCACTCGTCGCCCGGGGGCAGCGCGGTCGACAGCTCGACTGGGTCGACCCGGCGCGCCTGCCCGACCTGGCGGCGCTACCAGGTGCGCTGGCGCAGAGCGGCGTCGTCGGCGGTTTCGTGCTCGCGCTCGCGGCGCTCGGCGTGGCCCGGCTGGGTCGCCGGGCGCTGCTGCCGGCCGCCGCCGTGCTGCTGCCGGTGCTGCTGATGTTCGCCGCCGGAACGATGGTGCCGCTCTGGGTGACCCGCTACCTGGTCTTCACCGTGCCGTTCGCCTGCGTACTGGCCGGCGCCGCGCTGACTGCCGCGCGGGTCACTCCCGCACCGGCCCGAACGCCGGCAACAGCAACGCCCGCTGAAGCAACGCCCGCTGAACCAGCGCCCGCTGAAGCAACGCCCGCTGGACCAGCGCGCACGGCGACACCCGCCGCAGCCGGCCGCACTGCCGCGCCCACGGAAGCAGAGCAAGGGCCGACGTCGCCGCGCGGACGGGTCGCGGCGGGAATCGCGGTGGTGGTCCTGGCCGGGCTGCTCGGGTTGCCCGATCAGGCGGCGCTGCGCCGCACCCACGAGTGGCCGCGCAGCGCACCCGTCGACTACGCGGGCGCGGCCGGGACCATCCGCGCCGGGCAGCGGCCGGGCGACGCGATCGTCTACTCGCCCCGGGACGGCTGGCTGTTCCCGGATCTCGGCATGGCGTACCACCTGGGGTCGAGGCTGCCACGCGACGTGCTGGTGGTCCGCGACCAGCGTCAGGACGCGAGCCTCTGGGCCGTGGAGTGCGACGACCTGGCGCGGTGCCTGGCCGGGGTGGACCGGGTGTGGCTGGTGGTCACCGGCCGGCGCGCGGACCCGTTGGCGGCGGTGCCGGGTGTGAAGGGCGACGCCCTGCGCGCGGGCTACACGGTGCGGCAGGTGTGGCCGCGTCCGGGGATCACAGTGGCCCTGCTCGTCCGGTGAGGCGGTCGGTGGTGCCGCGGGCCAGCGGTACGACTATGGCCGCCTCGGTGCCGCCGTCGGCGCCGTTGCGCAGCTCGATGGTGCCGCGCAGCTCGCCGGTGACCAGCGCCCGGACGATCTGCAGGCCCAGGTTGCCGCCGCGCTCGGCGTCGAACTGCTCGGGCAGCCCCCGGCCGTTGTCGGTCACCGTTACGTGCAGTTGCTTGCGCGCCCGGTGCGCGGAGACCACAACCTCGGGCCGGGGCGCGGAAACCCCCGCCTCCGGCCGGGGCACGTCCACAGGAGGAGCGGCCGCCTCCTCCTCGGCCGACGGGAAACCGTGCTCGACGGCGTTGAGCAGCAGCTCGTTGAGCACCATCACCAGCGAGGTGGCGATCTCGGCGGGCAGGACGCCGAAGCTGCCGCGGCGGCGCATGCCGACACTCACCTCGGTGGCGGCGACCTCGGTGGCGGCGCTGGCCACCCGGTCCACGATGCCGTCGAACTCGACCGCCTCGTCGCTGGACATGGAGAGCGTCTCGTGCACCAGCGCGATCGAGGCGACCCGGCGTACCGATTCCTCCAGCGCGACCCGGGCCTCGGGCATGGAGACCCGCCGGGCCTGCAGGCGCAGCAGCGCGGCGACGGTCTGAAGGTTGTTCTTCACCCGGTGGTGGATCTCCCGGATGGTGGCGTCCTTGGTGATCAGGGCGCGGTCGCGGCGGCGTACCTCGGTGATGTCGCGGACCAGCACCAGCGCGCCGATCGGCACTCCGGCGGGCATCAGCGGCAGCGCCCGGGTGAGCATGGTGGCGCCGCGGGCGTCGATCTCCCGCCGGGGTGGCGCCTCGCCGCGCAGCGCGGCGAGCACGGCGTTGCCCGCGTCGGTGCCTTCGAGGGGGTCGCCGGCGAGCCGGCGGTGCAGCTTGGCCAGGTCCTCGCCGACCAGGTGGGAGGCGTAGCCGAGGCGGCGGTACGCGGACTGCGCGTTCGGGCTGGCGTAGGTGACCTTGCCGTTGGCGTCGAGCCGCACCAGGCCGTCGCCGACCCGGGGCGCCGAGGTGGTCTCGCCGGGGTGCCGGGGCGGCGGGAACGTGCCGTCGGCGATCATCTGGGCCAGGTCGTCGGCGGTGGTGAGGTAGTTCAGTTCCAGCTGGCTCGGGGTGCGCGCGGTGGACAGGTTGGTGTCCCGGCCCACCACGGCGATCACCTCGCCGGCTTCACCGTCGCCGGTACGCAGCCGGACCGGGATCGCCTCGTGGCGGGCCGGGACGTCGCCGTACCAGACCGGGTCGCCCTCGCGCCAGATCCGTCCCTGCCGGTAGGCCACCTCCAGGTGGGCCACCTCGGCCCCGCCGACGATCCGCCCGACCTGGTCGTCCAGGTAGGCGGTCGGGGCGGTGGTGGGACGGACCTGGGCCACGCAGAGGAACGTGCCGTCGCCGTCCACCGGCACCCAGAGCAGCAGGTCGGCGAAGGACAGGTCGGACAGCAGCTGCCAGTCGCCGGCGATCCGGTGCAGGTGGTCGATGTCGGCCGGGCGGAGCGCGGTGTGCTCCTCGGCGAGGTCACGGAGGGTGGACACGCCACACAGCGTGCCACGCCGGGCCTCACATCGTCGCCGTGACCTTCTTCAAGCCGCGCGGCGCGTCCGGGTCCTCGCCCCGGGCCAGCGCCAGGGCCAGCGCGAGCCGTTGCAGCGGCAGGATGTCGAGCAGCGGCGCGTACCGCTCGTCGACCTCGGGCACCGCCATCCGGGTCTCGCCGACCTCGGCGGAGCCGACCACCACCACGTCGGCGCGGCGCTCGCCGAGGCGGGGCAGGACCTCGCGCATCGACGTGCCGCCGGGGCCGGAGCCGACGACGGCGAGCACCGGTACGTCCGGGTCGGTCATGGCGAGCGGGCCGTGCAGCAGGTCGGCGCCGGAGAAGGCGAGCGCCGGCAGGTACGAGGTCTCCATCAGCTTCAGCGCCGCCTCGCGCGCGGTCGGGTACGCGTACCCCCGGCCGGTGGTGACGAGCTGGGCGGCGAACCGGTAGCGCGGCGCGAGCCGGGCCGGGGTGTCGTCGGCGAGCGTCTGCGCGGCCAGCTCGGGCAGCCGGCTCAGCGCGGCGCGCTCCTCGGCGGGCAGCACGCCGTCGCCGGCGCGTACCCCCTCGATCAGCATGAGCAGCGCGAGCAGTTCGGCGGTGTAGGTCTTGGTGGCGGCGACCGCCCGCTCGTGGCCGGCGGCGATGTCCACGCTCAGCTCGGCGGTCTCGACCAGCGGCGAGCCGGGGTTGTTGGTGACGGCCAGGGTGAGCGCGCCGGAGGCGCGGGCGACCCGCAGCACCTCGGCGAGGTCGGGCGAGCCGCCGCTCTGGCTGACGCCGACGACGAGCGCGTCGGAGAGGTCGGGCCGGGCGCCGAAGACGGTGATCGCGCTGGGCGAGGCCAGCCCGGCGGGCAGTCCGAGGCGGATCTCGGTCAGGTAGGCCGCGTAGAGCGCGGCGTGGTCGGAGGTGCCCCGCGCGGTGAACACCACGTGCCGGGGGCGCCGCTGCGCGACGACGGCCGCGACCTCGGCGATCGCCGCGGCGTGCTCGGCGGAGAGCAGACGCTCGTAACCGGCCGGCTGCTCGTCGATGTCGGCGGCCATACCGGCCCCTGCTCGCGTCACTCCAGACCTCCTTCTGCGCGTTTCTCGCGCGTTCGATGCTCAGTCTTGCACGTTTCAGCAGCCTCAATCAACGCAACGAGCAGGAGTGCGCAGTGGATCACTAATTGACGGAAGATCCCCTAGGCTTGCCCGGCTGACCGACCCCGACCGGCGGAAGGACGACGTGCCCGAGGACGACGCCGCGCTCTCGGCGGAGGAGGAACTCGCGCTGGCCCGGCTGGCGCTGGGCGAGGGCGACCTGCGGCACGCCGCCGACCACATCGCCGCCGCGCTGGTCCGCTCCCCCACGCTGCCCGAGGCGCACGAAGCGCTCGCCCGGCTGGACGCGGCCAGCGGCGGCGACCTGGACCTCTTCCCGCTCGGCCAGCAGGCGTTCGTCGGCGCCGTGGTGGCCCGCGCGCACCTGCTCGCCGCCGCCGGCCGGCCCGCCGAAGGGCTCGACCTGCTGGCCGCCGCCACCGGCTACGCGCCCGCCGCGCCGTGGGCCGCCGTACCCTGGGTGACCGCCGCCGACCTGCCGGAACGCCTCGACCCCGAACGCACCGCCCGGATCCTCATGCAGGTCTGCGCGGCGGCGCCCGACCCCGCGCCGCGCCGGCTGCGCGAGCCGCTGGCGCCGTACCTCACGCTGGCCCGCAACGCGATCACCGTGCATCCGGCCCACCCGCTGCTGCTGGGCGCGGCGTCCGCGCTGGCCCGGCGCCTCGGCGAGGTCACCCTCGCCGTCACCTGGGCCACCCGGGGGGTACGCGCACAGCCCACCAAACTCGGCGAGGTGTGGCTCGGGTACGCGTACCGCAGCGCCGGCCGCACCGGCGAGGCGCTGGCGGCGCTGGAACGGGCTGTCGCGCTCGACCCCGACGACCTCGCCGTCTACGCGGACATCGCCGGCACGCTCGCCGACAACGGCCGGCTCGACGCGGCGCTGGGCTGGATCGACCGGGCGCTGGCGAAGGACCCCACCTTCGACTGCGCCGTGCACACCGCGCACCGGCTGCGCTACCTGCGCGACGGCGACGTGGACCACCTGGTGGCGCTCGCCGATTTCGTCCGGGAACATCCGGACGACACGCACGAGCACGGCGACCTCGCCGAATGCTGCCGGGGGCGGCCCTGGCTGGGTCAGGTCACACCGGCAGACGACGATTTCCCGTCCCCCGACGGGCCCGCCCCCTCGGCAGCCGCGGTACGCCGCCTCCAGCACCTGGCGCACCCGGCGTGGGCGCACCCCCCGGCCGCGTACGACGCCGCCGTCGGGCTGGCCACACTGGACCTCGCCGACCTGCTCGCGCTGCTGGCGCACCCGCCGGAGGCACCCGCCACCGCGCTGGGCCGCGTGCTCGGCGGGCAGGACCCGGCACTGTGGAGACGCTGCGCGCAGGTCTGGGCCTGCCTCGGCCTGCTGCACCACCGCACCGACGAGCCGTGGGAGTCGTCGACCCGGCGGCGGGTGCTGCACGAACTGGCCACCGTTCCCGGCCCGGCCGCCGAGGCGGCGCTGTTCGCCCTGGTCACCGCCGCCTGGGTGGACCCGGCCACCCGCGCCGACGTGGCCGCCGTGGTGGCCGGGCGGCTCACCGAGGTGGCATCCGGCGCCGCCCGGCGTACCCCGGTGGCGGTTTCGCTCGCCTATCTGGCGCGGGCGACCCCGGCCCTCGACCCGGCCGCCCGCGCCACCGCCGACTCGCTCATCGCCGGCGCCGGCGGAGGCCCGCTGCGCCGCCTCTGGCGACGCCTCACCGCCCTGTTCCGCAGAGGCTGAGCGCCGGGACCGTTCCGGGGCCCCATTTCCGGCCGGCTCCCCGGCCCCCACCACCCAGCCGAGCGCCGCCACTTCGCCGAGGTGGCGCGATCAACTCCCCTCCGACCCCACCACTCCCCCGATGTGGCGGGCAGCGGGCGGAAGGCACCGGGTGCCTCGCTGGAGTGGAGACGCGGCGGCCCCGCGTACCCCCGGGGTGGGGGCGCGGGGCCGCGGCGGGTGAGTCAGGCGACGGGGGCCTTGCCGAGCGCGGCCTCGGCCTCGTCCTCCGGCGTGGGGCCGGCCGGCCGCACGTCGTTCGTCGCGCGCAGCGGCACCTCCTTGATGAACCAGGCGAGCACCGGCACGGCCACGGTGAAGAGGACCGCCCAGAAAAAGACGTGCGAGATGGCGTCGGCGAGGCCGCCGAGCACCGCCTCGCGCATCGGGCCGGTGAGCTTCTTGAGGGCTTCCAGGTTCATCGCGCCGCCCTCGCCGCCACCCGAGCCCGCGAACGCGGGGCCGGCCGCCGAGTCGGCGAGACGGTTGGCGAAGATCGCGCCGAAGAGGGAGACGCCGAACGAGCCGCCGATGGACCGGAAGAACGTGGCGGCGCCGCTGGCGGCGCCGAGGTCCTTCTGCTCGACGCTGTTCTGCGCGATCAGCATCGAGGTCTGCATCAGGAAGCCCATGCCGACGCCGAGCACGACCATGTAGAGCGAGGACTGCGCCTTGCTGGTGTCCACGTCGAGCAGGCTGAGCAGGCCCATCCCGGCGGCCATCACGACGCCGCCGACGATCGGGAAGGCCCGGTAGCGGCCGGTCTTGGTGATCGTCCGGCCGACCACGAGCGAGACCACGAGCATGCCGAACATGAGCGGGAGCAGCAGCAGGCCGCTGTTGGTGGCCGAGGCGCCCTGGACGGTCTGCTGGTAGAGCGGCAGGAAGTTCATCGCGCCGAACATGGCGAAGCCGAGCAGGAACCCGATCACCGAGATCAGCGCGAAGTTGCGGTTGGCGAACAGGCTCAGCGGCAGGATCGGTTCGGGCGCGCGCCGCTCGACGAGAGCGAACACGCCGAGCGCGGCCACCGCCAGCACGGCGAGGCCGAGGATCTGCGGCGAGGCCCAGTCGTACTGGTTGCCGCCCCATGTGGTGACCAGCACGATCGCGGTGATGCCCACGGACAGCAGCGCCGCGCCCAGCCAGTCGATCTTGTGCTCGGTACGGTACTTCGGCAGGTGCATGGTGGTGGCCAGGACCAGCAGCGCCACGCCGCCCAGCGGCAGGTTGACGTAGAACGCCCAGCGCCAGGAGAGGTTGTCGGTGATGAAGCCGCCGACCAGCGGCCCCGCGACCATGGCGATGGCCATGATGCCGGCGATCATGCCCTGGTAGCGGCCCCGCTCGCGGGGCGGCACCAGGTCACCGATGATCGCCATGACGCCGACCATCAGGCCACCGGCGCCGAGGCCCTGCACGGCGCGGAACGCGATCAGCTCGATCATGCCGCTGTCGGCGCCGCCGAAGACGCCGGAGCCGGACATGCCGCACAGCGCCGAGCCGACCAGGAACACGACGACGGCGGTGAGGAAGACGGCCTTGCGTCCGTAGAGGTCGCCGAGTTTGCCCCAGATCGGCGTGGAGACAGTCGTGCCCAGCACGTACGCGGTGACCACCCAGGTGAAGTGGTCGGCGCCCCCGAACTCGAAGACGATCCGCGGCAGCGCGGTGCTGACGATCATGTTGTCGAGCATCGCGAGCATCATCGCGATCATCAGGCCGAACAGGACGACGCGGATGTTCGGTCTCGCGACGACCGGGGCTTGTTGACTCATCGGTAGGCTCCCCCGCAGATCATGTGATCAACTTACTTGCCGCCCGGCTAGTTTGCTTACTAGCCGGACGGTAAGCTGATGACGGTCGGACGTCAAGCGGATTGGAAGGAAGTCGGCTGGTGAGGGAGACCACAGGAGGCACACGGCAGCGCATCCAGGCCGTCGCCTTGGAACTCTTCACCGAGCAGGGCTACGAGAAGACGTCACTGCGGGAGATCGCCGAGCGGCTCGGCGTCACGAAGGCGGCGCTCTACTACCACTTCAAGAGCAAGGACGAGATCGTCACCAGCTTCGTCGACGACCGGCTGCGCCGGATGGACGAGCTGATCGCCTGGGCCGCCGACCAGCCACCCACCCTGGCGACCCGCCGCGCCCTGCTCGGGCGGTACGCCGACAGCATGTTCGCCGGCGACCTGCCCCAGGTGATGCGCTTCTTCGAGCAGAACCAGACGGTGCTCAAGAGCCTGGTCGCCGGCCAGCAGATGCGGGACCGGATGATGCGGCTGGCCCACGAGCTGTGCCGGGGTGACGACTCGCCGGCCGCCCAGCTGCGCGCCACGCTGACGCTGTTCGCGGTGCACACCAGCTGGTTCGCGGTCCGCGCGCCCGGCATCACCGACGACGAGCGGAAGCGGATCGCGCTCGAGGTGGCCGACGAGCTGCTCGCCAAGATCGGCGAGACCGGCCAGGGCTGAGCCGGTTCAGCCCGCCGCGGTCAGGTCCAGTCGCAGACCGAGCAGGTCGATGCCGGGCAGCGGCGACCAGTCCTTCTCCGGCAGCCGGACGAACCCGAGCCGCTCGTAGAGGCGGTGCGCGTTCGCCGCCATCCCGGCGCGTACGCAGATCACCACCGCCGTGCATCCCAGCTCGGTCGCGCGCGTCACGCACGCGGCCGCGAGCGCGGCGCCGGCGCCCCGGCCCTGCGCGGCCGGATCCACCGCGAGCATCCGGAACTCCGCCTCGCCCGGGCCGGCGAGTTCGGCGTACGGGGTGCCGGGCAGCACGAACGTCACCGCGCCGAGCACCTGGCCGGTGGTGTCGTCGACGGCCACCAGCACCTCGCCGGTCTGGGCGCGGGTGGCCACGTCGGCGAGCACCGGCGCGTACCCGCTCTCGTCCTTGAGCTGGCCGTCCGCCTCGTACGCGGCCACAGTCAGCCGCGCCACGGCCGGGAAGTCCGCCGGCTCGGCGCGGCGCACCAGCAGGGCGGTCAACCGATCTCCGCGATCAGGTCGCCGTCCTGCACCACGTCTCCCTCGTTGACGGCGAGGCGCTGCACCACGCCGTCGGACTCGGCGACCACCGGGATCTCCATCTTCATCGACTCCAGGATGACGAGCGTGTCGCCCTCGGACACGGTGTCGCCGGCCGACACCACGACCTTCCAGACGTTCGCCACCATCTCGGCGCGGATCTCCTCGGCCATCTTCCGGCCCTCCCTCTCCCCGACGACTCCCCGACAGTCCTGCGAACGGTATCCAATCATGACGCCGGTCACGCCGGGCCGCGCACCACCGGGCACGCGATGCGCCCCACCGCGCTCCGGCGGGCTGCGTCGGCACTAGCATCGTGCGGGTCGGCCACCGGCGAGCCGGGGAGCCACACCGCGACCTCCGCCGCGGCCAGCCGCGGACGGAACCGTGACCAGCACAAGGAGGCAGAGCATGGCGAAGAAGGCCCGCAAGAAGAAGGCCCGGAAGAAGAGCAGCGCCAACCACGGCAAGCGCCCCAACTCCTGATCATCGGGAACAGCGCGGCACCTGCCGGAAACGCGTGACGGCCCGGGTCCGATCATTCGGACCCGGGCCGTTCCGTCGCTTGTTCAGTCGGCCAGTTCGCGGGACTCGGTGGTCTCGAAGACCACCAGCTCGGTCAGCCGCAGACGCAGCCGCTCACGCAGCTTCTCCGGCGCCGAGTCGTTGCCGCAGCACCGGGCCACGAGCGCCTTGACCTCCTGCTCGATGCCGTACTCGCGCAGGCACGGCCCGCACTCGTCCAGGTGGTGCCGGATCAGCAGCCGGCGCTCCTCGCCGCACTCCAGGTCGAGGTAGAGGTAGACCTCGGCGAGCACCTCGCGGCAGTCCGTCTCGTGCGGTTGTCCACAGCTCACGGTCACACCTCCCGGCTGGCGGCGGCGGTCGAACCCTTCTTCGACGAGGCGGCGCTGAAACCGCGCTCCGCCGCGTACTGCTCGAGCAGCTTCCGCAGATTACGTCGGCCACGGTGCAGACGGGACATCACGGTGCCGATCGGCGTGCCCATGATGTCGGCGACCTCCTTGTAGGAGAAGCCCTCGACGTCGGTCAGGTAGACGGCCAGGCGGAACTCCTCCGGCAACTGCTGGAGGGCCTCCTTGACGTCGCTGTCCGGGAGCCGGTCGAGCGCCTCCGTCTCGGCCGAGCGCAGGCCGCTGGAGGTGTGGGACTCGGCCTCGGCGAGCTGCCAGTCGGTGATCTCCTCGGTCGGCGCCTGAATGGGCTGCCGCTGCCGCTTACGGTAGGTGTTGATGTAGGTGTTGGTCAGGATCCGGTAGAGCCAGGCCTTCAGGTTCGTGCCCTGCTCGAACTGGTGGAAGGCGGCGTACGCCTTCAGGTACGTCTCCTGAACCAGGTCCTCCGCGTCGGCCGGGTTGCGGGTCATCCGCAGACCGGCGGCGTAGAGCTGGTCGACGAAGGGCATAGCGTCCCGCTCGAAGCGGGCCCTGCGCTCGTCCGTCTTCTCGGTGGTCAACCGCACATCCCCTCGCGTCGGATGCTTTCCCGCTGAGGATACGCGTACCCACTTTCCGGCAGATTCACTTCCGGAGTCTGTGCCGGTGCTCACGACCGACGCCGCGGGCCACTCCGGCGCGTCGAGCAGCCGCCTGAGCTGCCGCTCGTCCCGTTCCCGGCTCCGTGTCTGTATCGGCACCGGTCACCCCCCTCGCGCTGGCACTGTCGTCGTCCACAGGGAGGTAACGCGAGGTACGGGGTGCGGCATTCCACAGGTCCCACCCGATCCTGGCCCCGGCGGCGGCCGCGACCGCCGCTGGGACCAGGAAGGGCCTGGGAGGGTGGCCCCGGCGCACCCGAACCGGGCGGCCGGCACCAACCGGTGCAACGACCCGCCGCGGGCGACGGTCACGGCGCGCGCCGCCGCTCAGGACAACCATCCGTGTACGCGCAGCCAGTCCCGGACCACGGCGGCCGTGCCGGCCGGGTCGCCCCGCAGGTCGTGCCGCTGTCCCGGCCGGACCACCACCTCGATCCCCGGGCCGGGTTCGGGCACGCCGAACGGGTCCCGGTCGCCGTTGACCACGAGCGTGGGCAGCCCGGTGAGCAGTTCCGCGGCCCGGGAGCGTTCCGGCCGGCCCGGCGGGTGCAGCGGGAACGCCAGCGCGACGACTCCGGCCGCCCCGACGGCGGCGGCGGTGCGGCAGGCCACCCGGGCGCCGCTGGACCGGCCGCCGACCACCCAGTCGCGCACCTGCGGGGCGCGCCGGCGAAGCTCGGCCAGCACCGCCGTCCACGCCTCGTCGAGGTGCCCGGCGGGAGCGGGCGCGCGCCGCCCGGCGACCCGGTACGGCTGGGTCACCAGGGCCACCCCGGCCCCGGCGTCGCGCACCGCGTCCCGGACCGCCGTGAGGTCCGGCGCGTCCACGTCGCCGCCTGCCCCGTGGCCCAGCACCAGCACTGTCGCGCCGTCTGCGGGCGGGTGGAAGCGGAACCGCGCCCGTCCCCGGGGTGTGTCGATCTCGTCGTCGTGCCGCACCAGCCCATTCTGCGCGTGCCGGTCGGCCGGCGGCGCCGGGACGGGCCGAACCGGTCGTCGCCCGTGGCCCGCGGACGGGCCACGGGCGACGAGGGATCAGCTCAGCGGCACCAGGGTGAGCAGGCGGTCACGCACCGGCGGGCCGGCGTCGTCGATCGCGTCCGGATCGGGCTGGACCTCGCTGCGCCAGGCCACGAGCATGGCTCGGCGCTCGCGCGGCGTGGTGCCGCCCCAGACGCCGTGGCAGTCGCCCACCTCCAGCGCCCAGGCCAGGCAGGAGCCCTGGACGTCGCACGTGCGGCAGAGCGCCACCGCCGCGTCGGCCGGCTCGTTCGGCGCCGGGAAGAACGTCTCCGGATCGACGTTCTGACAGGTGCCTCTGGTGCGCCACGCCTCGTCCTGGCGTCGTTCGTGCAGAGCCCGCAGCAGTCGTGGGTCGCGCCGTGCCGCGGCGACCTCGTGCGGGCGGGGCATGCGTGCCCGTGTCAATACACCCACCTCCCCCGTGGGACCGGCAGAGATCTTTCAGCAAGATCGATGGGTGTCGTCGCCCCGTGCGAACCAACGCCCATCACCGGCGCTGTGTTCTATCGCATTCGCATACGTAAGGACAAGAGTCTTCAATGAAACTGACTGAACGTCCGGGCGACTTTTCCGGCGCAACCCCGGCAAACGGGGCGCGTCGATGTGGCGGAGCGTGATCAGAACAGGGTCGGCCCGGAGACCGCCTCCACGCCCTCCGGAGACACCCGCGCGATCAGCTCGGGACCGTCGTTGCGGACGTCGCCGACCGCCCGGGAGACCGGGCGGATCTCCAGCCCGGCGAGCAGGCCGGCGTCGGGCGGCGCGAGCAATCCGGCCGGGTCGTCGGCGGGGCCGAGCCAATCCGCCCAGCGATCCGGCGCCAGCAGCAGCGGCATCCGGTCGTGCACCTCGGCCAGCTCGCCGACCGCAGCGGTGGTGAGCACGCTGAACGTGAGCCGGGCCACCCCGGCCGACTCCCACACCGACCAGATGCCGGCGAAGGCGAGCACCGAGCCGTCCCGGGGCGTCATGAAGTAGGGCTGCCGCCCGCCACCGGCGAGCCGGACCCACTCGTACCACCCGTCGGCCGGCACCAGGCACCGGCGCCGGGCGAACGACGGCGCGTACGCCCGGCTGGTCGCGACCGTCTCGGCCCGCGCGTTGATCATGCGGGCGGCGCCGGCGGCGCTGCGGGACCACCCCGGCAACAGCCCCCAGCGGCCAGGGAGAGCAGCCGGTGCCCCTCCGGAGCGAGCCGGACCAGCGGCACCGGATCGGTCGGGGCGACGTTGAAGTCCGGCGCCACCCCGCCGGTCTCGTCAGCCGAGGAGAACAGCGCGCTCAGGTCACCGGCGCTCCGGGTCGTGGCGTACCTCCCGCACATGGCGCCCACGCTAGCCCCATCCGGACGTTTCGGCTGTCCCGCCCAACGGGAGCAGCGGCCACGGACGGTTCCACCGGGCCGGGAACTTGGCAGAATGTGACCGTGGGGAATCCGATCGCTACCCGTCAGCCGCAACCGTGGACCGCGCCGACCGCCAGCGACCCGGTCGCCGCGACACTGCGCCTGCCCGGCTCCAAGTCGATGACCGCCCGGGCCCTGGTGCTCGGCGCGCTGGCCAGCGGGCCGTCGACACTGGCCCGGCCGCTGCGCGCCCGGGACACCGAGCTGATGGCCGGCGGCCTTCGCGAGCTGGGCGCGCACATGTCCATCTCCGACGACGACCGCTGGCTGGTCCGCCCGCATCCGCTCGCCGGGCCGGCACACGTCGACGTCGGCCTGGCCGGCACGGTGATGCGCTTCCTGCCGCCGGTGGCGGGGCTGGCCGCCGGCCGGGTCACGTTCGACGGCGACCCGCACGCCCGCACCCGCCCGCTCGGCCCGCTGATCGGCGCGCTGCGGGCGCTCGGCGTCCGCATCGACGCCCCGCCGACGGGCAGCCTGCCGCTCGTCGTGCTCGGCGCCGGGCAGGTGACCGGCGGCGACGTGGTCATCGACGCCTCCGCGTCCAGCCAGCTCGTCTCCGGGCTGCTGCTGGCCGCGCCCCGGTTCGACCGGGGCGTGGTGGTCCGGCACCAGGGTCCCCCGGTCCCGTCCGCGCCGCACCTGCGGATGACGGTGCAGATGCTGCGCGCCGCCGGCGCCGCGGTGGACGACACCACGCCGGACGTCTGGGCCGTCGAGCCGGGCCCGCTGTCCGGGCGGGGCTGGGAGATCGAACCCGACCTCTCCGGGGCCGCGCCGTTCTTCGCCGCCGCGCTGGTCACCGGCGGCGAGGTGACGTTGCAGGACTGGCCGCGCAGCAGCCTCCAGCCGGTCGAGCGGCTGCGGGAGCTGCTGCACCGGATGGGCGGCGAGGTGACGCTCGGCACCGACGGCCTGACCGTGCGGGGCACCGGCACGGTACGCGGGCTGGACGCCGACCTCTCCGACGTCGGCGAGCTGACCCCGGTGCTGACCGCGCTCACGCTGCTGGCCGACGGCCCGTCCCGGCTCACCGGCATCGGCCACATCCGGGGCCACGAGACCGACCGGGTCACCGCACTCGCCAAGGAGTTCACCGCGCTCGGCGCGGACATCACCGAAACCCCCGACGGGCTGGACATCCGGCCCCGCCCGCTGCGCGGCGGGACGTTCCGCACGTACGCCGACCACCGGATGGCGCACGCCGCGGCGGTGGCCGGGCTGGCCGTCCCCGGCATCGAGGTCGACGACGTGGCGTGCACCTCCAAGACCATGCCGGAGTTCCCGGCACTATGGTCGGGGATGGTGACCGGCAAGAACTGACAGCGGGGGGACGTCCTGGCGACGAAGCGGCGCGAGTACGACGAGGACGACGTCCGGGTCCGACCGGGCCGGTCGTCGCGGCCGCGTACGCGCACCCGCCCCCGGCACGCCGACGCCGTCGACGGGTTCGTCATCGCCGTCGACCGGGGCCGCTACACCTGCGTGCTGCCCGGGGCCGGGCCGGATGCCCCGCTCGTCACCGCCATGCGCGCCCGCGAGCTGGGACGCAAGTCGGTGGTGGTGGGTGACCGGGTGGGTCTGGTCGGGGACACCTCCGGCGCGCCCGGCGCGCTGGCCCGGATCGTGCGCATCGCCGAACGGACCTCGGTGCTGCGGCGTACCGCGGACGACGACGAGACCACCGCCGAGGGGCGGCTGGAACGGGTGGTGGTGGCGAACGCCGACCAGTTGGTGATCGTCAGCGCGCTCGCCGACCCGCCGCCGCGTACCGGGTTCATCGACCGCTGCCTGGTGGCCGCGTACGACGCCGACATCGAGCCGCTGCTCTGCCTCACCAAGGCCGACCTGGGTGGCCCGGAGGCGGTGCTCGGCTACTACACCGAGCTGGAGCTGCCGTACGTGCTGATCCGCCCGGACTCCGACCTGGCCGCGCTGCGGGCGCTGCTCGCCGGCCGGGTGTCGGTGATGGTGGGTCACTCCGGCGTGGGCAAGTCGACGCTGGTCAACCGCCTGGTCCCGGACGCCGAACGCGCGGTGGGCACGGTCAGCGCGATCGGCCGGGGCCGGCACACCTCGACCAGCGCGGTGGCGTTGCGGCTGCCCGCCGAGCCCGGCGCCGACGGCGACACCGGCTGGATCGTCGACACCCCGGGGGTGCGCAGCTTCGGGCTGGCCCACGTGTCCGCCGAGAGCCTGCTGCACGGCTTCCCGGACCTCGTCGAGGCGACGGTGGACTGCCCGGCCAACTGCCCGCACACCGCCGACGAGGCGGACTGCGCGCTGGACGCCTGGGTGGCCGCCGGGAAGGCGGACGCGCGCCGGCTCGCCTCGTACCGGCGGTTGCTGGCCTCCCGCAGCGGCGAGGGCGACCCGCGCGAGCCGGAGCGCAACCCCGGCGATCCGCTCGCCGGGTCCTGACCGGCGTCGCCGGCCGGGCCCACGGCGCCGGGCCTCGCCGGTACGCTGACCCACCATGATCGATCCCCGGCCGACCCCACGGCCTCTGCCCGCCGAGCGGGTGCTGGAGCTGGCCGCGCCGATGCTCACCGAGGTGGGTGGCGAGTGGCGGATGACCGACGGGCCGATGCTGCGGTCGGGATCGCTGGGCGTCCGGGTCCTTCCACCGGACAGCGACGACTACCGCCACCTGGACCTGGAGCTCCTGCTGAACGCGGACCGGCCGGACGTGCCGACGATCGTCGACTGCACGCTCGGCCTGGCGGCCGACCCGGTCGAGGCGGCCCGTCAGGCGATCGGGGCGTGGATCGAGACCTGCCTGGTGACGGTCCTGGAGATGATCGAGCAGCGAGGGCGGCTGGCGAGCCACTTCAGGTCGGGCGACAAGGGCGGGTTCGCCGGCTGGCATGCGATCGTCGGCGGCGTGACCGGATGGTCCGCCGACGGATCGCAGCACAAGCAGGAGTGGTTCGCCGAGGCGATGCCGTGGTCGACCCTGGCGCCGGTGATCGCGGCCGGGCTGGACCGTCCACATCTCAACGGCATTCGCATGCTGGTCGGCCAGGGTGGTGACGTCACCGAGTGCGAGGTGCGGATCAACGGCCGGCGGCACGAGCCGTCCGCCGCCGCGCTCGCCGCTCTGGACTGGCCGCGCACCGACCGTTTCGGCCTGGCACGCACCTTCGTCCTCCTGGTCGGCCCCGACTGAGGCGGTGACAGCGCTCGGGTGACGCCCCGACGACCGACGGTCGTGGTCACGCCACTAGCGTGTCCGTCATGACCGGGTACGCCGACGATCTCGCCCTCGCCCACCTGCTCGCCGACGCCGCGGACGCGGTCTCCTCGGCCCGGTTCCGCGCGCTGGACCTGCGCGTCGAGTCGAAGCCGGACCTGACCCCGGTCTCCGACGCGGACACCGCCGTGGAGCGGGAGATCCGCGCGCTGCTGGCCACCCACCGTCCCGGCGACGGCCTGCTCGGCGAGGAGTACGGCGAGCAGCCGCCGGCCGGGCCGGACGGGCGGCGCTGGGTGATCGACCCGATCGACGGCACGAAGAACTTCGTCCGGGGCGTACCGGTCTGGGCCACCCTGATCGCGCTGCTGGAGCACGACCGGCCGGTGCTCGGCCTGGTCTCCGCCCCGGCGCTGGGCCGCCGCTGGTGGGGCGCGCTCGGCGCGGGCGCGTTCGCCGGCGCCGGACCGGCGGACGGCACGCCGATCCGGGTCTCCGGCGTCACCGCGCTCGGCGACGCGAGCATCTGCTACTCGTCGCTGACCGGGTGGGAGCAGGCCGGCCGGCTGGACGCGATCCTCCAGCTCATGCGGGACACCTGGCGCAGCCGCGCATACGGCGACTTCTACGGTTACATGCTGCTGGCCGAGGGCGCGCTGGACGTGATGGTGGAGCCGGAGCTGTCGCTGTGGGACATCGCCGCGCTGGTGCCGATCGTCACCGAGGCGGGTGGCGTGATCACGGATCTGGCCGGCCGGCCGGCCCCGGCGGGCGCGGACTCCGCCGACATCAGCGCCGTGGCCAGCAACGGCGCGCTGCACGACGACATCCTGGCCCGGCTCGGCCGTCCAGCCGAGCGCTGAACCGGGAAGAGCCTCTATCCTCGCCAGGTGGTTTCCTCCGGTTGGTGCTTCCTGGCAGCGATGATCGTCGCGTACGGCTTCGCCAACCTTCTCCAGTCGGTCGCCGCGGCGCGGACAACCGTGCACCACACGTTCGACCCGGGGCTGCTGCTGCGCCTGGCCGGGCACCGGACGTACCTGATCGGCCTGACCTGCCAGGTGGTCGGCTTCGTGCTGGCGTTCCTGGCCCGCCGCGACCTGCCGCTGTTCCTGGTGCAGGCGAGCGTGGCGGCCGGGCTCGGGGTGACCGCCGTGCTCGGCGTGCTGGTGCTCAAGTGGCGGTTGCCGGCCGCCGAGGTGGTGCTGCTGGTGCTGCTGTTCGCCGGCATCACCGCGCTGGTGCTGTCGGCCCAGCCGGCGCCGTCGCGGCAGCTCGGCACCGCCGGACTGGTCGGCCTGGCGGTGGCGGTGTTCGCGATCGCCGGGTCCGGGTTCTTCGCCGCCCGGCTGCACGGCGCGCTCGGGTCGGTGGTGCTCGGCTCGCTGGCCGGGATGGCGTTCTCCGCCGCCGCGGTGGCGGCCCGCCCGCTCGCCTCGGCCGGATCGGTGGAGGCGTTCGTCCGCGACCCGCTGCTCTACCTGCTGATCGTGCACTCGGTCATCGGCCAGCTGCTGCTCGGCCTGGCCATGCAGCGCGGGTCGACCACGGCGGCGGTGGCCGCGATGGACGCCGCCGGGGCGGTGCCCGCGGCGATCGTCGGCCTGCTGCTGCTCAACGACAAGATCTGGCCCGGCCGGGAGTGGCTGGCCGGTCTGGGCTTCCTGGTCACGCTCGCGGCGGTGGTCGGCCTGACCCGGTACGCCGAACCGCAGCACCACCACGCCAGCGCCCGCCAGAAGGCGATAGTGGGCGCCGGGATGGTGCCGGTTCAGGCCGCCTCGACCGGTCCCCGTTCCGAGACGGCCACCTCGACCGGCGGCGTCACCTCGACCGGCGTCGGCTCGATCGGCGTGGCCGGGCGGCGACGCCCGATCACCCGCTCGTAGAGACGTTCCAGCGCGGCAGCGGTACGTTCCCACGTGTAGCTGCACCGGACCCGGTCCACCGCGGCGTGCCCGTACGCGAACCGCCCGGCGTTGTCCGACAGCAGCCGGCGCAGCGTGACCCCGAGCGTGCGTACGTCACCGGGCGGCACCAGCTTGCCGGTCACCTCGTCCACCACCGCGTCGGCGATGCCGCCCATGGCGTAACCGACCACCGGCACGCCGCAGGCCATCGCCTCCAGCGACACCCGCCCGGCCGACGCGTAGTGCGGCGTGCAGGCCACCACGTCGGCGGAGCGGTACCAGGTCGCCATCTGGTCGTGCGGCACCGCGCCGACCAGCTTCACCTGCTCCGCCACCCCGGCCCGCTCGGCCAGCTCCCGCAGCCGGCGCGCCTCGGCGTGCCCGTCCAGCCGCTCGGCCGGCGGGCCGCCGGCGATCACCAGCTCCGCGTCGCCGACCAGCCGCATCGCCCGGATCAGGTCGTCCTGCCCGTGTCCGGGGGCGAGCCCGCCGACGGAGAGGATCCGGGCCCGCTGGTCGCGGGGCGCCGCCTCGCCGTCCGGATGGAACTGGCCGGTGTCCACCCCGGTCGGCACCATCGCCACCGACGTACGCTGCAGGCCCATCCGGGTCAGCTCGTCCACCTCGTCGTTGCACTGGGCCACCGCCACGTCCACCGCCCGGGTCAGCGCCCGTTCCAGCGGGATGCGCTCGCCCGGGCCGCCGTACCGGGGCCCGAGGTGCCGCAGCTGCTCCACGCCGAGCGAGTGGAACGTCTGCACCACCGGGATGTCCGTGGCGCGTACCGCGTGGGCGGCGGCCAGCCCGCCGACCCAGTAGTGGCCGTGCACCACGTCGGGGGTCCAGTCACCGGCCCACTGCCCGGCCAGCCAGCGGCCGTACTCGGCGACGAAGGGCACCAGCTCGGCGGTGGAGAGCACGTCGGGGGGGCCGACCGGCACACGTTCCACCCGGTAGCCGTCGAGTTCGGTCAGGGCGGGCTGGGCGGCGGCGGCACGGCGCTCGTACACGCGGACGTCGTGGCCCCGGGCGGCGAGTTCCGCCGCCACACGCGCAATGTGCTCCTGCGTCCCGACGGTGGGACCGTCGGTGGACGAGCCGGCGTGCGCGCATACAAGGCCGACGCGCATGGTGCACCTCCATGCGTTTCTCGCGTAGCGGGGTCTCCGGTCAGAGCGTCCCATTAACCCAGGTCCGGCGCGCCCAAACCTGGCAGATCGGGGTCACCGGGCCACCGCTGTCCCGCGAGCGGGACGGCCGACCGAACCCGATCACCGTCGAAATCGGTCGGCATGACCGGGCGGCCCGGGGGTACCGCCAAAGGATGCCGCTCACCCGCAGCCTCTCCGACGCCACGGTCGTCATCACCGGCGCCTCCAGCGGGATCGGCGCGGCGACCGCGTACGCGCTGGCCCAGCGGGGCGCCGACGTGGTGCTCGCCGCCCGGACCGGGTCGGCGCTGCGCCGGGTGGCGGCGAGCTGCCGGGAACTGGGCGGACGGGCCCTGGTGGTGCCCACCGACGTGACCGACCCGGAGGCGGTGGAGCAGCTCGCGGCGCGGGCGGTGGCCGAGTTCGGCCGGATCGACGCCTGGGTCAACAACGCGGCGGTCGGCACCGTGGGACTGTTCGACGAGATCCCGGTGGCCGAGTTCCGCCGGGTGGTGGACGTGAACCTGCTGGGGGCCGTGTACGGGACACGCGCGGCGCTGCCCTGGCTGACCGCCGCCGGTGGCGGGGTGCTGGTCAACAACGCCTCGGTGCTGGCCGAGGTGGCGATGCCGTACCAGTCGGCGTACAACGCCACGAAGCACGCGATCCGCGGCCTGGCCGACACGGTCCGGCAGGAGCTGCGGGTGACCGGGCGGGGCAACATCTCGATCTGCACGGTGCTGCCGGCCACCATCGACACGCCGTTCTTCCGGCACGCGGCCAACCACACCGGCCGGGAACTGACCCCGCCACCGCCGGTGTACCCGCCGGAGATGGTCGCCGAGACGATCGTGAAGCTGCTGCGCCGGCCCCGGCGGGAGGCGTACGCGGGCGGCGCGGCCCGGCTGATCGGGCTCCAGTGGCGGCTCGCCCCGGCGCTGGCCGAGCGGGTGATGGGCTGGTACACCGCGCGCACCCAGTTCGGGCCCGGCGTACGCGCCGACTCCACCGGCGCCGTCTTCACCCCCGGCGCGGCGGCGGAGCGGACCGACGGCTGGTCCGGGCGGCGGGGTCAGTTGCTGCGGCTCACCGCGGCCGTCGGTCTGGCGGCCGGCACCGCTGTCGGCACGGCGGCGGCGATCAGCCGCCGGTCCCGGACGGGCCGGCCGTGAGTCCCGCCGACCGGACCGGTGCGCGGGCGGCGGCCGAGGTGCACAATGGGGCGATCATGCCGACGGATGCGCGTTGCCTGGTGGAGACCGACGATTCCTCCGCGAGAGTCCGGCTGACCGGCGTGCTCGACCGGGCCGAGGTGGAGGCCGTGCGGGACGCGCTGCTGGCCCGGCTGTGGCAGCGCCCCGGCCTGCTGCTCGTGGACCTGTCCGGGGTGCGTATCGCCGACCCGCTGGCCCGCGACGCGCTGGACGAGGTCTGCCGGGCGGTGTCCGACTGGCCGGCCAGCGAGATGCTGCTCGACCCGGACGCCACGCCGCCGGACCCGCCGCCGGACCCGCTCGGCGTCGAACTGCCCCCGGTGGTCGAGGCCGCGCGCGAGGCACGGTCGCTGGTCTCCGCCGGGTGCCTCCGGTGGGGCCTGCCGGAGCTGGTCGAACCGGCCTGCATCGCGGTCACCGAGATGGTCAACAACGTGGTGGCGCACGCGCTGACCCCGATGACGCTCCGGCTGGCGCCGCGCGGCAACGCGCTGCACGTGGCCGTCCGCGACCACTCGGCCGGGCAGCCCGCGTACGCGGGTCCGGCGGCGGCGGACGCGCTGGGCGGGCGCGGGCTGCTGCTCATCGACACGGTGGCCCGGCGCTGGGGCAGCACTCCGCTGCCCGACGGCAAGGTGGTGTGGTGCGTGCTGTACGTCGAGGACGAGGCGGCGGTCCGCAACTGAGGTGCCCTTTCGCCCTGTTGCTCCCGATCCACCCGGCCGGTTGCGGTTAGGGCGGGGAGCGCAGTGGGTAGTTCCCGAGCATGCGCGACGACGAGTACCCCACCCCCGTGTCCGATCCCGAGGCGGCGGGCCTGCCCGACACCGCCGACGACGACTCCACCGCCAACGACGACGTGCTGACCGGGCGCGAGGCGGACGGCCCCGAGCCGGCCCAGCTCCCCGGCGACCGCACGCCGGTCGCGGTGGACGAGTTCGGCACCACGGCGGAGGAGCAGCTCGACGGCGAGGCGCTGGACTACAAGCTCCAGCGCGAGCAGTACGAGCGTCCCGCCGACGACCCGCTGGCCGGCCCGGTCGACCCGGACATCGCCGCCGAGGCGGACAGCGAGGAGGCCGCCGCGCAGGCCCAGCTCGACGCCGACGTGATCGACCCGGGCCCGGTATCCGACCCGGACTCCCCCGTCTCCGTGTACGACCACGGTCAGCTCGGCACCGTCGCCGACCACCAGGTGGGCCGGCTGGTCGAGCCGGACGAGGGCGCGCACACCGACCAGGAGACCGACAACGTCGCCTACGACGCGGGCGCGGCCGGTGGCGGGGCCAGCGCGGAGGAGCTGGCGGTGCACGAGACCCGCCCGCCGGACGCCCGCTAGCTAGCCGTCCAGGCCCCGCTCGATGGCGTACCGGGTCAGCTCGACCCGGTTGTGCAACTGGAGCTTGCCCAGGGTGTTCTGCACGTGGTTCTGCACGGTCCGGTGGGACAGGCCCAGCCGGTCGGCGATCTGCTTGTAGGACAGCCCCTTGGCGACCAGGCGCAGCACCTCGGTCTCCCGCTCGGTGAGCCGGGGTGCGTCGTCGTCCGGGGCGGGCGGCGCCGCGGCCAGCCGCCGGTACTCCCCCAGCACCAGGCCGGCCAGGCCCGGCGTGAACACCGGCTCGCCGGCCGCCGTACGGCGCACCGCGTCCAGGAACTCCGCCGGGGCGGCCGACTTGACCAGGTAGCCGGTTGCGCCGGCCTTGACCGCGTCCAGCACGCCCTGCGGCTCGCCGCTGGCCGAGAGCATCAGCACCCGCACCTCGGGCAGCGCCGCGCGCAGCCCCCGGATCACCTCGACGCCGGAGATGTCCGGCAGCTGGAGGTCGAGCACGACCAGGTCGGGGCGGGCCGCCGCGGCCACCCGTACCGCCTGCCGCCCCTCGCCGCTGGTCGCCACCACCTGGTGACCCGCCTCGGTGAGGTCGCGGGCCACGCCCTCGCGCCACATCGGGTGGTCGTCGACCACCATCACCCGGATGCTCACCCGCGGCTCCTCGGCACGATCAGCTCGATCTCGGTGCCGGCGCCCGGCGCGGACGCGATCCGCACCTCGCCGCCCAGGTCGGCCACCCGGCCCCGGATGGACTGYGCCACCCCGAGCCGCCCCTGCGCGGCGGCCTCCGCCAGCCGCCCGTCCGGGATGCCCGGCCCCTCGTCGCGTACCGAGACGGTCACCGTCTCCTCCTCGTCCTCGATCAGCACCCAGGCCCGGCCACCGGCGTGCCGGGCCACGTTGTCCAGCGCCGCGCCGACCGCCGCGCCCAGCTCACCGGCGGTCCGCGCGGGCAGCGGCACCGGGGTGGCGGGCGCGGACACCACGACGGTGGCCGAGGCGTACCTGTCGATCAGGTCGCGCAGGTCCTGCTCGGCGCCGGCCGGGTCCGGCGGCGCGCCCGCCCGGCCGATGAGCGCCCGCAGCGCGGCCTCCTGCTCGCCGGCCAGCCGGGCCAGCTCGGCCGCCTCGCCGTCCAGGTCCGCGCCGCGCCGCCGGACCAGCGCGAGCACCTGGAGCACGGAGTCGTGGATGTCGCGGGCCAGCCGCTCCCGTTCCCGGGTCGCCGCCTCCAGTTCCACCGCCCGCTGCAACCGCTCCTCCGCCTGCACCGCCAGCCGCGCCACGTGCCCGACCACCACACCGGCGAGCAACATCAGGATCGCCCCGGTCAGCGCGGACGGGCTGATCCGGTCCCGGGTGGCGAGGTCGGCGCCGCCGAGCACCAGCGCGGCCACCGCGCCGCGCCGCCGCCCGCCGGAGACCGCCCAGGCGAGCACCGGCCCGGCCAGCCAGGCGGCGGTCAGCATCGGCACGCCGGCGGCGAGCGCCGCGCGCCCGACCACCCAGGGCGTGACCAGGATGATCGCCAGCACCACGCCGAGGTCGGCCAGCAGCAGCGGCCAGCGCCGCCCGGCCGGGCGGCCGTAGCCGGCCGCCGTCACGCCGCTCCAGGCCAGCATCGCCAGCAGGACGCCGCCCGCGGCGACCGGGTGCGCGTAGCGGTCCGCGTCGCGCAGCACGACCAGCCCGACGTACGCGAGCGCGGCGAACCGGAACACCGCGATGGAGCGCCAGAACGGGCCCTCGAGGCCGGAGGACGACGGCATGTGCGTCACCCTGTCACAGCCGGTCGAGGGGACCCCGGCCGGTGCGGCCTGAGAAACCCTGACGTACGGTTGAAATGCCGCGAAAGTCGTCGAGAGCCATCGTCGGGACGGGGTCATGACAGACGCAGAACTCCCCGCACCGCGTACGGTTGTGCCCATCGAACCTTCCCTCCTTCTCGCCACGGCCTTCGGTCAGGCGCAGGTGACCGAGCTGCGGCACTCGGTGACCTCCTGCGCGCAGGACTCCGGCCTGTCCGGTCAACGGCTGGACGACTTCGTGCTGGCGGTCAACGAGCTGATCACCAACGCGGTGCGGCACGGCGGCGGGCAGGGCTGGTTGCGACTCTGGCAGCGCGACGGCGAGCTGGTCTGCCAGGTCGCCGACCACGGGCCCGGGATCAGCGAGCGGCGGCTGCGCGACCGTGACCGGCCGGCGCCGGACACCGCCGGCGGCTGGGGACTCTGGCTGGCCCGGGAGCTGAGCGACACGATGGAGGTGGAGACCGGCGACGCCGGCACCGTCGTCCGGATCACCGCCGCGCTCGCCACCGTCAGGCGAACAGGGCGCTGACCGACTCCCCGTTGTGGATCCGCCGCATCGCCTCGGCCAGAGCCGGCGCCACCGACAGCACCTCCAGCTTCGGCACCCGCTTCTCCGCCGGGATCGGCACGGTGTTGGTGCAGACGATCTCCAGTACGCCCTCCTGCCCGCTGAGCCGCTCCAGCGCCCCGCTGGAGAACAGGCCGTGCGTACAGGCCAGCCGGATCGAACGGACCCGCCGCTCGCGCAGGTGCGAGATCAGCTCGATCACGGTGCTGCCCTTGGCGATCTCGTCGTCCAGCACGATCACGTCCCGGTCCGTCACGTCGCCGATGATCGTGCTGATCTGCACCCGGTCGTCGCTGAAGCGCTGCTTCGCGCCGGCCGCCACCGGCGTACCCAGCATCCGGGCGAACGCGGCGGCCTCCTTGGCGTTGCCCAGGTCCGGCGAGACCACCACCGCGTTGCCCAGGTCGTGCCCCTTGAAGTGGGCGGCCAGCTCCCGCAGCGCGTGCAGGTGGTCCACCGGGACGCTGAAGAAGCCGTGCACCTGCGGCGAGTGCAGCGTCATGGCCAGCACCCGGTGCGCGCCGGCGGAGGTGAGCAGGTCGGCGACGAGCCGGCCGCCGATGGAGATGCGCGGCGCGTCCTTCTTGTCCGACCGGGCGTACGCGTAGTGCGGCAGCACCACTGTGATCCGGGCGGCCGACGCGCCCCGGGCCGCGTCGATCATGAGCAGCAGCTCGACCAGGTGCTCCTGCACCGGCGGCACCAGCGGCTGGATGAGGAAGACGTCGCGCTCCCGGCAGTTCGCCTGCAACTGCACCTCCAGGCAGTCGTTGGCGAACCGGGACACCCGGACCGGATGCAACGGGACGTGGAGGTGGGCGCAGATCTCGGCGGCGAGGACCGGATGGGCCGACCCGCTGAACACGGCAATGTCACGCACGTCTGATGATCGTACGGGCCGCCGGGAGGAGACGGTGGACACTCGCGGCGGGTACGGTGCTGCCGTGACCGCAGAGTTCGTCGCCGCCATCGACCAGGGCACCACGTCGTCGCGCTGCATCGTCTTCGACCAGGCCGGCGAGATCGTCGCCGTGGCCCAGCGCGAGCACCGGCAGATCTTCCCCCGGCCCGGCTGGGTGGAACACGACGCCGAGGAGATCTGGACGAACGTCGAGCACGTGGTCCGCGAGGCGCTGGCCAGTGCCGACATCGGCACCGAGATGCTGGCCGCGGTGGGCATCACCAACCAGCGGGAGACCACTGTGGTGTGGGACCGGGAAACCGGCCGCCCGGTGGCGAACGCGATCGTCTGGCAGGACACCCGCACCGGCCCGCTGCTGCGGGAGCTGACCGAGACGTACGACCAGGAGCGGCTGCGGGCCCGCACCGGCCTGACCCCGGCCACCTACTTCGCCGGGCCGAAGCTGCGCTGGCTGCTCGACCACGTCGACGGGCTGCGCGAGCGGGCCGAGCGCGGCGAGGTGCTGTTCGGCACCATGGACAGCTGGCTGATCTGGAAGCTGACCGGCCGGCACGTCACCGACGTGACGAACGCCAGCCGCACCATGCTGATGGACCTGGAGACGCTCGACTGGGACCCGGAGCTGCTCGACGCGCTGCGCGTCCCGGCCGCCGTGCTGCCCGAGATCCGCAGCTCGGCCGAGGTGTACGGCACCGCCCAGGGGGTGCTGGCCGGGGTGCCGGTGGCGAGCGCGCTCGGCGACCAGCAGGCCGCGTTGTTCGGGCAGACCTGCTTCCAGCCCGGCGAGGCCAAGTGCACCTACGGCACCGGCAGCTTCCTGCTGCTCAACACCGGGGCCAGCCCGGTGCCGTCGCGGCACGGCCTGCTCACCACCGTGGCGTACCGGATCGAGGGCCAGCCCGCCGTGTACGCGCTGGAGGGCGCCATCGCGGTCACCGGCTCGCTGGTGCAGTGGCTGCGCGACAACCTCGGCCTGATCTCCACCGCCCCGCAGGTCGAGGAGCTGGCCCGCACCGTCGACGACAACGGCGGCTGCTACGTGGTGCCGGCCTTCTCCGGCCTGTTCGCCCCGCACTGGCGCAGCGACGCCCGGGGCGTGATCGCCGGGCTGACCGGCTACATCACCAAGGGGCATCTGGCCCGCGCGGTGCTGGAGGCGTCAGCGTTCCAGACCCGCGAGGTGGTCGACGCGATGAACGCCGACTCCGACGTGGCGCTGCGCCGGCTGCGGGTCGACGGCGGGATGACCGGCAACGAGCTGCTCATGCAGTTCCTCGCCGATGTGCTGGCCGTGCCGGTCGTACGGTCCCGGATCACCGAGACGACGTGCCTCGGCGCCGCGTACGCCGCCGGCCTGGCCGTCGGGTTCTGGCCCGACCTGGCCACGCTGCGCGAGAAGTGGCGCTCGGACGCGCAGTGGGAGTCGACGATGGACCCGGCGCACCGGGAGCGTGAGCTGCGCCAGTGGCACAAGGCGGTCCAGCGCACGCTCGACTGGGCCGAGTGAGCGTCAGTCCCAGCGGTTGCCGGTGAGCTTCTCGTACACCTCGACGTAGCGGGCCCGGGTCGCCTCGATCACCTCGGCCGGCACCTCCGGCGCGGGCGGCTGCTTGTCCCAGCCGCTGGACGTGGCCCAGTCCCGCACGTACTGCTTGTCGTAGGAGAACTGGGCGCGGCCCGGCTGGTACGACTCGGCCGGCCAGAACCGGGACGAGTCGGAGGTGAGCACCTCGTCGCCGAGAACCAGCGTGCCGTCCGCCGCCCAGCCCAGCTCCAGCTTCGTGTCCGCGATCAGGATGCCCCGCTCGGCGGCGATCTCCGCGCCGCGCCGGTAGACGTCGATGGTGATCTGCCGCAGCCGCTCCGCGACCTCCGGGCCGACCTTGTCGACCACCTGCTCGTACGTGATCGGCTCGTCGTGCTCGCCCTTCGGCGCCTTCGTCGACGGCGTGAAGATCGGCTCGGGCAGGATCGACGCCTCGACCAGGCCGCGCGGCAGCGGCACCCCGGAGACCGAGCCGGTGCGCTGGTATTCCGCGAAGCCGCCGCCGGTCAGGTAGCCCCGGGCCACGCACTCGACCGGCACCATGTCCAGCCGGCGGCAGCGGATCGCCCGGCCGGCGAACTCCGCCGGCACGTCCGTCGCCGAGATCACGTGGTTCGGCACCAGGTCGGACAGCTGCTCGAACCACCACAGCGACAGCGCGGTGAGCAGGCGGCCCTTGTCCGGGATCGGGGTCGGCAGCACCACGTCGTAGATGGAGACGCGGTCGGTGGCGACCAGGATCAGGTCCTCGCCGTCGGCGTAGACGTCCCGGACCTTGCCCGAATGCAGAAGTTCCACGGCGCTAGTACACCATGACCGGCGGGGGCCGCCCGGCGCGCCCACCGGAGGTCCCGCCCGGCGTTGACACCCCGCCGTAGGGGCCGGTGAAATGATCCGTCCACCGACGTTCGGAGAGAGATCCGTGCCCGCTGCGCAGTCCGTACCCCGTCCCGGCCTGGACCGGCGACGGCTTCTCGGCGCGCTCGCCGGGCTGCCGCTGCTCGGCGGCGGGCTGCCGGCACTGGCCGGGTGCAGCCCGGAGGAGGCTGCCGTCGACGACGGCCCGGTCGAGCTGTCGGTGTTCTGGTGGGGCGGCGACCGGCGGGCGGCGGCCACCGAGCAGGCGCTGCGCCTGTACTCGCAGCAGAACCCCCGGGTCAGCTTCCGGGTCACCTGGCAGGGGTTGAGCGGCTACTACGACCGGCTGGCCACCCAGGCCACCGGCGGCAACCCGCCGGACCTGTTCCAGATCGACGACACGCTGCTCGCCGAGTACGCCGGCCGGGACATCCTGCTCGACCTCAGCCCGTACGCCACCGACGGGCGGATCGACCTGCGCGAGGTGCCGGCGCAGCTGGCCCGCTACGGCCAGGTGGACGAGCGGACCGTGGGCGTGGCGGCCGCGCAGACCAGCGCGGCGCTGGTGTTCAACCGCGCGCTGCTGCGCCGGCTGGGCCAGCCCGAGCCGCGCACCGGGATGTCCTGGAAGGAGTACGTCGCCTGGGCCGCCCGCGTGACCCGCGCCTCCGGCAACCGGGTGGCCGGCACCATGGACGCCTCCGGCGACTACCGGGCGCTCTGGCTGTGGCTGCGCGGCCAGGGCAGCGAGATGTACCGGGGGCGGCAGCTCGGGTTCAGCTCGGCCGAGCTGCTCGACTGGTTCGAGTTCTGGGAGGTGGCCCGCTTCGGCCGGGCCACCCCGAGCGCCGCGCTGGTCGAGCAGGCGGACAGCGGCGAGCTGGCCCGCCAGCTCGTGGTCACCGGGCACACAGCGGCCTCGTTCGCCTGGTCGCACCAGTTGCCGGAGCTGCAACGCCTGACCGACGACGAGCTGGCGGCGGTGGCCTTTCCGGGCACGCCCGCCGCCCAGTGGCCCCGGGCGTCGATGTACTGGGCCGGCTTCCAGGGCACCCGCCACCCGGAGGTGGTGGCGAACGTGATCGACTTCCTGACCACGAACGTGGCGGCCGGCCGGCTCCTCGGCGTGGAGCGCGGCCTCAACGCCAGCAAGCAGGTGCGCTCGTTCGTCGCCGGCGAGCTGACCGACCGGTCCGAGAAGCGCATGGCCGCGCTCGGCGCCGAACTGGACGGGCTGGCCGGTCCGTCACCCGCGCCGCCGCCCAAGGGACACGCCAAGGTCCGCACCCTGCTGATCGACGCGGCCGAGAGCATCCGCGGCAAGCGCTCCGGCGCCCGCACCGCCACCTCGCGCTTCATGGCCCAGGCCAACGCCGCCCTGGCGAGCTGACCCGCCCGCCGCGCCCGACCGACCGCCCTGCCCGGCGATCATGAGGTTGGCGGCGACAAATCGGACGCGGCGCACCGCCAACTTCATGATCAACCAGGGGCGGGCGGGCCCGGGTCAGCGCGGAGGGCGGTTGCGGCGTCCGCGTGTGAGCAGCAGCACCAGCAGGACGATGCCGCCGACCACCACGAGGCAGCAGAGCAGGCCGAGGAAGCCGAACCCGCCGCGGCCGCGCCGGCGCGCCGCCTCCACCACGATCTCGCCGGTGCCCGACGACGCCCAGGCCGCGACCGGCACGAACACCGAGAGCACGACCGTACCGAGGACCGCGCCCAGGCGGCCCCACCACTTGTTCCATGCAGACATGCCCCCCATCCTCGCCGAGACCCGCAACCGGGGCACGGCGGATGAGGGCGGATGTCGCCGGACACGGCGAAGGGCCCCGGAAAGAATTCCGGGGCCCTTCGTCACGAGTAGCGGGGACAGGATTTGAACCTGCGACCTCTGGGTTATGAGCCCAGCGAGCTACCGAGCTGCTCCACCCCGCGTCGGCTCGTAAAGCTTATCGCACTCCGATCCCGGAGATCAGCCGGGTCCCCGATCCTGCCGCCGGCCCGCGCGGACCGGCGGCAGGCGGAAACGGCGAAGGGCCCCGGAGAGAACTCCGGGGCCCTTCGTCACGAGTAGCGGGGACAGGATTTGAACCTGCGACCTCTGGGTTATGAGCCCAGCGAGCTACCGAGCTGCTCCACCCCGCGTCGGCTCGACAACCGTAGCGCACCGACCCGGGGAGGCGCAAAACGGGTACTCAGTCCAGCCACCGCCGGACCGCCTCGACCGCCCGGCGGCTGTCCGCGTCGAACTGGGCGCGCTCGGTCGAGGTGCTCTCCCAGCCCTGCTCCCACAGCAGCGACACCACGTCACCGACGCGGACCGCCCGGATCAGGTGCACCTCGTCGCCGCCGCTCGGATCGCCGTTCGCGTCCCGGTACGGCGTCCGCGTCTCGAACAGCACCGACTCGTCGCCGTACCCGCTGTCGGGCAGCAGACGCTGCCGCACCGTCACCGGCGGCGTACCCCGGGCGGGCTGCTCGGGGCAGGCCCGCACCGCGGCGCGCAGCTCGGCCAACGCGGCGCCGGCGCCGCCGGACCGGTAGATCGTGATGCTGTGCCGGTAGTTGCCCGACGGCACCTCGTCGGCCGTGGCCCCGGCCCGCCGGTACGGCAGCGACCGGGCCCGCTGCGCCACCACCCGCTCGTCGCCGGGGCTCGCGCCGCAGAGCACCGGCAGCACCGGCCCCGGGCCGAAGTAGTTGCCGGTACCGGCGTCGTTCGCGGCCGGCAGCACGAAGAACGCCCGGTCCGGGATCGTGGTCAGGGTCGCCGCGGCCGGCGGCGTGGTGGTCACGGCCGGGCTCCGCGAGCCGGGGGTACGGCCGACGGACGGCGACGGCGGGGGCGGCGACGACGGCACGACCGAAGGCGCGACGGACGACGGCCGCGGGGTGGGCGTACCCGCGGGCGGTGGAGCCGGGTCGGGGCCCGGCCCGGCGGCGAGCACCAGCTGGCTGCCGGCCACCGTGCCCGCGACCAGCCCGGCGGCGGCCAGGACGGTCAGCGCGGCCCGGCGGCGGGCCCAGCGGTCGGCGCTGCGGCGCAGCCGGTCCGGCGCCGGCAGCACCCGCTCGTCCGTGTCGGCGGCGAGGGACCGGTAGTAGCGGTGCAGTTCAGGCGACATCGTTGACCTCCAGCTCCTCGGCGGCGACGCCGGGCAACAGCTCGGCCAGCCGGGCCCGTCCCCGGGACAGCCAGGACTTCACAGTGCCGGCGGGAACCCCGGCCTCCCGGGCGATCTCCTCCACCGGCAGGTCGAACAGGTAGTGCAGGGCGAGCGCCTGCCGGTGCCGGGGCGGAAGCTGCCGCAGCGCCCCGACCAGCAGCACGGTGTCCTCGCCCGGCGGCCCGACGTCGGGCGGCGGCCCGGTGCGGCTGGCCGCGAGGCGCCACCCGCGCAGCCGCCGGAACCGGTCGGCCGCCAGCCGGCTGATCACCAGCCGCAGCCACGCCTCCGGAGCGGGATGGGCGGCGAGCTTCGCCCACTGCCGCCAGGCCCGCGCGTACGCCTCCTGCACGAGGTCCTGGGCCTCGGCCGGGTCGCCGGCCACCGCGTAGCCGTACCGGATGGCCCGCCCCGACGTGCTGCGGTAGAAGTCGTCGAAGCTGTTCGCGTCCCGCATGTGCCCTCCCGCCCCCACACGTCCACCTGCACTGTTGACGGCGCAGTGCGGTCCGGGGTTGCGGGCGGGGAGTCCGGAAGACGACACGAGCCCGGGGTCCGGGTGACCGTTGCGGTCCCGGACCACGGGCTCGTGGTGTCGGCTCGGCGTCAGCCGCTCGGCGTGGGCGCGGGCGACGTGGGCGCCGGCGGTGAGGCGCTGCCCGACGGCGCGGGGTTGCCCGAGCCGCCGGCCGCGGACTGTGCCTGCTGGAACGCGCTCATCGCCTCGTCCAGCGCCTTCAGCGCGCGCCCGTACCGCTCGAAGTCGCCGGACGCCTGCGCGGCCTTGACCTCGCTGATCGCGGTCTGCACCCGGGCCGCCGCCTGGGCCAGTTCGCCGGTCGCCGGCGGGGTGTTGTTGTCACCCCCGGTCGGCGTCGGCGTCGGCGTCTCGTTGTCGTCGGTGCTCGGCGGCGGGTTGTTGTTCGGCGCCCGCTTGCCCTGTTCGACGAGCTGCTTGATGCCGTCGTTGAGGTTGTTGGCGAGCACCACGTACGAGCCGCCGTCACCGTAGGAGAGCAGCACCTTCTGCAGCAGCGGGTACGCGTCCTGGTTGCTGCTCTTCACGTAGACCGGCTCGACGTAGAGCATGCCGTCGGCGAACGGCAGCGAGAGCAGGTTGCCGTACTGCACCTGGGCCTGGTTCGAGGAGAGCAGGTTGAGCTGCTGCCGGATGTCGCCGTTGTTCGTCATCTGCTGGTGCACCTGCGTCGGCCCGGAGATCCGGGTCTGGTCCGGCAGCTCCAGCACCTCCAGTTGTGGCTTGCCGTCGACGTACGAGCCGGAGACCAGCGCGGCGAGGTTCTGCCGCCCGTTCGGGGTGACCGCGGAGGTCAGCTGGAAGCGTGGCCCCTCCTGCCCGGGGAACTGGGTGAAGAGGTAGTACGGCGGCTGCTTCTGCCCGCTGTCCGGCGCGTCCGGCACGTTCGGCACCTGCCAGAAGTCCTGGCCGGAGTAGAAGTCGCCGGGGTCGGTGACGTGGAACTTGGTGAGCAGGTTGCGCTGCACCTTGAACATGTCCGCCGGGTAGCGGAAGTGCTCGGCCAGCTCGGCCGGGATGTCGCCCTTGGGCAGCACCAGGTCACCGCCGAACGCCTTGTTCCACGCCTTGAGGACCGGGTCGGTGTCGTCGTACGAGTAGAGCTTGACCGTGCCGTCGTAGGCGTCGACAGTCGCCTTCACCGAGTTGCGGATGTAGTTGACGTTCTCCCGGGCGAGCTGGAACGTGCCCCGGCCGGTCAGCTCGTCGGCGGTCTCCGCCTGGAGGTTGACCCGCTCGGCGTACGGGTAGGTCGCCGCCGTGGTGTAGCCGTCGATGATCCACAGGACCCGGCCGTTCACGACCGCCGGGTACGGGTCGCCGTCGAGCGTGAGGAACGGGGCGACCTTCTCCACCCGGTCACGCGGGTTGCGCACGTAGAGCAGCTTCGAGTTCTCGTTGACCGCCTCGGAGAGCAGGAAGTTCGGCTCCTGCTCCTTGATCGAGTAGAGCAGGCGGCGCGGGAACGAACCGATCTTGACGCCACCCTCGCCGCTGTAGGTGTAGTACTGCTCGCCACCGGTGGAGGTGGGCCGGTCGAACTCGACGTTGCGGTCGCCGTTCTGGCCGACGATCGCGTAGTCCCCGGGCTCCATCCGCTCGCCGTAGTAGATCCGCGGCTGCTGGGCCGGGATCTCCTCGGCCGGCGAGGAACACGCCTCCTGCGCCTTCTCACCCAGGAAGCCGGAGACGAAGTACGGCTGACCGCCGCAGACCACCTGGTTCGCCGGGGCGGCCACCAGGCCGTACCCGTGGGTGTAGACGGTGTGGCGGTTGATCCAGTTGCTCTGCTGGTCGGTCAGCTCGCCGTAGTTGATCTCACGGACGCCGACCACGTAGTCGGAGGTCTTGTCCTTGACCGAGTACCTGTCGATGTCCAGCTTCGAGCCGAAGTCGTAGAAGCCACGTACCTGCTGGAGCTGGGTGTACGTCTCGGAGACCAGCTGCGGGTCGAGCAGCCGGATGTTCTGCACCACCGAGGTGTCGGTGGCCAGGCTGGCGGGTGGAACGAGGTTGCTCGCCGCGTACGGTGTGGTCTTCGTGCCTTCGAGGCCGAACGCGGTGCGGGTGGCCTTGATGCTGCGTTCGATGTACGGCGCTTCCTTGTCCCGGGCGCTCGGCTTGACCTCGAACGTCTGCACGGCCCACGGGTAGATGCCGCCGATCGCGACCGCGGAGACGCCGAGCAGGGCGAGCGAGATGCCCGGCCAGACCAGGTTCCGCATGACCGCGTTGGAGAACACGATGATCGCCAGCGCCACCAGGACGGAGATCCAGGCGAGGATCTCCTTCGCCGGCAGCAGCGCGTTGACGTCGGCGTAGCCGGCGCCGTAGAGCTTGGCGCTGTCGTTGTACTCCAGCAGCATGGCCCGCCGGTCCAGCACGTACGCGACGGCCTTGAGCAGCACGAAGAACGCGACCAGCGAGCTGAGGTGGGCGCGGGCGGCGTTCGTCATCCGGTCGCCGACGCCCTGCAGCCGCACCCCGCCGAAGATGTAGTGCACGGCGAGCGCGCCGAGCAGGGACAGCACGACGGCGGTGAAGCCGACGCCGAGCAGGTAGCGCCAGAACGGGAGCTGGAAGACGTAGAAGCCGACGTCGATGCCGAACTCGGGGTCCTTCACGCCGAAGTCGCCGCCGTTGCGGAACAGCAGCCACTGGCTCCACCGGCTCTGCGCGGACAGGCCGGCGAACAGCCCGACGACGGCGGCGGCGAGCGCGATCCAGGTGCCGAGGCGAGGGCTCAGGAGCATCCGGTAGCGCTCCAGCGTGGCCTGCTCGGCCGAGTGCGGGCGCATCCGGGGTCGCAGCCGGTAGGCGAGCCAGAGGTTGCCGGCCACGATCAGCGCCATGCCGACGCCGACCACCAGGAACAGCAGCAGCCGGGTGGCGAGCACGCCGGTGAAGACCTGGGTGTAGCGGACCTCGTTGAACCAGAGCCAGTCCGTCCATGCGTTGACGCCCCAGCCGAGCAGGGTGAACAAGACGAACACCCCGATCAGGACACCGATGGTGACGCGTCCGCGTCGGCTCATCCTCGGCAAGGGACTGCTACGCATGACCACTGTTGGCTCCGCACGCTCGATGTGATCGGCTCCGACCAGGCACCAAGAGTACGGGGTCATCCTGAGCACGTCGGGTCAAGGTCACGTCACGATCGGCACAGCAGTCGTGGTCCCGGCCGCTTCAGCAGCGCGTCGGCTGTCCCCCGGTACGCAGCGCCTCGAGTGCCTTCAATGCCTCGTCCAGCGTGGCGACCTTCAGCATCGGCAGGCCCGGCTGCGGGTTGCGGACGGCCTCGGCGCAGTTGTCGGCGGGCACCAGGAACGCGTTCGCGCCGGCCTCCTTGGCGCCGACGAGCTTCTGCGCGATACCGCCGATCGGGCCGACGCGGCCCTCGTCGTCGATGGTGCCGGTACCGGCGATGATCTTGCCGCCGGTCAGGTCGGCCGGCTCCAGCTTGTCGATGATGCCGAGCGAGAACATCAGCCCGGCGCTCGGCCCGCCGATGTCCCCCAGGTCGATCTTGAGGGTGAACGGGTGCGGCTGCTGCTGGTCGATCTCCACGCCGATCCGCGGCCGGCCGTCCTGCTCCTGGCTGGTCACCGTGGCCGTGCCCGGGGTGTCGCCACGGGTGTAGCCGATCCGCAGCGCGGTGCCGGCCGGCTTCGACCGGATCAGCTCGGTCAGCTTGGCCGCGCTCGTCACCGGCACCCCGTCGACCGAGGTGAGCACGTCGTCGGGGCGCAGCACGTCGGCCGACGGCCCGCCCGCCGTGACCGCCTTGACCAGCACCTTGATCGGGTAGCCCAGCTCACGCAGGGCCGCCGTCTCGGCGCTGGTCTGCGAGTTCTGGAAGTCCTCCGCGTTGCGCTTCTCGACCTCCTCCTGCGACTGCCCCGGCGGGTAGACCAGCTCGCGCGGCACCACCGCCTCGTCCGAGGAGAACCATCCGGCCAGCGCCGACCGGAGCCGCACCGTCGGCTGCACGCCGACCGTGGTGAGCCGGAGCTGACCGGCGGACGTCGACGTCGAGCGGCCGGTCACCTGGATGACCTCCTTGCCGTCCTCGCTGCCCAGCGTGTTCACCGTCGGACCCGGGCCGAGCACCACGTACGGCAGCGGCACGCTCAGCACACCGACGCTGAGCAGTGCGGTGAGCAGGGCACCGAGCAGGACGGTCACGCCGCGACGTCTCATGCGCCAGAGCGTACCGATCCGCGCCCCGCCGCCCGGCGCGGTGACCCGAGGACTTCGCCCTCAGCGCAACGCCGAGTGGCACGACCTGCGGCGGGGCCCGCGTACCGTAGACGTCGTGCCTGATATTCCGTTCGGTTTCGCGCTCCCGGGTGGTCAACCACCGGACCCCAACGATCCCGCGGCGATGCAGCAGTTCATGTCGCAGTTGCAGCACCTGCTCTCGGCGCCGGGCAGCGGGCCGGTCAACTGGGACCTCGCCCGGCAGGTAGCCGCCAGCCAGCTCGCCGCCGCCGGCGACCCGGCGGTGTCGCCGTTCGAACGCAACGCGGTCGAGGAGGCGCTGCGCATCGCCGACCTCTGGCTGGAGCCGGCGACCTCGTGGCCCTCCGGCATCCGCACCTCGGTCGCCTGGAACCGCAACGAGTGGATCTTCAAGACGCTCGACGTGTGGCGCAAGCTCTGCGACCCGGTCGCCAGCCGGATGGTCGGCGCGATGGGCGACCTGGTGCCGCCGGAGGCCCGCGCCCAGCTCGGCCCGATGCAGTCGATGGTCGCCACGCTGGGCGGCGCGCTCTTCGGCGGCCAGCTCGGCCAGGCGCTCGGCTCGCTCGCCGCCGAGGTGCTCTCCGCCGGCGACATCGGCCTGCCGCTCGGCCCCGCCGGCACCGCCGCGCTCGTCCCCGCCAACATCAAGGCGTACGGCGAGGGCCTGGAGCTGCCCGAGGACGAGGTACGCCTCTACGTGGCCCTGCGCGAGGCCGCCCACCAGCGGCTGTTCCAGCACGTGCCGTGGCTGCGCGGGCACGTGCTGACGGCGGTGGAGAACTACGCCGCGGGCATCCGGGTCAACCGGGAGGCGATCGAGGAGGCGATGGGCCGGGTCGACCCGACCGACCCGGAGTCGATGCAGGCGATCGCGCTGGAGGGCATCTTCACGCCCGAGGACACTCCCGCGCAGAAGGCGTCGCTGGCCCGGCTGGAGACCGTACTCGCCCTGGTCGAGGGCTGGGTCTGCCACGTCGTCGACAGCGCCGCCGGTGACCGCCTCCCCAACGTCGTACGCCTCGGCGAGGCGTTCCGCCGCCGCCGCGCCGCGGGTGGCCCGGCCGAGCAGACGTTCGCCGCGCTCGTCGGTCTCGAACTGCGGCCCCGCCGGCTGCGCGAGGCCACTGTGCTGTGGGCGGCGCTGACCGAGCACCGCGGCATCGCCGGCCGGGACGCGATCTGGGGCCACCCGGACCTGCTGCCCTCCGACGACGACTTCGCCGCGCCGGAGGCGTTCGCCACGACCAGCACCGATCTCGACGACGAGCTGGCGAACTTCGACTTCTCCGCGCCGGGCGCCCCGGAGGAGAAGTCCCCCGGCGAGGACGACGACAAGCGCTGACGCAGTACACCCCCGGGCCCGCCCCGGCCCGGCCCGGCCCGGCCCGTCGATCTTGGAGTTGTGGCGCCCAGGATGCCCGGGTAGCGACGTTTGTCAGGCACCACAACTCCAAGATCGGCGGAGTGGCCGGATGCGCGGCGAGGTAGTGGGGGTACGGGTCAGACGGGGCGGCCGGACAGCAGGGCCCGGGTGGCCTCCCAGCCCTCGACGGCCGGGTCGAGCGCGGCCAGGTCGGCGGGACCGCGCATCCGGCGCCAGCCGGCGGTGACCGCCACGTCCCCCGGGCTCGGCGCGGCCCGGCGCACCTCGGCCGGCGCGGTCGTGTCCAGGTCCAGCGCCGGCAACCACGCCGGTACGGGCAGTCGAGCAGCCACTCCCAGCAGCCCGGTTCCGCCTCCCTCGACCGGGGCCACCGCCACCGGCCGGGTGGTCAGCGGCCGCAGCAGCTTGCCGAGCGTCAGCCCCGGCACGTCCGGCGCGTCCGCCGCCACCACTGCCACCTGGTCGTAGCCCGCCTCCGGGCCGGCAGCGGCGAGCGCCGCGAACACCGCGTTCGGCGTCGGCTCCGGCACCTCGTACACCGGGGTGCCGGGCCAAACCACGGCGTCGGCCAGCCAGCGGTCCCGCGCGGCGACCGCGACGGCGGTCTCCACCTCGTTCAGCGTGGCCAGCAGGTCCACCACGTCCTCGGCGAGGGCGGTACGCCATCGCGCCGGCTCGATTCCGGGCGGCGTCCAGGTCACCGGGCCGAGCAACGCCACCACCACACGTCGGGACACCCGCCGACCTTAACCCCACCCCACACGCGATCATGAAGTTGACGGTGACGAAACGGACGGATCACCAGGTCAACTTCATGATCGACCGCGCGGGCGCCAGAGGGCGGGGGCGCGGTCAGGGGATGGCGGCGGTGGCGGCCACGCCCTCCAGGTAGCCGCGCGCCCGCTCCGAGCGCGGGTACCGGGCGACCAGCGCCCAGAACTCGGCGTTGTGACTGGGCACGATGAGGTGCGTCAGCTCGTGCAGGAGGACGTAGTCGATCACCCAGTCGGGCATGTCCTGGATCCGGTGCGAGATCCGGATGGTGCGGTCGGCGGGGGTGCAGGAGCCCCAGCGGCCGTTCTGGTTGGTCACCCAGCGCACGCTCGCGGGCACGGCGGCCGAGCCGTACTCGGGAAGGTAGCTGTCGATCAGGCGGCGGGCGCGGGCGAGCAGTTCGGCGTCCGAGCGGGCGAGCCGGCCCTCGCGGGCGGCGAGCCGGGCCAGCATCCGGTCGACCCACTCGCTCTCCTCGGCCCGGGAGAACTGGTCGGGGATCAGCACGACGACGCGCTCCCCGTCCCGGTACGCGGACACCGTGCGCCGCCGGCGCTGACTGCGCCGTACCTCGACGACGGGCTTCCGCGTCACGGCCATTACCGGCCCGCGCAGCCTCGGTTGACTGTCACGATGGAAAGCTAATGCGTACTGACCAGGACTCCGCAAGAGTCAACACGACGACACGCGCCCGGAAAATGGCGGTTGATTGTCAGGAGTCCAGAAAAAATTCTTTGCGCTGGTAGATGACCATCACCAACCGACCCTCTGCAACGTTAAGTGATCTACGGTGAGTGACCGGCGTCAGGGGCACACGAAGGGGATCTGGGCGCTTTTACCCGGCGTGTCCGCGCGAAACTGACTTATCCGACGTAACTCGGCATGCACACTCTCGACGTCGACTAGCTCACAGAGTCGGCGTACAGCTGACATGGAACCGCCCAGACCTGGGTAGGGTCCGCCAACCACGGTCAGGTGACTGATCGCGGAGAACCCCCCGGCGCCGACGTCACGTTCGGCCGCAGGGAGACCGCCGGGACAACCTCCGGCGGACGAGACGAGGAGGCTACCGTGGCCGACCAGGCCCAGACCTACAACGGTTACTGCGTCAAGTGCAAGGAGAAGCGGGACTTCGAGGGGCACGTGGAGGTCTCGAAGACCGGCATGAACATGGCCAAGGGCAAGTGCCCGGTGTGCGGCACAACAGTGAACCGCATCCTGGGCAAGGCCAAGGTCTGACCGCTCCACGGGGAGGGCGGCCCTCGGCCGCCCTCCCCGTCGGGTAACCGACACAGTTACCCGCCAGTTGTGGAAAACCGGCGAGATCCTGTGGACAAGGCTGGCCACGGCTCGCCGCACCTGTGGACAACGAACGACGGAGCGCTTGGAGACGGTCACTATCGGTGCCGTGACCGATCCGACACCGCTCGTCCGTCCGATCCTGCTGCCCGGCCTGACCCGGCTCTGGCGCGACCGCCATACGCTCCAACTCGGTGAGCTGCCCGGCCGGGCGGTGCTGCTGGAGATGTCCTCGCCGGGCACGGCCCGCCTGCTCGACCTGCTCGACGGCACCCGCAGCGAACGCGCCGTGCTGGCCGAGGCCGGCGCCGCCCGGGTGCCGCCCGACGAGGCACGCGCGCTGCTCGACACGCTCCGCGACGCCGGCCTGGTGGTGCCCGCGCAGGCCCTTTTCCCCCGTGACCTCGCCGGCGCGGTCCGGACCCGGTTGGCAGCCGAGGCCGCCGCGCTGGCGCTGACCTGCCCCGACCTGCCCGGCACACCGGCCCGGCTGCTGCGCCGCCGCCGGTCCGCCCGGGTGCTGGTCACCGGCACGGGACGACTCGGCGCGGCGGTCGCCGTCGCGCTGGCCCAGGCCGGCGTCGGGCACGTCGTACCCGATCTGGCCGGCCCGGTCGGCGTCGGCGACCTGGTCGGGACCGGCCTGACCGCCGCGGAGCTGGGCCGGCCGCTGGGCCCGGCGGTACGCGCGGCGCTGGAGCGGTGCGCGCCGGGCACTGCCACGACCCCGATCCGGGCGGCCCGGCCGGACCTGGTGGTGCAGCTCGGCGTGGACCGGCCGGCCGAGCTGCTGGCCACCGGGTACGCCCGCCGACGCCAGCCCCACCTGCTGCTCGACCTGCGCGGCGGCGTACCCGTGATCGGCCCGCTGGTCCGCCCACCCGTCGGTCCGTGCCTGCGCTGCCTCGACCTGCACCGCGGCGACCGGGACCCGGACTGGCCGGCGCTCGCCGCCCAGCTCGCCGCCGACCGGGGCGAGCGGGCCTGCGCCGCCACCACCCGGCTCGCCGCCGCCGCGTTCGCCACGGCCGAGGCGCTGGCCCAGCTCGACGGCGGCCACCCGGAGACGCTCGGCGGCGCGGTGGAGGTCGCAGCCCCGGGCCGGGTGCGTCACCGACGGTGGCCGCCGCACCCCTCCTGTGGCTGCTGCCGGCGTCGCCCGATCCGGTCGGCCCCGGCCGCTCCCGGCCGCACGGCAGCAGCGAGGGCCCCGAGTCGGTAACAATGGCCGGGTGACCGACATCCCGCGCCGGGCCGTGTCCCGCACCGCCAAACTCGCCGCCCTGCCGCTCGGATTCGCCGGTCGAACCGTCCTCGGCATGGGCAAGCGGGTGACCGGGCTCGCGTCCGACGTCATCTCCGCCGAGATCCAGCAGCGCACCGCCGAGCAGCTGTTCAGCGTGCTCGGGCAGCTCAAGGGCGGGGCGATGAAGTTCGGCCAGGCCCTGTCGGTGTTCGAGGCGGCGCTGCCCGAGGAGGTGGCCGCACCCTACCGGCAGGCGCTCACCAAGCTCCAGGAGGCCGCCCCGCCGCTGCCGGCGGCGACAGTGCACAAGGTGCTCGCCGAGCAGCTCGGCCCGGACTGGCGCGACCGGTTCGTCGAGTTCAACGACACCCCGGCCGCGGCGGCCAGCATCGGCCAGGTGCACCGCGCCCTCTGGCGCGACCCCGGGTACGGCCCGAACGGCGGCCCGCAGCACCGGGACGTGGCCGTGAAGATCCAGTACCCGGGCGCAGGTGACGCCCTGCTCGCCGACCTCAAGCAGCTCTCCCGGCTCGGCGGCATGTTCCGGGCGATCCAGCCGGGGCTGGACGTGAAGCCGCTCCTGGCCGAACTGCGCGAGCGCATCACCGAGGAACTGGACTACGAGCTGGAGGCGGAGTCGCAGCGCGCGTTCGCCGCCGCGTACGCCGACGACCCGGACATCTTCATCCCGGAGGTGCTCGACGCCGCGCCCCGGGTGCTGATCACCGAGTGGGTCGAGGGCATCCCGCTGTCCCAGATCATCCGGGAGGGCACCGAGGAGCAGCGCGACGAGGCCGGCCGGCTGATGGCCGAGCTGCACCTCTCCGCGCCGGAGCGGGCCGGGTTGCTGCACGCCGACCCGCACCCGGGCAACTTCCGGCTGCTCCCGGACGGGCGGCTCGGTGTGATCGACTTCGGCGCGGTGGCCCGGATGCCGCAGGGCACGCCGGAGCCGATCGGCCGGATCGCGGCGCTCGCGCTGAACGGCGACGCCGACGCCGTGGTGGAGGGGCTGCGTGCCGAGGGCTTCGTCAGCCGCACCGAGTCGATCGACGCCCCGGCGGTGCTCGACTTCCTGCGTCCGATGCTGGAGCCGATCGCGGCCGACGAGTTCCGCTTCACCCGGACCTGGCTGCGCGCCGAGGCGACCCGGCTGGCCAGTCCCCGCTCCCCCGCGTACCAGCTCAGCCGCCAGCTCAACCTGCCCCCGTCGTATCTGATGATCCATCGGGTCACGCTGGGTTCGATCGGCGTGCTCTGCCAGCTGGAGGCGAAGGCGTCCTACCGGTCGATCCTGGAACGCTGGCTGCCCGGCTTCGCGCCGGTGCCCTGAGCACCGGCTGGGCACGGAGCAGGCGAAGGGGCGGTGACCAGCAGGTCACCGCCCCTTCCTCACGCGATCGTTCTACAGGACGCCCAGGTCGCGTGCCGACTGGCTGCGACTCCGCATGGCGACGGTACGGGCGGAACGGGTTGCCTCAGTGCTCGTGGTGGTGCGACCGGCCTGAGGCCGGCGCATTCGGGCCCTGGACAACGCTTCGTGGAGTAGTTGCATCTCGAATCCGTTCGGCAGGTTCAGCATCAGAATTTCTCTCTCAGGTCGGCCGGTGGAGGGACACCGGCATCGGTCGGTCTTGGAACGTAGGTGTGTCAGGCTGCCAGCCGGACGGCGCTACGCGACTCGGACAGCCCGCTGGCCGCCAGTCGCGCCTCCGCCTCGACCCTGAGCTGCGCGTCGCGGGCGAGGTCCTCCTTGCGCGGACGGCCACGGGGCCGCTTGCGCGGAACGACCGCGCCACGCTCGAAGATCTCGCCGCCCCAGACGCCCCAGGGCTCGGCTCGCTCGACCGCCCCGGCCAGGCACTCGACGCGCAGCGGGCAGTCCCCGCAGAGCGACTTGGCCAGCTCGAGCTCGGCGGGCGAGTCGGAGAACCACAGGTCGGGGTCGAACTTCCGGCAGGGCAGGTTCGCCTCCACGTCGACGCTCACGTCGAGGGGGGCCAACGCCAGACTCATCCTCCGGTCACCTCTCTCTCACTTCGATCTCGTGGATCGCATTCCGACGTACTTCGGCGGGACAAAAAACTGAGGCCGCGGATCCCGGTATGCGGGTTCCGCGGCCTCGAGGTGAGCCGGCGTCTGATGGATCAGACCGGTCTACCTCGAGGTGGAACGCCGCGGACATCCGTGCGCTTCTTGGCGCCATCGATGCCCTTGCCCGCGAAGCCACTGGTCCCCTCGACTCCGGCGATCGGCGCAACGGTCAGGTTCAGCTCGGCCTGAACCTGGACCTGGTGCACCTGCGGAGCCGACGGTCGAGCGGCGAGGGCCACCCGGACAGCCGACAGCGGAGCGACGGCAGACGGCATCGCCGCGAGACGCTCATAGTTGAAGATCTTCACTGGTGCCACCTCCCTACTCTCCTCGTGCCGACCGTGGACTCATCCCCGTTGAGCAGCCAGAACAGCGCCGCTCGCGAGGTGTGTCATGAGGCTATTCCTCGCCCTCGGGCGAGGGCAAACGATTTACGGCTAGTTTTCAGAAGTTTTCTGTGAGCAGACCTCGTCCACCGTGGCGCCCGCCACCAGGGCGAGGACCGTATCACCGTAAAGCCCGACTTTTCGGGGCCCGATCCCGGCGATCGCCACCAGTTCCTCGGTGCGACCGGGCTTCCGTTCGGCCAGCGCGGTGAGCGTGGCGTCGGTGAAGACCACGTACGCCGGCACCTTCTGCGCTCCCGCGACCCGCTGCCGCCAATCGCGCAGCCGTTCGTACAGCTCCTCGTCGATGTCCGACGGGCAGGTCGGGCAGCGGCCCAATTTGCGGTCCGCGCCGGCGAGCAGCGTCGCGCCGCAGATCCGGCACGAGACCACCTGCGGCCGGCGCCGCTCGGCCCGCCGCGCCGGTCCGCCGCCGCCGGCCCGCTCGCCGCCGCCGGAGCGGTCGAGCTGCGGCAGGAACCGCGACGGCCGCCGGGCCCGCCCACCCGGCGAGCGCGCCGTGGCGTACGACAGCCAGAGCCACTCCCGGGCCCGGGTGATCCCGACGTAGAGCAGCCGCCGTTCCTCCTCGACCTGCTCCATGGTCTTCGCGTACGTGGTGGGCAGCGTGCCCTCGGCCAGCCCGACCAGGAACACCGCGTCCCACTCCAGCCCCTTCGCCGAGTGCAGCGACGCGAGCGTGACCCCCTCGACGGTGGGCACGTGCTGCTGGGCGGCCCGCCGGGCCAGTTCCTCGGTGAACCCGGTCAGCCCCGGCTCCGCCTCGGCGTCGGCGGCGTACTCCTCGGCGAGCTGGACCAGCGCGGCGAGCGCCTCCCACCGCTCGCGCGCGGCGCCGCCGGGCGGGGGCGCGTCGGGCGCCCAGCCGACCGCCGAGAGCCCTTCGACCACGGCGGCCGGCAGCGGCGTGTCGACGGACGCCGACCGGGTGGCGGCGCGCAGCGCGATCATCGCCTGGCGCACCTCGGGCCGTTCGAAGAACCGCTCCGCGCCCTGGAGCACGTACGGCACGCCGGCCTCGGAAAGCGCCTTCTCGTACGCCTCGGACTGCGCGTTGGTGCGGAACAGCACAGCGATCTCCCGCGCCGGGGTGCCGCCCGCGACCAGCGCCCGGCAGCGGGCGGCGACCGCGTTCGCCTCGGCCGGCTCGTCGGTGAAGATCCGCAGTTCCGGCTCCGGACCGGGCCGGCGCTGGCCGTGCAGCTCCAGCCGCAGCCGCGCCTCGGTGCCCCGCGCCTGGGAGATCACCGCGTTGGCCAGCCCGACCACCTGCGGGGTGGAGCGGTAGTCGCGGACCAGCCGGACCACTGTCGCGCCCCGGTGCAGCCGGGGGAAGTCGACCAGGTACGACGAGGTCGCGCCGGTGAACGAGTAGATCGTCTGACTGGCGTCGCCGACCACTGTCAGGTCGTCCCGGCCACCCAGCCACGCCTCCAGCAGCCGCTGCTGGAGCGGGTTGACGTCCTGGTACTCGTCGACCACGAAGTGCCGGTACTGGTTGCGCACCTGCTCGGCGACGTCCGGGTGCTCCTCGATGCCCCAGACCGCGGCGCGCAGCATGTCCTCGAAGTCGATCACCCCGTTGCCGCGCTTGAGCCGCTCGTACGCGTCGAACACGTCGGCCACCCGGGCCGGCTCGTACGGCGTCTCGCGCAGCGCCTTGGCCGCGGCGACCACGTATTCCCCGGGCTCGACCAGCGACGACTTGGCCCATTCGATCTCGGCGGCGAGGTCGCGCGCGGCGGCCCGGTCGGCGCGCAGCCCGACCTTGGCGGCGGCGAGCGTGACCACCCGCACCTTGCTGTCCAGCAGCTCCGGCATGGCCCGCCCGGCCAGCAGCCGGGGCGCGAAGTAGCGGACCTGCCGCAGCGCCGCCGCGTGGAACGTGCGCGCCTGCACCCCCTGCACGCCGAGCACGGTGAGGCGGCTGCGCATCTCGGCCGCGGCGCGGGCGGTGAACGTGACCGCCAGCACGTGCCGGCCGGCGATGTCGCCGGTCAGCGCCCGGTACGCGATCCGCGACGTCACCGCCCGCGTCTTGCCGGTGCCGGCGCCGGCCAGGATGCAGACCGGCCCGGCCGGGGCGGTCACCGCGGACCGCTGCTCCGGATCCAGCCCGGCCAGCACCCGTTCCGCACCTGAGTGAACGCCCACAGCAGGGAATCATCCCAGCATCGTGTGACGTTGCAGCGGTTAGCCTGGCCTGATCGGACCGGGCGCGAGCCACCCCTTGGAGGACCAGACCATGCTGACGATGTATTCCACCCCGTGGTGCGGCTACTGCCACCGGCTGAAGTCGCAGCTCGACCGGGAGGGCATCGCGTACGAGGTGGTCGACATCGAGCAGGACCCCGCGGCCGCGGACTTCGTGATGAGCGTCAACGGCGGCAACCAGACCGTCCCGACGCTGCGCTTCGCCGACGGCAGCGCCCTGACCAACCCCTCGATCAACCAGGTCAAGCAGCACCTGGCCGCGCTGCCCGGCTGATCTCCCGCGACACTGCGAGCGGCCGTACCCGACCCGGGTACGGCCGCTCGCCGTCGTTCAGGAGCCGCCCCGACTGAGCACGCCGTCGTCGGCCGGCTTCCGGGGCCCCGGGATCCGCACCGGCCCGGCGACCGGCGCGCTCAGCCCGCGGCCCCGCCACAGGTAGAGACCGGCCGCCGTGGTGACCGCCCCGACCACTGCGAACAGCAGCCGGTAGTCGAACACCCCGACGAGCAGCGCGCCGGTGCCGATGGAGAGCGCCTGCGGACCGCTGACCAGGGCCTCCGACGCCGCGGTGACCCGGCCGAGCAGCCGCGGCGGCGTCCGCCGCTGGATCAGCGTGTTCRACCCCACCATGGTCAGCGGCAGCGACAGGCCGGCCAGCAGCAGCGCCACCACCCCGAGCCACAACCGGGGGTACGCGAGCGCCAGCGCGGCCGGTCCGAAGAACGTCACCCCGGCGGCCAGCGCCCCGACTTCGCCGTACCGGCGGACCACGGCGGCCGAGAACAGGCCGCCGACCAGGCCGCCGACGCCCTGCACCATGACCAGCACGCCGACGAACGCGGCCTCACGGCGCAGACCCAGGTCGACGTACGCGAAGATCAGCGACTCGGTGAAGCCCATCACCAGCGAGCCGAGCCCGTACCCGAGCAGCGCCCGGCGCAGCGCCGGCTCGCCGGTCAGGTGGCGCAGCCCGGCGCTCAGCTCGGACGGCCCGCGGCGGCCGGACCGGGACGGTTCCCGCTCCTGCGCCCGCAGCCGGCCGACCACCGCCGCGGCCACCAGGAATCCGGTCATGGCCAGGACGGCGAGCAGCCAGCCGCCGACGGCGGCGTAGACGCCCGCCCCGGCGAGCGGCCCGATCAGCCGCAGGCCCTGCCGGACCGTCTGCAGCAGTCCGTTCGCGTCGGCCAGCGACTCGGCCGGAACCAGATGCCGGATCAGTCCGTTGAGCACGGCGGCGAGGGTGATGTACGACAGTCCGTAGAACGCCGCGACCACGTAGATCACCCAGACGTCGGAGCGGTCCCGGACCGTGAGCAGCGGACTGAGCAGCGCCGCGGCGACCAGGTTGGCGGCGATGAAGAAGGGTTTCCGGCGGTAGCGGTCGACCACCCAGCCGACGAGCGGGGCGAGGGCCATCGGTGCGATGACCGCGAAGATGGTCGCCCCCGCCATGCTGTCCGACCCGGTCAGATCCTTGACCCAGACGGCCAGGGCGAGCAGCAGCACCGACTCCGCCGCCATGCTCGCCACCACTGCGGCGAAGAGGAGACGGAAGTCGGGGCGGCGCAGGACGGTGCGCATCGGGTTGCCTCCGGCAGGGGTGCGCCACCAGGGGCGCGTCGGGGGTGGGCGCTGGTGAAGACACCCTCCACAGTCCTCTTTTTGTCTCGTGACACGCCCGTGCCGGAACCTCCGACGCCGGTCGCGACGTCCATACTGACCGTGGGGGGCGAATTTCATACAGTTACCGTCGCGTCCTGCGACGGTCGACGGGAAAGAGGACGCCGTGCCTCCTGCCGTACCAGGCCCGATTCTGCGCCGCCGTCGACTCGGCATCGAGCTGCGCCGGCTCCGCGAACAGGCCGGTCTGACCGGTGACCAGGTCATCGAGCGGATCGGCTGGGCCTCCGCATCCAAGTTGTCCCGCCTGGAGAACGGCCGCAGCCGGCCCGACCCGGACGACGTGGACGTGCTGTTGACGCTCTACGGCGCCGACGAGGAGCAGCGCGCGGAGCTGACCGGCATCACCCACGAGGCCGGCGACATGCGCGGCTGGCTGCGCAACTTCCCGGTGATGACCCAGCAGCAGCGCGCCTTCGCCGAGCTGGAGGCCGGCTGCGCGGAGATCTCCGAGTACAACCCGGTGCTGGTCCCGGGGCTGCTGCAGACGCCCGGGTACGCCCGGCACCGGATCATGTCGGCCGCGCAGGTCGCCGCCCAGGCCGGCGACCAGGAGCACGAGGACCCGGAAACCGAGGTACGCGCGCGGCAGGCCCGCCAGTCGCTGCTGACCCGCTCCCCCGACGTGCCCCGGTACACGGCCGTGCTGGAGGAGGCCGCCCTCGGCCGGCGGGCCGGCCCGCCGGAGGTGCTGCACGACCAGCTCGTCCACCTGTGCGAGATGGCCCTGCTCCCGAACGTGACGTTGCTGCTGCTGTTGCGGGACACCCGGGTCGGCGACTGGTACCTTCCGCCGACCGCGTTCTCGGTCTACCGGTTCGCCGATCCGCTCGATCCGGAGACATTGGCCATCGAAGGTGGGTTCACCGACGTCATGTCGACCGAGGTGAACACCCTAAATCGCTATAAAGTGGTGTTCGAGTGGCTATGCTCGTCGGCACTCTCCGCATCGGACACCCTCTCCTGGTTGATCGAGGCGACAGGACGGCTGACCGGCACGGCAGTCGAGTCCACGGCGGTGTACGGGCCGGCAACGGCGCCGACCCAGCGCCGCCGGGACTCGGGGCGCCTCACCACGGAGCGGTGATCCGGTAGGGACACCGTCCGCGCTCCGGCGTCGCTCGGTCCCATCGGAGCACCTCACCAGGAGCAAGCACCATGAACAAGATCCGTACCAGCACGACCGCCCTCTCGGGACAGCTCGTGGGCGCCGCCTGGCGCAAGAGCACCCGCAGCCAGACCTCCAACTGCGTGGAGGTCGCGCCGCTCGGCACCGGGCCGGCGACCATGGCGCTGCGGGACAGCAAGGACCCGAGCGGGCCGGTCCTGCTGTTCGACCGGGCCGGCTGGCTCGGCTTCCTCGCCGGAGCGAAGAACGGTCAGTTCGATCTGGACTGATCCGGCGAACGTTCGGGGCCGTCGGCGTCACGCCGGCGGCCCCCTCGCGTGTCCGGCCCCGACAACGGTGCTGACCTGGCATCCCCCGATCGGTCGAGGTGGCGCGTTCCACTTGTCGGGAGGACACATCGGCGTAACATGACGCGGGAGTGACGTGGAAGTTCCAGCGGGTAACCGTCCACTCTCCGGGGGACACCATGCGGTTCCTGATCGTCCGCACCGAGATCCGTACCGCCGCCGACGCCGACATCGCCGCCGCCTGGGCCGGTGGGGGCCGCCTGCGGGACGAGACGAGCACGCCGGAACCCCGCCGCCAGGTCGTCCACGCCGAGGACCGGGACGCCGCGCTCCTGCTCGCCCGAGCGCTGTCCGCCGTCGGGGCGGTACGCGCCGGCCGGCACCGGGTCAAGGTGCTGCCCATCGAGGAGCCCGCACCGGGGCAGCCGTACCGCTGGCACGGTGGATGACCGGACGCTGACGTCCGTCGTGGCCGGACCGGCTTCCCCCGCCGATCATCGCCTCACCCGGCCACGACGGCCCGTGTTCCCGGCCCGCGACCGTCGCGGCAACGACGGTCCGGGCCGGGACCGTGCCCGCCCGGCCCTGCGCCCGCCAGCCGAAACGCCCCAACCCGACGGGCGGGCGGGCGGAACCAGGGCGGGTCAGCAGTGGCCGTCGAGCCAGCGGTGCACCAGGAACAGCGCGATCGACGACGGCGGCGGCAGGATCAGCCGGTCTCCCCCGCCCACCGGCACCGGCTCGCCGGCCAGCGCGGCCCCGATCTCCCGGCGGGTGAACCAGCGCGCGTGCGCGATCTCGGCCAGGTCGACCCGGATCGGCGCGTCGGCGTCGGCGCGGGCCAGGAAGCCGAGCATCAGCGAGCCGGGGAACGGCCAGGACTGGCTGCCCACGTACGCGATCTCCTCGACCGGGACGCCTACCTCCTCGCGGACCTCGCGGAGCACGGCGGCCTCGGCCGACTCGCCGGGCTCGACGTATCCGGCCAGGCAGGAGTAGCGGCGCTGGCCCGGGGTGCGCGGCCAGGCCGCGTTGTTGCCGAGCAGGCAGCGGCCGTCCGCGCCGTCCATGCCGTCGTGCACCAGCACGATCATGGCCGGGTCGGTACGCGGCCAGACCCGGTCGCCGCCCGGGTCGATCCGTGACCAGCCGGCCTCGTCGGCCTGCGTCGCCTTCCCGGTCGTGGACGAGTAGCCGTGCCGCAGGTGCCAGTTGAGCAGCGCCAGCGCGGTGGTGAACAGGCCCGCGTCCCGGTCGGTCATCAGGTGGCCGACCTCGCGCAGGTGCGCCGGGCGAGTTTCCGGCAGCGCCGGCAGCGGCCCGTCGACCGCGAAGACCGGCACGCCGTCCGGCTCGACGCCGAGGAACATCGGCACCGACCGGGGCACCTCGGGCAGGTCGCCGGGGCCGACCAGGACCAGTTCGGGTGGGCTCGCCACGCCCCGGACCAGGGCACGCCCCTCGGCGGCGGAGTCGAGCACCAGCACCCGCGCCCGCTCCCACGCCTCGGCCAGCCAGGCCGGGTCGGTACGCCGGTGGGCGGCCCGGTCGAGCGTGGACCGGGCCAGCGGCGGCGCGGGCTCGCCGCTCACGCGGATTCCGTACGTACCGGTGTCAGCGCGGCGAGCGAGTCGGCCACCCGTTCGGCGTCGCCGAGCACGACGGTGACCGCGCGGGCCGGCGCCAGGTAGCGGGCGGCCACCTCGGCCACGTCGTCCACAGTCGCGGCGGCGAGCCGGGCTGCGTGCTCGGCGAGGAAGTCCAGCCGCAGCCCGTTGCCGGCGTACGCGCTGGTCAGCGACGCGAGCCCGGCCTGGGTCGACATGCCGAGCTGGAGCGTGCCGAGCGCGTACTGGCGGGCCTGCTCCAGCTCGTCGGCCTTCGGCGGCACCGTGGCGAGTCGGCCCAGCTCGTAGTTCGTCTCCACCAGCGCCGCCGCTGTCACCTCGGTGGCCACCTCGGCGCCGGCGATGAGCACCGAACCGGCCACCGAGTGCTCGACGAGCGAGTGCGGCCCGTACGTGTAGCCCTTGTCCTCGCGGATGTTCTCCACCCAGCGGGAGGAGAAGTAGCCACCGAAGATGAGGTTCGCCAGTTGCAGCGCGGCGTGGTCCGGGTGGGTACGGGGCACCGCGGGCAGCGCGAGGCGTACCGAGGACTGCACCGAGCCGGGCCGGTCGACGAGCAGCAGCGGCCCGGGTTCCAGCGGCGGCGCGGGCGGCAGTTCGGCGACGTGGCCGTCGCCGCGCCAGCCGGCGAGCGCCTGCTCGGCCGCGTCCAGCGCCCGCTCCGGCGCCACGTCGCCGACGAGCACGAGCACCGCACCGGCCGGGTGTACCCGCTCGGCGTGCAGCCGGCGCAACGCGGCCGGCCGGACCGCCCGGACCTGGTCGGGGTCGGGGGTCTGCACGGCGTACGGGTGGCGGCCGTACACCCGCTTGAGCAGCGCGGTTCGGGCCAGGTGCGACGGCTGGCTCTGGGCGACCTGGATGCGGTCGACCAGCCGGTCCCGTTCGGTCTCCACCCAGTCGGCCGGGTAGTTGGCGCCGGTGAGCACCTCGGCGAGCAGTTCCAGCATCCGGTCCAGGCCGGTGACCAGGCCCGCGCCGGAGAGCATCAACCGGTCCGGGTCGAGCCCGGCGGTCAGTCCGCCGCCGACCTTCTGCAGCTCGGCGGCGATCTCGGTGGCGCTGTGCGCCTGCGTGCCGGCGAGCATGGTCTGCGCCAGCATCGCGCCGCGGGCCAGGTGCGTGCGCCCGAACGGCATCCACAGTCGCAGCTCGACCAGCGGTACGGCGGAGCGGCGTACCGCGATCACGGTGAGGCCGTTGCGCAGCGTGCGCTCGGCCTGCTTGGGCACCTTGAGGCGGCGGTTCGGGCGCAGCGCCGGCAGCGGCCGGACAGTAGTAGCAGTCATCGGGCTCCTCCGGCGACGACCTCGACGGACGCGCGGCGCTCGGGCCGCAGGGTGGCGGCGGCGGCGCGGACCTGGTCCTCGGTCACCGCGCCGACCAGCCGGGGCAGCTCGTTGAGCAGGCCCGGCTCGCCGCGCTGCTGTTCCAGCACGGCCATCCGCAGCGCCCGGCCGAGCACCGCGTCGGTGTCGCGCAGCAGGTGGGTGGCCATCCGGGCCTGGGTGCGCGCCAGCTCTCCGTCGGTCAGCCCGTCGGTCGCCAGCCGGTCCAGTTCCTCGTCGATGGTGCGCAGCACCTTGTCCACGTCGCCGCCGGGCGGCAGGTGCGCCTGGAGCAGCAGCGCGGTGGGGTCGCGCACGTCGAACGGGTCGCCCATGAAACCGACGTACCCGCCGAGGCTGGTGACCGACCGGTCGCGCTGCACCAGCCGCTCGACCAGCCGGGACGCGTCGCCGTCGGTGAGCACCTCGGCCAGCACCACGTAGGGCAGGTAGCCGGCGAAGTCGTCGACCGGGTCGGGCACGCGCCACGCGCCGGCCACCGCCGGCAGCGGGGCCAGCGCGTCGGTGTACGTGCTGCGCCGCTCGGTGGTCAGGTCGGGCTCGGCGAAGTCGGGCCGCTGCGGGGCGGGACGGGCCGGCACGTCGCCGAAGTGCCGTTCGATGAGCGTGGTCGCCTCGGCCACGTCGATGTCGCCGCTGACCGCCAGTACGGCGTTGCCGCTGGCGTAGTAGCGGCGGAAGAAGTCGGCGGCGTCGGCCACTGTCGCCGACTCCAGGTCGTCGAAGGAGCCGTAGCCGTCGTGCGCGTTGGGGAAGGTGTCGAACATCACCGGGGGCAGCGTCAGCCAGGGGAACCCGCCGTACGGCCGGTTCAGCACGTTGACCCGGATCTCCTCCTTGACCACGTCGACCTGGTTGCGCAGGTTCTCCTCGGTCAGCCGGGGGCCGCGCATCCGGTCGGCCTCCAGGAACAGCGCGCGTTCCAGGGCGTTGGCGGGCAGCGTCTCGAAGTAGTCGGTGTAGTCCAGGTGGGTGGAGCCGTTGAACGTCCCGCCGGCGCCCTGGACGTGCCGGAAGTGGGCCAGCTTCTCCAGGTTCTCCGACCCCTGGAACATCAGGTGCTCGAAGAGGTGGGCGAAGCCGGTGCGTCCCTCCGGCTCGGAGCGGATGCCGACGTCGTAGACCACAGCCACCCCGATGACCGGGGCGCTGCGGTCCGGCGTGAGCACCACACGCAGGCCGTTGTCGAGGGTGAACCGTTCGGCCGGGTACTTCGTCGCTGGGATCTTCGCTCTCCGCGTGGACACGAGATCGACATTAGCGCTTCCGTACCGGCTCTATCGCCGGTGTGCCCTGGCCGAACGGTGGACTGTTGCGGGACGGGTCTTGACGCCGGCGGCCACTTGCCCCACTCTTCCTACCAACTAAATAGGAATACTGCGGATTGGACATTCGATGAGAGGGCTTCCCCTGCGCCGCCTGGTCACCCTGGCGACCCTGGCCGCGGTCGGCGCGGCCACGCTCGGCACCACCGCCGCCTGCGGCGAGGACAGCGACGCCGCCGGCGGGTCCGGCCCGGTCACGCTGCGCCTGGGCTACTTCCCCAACATCACGCACGCCCCGGCCGTGGTCGGCGTGGAGAAGGGGATCTTCAAGGAGAAACTCGGCAGCGACGTCGAGCTGGACACCAAGACCTTCAACGCCGGCCCGGCCGCCATCGAGGCGGTCTTCTCCGGCGCGCTCGACGCCACGTACATCGGCCCGAACCCGACGGTGAACGCCTTCTCCAAGTCCAAGGGCGAGGCGGTCCGGGTCATCTCCGGCGCGGCGTCCGGCGGCGTCGCGCTCGTGGTCAAGCCCGGCATCACCTCGGTGGAGCAGCTGCGCGGCAAGAAGATCGCCACTCCGCAGCTCGGCAACACCCAGGACGTGGCGCTGCGCTTCTGGCTCAAGGAGAAGGGCCTGGAGACCACCAAGGAGGGCGGCGGCGACGTCAAGATCGTGCCGCAGGAGAACGCGCAGACGATCGAGACGTTCGGCAGCGGCGCCATCGACGGCGCATGGGTGCCCGAGCCGTTCGTCTCCCGGCTGGTCAACGCCGGTGGCAAGGTGCTCGTCGACGAGCGTGACCTCTGGCCGGACAAGAAGTTCGTCATCACCAACCTGCTGGTCAGCACCAAGTTCCTCAAGGCACACCCGGACGTGGTGAAGAAGCTGGTCGAGGGCCAGGTCGCGGCGAACGAGTTCGTCAACACCAAGCCGGACGAGGCGCAGCAGGCCATCTCCGACCACATCGGCAAGATCACCGGCAAGCCGCTGGACCTCAAGCTGATCAAGCAGGCCTGGCCGACGCTGGAGTTCACCAACGACCCGATCCCGGCCTCGCTGAAGACCGGCCTGGACCACGCCGTCGCGGTCGGGCTGACCCAGCCGGTCGACCTGAACGGCCTGTACGACCTCAAGTACCTCAACGAGGTCCTCAAGGCGCAGGGCAAGGCCGAGGTCAGCCAGCCGTGACGTCGACGACCACGACCCCGCGCAGCGCGACCGGCTCGGTCGCGCTGCGCGGCGTCACAAAGGTGTACGGCCAGGGCGACCAGGCCGTCCTGGCGCTGGACGGACTGTCGCTGGACATCGCGCCCGGCGAGTTCGTCTGCATGGTCGGCGCGTCCGGCTGCGGCAAGAGCACGCTGCTCAACCTGGTCGCCGGCCTGGACCGGGCCAGCGGCGGCACCATCGAGCTGGGCGAGGGCGTCAACCCGGGGCTCATGTTCCAGGAGCCGGCGCTCTTCCCATGGCTCACCGTCGAGGGCAACGTCGAGGTGCCGCTGAAGCTGCGCGGTCTCCCCCGCGACCAGCGCAAGGAGCGGGTGGCCGAGCTGCTGCGCACGGTCCACCTGTCGGAGTTCGGCCGCAAGCGCCCGCACCAGCTCTCCGGCGGCATGCGGCAGCGCGTCGCGCTGGCCCGCACACTCGCGCTGGAGACGCCGGTGCTGCTGATGGACGAGCCGTTCGGCGCGCTGGACGCGATGACCCGCGACATCCTGCACGACGAGCTGGAGCGGATCTGGACCGAGCGCAAGCTCACCGTCCTGTTCGTCACGCACAACGTCCGCGAGGCGGCCCGGCTCGCCGACCGCATCGTGCTGCTCTCCAGCCGGCCCGGCCGAATCATCTACTCCACCGAGGTCGCCGTGCCGCGCCCCCGGCGGATCGACTCGCCGGAGGTCTCGGCCATCGCCGCCGAGGTCACCGACCGGCTGCGCAAGGAGGTGGGCCGGCATGGCCAGTGACACCCTGTCCGCGTCGGCGCGGGCCGACGCGGAGATCTCCGGGCTCGACGCGCTGGAGATCGCCGGCCGGGAGAAGGGCCCGTCCCGGGTACGCCGCCTGTGGTCGGCCACCTGGCCCAAGCTCGCCGCGCTCGCGCTCGCGGTGGCGATCTGGCAGGCGGTGGTCTGGTCCGGGTGGAAGGAGCCGTGGGCGCTGCCCGGCCCGGCCGTGGTCTTCGGCGACCTCGGGGAGTACCTGCTCAGCTCGGCGCTCTGGGAGGGCCTGGCCACCACCGCCCGGCGGGCGGCGGTCGGGTTCGCCGCCGCGGTCGCGGTCGGCCTGCTGCTCGGCCTCGGCGTGGCCCGGGTCAAGGTGCTCCGGGCCGCGCTCGGCTCGATGATCACCGCGTTGCAGACCATGCCGTCGATCGCCTGGTTCCCGCTGGCCATCCTGCTGTTCCAGCTCAGCGAGCAGGCGATCTTCTTCGTGGTGGTGCTCGGCGCCGCGCCGTCGGTCGCCAACGGCGTCATCCACGGCGTGGACTACGTGCCGCCGCTGCTGGTCCGCGCCGGCCGCAACCTCGGCGCCCGGGGGCTCAACCTCTACCGGTACGTGATCGCGCCGGCCGCGCTACCGGCCATCGTGGCCGGGCTCAAGCAGGGCTGGGCGTTCGCCTGGCGCAGCCTGATGGCCGGTGAGCTGCTGGTGGTCATCGCCACCCGCACCTCGATCGGCGCACAGCTGACGTACGCGCGTGAACTGAGCGAGGCGCCCCGGCTGATGGCCATCATGATCGTCATCCTGGTGGTGGGCCTGCTCGTGGACACCGCGTTCGGTGCCGCCGACAAGGCGATCCGCCGCCGCTGGGGCGTGCTGGACCAGGCCGGCAACTGACGTCGTGTACATCTCCGCGCGCGCCGACTACGCGCTCCGGGCCATGCTCGCCGTCGCCGACGCCGCCGGTACCCCCGGCGACGCGGTGTCCGGCGGCGGCGAGCTGGTCAAGGCGGCGAGCCTGGCCGAGAGCCAGGACATCCCGCTCAGCTTCCTCCAGGGGATCCTGCTCGACCTGCGGCGGGCCGGGCTGCTGCACAGCCATCGCGGCACCGAGGGCGGGTACGCGCTGACCCGCCCGCCGGACGAGATCAGCGTGGGCGACGTGCTCCGCGCGGTGGGTGGCGCGATCACCAGCGTCCGGGGCATCCCCGCCGACCGGGCCGGCTACCACGGCGTGGCCACCGGCCTGCGGGACGTGTGGCTGGCGGTGGACGGCGCGATCGCCCTGGTCGTGGACCGGACCACGCTCGCCGACCTGCTGAGCGACCGGGCGACGGCACCCTGACGCGCGTCCGGTCACAGGGCGACGGCGCGCGGGGTCGCGGACCCGGCCGGTTGTCGGCCACAGAGGGCATGACTCCTGGCCGATATGACTCTCGGGCATATTTATACCTGAGAGTCATATCGCTTTCCGGGCATCATCCGCCCGGCGCGGCTACTGAGCGTGCGGGGCGCTCATTCCGGGCGTGAAGCTGCGGGCGGCGCCGCGATCCGGCGAGCCGCCGTCGGAGGGCCGCCAGGGCCCGAACGCGGCCACCGCGGCGAGCGCCAGGCCGGCCCCCGCCACCGCGAGCACCAGCAGCACTTCCCGTGCACCGCCCGATCCGGCTTCCCCCGCCATGAACCGCTCCCTCCGCGTCCGGCCGACCCCCCGACCGGTCCCCCGCCCGACAGCATCGCCGCCACGGCGAGGCCGGACAGTCGGACAGCCGACCGAACGTCGACTGATTCCCGACTCAGGGACGGTCGGCCGGCCCGCTCGAAGCCGAGCCGGTCAGGCGCGGTCAGCGGCGGCGCGGACGCCGGCGAGGACGGGTCGCCGGGGCGGGGTGCGCGGCAGCGGGCGCGGCGATGGTCACCGGCACACCGGACGGCTCCCGGGCGCCGGTGAGCCGGCTCAGCTCGCTGTCGCCGGGGCGTACCCGGGTGGTCTTGGGGTTGATGCCCGCGGTGCTCATCAGCCGGGCGACGTCGCGGCGCTGCTCCGGCAGCACCAGCGTGACCACGGTGCCGGACTCGCCGGCCCGCGCGGTCCGGCCACCCCGGTGCAGGTAGTCCTTGGCCTCCGCGGGCGGGTCGGCGTTGACCACCAGGTCCAGCCCGTCGACGTGGATGCCCCGGGCCGCCACGTCGGTGGCCACCAGCGCGGTGACCTGGCCGGTGCGGAACTGCTCCAGGATGCGGGTGCGCTGCGGCTGCGACTTGCCGCCGTGCAGCGCCGCGGCGCGTACGCCCTTGGCGAGCAACTGCCGGGCCACCCGGTCGGCGCGGTGCTTGGTGGCGATGAAGACGATGGTGCGGCCCTCGCGGGCGGCGATGTGGGCCAGCGCGGCCTGCTTGTCGTCCGCATCGAGGTGCAGCACGTGGTGGGTCATCGCGGTGACGGTGGCGGTGCCCGGGTCGACGGAATGCGTCACCGGGTCGGCCAGGAAGCGGCGGACCAGCCGGTCCACGCCCCGGTCCAGGGTGGCCGAGAAGAGCATCCGCTGCCCGCCCGGCGCGACCTGCTCCAGCAGCTTCGTCACCTGCGGCAGGAAGCCCATGTCGGCCATCTGGTCGGCCTCGTCCAGCACCGTGATGGACACCTGGTCCAGCCGGGCGTCCCCGCGGTCGATCAGGTCGTGCAGCCGGCCCGGCGTGGCCACCAGCACCTCGGCGCCGGCGCGCAGCGCGGCCGCCTGCCGGGTCAGGGAGAGCCCGCCGACCACTGTGGCGCAGCGCAGCCCGAGCGTGGCAGCGTACGGGGTGAGCGCGGCGGTGACCTGCGCGGCCAGTTCCCGGGTGGGTACGAGCACCAGCGCGAGCGGACGGCCCGGGCGGGCCCGGCGGCCGGCCGTACGGTGCAGCAGCGGCAGCCCGAACGCGAGCGTCTTGCCGGAGCCGGTGCGGCCCCGGCCGAGCACGTCGCGGCCGGCCAGCGAGTCCGGCAGCGTGGCCGCCTGGATCGGGAACGGCGCGGAGATGCCCTGCGCGGTCAGCTCGGAGACGAGCGCCGGCGCCAGGCCGGTGGCGGCGAACGTGGGCAGGGTCGTGGTCATGCGGAAAGCCTTCCTCGAGGCGGCACGTGTCGAGGAAGGGCGCCGGGCTGCGGCGCGTCACCGGCGTCACCGGTGGTCACAAGCACGAACCGAAAGGGACGGGCCGGCCCGGCAGAGGCGGGCCGGCCCGTGCACCGCGCCCGAGAGGGCGCGGTGGTGGTGCCGGTTGATCCGAAGATCAGAGCGGGCGGATGTTCTCCGCCTGCGGGCCCTTCTGGCCCTGGGTCACCTCGAACTCGACCCGCTGGTTCTCGTCCAGGCTCCGGTAGCCGGAGGTCTGGATCGCCGAGAAGTGGGCGAAGACGTCGGCGCCGCCGTCGTCCGGGGTGATGAAGCCGAAGCCCTTGTCAGCGTTGAACCACTTGACGGTGCCAATTGCCATGTGTTTCGTCTCCTTGACGGAACGGTCGGCCCGCACGTGTTGCGGGCCGGAGAGGAGCACCCCGCGCGTGGAATACGCGGCGTGCCTGTCGCTGCTGGTCGCCCCGCCCGGAGAACTCCGGACACAACAAAGAGCGCCTGGGGCCACAATCCGCCAGGCGCACACAGAGTCTCTGGAAACCAAAACTGCAACCCGGACAACGTATCACGGACTCGTGCGCTGCGGTAGATCCCCCGGGATTTCCGGCACGGCGGCCACCAGATCGGCCAGCCCGTCCGCGTCGAGCAGGTCGGCCGGGCGGACGGTCACCGAGTCCCGGACGTAGTGGAACGCCGCGCCGACCCGCTCCACCGGCACCCCGGCCAGTTCCGCCCAGGCCAGCCGGTAGACCGCCAACTGCACCGCCGCCGCGTCGGCCTCCCGGCCGGTGGGCTGCCGCCCGGTCTTCCAGTCGACCACGTCGTAGCGCCCGCCCGGGCGGGCGAACACGGCGTCCATCCGGCCCCGGATCACCACCCCGGCGACGACAGTGGCGAACGGCACCTCCACCTCCACCGGCACCCGGTCGGCCCACTCGCTGGCCAGGAAGCGCTCCTGCAACTCGACCAGGGCCTCGTCCGGGGCCGCGTCCTCGTCCGCCGCGCCGGGCAGCTCGTCCACGTCGAGCAGCCGGTCCGCGCCGAAGCGCTGCTCCAGCCAGGCGTGGAACGCGGTGCCGCGCCGGGCGTACGGCGTCGGTTCGGTGGGCATCGGGCGGCGCAGCGTCCGGGCCAGCGCCTCCGGGTCGCGGCGCAACGCCACCAGCTGGGTCACCGAGAGATGGCCGGGCAGTTCGACCTCGACCGCCTCGGCCTGCCGGGCCAGCTCCGCCCGCTCGGCGAGCAGCAGCTCGGCCTCACGCCGCCAGCGGGCCACCTCGGCGTCCTCCGCCGCGCCGGTGGTGGCGAGCAGCGCCGCCTCGCGCCGGGCCACCTCCGGGTCGGCGAGGTACCGGCGGACCAGCGCCGCCGCCTCGGTCAGCGCGGGCCGGCGGGCGCCCAGCGGGTCGGCCGGCCACTCGGCCCGCAGCACCGTCTCGGTGGTCGGGTTCACCGCGTCCCCGGCCGGCTCGGGCGTCCACGCGTCGACCACACGGCCGTCCGGGTCGGCCAGGCAGGCGTCGTGCACCTCCCGCAGGAACACCGACGGGCCGCGGAACCGCTTGGTCCCCTCCCCCCACCAGTAGCCGGAGCAGAGCAGCAGGCGGCGGGGGCGGGTCACCGCCACGTACGCCAGCCGGCGCTCCTCCCGCTCGTCGTGCGCCCGCCAGTCGTCGGTGAACTCGGTCAGCGCCCGGGCCACCCCGCGCTGGTCCTCCGCCTCCGGCAGGGCCAGCTCGGGCAGCCCGTCCGCGTCGCCGCGCAGCGGGAACGGCAGCACGCCCAGCCCGCCCAGCCAGTGGTCGGAGTTGCGCACCGGCCCCGGCCAGACGCCCCGGGTCATCCCGGCCACCGCCACCACGTCCCACTCCAGGCCCTTCGCGGCGTGCGAGGTGAGCACCTGCACCGCGCCGGCCACCACCTCGACCTCGCCCGGCGCCAGCCCGCGCTCCTCGTCCTCGGCGGCGGCCAGGTAGGCGAGGAAACCGGCGAGCGTCGCGCCGGGCGTCTCGCCGCTGAACCGGGCCGCCACGTCGCCGAGCGCGTCCAGGTGCGCGCGGGCCAGCCCGGCGTCGCCCGCGCCGTCCCGGCCGGCCCGGACCGCCACCTCGACGTCGAGGCCGATGGTCCGCTCGATGTCCGCGATCAGTTCCGGCAGCGACTGGTCCAGGCGGTAGCGCAGCAGCGCCAGTTCCATCCCGTACGAGCGCAGCCGCGCGTAGCCCTCGGCCGAGTACGCCTGCGCCGGCCCCAGGTCCGCCAGCGCCTCCACGAGCGTCGCCTCGTCCAGCACGTCCACGGTGATCTCCGGGCCCTCGTCGCCGGTCAGTTCCCGGCGGCTGCGGGCGATCGCGCGAGCGCGGCGGTGCAGGGCGACCAGGTCACGCGGGCCGATCCGCCAGCGCGCGCCGGTGAGCAGCCGCAGCAACGCCGCCCCGTCGGTCGGGTCGGCGAGCACGCGCAGCGTGCACACCACGTCCCGTACCTCCGGGGTGTCCAGCAGCCCACCCAGGCCGACCACGTCGACAGGCAGTCCACGAGCGCGCAACGCCGCCTCGATCGCCGGGATCTGGCTGCGCAGCCGCACCAGCACCGCGGTGGTCGGGCGGCGGTCGGCCGGGATGTGCTCGGGCAGCGCGCCGGGCATCCCGGCCGCGCCTCGCCAGGCCGCCAGCACGCTGTCCGCGATCCAGTCGGCCTCGTCGGCGTACGTCTCCAGCAGCGCGCAGTGCACGGTGCCGGCGGCCTGCCCGCCCGGGGTGCGGTGCGGGATCGGGTCGCGGACGCTGAGCGCGGCGTGCAGCTCCGGCACCCGCGCGCCGGCCGCCCGCAGCGGCACCGACAGCGTGTTGGCGACACCGAGGATCTCCGGCCGGTTGCGCCAGCTCGTGGTCAGGCTGAGCACGTCGGCGGGGCTGCCGTCGGTGCGGGCGAACTCGGCCGGGAACCGGTCCAGCGTGCCGGCGCTGGCCCCGCGCCAGCCGTAGATGGACTGGCACGGGTCGCCCACGGCGGTGACCGGGTGGCCGCCGCCGAACAGCGCGTTGAGCAGCACCACCTGGGCGTGGCTGGTGTCCTGGTACTCGTCGAGCAGCACCACCCGGAACCGGTCCCGCTCGATCACGCCGACGCCGGGGTGGTCGCGGGCCACCCGGGCCGCGCGGGCGAGCTGGTCGGCGAAGTCCATCGCCTCGAAGTCGTCCTTGCGCCGGGCGTACGCGCGCACCAGCGGCAGCAGCTTCAGCCGGGTCCGCTGGAGCTGGAGCGCCTTGCGCACGTCGGCGTAGACCCGGCCGGGACGCGACTGCACCTCGGCGAAGAACCGGCCGGTCCAGCCGGCCAGCTCGTCCGGGTCGACCAGGTGCTCGTCCAGCTCACCGGCGAGCGCCAGGACCGCGTCGGTGATGGTGGACGGCATCCGGTCCACCTCGGACATGTCCCCGTCGTAGTTGCGCACCAGCATGTCGACGAGCTGCCAGCGGGACGCCTCGGTGAGCAGCCGGGTGGTCGGCTCGTACCCGGCGCGCAGCCCGTGCTCGGTGACGATCCGCCCGGCGTACGAGTGGTACGTGGACACGGTCGGCTCGCCCGCCAGCGGGTCGTCGTGCGGGTCCCGCCCCTGCCGGCCGAGCCGCCGGATGAGCTGGTCGAGCCGCGTGCGGACCCGGTGGGCCAGCTCGCCGGCCGCCTTGCGGGTGAAGGTGAGGCCGAGGATGTGCTCGGGGCGTACGTAGGAGTTGGCGACCAGCCACACCACCCGCGCGGCCATCGTCTCGGTCTTGCCGGAGCCGGCGCCCGCGACCACCAGCAGCGGCTCCACCGGCGCGGCGATGATCGCGGCCTGTTCCCGGGTGGGCGCGGGCAGCCGCAGCAGCCGGGCCAGCTCGACGGGCGTGTAGCGGGGCCCGGCGTCGGCCGCGCGCGGCGCGGGCGTGGCGGGAGCGCCGAACAGCGCCGGCTGAACGCTCATGAGTTCTCCGGGGGCGGCTCGACCACCTGGCGGCCCTGGCCGGAGACCGGGCAGCTGGTGCGTACCGGGCAGACCCGGCACTTGGAGTTGGCCACCGCGGCGAACGTCGAGGCGGCCATCGTGTCGGCGGTACGGCGCACCAGCGCGGTGGCCCACCCGGCCTCCGGCCCCTCCCCGGCCGCGGCCTGGGTCTGCTCCTTGGCGTCCCGCGCGCCGGTGCCGAGCTGCACCAGCGCGGCCCCGCCCGGTTCCTCGCCGAACTCGGCGAACCCGCCCGCCTCCACCGCCGCCTGGTACGCGCCGAGCTGCGGATGCTCGGCCACCTCCCGCTCGGTGACCGCCGTCGACTTGCCGGTCTTCAGGTCGATCACCACGAGCCGCCCCTCGGCGTCGACCTCCAGCCGGTCGACCCGGCCGGTCAGCTCGATCGGGCGGGACGGATCGTCGAGGCGGACCGCGAACTCGTGCTCGATCGCCAGCAGCCGGCGCGGGTTTCCGGCCAGCCAGCGAAGCAGCTTGTCCACCATCGCCTCGGCGCGCTGCCGCTCCGGGCCGGCCATCCACCGGGCGGCCAGCTCGATCGCGTCGAACCGCGCGGCCACGTACTCCAGCAACGCCTCCCGGTCGACGCTGGCGTCCTCGGCGAGCATCGCGGCGGCGTGCACCAGGTTGCCGACGCCCTGCGCGGCGCTCGCCGGCCCGCTACCGCCGTGCCGTTCCAGCAGCCAGCGCAGGCTGCACCGCAACGCGCTCTCCATCGCCGACGGCGTGACCCGCACCGGCTCGCCCTCGTCGACCAGCGGCCGGTCGTCGGAGAGGCCGCGCAGCCCCCACCAGTCGTCCGGGTGCGCGCCGGGCACCCCGGCGGCGGCCAGCCGCGCCAGCTCACCCGCCGCCGCGTGCCGCCGGGCGATCGGCGCCGCCGGGTCGGTGACAGCGGTACGCAGCTCCGCCACCAGCGCGGACAGGGTGAGACCGCGTGGCGGCAGCGTGACCGGGAGTACGGCGGGCGGCCCGTCCTGCGGATGCTCGTCCCCGTGCGGCACCGGCCCGTCCGCGGTTTGCCCGCGCGTGACCTGGCCGGTCGGTCCGTTCCCGGCCGGGCCGGGGCCGGTCGGGTCCGGGCCGGTCGGGGCGGTGCCGCCTGCGCCGGTGGCGGGTGGGTCGGCGGCTGCGATTTCGTGCAGGAAGCGGCTCGGCTGCTCCTCGTGGTCGTCCCCGCCGACCGCCGCCGACGCCACAGCGGTGACCAGCAGCCGCCGCCGCGCCCGGCTGATCGCCACGTGGAACAGCCGCCGCTCCTCGTCCAGCAACGCCGACGTCTGCCCGACCAGGCTGGCCCGCAGGCCGGCCCCGTCGGCGCGACCGGCCAGCACGTCGACCAGGCGCTCCGAGCCGAGCAGGCTGCCGCGCAGGCGCAGGTCCGGCCAGACGCCCTCCTGCACCCCGGCCACCGCGACCAGGTCCCATTCCAGGCCCTTCGCGGCGTGCGCGGTGAGCAGGCGTACCGCGTCGCCCCGGTCGGCGGCGGCGGCGAGCGTGTCGGCGGGCAGTTCCTGCCCGAGAACGTGGTCGAGGAACACCTCGGTACGCGCGCCGGGCAGCCGGTCGGTGAACCGGGCCGCCGCGTCGAACAGCACGAGTACGGCGTCCAGGTCCCGGTCGGCGGCCTCGGCCCGCCACCGCTGGGCGGTCTCGTGCTCGCCGGTGGCCGCCCGCCCCCTGGTGATCGCCCCGGCCCAGCGTTCGGCCAGCCCGCTCTCCCGCCACACCGCCCAGAGCACGTCCTCGACCGTCGCGCCCGGGGTGGCGGCGGCCTGCCGGGCGGTCTCCAGCAGGTGCGCCACGGCCTGCGCGGGGGCCGCCCAGCGGCGCTCGATGGTGGACAGTTCGGCCGGGTCGCGCAGCGCCTCCACCAGCAGGTCGCCGGAGGGACGGCGGTCGCCGCCGGCCAGCGCCAGCGCCCGCAGCCCTTGACGCAGCCGCCGCTCGGCCAGCGGGTCGGCCCCGCCCAGCGGCGAGTGCAGCAGCGCGACAGCGGCCTCCTCGTCCAGCCGGTCCGGTTCGAGCGCACAGCGCAGCAGGAGCAGCAGCGGGGCGACCGCCGGCTGGAGGTGCAGCGGAAGGTCCTCGCCGTGCACGACGGTCGGCACCCCGGCCGTGTGCAGCGCGCGCCGCAGCGACGGCAGTTGCCGGCCGGTGGAGCGGACCAGCACCGCCATCCGGGACCACGGCACGCCGTCGAGCAGGTGCGCCTCGCGCAACGCGTGCGCCAGCCAGGCCGACTCGCTGGTGGCGGAGCGGAACGTCCGTACCTCCACCGTTCCGGCCGGCGCATCGGGCAGCGGGCGCAGCCGCCGGTGCGCCGCCGGGCCGCGCAGCCGCCGGGCCAGCCGGGCGGTGGCCGCGAGCAGTTCCGGCCCGGCCCGGTACGAGGTGGTGAGCGTGACCTGGGCCGCCGGCGCGCCGGAGGCGGTGCGGAAGCGGTGCGGGAACGTGGCGACGCCGGCCGGGTCGGCGCCCCGGAAGGCGTACGTGGACGAGTCCGGGTCGGCGAACGCCACCAGGGACCGCCCGCCTCCGGCCACCACGGCGAGCAGGTCGAGCTGCGCCGGGTCGGTGTCGGCCAGCTCGTCGACGTACACGTGGGCCAGGCGGCGGCGCTCGGCGGCGAGCAGGTCGGGATCGTCGAGCAGCATGCCGGTGGCGGCGCGCACCAGCTCCGCCGGGTCGTACGCGACCGAGCCCCTGTTGCTCACGTCGCGCAGGGCGAGCACGGCGACGTACTCCCGCAGGAAACGCGCGGCGGCCGGCCAGTCGGCGCGGCCCAGCTTCTCGCCGAGCCGGGCCAGCTCCACCGGCCCGACGCCGCGCTCCGCGGCCCGCATCAGCAGGTCGCGCAGCTGCTGGGCGAACGCCCGGGTACGCAGCGCGGGGCGCAGATCCTCCGGCCAGCCGACCGGGTCGTCGCCGGGCTCCTCCCCCACCACGTCGAGCAGCTCGCGGATGATCAGATCCTGCTCCGGGCCGGTGAGCAGCCGCGGTGAGGGCTCGCCGCGTTCGGCCGCCGCGCGGCGCAGCAGCCCGAAGGCGTACGCCGGGAACGTGCGCACCAGCGGCTCGCGGACCACGCGGTGTCCGTCCCCGGCGATACGCGCCTCGATCCGGTGGCGCAGCTCGGTGGCGCCCCGCCGGCCGAAGGTGAGCACCAGGATCCGCTCCGGGTCGACGCCCTCGGCCACCCGGGCGGCGACCGCCTCGACGAGCGTGGACGTCTTGCCGGTGCCGGGACCACCCACGACGAGCATCGGCCCGTCGGTGTGCGCGACCACCTCGGCCTGCACCGGATCGACCCGGCGCGAGACGTTCGTGCCCGCCCCGGCCCCGGTCCCGGTCTGCGGCGAAGCGCTGTCGTGCGGCGTGGCGGTCTGTGGGTGCGCGGCATCGCCCGCCGACCCCCCGGATCGCGGCTCCGCCTCGGCCGGCCCACCGGACCGACCCACCCCCTGCCCCGCCCCGGCGTCGTGGGTGACCCCCGCCCCCGCGCCGCCGGGCCGGCGCACCAACCGGTACGCCTGCATCACCGACATCCCACCACGCCGGTACGACACCCGGAAACCGACAGTCGTCCCGCCCGTCACCAGCTCACCTTGCCCGCGGCGCGCACCATTGCCGGCTCCGCCCCACGCCCGGCTCCATGCGTTCACGCCACCTCGGCGAAGTGGCCGCATCACGCGCGCCCGGACACCACCACCTCCCCGAAGTAGTGTCGATCAAGCACGCCGAGACGGTAGTGAACAAGCACGGGTGGCCGGGCGCGCGTCAGGTGAGGCGGGCGTCGATCAGGTCGAGCGCGGCGGGCACGCTGTCGGCGACCATCAGCAGGTCCAGCGCGGCCGGCTTGAGGAAGCGCTGCTCGCCGAGCCCGCGGATCCAGTCGAGCAGCGGCCGGTAGAAGCCGTCCACGTCCACGATCACCATCGGCTTGGCGTGCAGGGCCAGGGTGGCTGTGGTCCACACCTCGAACAGCTCGTCCAACGTGCCCAGGCCGCCGGGCAGCGCCACGAACGCGTCGGACTTCTCGTCCATCAGCGTCTTGCGGTCGGCCAGGCTGTCGGTCACCAGCAGCTCGTCGGAGTCCAGGTCGGCGACCTCCAGGTCGACCAGGGACTGCGGGATGACGCCGATGGTGCGGCCGCCGGCCGCCCGCGCGCCCTCCACCACGGCGCCCATCATGCCGACGCAGCCGCCGCCGCTGACCAACGTGTGACCGCGCCGGGCGAGTTCCTCGCCGGTCTCGGTGGCCAGCGCGAGCCAGCGGTCGTCGAGAGTACGGGAGGACGCGCAGAAGACACAGACGTTCGCCACGTTCAGCTCCGTCCGGCCGGGCCCTCGGGGGCGGCCTCGGCGGCGGCGCGCTGGTCGGCGGCGACCCGGGCGACCGCCTCCTCGCGTACCGCCTCCTGCTCGGCGGAGAGCACCGCCTCGGCCTCCACGATGTGCCGGACCGCTTCGTTGACGTCGTCGGTGAGCCGGATCAGGTCGAGGTCGGCCGGGCCGATCTTGCCCTCGGCGGCCATCGTCGTACGCAGCCAGTCGAGCAGTCCGCGCCAGTAGTCGGTGCCCATCAGCACCACCGGGAACCGGGTCACCTTGCCGGTCTGCACCAGGGTGAGCGCCTCGAACAGCTCGTCCAGGGTGCCGAAGCCGCCGGGCAGCACCACGAACGCCTGGGCGTACTTGACGAACATGGTCTTGCGGGCGAAGAAGTAGCGGAAGTCGATGGCCAGGTCGACCCAGTCGTTGAGGCCCTGCTCGAACGGCAGCTCGATGCCGAGCCCGACGGAGAGGCCGCCGGCTTCGCCGGCGCCACGGTTGGCGGCCTCCATCACGCCGGGGCCGCCCCCGGTGATCACCGCGTAGCCGGCCCGGGCCAGTGCCGCGCCCACTTCCTCGGCCATCCGGCACTCCGGGCTGTCCGGCTTGCTGCGGGCGGAGCCGAAGACGCTCACCGCCGGGGGCAGGTCGGCGAGGGTGTCGAAGCCCTCGACGAACTCGGACAGGATCCGCAGGGCCCGCCAGGCGTCCTTGGTCTTCCAGTCGCTGCGTCCCCGGGAGTCGAGCAGTCGCTGATCAGCGGTACTCGTCGGAATCGCCCGGTTGCGCAGCGTCACCGCACCGCGGTGCCGTTCCGCCCGACGCGTCTCCCCCCGCCGCCCCTGCCCAGCCGACTTCCCGCTGCTCTCGCCCATGTGGTCACCGTAATGGAGCGGATCCGGCGGGACGCGCTGGCCCGGGAGCCGAAGAAAATCTGGGATACGGGCAACTAAATCGCTGGCTCGTACGTCTTACTATTCACATACCCGGTATACCCCGGGCGACGCGCCTTCGGGGGAGGAGCCAGCGTTGATCAGTAACAGCGAGATGATCCGGATTCGCCGTCAGATGCAGCGGCGGATCCGCGACGTGGTGGCCGAGCGCCGCCGCGCCCGGATGATGGAGACCCACCGCACCGACCTCACCGGCGAGACCGGCGAGGCGGACGCGCCCCTGACGACCAGCGTCTGACGATCCGGGGCCCGCCAGGCGGGTGCGGGCCCCGGATCGCGGCGCGTCAGGCCGGGGCGAGCCAGCGGTGCAGGGTGGCCGCGCCGTCCCGGATCTTGGTCAGTTCGACGTGCTCGTCCTTGTGGTGCGCCAGGTTCGGGTCGCCGGGCCCGAAGTTCAGCGCCGGGATGCCCATGGCCGCGAACCGCGCCACGTCCGTCCAGCCCAGCTTGCCGATCGGGGCGGCGCCCACCGCCGCCAGGAACTCCTGCGCCGCCGGGTTGTCCAGCCCGGGTGGCGCGCCGGCCGCCGCGTCGGTGACCGCCAGGTCGAAGCCGGCGAAGACCTCGCGCAGGTGCGCCTCGGCGCCCGCCGGGTCGCGGTCCGGGGCGTACCGGTAGTTGATCTCGATCTCGCACCGGTCGGGGATGACGTTGCCGGCCACCCCGCCGGTGATCCGTACCGCGTTGAGGCCCTCGCGGTAGTCGCAGCCCTCGATCGTCACCCGGCGCGCCTCGTACGTGGTCAGCCGCCGCAGCACCTCGCTCGCGCCGTGGATGGCGTTCACCCCGTGCCAGGAACGCGCCGCGTGGGCCCGCTCCCCGTGCGTGGTGATCACCGCCCGCATGGTGCCCTGGCAGCCCGCCTCGACGATCCCGTACGTCGGCTCCAGCAGCACCGCGAAGTCGGCCTCCAGCCACTCCGGGTGGGTCTGCGCGACCAGGGTGAGGCCGTTGTACTTCGACTCGATCTCCTCGGCCTCGTAGAAGAAGTACGTGACGTCGTAGCGCGGGTCGGGCAGCGTGACCGCCAGGTGCAGGGCGAACGCCACGCCGGACTTCATGTCGGAGGTGCCGCAGCCGTACATCAGGTCGCCGCGCATGGTCGAGGGGAAGTTGCCGTTGAGCGGGACGGTGTCCAGGTGGCCGGCGAGCACCACGCGCTGGGCCCGGCCCAGGTCGGTACGGGCCATGACGGTGTTCTGGTGCCGGTACGTGGTCAGGTGCGGCACACGGCGCAGCACCTCCTCGACGCAGTCGGCGATCGCCTTCTCGTTGAGGGAGACCGACTCGATGTCGACCAGGGCGCGGGTCAGCGCCACCGGATCGGCCAGGACCTCGGGGGTCAACGGGTTCTGCATGTCTCGCACGGTACCGTCAACCTCGGCGGGCCAGGGAACACGTTCGGCGAGGCCCGCGGCCGCGAGCAGCGGCGGACGCCGTTGCCGGAGGAGAAGGGTGACATCGTGACGTCCGCACCATCTGCCTGGGGCATCGGCCTGGCCACCGTCACCGCCGAGGACCAGGTGCTCGACACCTGGTACCCGACCGGCAAGCTGGGTCTGGGCGAGCTGCCGCTGGTGCCCGGCGAGGACCAGGCCGACGTGCTCGACCTGCCGCCGGGCGCGATCGGCGAGCGGGCGCTGCCCGGTCTGCGCACGGTCGAGGTGACCACGGTGATCGGTTCGCTGGACGACCCGATCAAGGACGCGGCCGACGCGTACCTGCGGTTGCACCTGCTCTCCCACCGCCTGGTGCGGCCGAACGAGCTGAACCTCGACGGCATCTTCGGCAAGCTGGCGAACGTGGCCTGGACGTCGGCCGGGCCGTGCCCGCCGGAGCGGGTGGACGAGCTGCGTGTCATCGAGCGGGCGGCGGGCCGCCACCTGGCCGTGTACGGGGTCGACAAGTTCCCCCGGATGACCGACTACGTGGTGCCGTCCGGGGTGCGAATCGCCGACGCGGACCGGGTCCGGCTGGGCGCGTACCTGTCCTCCGGCACCACCGTGATGCACGAGGGCTTCGTCAACTTCAACGCGGGCACGCTGGGCACCTCGATGGTCGAGGGCCGCATCGTGCAGGGCGTGGTGGTCGGCGACGGCTCCGACGTCGGCGGCGGCGCCTCGATCATGGGCACGCTCTCCGGCGGCGGCACGGAGAGGGTGCGCATCGGTGAGCGCAGCCTGATCGGCGCGAACGCCGGTGTCGGCATCACGCTCGGCGACGACTGCGTGGTGGAGGCCGGCTGCTACATCACCGCCGCCTCGAAGATCACCCTTCCGGACGGCCGGACGGTCAAGGCCCGCGAGCTGTCCGGCGTCGACGGGCTGCTGTTCTGGCGCAACTCGGTGACCGGCGCGCTGGAGGCGAAGCCCCGCACCGGGCAGGGCATCAAACTGAACGCCGCGCTGCACGCCAACGACTGAGCCGTACCCCCGTCCGGGTCCGCGCCCACCGCGCGGACCCGGACGGCCGGCTCACCGCAGGCGGTACGCCTGGATGATCCGCTGGGTCACGGTGTTGCCGGCGTCGTCACGGGCGGTGGCCCGCAGCGACGCGTACCCCGGGCCGGCCGGGTGCCGGACGGTGGCCGTCCACGCCCCGCCCTGCTTCTTCACCGTCGCCTTGCGCCAGGTCTTCCCGCCGTCGTAGGAGACGTCGACGGTGAGCGCGACGACCCGGCCGGACGGCGCGCCGGGCTGGCGCTGCACCGCCACCGGCACGGTGAACGTCCGGCCCGCCGGTGCCGAGCTGTCCACCGCCAGCGGCGGGGTGAACCGGACCGCCATGGCCGGCAGCCGGGCCGGCACGTCGCCCGGAACCCGCTTGGAGCGGAACGTCCAGCTCGCCGAGACCTCGGTGCTCAGGTCGGTGAAGCCCCGGGTCGCGGTGGTCTCCAGCCGGTAGTTCGCCGCGCCCGGCGGCACCGTGAACTCGCCGTAGCCCGGGTAGGGCGACTCGCCGAGCAGCTTGCCGTTGCGGAACAGCCGCGTCTGCTCGGTGTCGTTGAGCGAACCGCCCGGGTGGCCGGCCGCGTCGCTGTGCACCGGCAGCGAGACCACGATGCTGTCGCCGATGCGGGTGATGCTCTCCTCCGGCCAGCGCGGCTGCGGGAACGACGGGCCGAAGGGGCCCTTGTTCCATTCCTCGGTGTAGGTGCGCCCGGCCCGGTAGCGGGTGGGCACGGACTGCAGCACCGCCCGCGCCTCCAGCCAGCCGTCCTCGCCCCGCTCACCGAAGTCCAGCTCGGCGCTCCAGCGGGTCTTGGCGGTGGAGAGGTGCTCGATCCGCTTGCCGGGCACCTGGACCGGCAGGACGATCGCCGAGCCGCCGATGTCGTAGTCGGACTCCGGGAACACGACCCGTTCGTTGTCCATCCCGGTGTAGCCGGCGGCGAACCGGCTCGTGACGGTGGCGAAGTCGGCGGGCCGGTAGTGCCTGACGAAACCGGTCGGGAACCGGCCCGGGAACTGCTCGTTCAGGCCGTAGAAGTACGGGCTGCGCTCGGGCGCCTTCGCCTCGGTCCACTGGCTGGCGACCGCGCCGACGAAGAGGTCGGCGGAGACGTTGCGGCCGACCTGGCCCGAGTAGAGACCGTCGAACTTGTCGGCCCAGAGCCCGAAGCTGGCTTGGAAGTCGTCAAGCTTCCAGGCCGCGGTGAGGTCGATCAGCAGCGGTGCCGCGCCGCGCTGCGGCACCGTGGTACGGACCGGCTTCGCCGCCCGCGCGTCCAGCACGAGCCGCTGGTTGCCGGTCACCACCAGCTCCGGCTGGGCGAGGAAGGAGACCTCCGACCAGCCCTCGTCGCCGGCTGCGAAGATCAGGCTCTGCACGCCGTACCGGCCCTTTGGCACCCGCAGCCGGGCCTCGCCGTCGGCGTCGTACACGTCGCGGTAGCTGGCGTCGTCGAGCCCGAGCAGGCTGGTGAAGTAGTCACCGGTCAGAGCGCCGGAGCGGTTGCGGTGCGTCACCGTCAGGTCGTAGCTCTCCACCTCGCGGTCGACCGCGAGCGGGGTCACCGCCACCGCGTCGCCGGCACGGGCGACCAGGCGGCCGGTCCAGTAGCCGTCGGCGCCGCCGAGCCGGGTGTCCACGACCACCGTCACCTGGGCGCTGCCGCCCGCCGGGACGGTGAGCCGGGGGGCGCTGAGGGTGAGCATGCCGGCCGGTGCGGACCGTCCGCCCGGCCCGGTGAACTCGGTGCTCAGGTCCAGCGTGACCGGGGCGGTCCCGCCGTTGCGGTAGGTGACGGTCCGGCTGATCGGCTGGTCGTCGGTGTGCGGCCAGGTCGCCACGCCGAACGAGACGGACGGCGGGTCGCTGGTCACCTGCTGGGTGATCGCGCGGGCGAGGTCGACCCGGCCCGCGCCCTGCTGGTACGCGGTCTGCTCCGGGTGCGGCTTCGCCGAGGCCATCAACGTCGCCTTGTAGCTGGCGGGCGTCCAGCCGGGGTGCTGCTGGGCGAGGAGCGCGACCGCGCCGGCCACGTGCGGCGTGGCCATCGACGTGCCGGACAGTGAGGCGTACTTGTCGCCCACCGGGTCGCCGATCTCGCCGTGTGCGGCCCGGGCGGCCACGATCTCCACGCCGGGCGCGGTGATGTCCGGCTTGATCGCTCCGTCGCCGACCCGGGGGCCACGGCTGGAGAAGTCGGCGAGCGCGTCGTCGCGGTCCACGGCGCCGACCGCCAGCGCGGCGTCGGCGCTGGCCGGCGACCCGACCGAGCCGTCGGCGCCGTCGTTGCCGGCGGCGATCACGAAGAGCGTCCCGTGCTGCTCGGTGAGCGTCCCCACCGCCTCCTCCAGCGGGTCCACCTCCGGCGTGTCGCCGCCGCCGAGACTCATGTTGACCACAGTGGCGTGCTGTTCGGCGGCGGCCCACTGCATGCCGGCCAGGATGGCCGACTCGGTGCAGCCGTAGACCTCGCAGACCTTCCCGGACAGCAGCGTGGCGTCCGGCGCGACGCCCCGGTACTTCCCGCCGGAGGCGGCCCCGCTGCCGGCGATGGTCGAGGCCACGTGGGTGCCGTGCCCGACGATGTCGTCCGGGTTGGTCTCCTCGGTGAAGTTGCGCGACTCGGCGACCTTGCCCGCCAGGTCCGGGTGGGTGAGGTCGACGCCGGTGTCGAGCACCGCGACCCGGACGCCCTTGCCGGTGTATCCGGCGGCCCAGGCGGTCGGCGCGCCGATCTGCGGCACGCTGTGGTCGAGCGTCACCCGCCGCCGGCCGTCGAGCCAGATCCGCTCGACACCCCCCGCCGCGTCGAGCCGGGCACCGGAACTGTCGGCGCTGACCGCGTTCCAGAGCGCGCCGGTGTCGCTCTTGGACGCGACGACCGCCGCGCCGGTGATCGCCGGCAGGTCGCGGGTCACCCGGGCGCCGGCGAGCGGAGCCGCCGCGCGCCGGGCCACCCCCGGCCGGTACGTCACGAGCAGCGGTACGGTGTCGCGCCGCGCGTCGTCGTAGCCGGCCTCGATCAGCCCGGTGACGTCGAACAGCCGCCGGTCGAGTTTGCCGGCGCGGACCAGCGGGAGCGCGTCCTGCGGCAGCACGGTGAGGCGGTCGCGCTCGCGGCGGACCAGGAACTCGATGCCGGTACGCCCGGCGCCGGGGCGTACCGCGGCGTGGTCGCCGGTGACGGTGACCCGGTCCCCGGTGATCAGGGTGACGGTGGCCGTACGGTTGCCGGCCTGTTCGGACGGGCCGGTGGGCGCGGTCGGGCCGGTGGGCGCGGCAGCCCGCGCGGGCACCGGCAGACCGAGCGCCAGCGCCAGGGCCATGCCCAGCGCGCCCAGTTTTCTGCGATTCCGGAGCAACCTTCCTCCTTCGTCGAACGTTTCATCGATGAGGGACACATCGATGCGGGTATCAGCATTGCATACCGCGTATGCATCGGGAAGTCGCCGATCCGACGGAACCGCCACCACGCTCCCGAACCGGCCGGGACGATCGAGCGATGACCTCCATGAAGGACCGGATGCTGGCCGGCGAGCAGTACATCGCCGACGATCCCGCGATCATCGCCGACCTGGCGCGCGCGGCCCGGCTCAGTGAACGCTTCAACCGCAGCTCCGCCGACGATCCGGCGGGCCGCCTCGCCGCGCTGCGCGAACTGCTCGGCTCACTCGGCGAGGACGCCTGGGTCCGGCCGCCACTGCACTGCGACTACGGACACCAGACGCACATCGGCCCGCGCACGTTCGTCAACTTCAACGCGGTCCTCCTCGACGTCGCCCGCATCACCATCGGCGCGGACGTCCAGATCGGACCGAACGTGCAGTTGCTCACCGCCACCCACCCGGTCGAACCGGAGGCGCGCCGGGCCAAGTGGGAATCCGCACAGCCGATCACCATCGGTGACAACGTCTGGCTCGGCGGCGGAGTGATCGTCCTGGCCGGGGTGACCATCGGCGATAACACGGTGGTCGGCGCCGGCGCTGTCGTGACCCGCGACCTGCCGGCCAATGTGGTGGCGGTGGGTAACCCCGCTCGTCCGATCAGAAGCCTGACTCAGCCATCCTGAGCTGCGGGAACAACCGCTCCAGCGGATGCGGACTCCAGCCCCGGCGTGCACTCTGAGTAGTAGGGCGTTCACCGGGAGGCACTATGGAGCGGGTCCTCGAACTACGGGTGCACGGGGTGTCGAACACCCCGCCGGATCAGCTGCTCGGCCTGAAAGCAGGCGCGAACGGTGACGGTGGGCAACCAGCACTCGTCGCCGGCGGTCAGGTGACCGGCTTCTACCGGTCCACCACAGCCGGCCGGGACGACCCGATCACCGTCGAGGCGTACAGCTGGGGGCAGTTGACCTCCGGCGCGCGGACCCGGCGGGACGTGGAACGGGCGCTGTGGACGCTGCTGCTCCCTTTCGCCCTGGCGAACGTCGCGCTGCACGCCCGCGCGGGCATCCCGCCCGACCCGGACCAGGAGCGCTGGGCCAGCCGGTCCGGCATCACCGCCTGGCTCATCCGCCTGTTCTGCCTGAGCCTGACCTGCACGCTCGTCATGACCGTGACCGGCGTCGGCGTGGACCTGATCGGCTGGCAGTGCGTGGAGGCGGACTGCCTCGGCCGGCTCCCCGGGCCGTGGCAGTTCCTCGGCGACTCCTGGTGGCGGCAGGGCACCCGGGCGCTCGCGCTCGGACTGCTGCTGCCGCTGCTCGTGCTGGCCGCGATCGGACTCGTCGCCTTCCGCACCTACCAGTACGAGGCGCAGATGCCCGCCGACCCGCACCACCATGCGCCCGTCCGGGAAGACGGTGAGCCGGTCGAACCACCGGAGCCGCGCGAGCCGCCGCAGAACCCGCTCCAGGATCCGACGTTCTGGAACGGGGAAGGGCAACTGCGCCGCGCCGCCGTGCTGCACCTGTGCACGGGCGCGGTCACCGCCGCCGCCGTACCCGTCACCGCGGTTCTCATCATGGATCCGCCGCGCGGCCTGCGGGCCGCTGTCGCCTGGCCGACCGTCGCGCTGCTCGCCGCCGTGGTGACGATCGCCGTGATCGCGGTGGCCCGGCCCTGGTTGAGCCGGCGCCAGGGCGCCACCCCGCTCGGCCGGTGGAGCATCGCCGTCGCGGCGCTCACCGCGCTCGGTCTGGTCGGCACGTTCGTCCTGCTGCTGCTGCCCGAGGGCCCGGCCGGCCAGCCGCTGTCGGCGTACCGGCCGCCGCTCGGGTGCGCGGCGCAGCCGGAGATCGCCGGCTGCCATGCCGACCGGTCACTGCCCGGGTACGACACCGCCATCGCCTGGCTCGTCGCCTACCAGGTGCTGCTGCTGGTGGCCATCGCCGCGGCGAACCGCTCCGGCCGGCGGGCACTGGCCGGTCCGGCCGCCGGGGCGCTGCTGCTGCCGCTGGGCGCGACCTGGATCGAACACGGGCTGCCCGGCCTGCCCGACGCGCCGGACGCGCTGCGCACCTGGATGCTCGTCGGCCCGGCCGGTGTGCTGGCCGGCATCGGACTGCTCCTGCCCCGCCTGCGCCCGACGGTGCCGACCCAGCCGCTCGGCGCGTACACCGATCTGGCCTGGCGGGGCTGCGCCCCGGCGGTCATCGCCGGTTTCGGCTGGATGATGGCGGCGGCCTACTGCGCCGGACTGCTCTACTGGGTCAGCGACCGGCTGGACGCGTCGGCCGAGCCGAGCGGCCCGAGCCGGGTGATACCTCCGCTCGCCGTCTTCTGGGCCGGGCTGGCCTGCGCGGTCGGCCTGCTCGCGCTGATCGGGCTGCTGGTCCGGGTCGCGGTCCTGCTGCACCGCCTGCGCCGGGTGGAGTACGCCCGGCTCACCGCCGCCCCCGGCCTGTCCGCGCACGACCGGCGACGCTGCCGCGACGTCAGCACGTACCGGGCGCTGCACCGGCTGGTCGGCGAGCACGCGGTCCGGCTGATGGGCTGCTACGCCGCGTTCTGCGCGGTCCTGGTCACGCTCTGCTGCGCCGCCGCGCTCTCCGGCGAACGGCCGAGCCCGCTGTCCCCCTCCGGCTGGCAGACCGCCATCCACTGGACCGCCGAACGGGGAGACGCCATCCTCGGCTGGCTGCCGGTGGTGATGGCGGCGCTCGGGCTGCTGGTCTACCGCACCGACTCGGTACGCCGCTCGGTCGGCGTGATCTGGGACGTGTGCACGTTCTGGCCCCGGGCCGCGCACCCGCTCGCCCCGCCCAGCTACGCCGAGCGCGCCGTACCGGAACTCCAGACCCGGGTCGCGGGCCTGCTGGCGCTACCGCCGCACCACAGCGACCGGATGGACGGCGTCATCCTCTCCGGGCACAGCCAGGGCACCGTCATCTGCGCCGCAGTGCTTCTGCAACTGCCCCGCCGGTGGCGGCTGCGTACCTGGTTCTTCTCCTACGGCTGCCAGCTCACCCGGCTCTACGGGCGGGTCTTCCCGTCCTACTTCGGCCCGGAGCGGCTGCGTACGCTGGCCGGCGCGCTCACCTGGCCCGGCGGCCACGTGGCCTGGACGAACTTCTGGCGGGACACGGATCCGCTCGGCTGGCAGGTCAGCGCCGGGCAGCGGGACGTGCCGGTGGCGGACCCGGAGGCGCTGCACCCGACCGGCGGCGAGGTGGCCGACCCGCCCATCCGCAGCCACAGCGGCTACCCGGAGGCGGCGGAGTTCACCCGCGAGCGCGCCGTGGTGGCCCGGTTGCTGCGCCGCACCGTGCCGTCGCCCCGGCAGCGGGCCGGCTGACCGTGCGCCGGTGCGGCGGCGGGTCTGCGGCAGCGCCCGGCGTCACGCCGGCGGCGGGTCGGCCAGGCGGACCACCAGGTCGGCGTGCACGGCCGTGCCCGCGACCAGCCGGGCGTTCTCCTCGTCGCTGCCCAGCGCCCAGGCCCGGGCCTGCTCCGGCGACTTCCCGTACGCCTCGTGCCGCGCGGTGAGCCGGCGCACCCGCACCTCCGCCTCCAGATCGAGGAACCAGGCCTCGTGCAGAAGCGTCCGCACCTCCTCCCACGGGTCGTCCCGCAGCAGGAGGTAGTTGCCCTCGGTGACCACCAGGCGCACCTCGGGCGGGACCTCGATCGCCCCGGCGACCGGCTCCTCCAGGTCACGGCGGAACTCCGGCGCCCACACCGACGTCGGCTCCAGCCGGCGCAACCGGCGCAGCATCGAGGCGAACCCGTTGACGTCGAACGTGTCCGGCGCGCCCTTGCGCCCCGACCGGCCGAGCCGCTCCAACGCCGTCCCGGCCAGGTGGAAGCCGTCCATCGGGACCAGCCGGGCGACCGGGCCGAGCGCGGCCACGATCCCTTCCGCCAGGGTGGACTTGCCCGCACCGGGTGCCCCGGCGATGCCGAGCAGCTGACGCGGGCCGGCCTCGGCCAGCGCGCGCGCCCGGGCGACCAGGTCGTCGAGCCCGAGCACCTCCGCCGCCGGCATCAGTCCAGCACCGGCTCGCTGATGGTGAACCGCGCCTCGACCGCCGCCTGCACCGGCTGCGGCGCCGGGTCCAGCTCCAACTCCAGCTCCGGCTGCTCGCCGGAGCGCGCGTACGCCGCCTTGACCATCATCGGCGGGGACGCGCTCAGCCCGGTGTCGGACAGCTCGCGCAACGCGATCACCCGGGCGCCGAGCGCCTCGGCGTACTCCCGGGCCCGGACCAGCGCGTCCGCGATCGCCGCCTGCCGCGCCTCCCGGTAGGCCGGGCTGTCCGGCCGCAGCGACCACACCGGGCCGGCCACCTCGACCTGCTCCTGGTCGGCCAGGCGGAGCATCAGCTCGCCCAGCGCGGTGAAGTCGCTCGTCGTGACAGTGGTGCTCACGCTGCCCTGGTATGCCACGACGCGGTCGCCGGAACGCCTCGTCACCGGCCAGACGTGCACCTGGCCGGTCTCCCGGCGCTCCACCGCCGGCTCGGCCGCGTCGAGCAGCGCCCGCACCGCTGCGGCCCGTTCGGCCAGCCGGGTCAGCGTGGTCTCGCGATCCCGGTCCCGGGCCGTCGCCGTCACCGTGAACCGCGCCAGCTCGGGCGCCACCTCCCGGTACGCCTCACCGCGTACCGCCACGACCGGTGCGTCCGCCATGCCGCTCAGCCTAACGGCGGCGTGGCCGGCAGGTGCCCCGTGTAGGTGACCGCGCCGCCCGCCTCGCGTACCCCGGTCAGGTGACCGCCCGCGGCGCCCAGCTCCCGCAGGTACGCCAGCTCGCCGACGTGGTCGGCGGCGCACGGGAACTCCCGCCGGTGCGCGGTGAACTCGCGCGCCCGCAGCGTGGACCGGGTCTGCCGCCCCTCGGCGAGGCGCTCGGCCAGCGCGTCGGCGTCGCCGGCGCGCAGCGCCTCGGTCAGCTCGCCCAGGAAGACGCCGAGCGCGTCCAGCTCGGCGAGGACGCGGTCGCGGTTCCCGAGCAGCATGTTCGCGGTCCGTTCGGGCGGCCCGCCGGCGACCCGGGTGCCGTCGGAGAAGCTCCCGGCGGCGAGCGTCAGAACCGCGTCCCGCAGCGCCGACCGGTGCACGGTGCCGGCCAGCGCCCCGGCGAGCACGTGCGGCACGTGCGAGGCGAGCGCGGCCGCTCCGTCGTGCTCCGGGGCGGACATCGGCACCACCCGGGCGTGGAAGACGTCCACGAGCAGCGCGGCCAGCCGCCGGAAGGCGTCCAGCCCGGTCGGCCCCGGGCAGAGCACCCAGGCGGCGCCGTCGAGCAGGCCCGGCTCGGCCGCGTCCGGTCCGGCCCGGTCGGCCCCGGCCATCGGGTGGCCCGGCACGAACCGGTGCCCGAGCCCCTGCACGGTGGCGACGGTGCTCACCTCGGCCTTGACGCTGCCGACGTCGGTGAGCACGCACCTGTCGTCGGTGACGGCGGCGACCCGGGCCAACGTCGCCGGCAACGTCGGCAGGGGGCCGCAGAGGAACACCACGTCCCGGCCGGCCACCGCGTCCTCGACCGTGTCGGCCACCACGACGCCCCGCTCGCGTACCCGCCCGCGGGTCTCCGGGTCCGGGTCCCAGCCGGTCACGTCGAGCCCGGCGTCGCGCAACCGGAGCAGCAGCGAACCGCCGATCAGCCCGGTGCCGACCACCGCCGCCCGTGCCAGCTCGCCCGCCATGTCAGGACCCGGCGAGCCGCCCGGCCACCGCGTCGACACGCTCGTCGGACTCGGTGAGCGCCACCCGGACGTGCCGGGCGCCGGCCGGGCCGTAGAAGATCCCGGCCGCGACCAGGATGCCCCGGCGGGCCAGCCAGTCCACCGTGTCCCAGCAGTCCTCGTCGCGGGTCAGCCAGAGGTAGAGGCCGGCCTCCGAGTGCTCGACCGTGAAGCCGGCCCCGGTGAACGCCGCACGCAGCTTCTCCCGCCGGACGCGGTAGCGCTCCCGCTGGGCGTCGGCGTGCTCCTGGTCGCCGAGCGCGGCCACCATCGCGGCCTGCACCGGCGCGGGCACGATCAGACCCGCGTGCTTGCGGATCTTGAGCAGCTCGGCCACCAGCGCCGGGTCACCGGCGACGAACCCGGCCCGGTACCCGGCCAGGTTCGAGCGCTTGGACAGCGAGTGCACCGCCAGCACGCCGTCGTACGAGCCGCCGCACACCTCGGGCGAGAGCACCGAGACGGGCTCGGCGTCCCAGCCCAGCGGCAGGTAGCACTCGTCGCTGGCCACCACGGCCCCGCGCTCGCGCGCCCACTCGACCACCTTGCGCAGGTGGGCGGCGGGCAGCACCCGGCCGGTCGGGTTGCCCGGCGAGTTGACCCAGACCAGCCGGACCCGGGGATCCGGGCCGAGCGCGGTCAGCGAGTCGGTGCGTACGGTGGTCGCGCCGACCAGCCGCGCCCCGTCCTCGTACGTCGGGTAGGCCACCGACGGCACCACCACCACGTCACCGGGGCCGAGCCCGAGCAGCGTGGGCAGCCACGCCACCAGCTCCTTGGAGCCGATCGTGGGCAGCACGCCCAGCCCGTCGACGCCCGCGCCGCAGGCCCGGGCGACCCACGCCGCGATCGCGTCCCGCAGCGCCGCGGTGCCGGCGGTCAGCGGGTAGCCCGGCGCGTTCGACGCGTCGGCCAGCGCCTGCCGGATCAGCTGTGGCACCGGGTCGACCGGCGTGCCCATCGACAGATTGATGAGACCGTCCGGATGCGCCGCGGCCGTGGCGGCCGCGGCGTCCAGGGTGTCCCAGGTGAAGTCGGGCAGCCGTGCCGAGACCGGCGAGCGCCGGTTCAGTGGCCCTCGCCGCGCGGCGGCTGCGCGGCGACGAAGGTGGCGTCCTTCTCCACCTTGCCGATCTTCGAGGCGCCACCGGGCGAGCCCAGGTCCTCGAAGAACTCGTAGTTGGCCCCGGTGTAGTCCTTCCACTGCTCCGGGACGTCGTCCTCGTAGAAGATCGCTTCTACCGGGCAGACCGGCTCGCAGGCACCACAGTCGACGCACTCGTCGGGGTGGATGTAGAGCATCCGGTTGCCCTCGTAGATGCAGTCGACCGGGCACTCCTCGATGCATGCCTTGTCGAGCACATCCACGCACGGCTCGGCGATGATGTAGGTCACCGGTCTTCTCCTCCGCAGACTCGTCGCGATCACCCGCAACGGTAAGAGCCTAGTATCTCGCCGGGGAGGGGGTCGATCGTGCTCCGACAGCAGGACGTGGGACACCGGATCGTGGTCCGCCGGATTGTGGGGATTCGTGAGGGCCGCACGCTGTTCTCCGACGCGCTCGGCGAACTCGTCGAGCTGAGCGAGACCCACATCACCCTCGCCACCGACGCCGGTCCGCTGCGCGTACCGGTCGCCGAGGTGCACCGGGCCAAGCGGGTGCCGCCGGCCCGCCGCCCCACCGCCGCCGCCGTGGTCGCGCTGGAGCTGGCCGCCGACGAGGCGTGGCCCGCACCGGTACGCGGACGGCTCGGCGACTGGCGGCTGCGCTGGGCCGACGGCTGGACCGGTCGGGCGAACAGCGCGCTGCCGGTCGGCGACCCGGACCGGCCCCTGCCCGCCGCGCTGGACGCGGTGCAGCGCTGGTACGCCGAGCGGGGCGGCACCGCGCTGGTGAACACCCCGCTGCCGCTGGCCGCCCCGGTCGGCGCCGAACTGGACGCGCGCGGCTGGACGGCCCGGCCCCCGGTGCTGGTGCAGACCGTGCCGCTGCGCGCCCTGGCCGCGCCGCCGGACGCCGGGCTCGCCGACACGCCGCCGGATGCCGACACGCCGACCGCCGGCCCGGACGGCCCGCCGCCGCTCGCCGGTCCGGACGGCACGCCGCCGGTGACGCTGGCCGGCGCGCCCGCCGACGACTGGCTGGCGATCGCCGCCGGTCGCAAGGGAGGCCTGCCGGACGCCGCGCGGCACGTGCTCACGGCCGTCGACCGGGTCCGCTTCGCGGAGCTGCGGATCGACGGCCGGCTGCTCGCGGTCGGCCGGGGCACGGTGACCGGCGAAGGCCGCTGGCTCGGCGTCAGCCTGCTCGAAGTGCTGCCCGAGGCGCGTCGGCGCGGATTCGCCGTCGCGGTCGTCCGCGCCCTGGCCCGCTGGGGCGCGGCCGAGGGCGCCACGCGGGCGTTCCTCCAGGTGGAGCAGAGCAACACCCGCGCGGTCGAGCTCTACCGCCGGCTCGGGTTCACCACCCACCACACCTACCTGACCCGGGTCGCCCCGGCCGCCTGAACGGCCGGAGGGTCAGCGCCGGACGACCCGGCGCGGCCGGGACCGCTTCATCTCGGCGTACCGCTTGAGCTGCCGGGACCGGTAGTCCCGGCCGAGCGCGGTGAGGATCAGGTAGCCGACCAGCACACCGGCGGCGGTGGCGGCGAGATAGAGCCAGATCTGGGCGAAGAACAGGCCGGCGCCACCGCCGAACGGGTTCTCCCCGACCACCAGCGGACCGACGAACACGGTGAGCGCCAGCGCCACCCCCACCGCGGCGGCCAGGTCACCGGCCAGGCGGCCGAGCGGACGGTCGGCCCCCCACCGGAACGCGACGCCCGCCAGGATCAGCCCGATCACCAGGAACATCGCCAGCGACACCCGGTCGGACGCGGCGTCGTCGTCCGGGAACGCGAATCTGGTGACCAGCCGGGCCACCACGTTCACCGCGAACAACGCGGCCGCCAGCACTCCGACCGCACGCCACCGCTGACCCATCGCACGCCTCCCGCCGTACCGCCCGCTCCCTCGGCGGGCCTCTGGCAGGAATGTCTACCACCGTCGCCTGTGTGGCGTCAGCACCTCACCGGACAGGGGGCGGCGTCACCAGGTGCCGGAAACCGACCACCGCGAACGTGACCGCGCCGGCCACGATCAGCGCCAGCCCGAGCACGTTGTCGCCGACCAGCGCGAGATCACCCTCGACGGTCCGGACACCGCCCGCCACGATCACCACGAACCACGGCAGCGCGGCCAGCACGACCGCCCAGCGGCCCCCCGTCGACCGGTGCCCGAACGAGCCCAGCAGCACCGTCGCCGCCACCACCACCGGCACGCCGACGACCACCGCGCCCACCCCGACCAGCGCCTGCGCCGCGCCGGAACGGCCCTGCACCAGCTCCCAGGCCCAGGTCGAGAAGATCAGTTCGAGCAGCGCGAGCAGCACGCCGCCCCAGACCGTCAGCACGCCGCCGGTCACCCGCAGCGCGCGGTCGAGCGTCCGCTCCGCCCGGCTCGGCGGCGCGGCCTCCGGTGGCGGCTCGGCAACTGTCGACACGGGTACGGCCGGCAGCGTCACCGGACACCGGCCGCCGCGACCGGGGACCGATCCGCGGCGTCCGGGGCGATCCCGGCGAAGAGGTCGTCCTCCCAGCCGTACGGGCCATGGCCGGGCCCCTTCTCGCCCACCGCGAGCGTGAAGTACTCGACGCCCATGAACTCGCCGCCGAAGTTGCCGGCGATCGAGTAGAGCCACGAGTTGGCCGGGATCTGGGTGGCGTGGGCCCGCATCGCCGCCTCCTTGGCGGCGTGCTGCTCGGTGCCGTCGATCCGGGCGGCGATCTCCGCGTCCGGCGTACCGAACGGCAGCTCGTCGGCGCTCTCGATGCCGGCGAACGGGTTGTCCGAGGACTCGGTGAACGTCTCCAGCCCGGCGTCGAGCACGCTGCGCGGCATGGCCGTCCAGTAGACCTTCGCCGGGGCGATCCCCTCGGCCGCGGCCAGCTCCACGCCGCGCATCGCCACCCGGTGCGCCTGGATGTGGTCCGGGTGGCCGTAGAAGCCGTTCGGGTCGTACGTGACGAGCACCTGGGGACGGACCTCGCGGATGACCTCCAGCAGGTGCCCGGCGGCGACGTCCAGGTCGGCCTGCCAGAACGCCCGCGGGTGCTCGTTGGTGGCCATGCCCATCATGCCCGAGTCGCGGTAGCGGCCCGCGCCGCCGAGGAACCGGTGGTCGGTGACGCCGAGCGCGGCGCAGGCGTCGGCCAGCTCGCCGATCCGGTAGCCGCCGAGCTGGTCCGCCTCGGCCGCGCAGAGCTGGGCCAGCGCCGGGACGTGGATCTCGCCCTCCTCGCCCAGCGTGCAGGTGACGAGCGTGACGTGGGCGCCGGTGGCGGCGTAGTGCGCCATCGTCGCGCCGGTGCCGATCGACTCGTCGTCGGGATGCGCGTGGACCAGCAGAAGGCGTCGGTCGGGCAGCGTCGTCACGCCCGTCACTCTAACCGGCGGTCCTGCCCGCTCGACGGTGATGCGTCCGCTCAGGTCGGCCACATCACCTCCGGCGCGCGCCTACGCTGCAGGCGTGGACTTTCCCGAGCTGGCCGCCCGTACCCGTCGGTTCAGCCACGGGGCGCCGCGCGCCGTCACCGTCTCCGGCGACGGCTCCCGGGTCGTCTTCCTGCGCTCCGCGGGACCGGAGGACCCGGCCGACGCGCTCTGGCTGCTCGACATCGACAGCGGCGAGGAACGCCTGGTCGCCGACCCGGCGGTGCTGCTGGGCGCGGACGCCGATCCGGCCCGCCTGTCCCCGGGTGAGCGGGCGCTGCGCGAGCGGCTGCGGCTCAGCTCCGGCGGCATCGGCTCGTACGCCCTGGACGCGGCCGGCCGGGTGGCCGCGTTCGCGCTGGCCGGGCGGCTGTTCCGGGCCGACCTGGTGCACGGCGACGTGGTCGAGGTGGCCACCGGCGGGCCGGTGATCGACCCCCGGCCCGACCCGACCGGCGAGCGGCTGGCCTACGTCACCGACGCCGCCGAGGGCGTACGCCGGGGCCAGCTGCGGGTGGTGGAGCCGGACGGTACCGACAACCTGCTCGCCGGTGAGGACAGCGGCGTGACCTGGGGGCTGGCCGAGCACATCGCCGCCGAGGAGTTCGACCGCTACCGCGGCTACTGGTGGGCGCCGGACGGGCGCAGCGTGCTGGCCGCCCGGGTCGACGAGTCCCGGCTGGAGCGCTGGTACCTGCACGACCCGGCCGACCCGGCGAGCCCGCCGACGTCGCTGGCGTACCCCGTCGCGGGTGGCCCGAACGCGGAGGTCAGCCTGCACCTGCTCGACCTCGACGGCGGCTGGGTCGACGTGCACTGGGACCGGGAGACCTACCCCTACCTGAGCTCGGCGGACTGGTCCGACGGCGGGCCGCTGATCACGGTGCTGCGCCGCTCGCAGCAGCACGGCCTGGTGCTGGCGGTGGACCCGCGCACCGGGGAGACGCAGGTGCACGCCGAGCTGGCCGACCCGCGCTGGGTGGAACCGATCCCCGGCACCCCCGCCCACCTGCCCAACGGGCGGGTGCTGGTCGGCGGCGAGCTGGCCCACGACGGGTACGACGCACGCTGCCTGTTCGCCGACGGCACGCTGCTCACCCCGCCCTCGCTGTACGTGCGGCGGGTGGTCGGGCGGCTGCCGAACGGCCCGGGCACGACCGCGGACCTGCTGGTCGAGGCGAGTGAGGGTGAGCCGAGCCAGCGCCACCTCTACCGGGTGCGGACCACCATCGGCGGCGGCATGGACGCCCGCCGGATGGGCAGCGACCCCGGCTGGCACACCGCCTCGATCGGCGGCTCCACGCTGGCGGTGGGCATCGCGTCGCTGGAGCACCCCGGCGTCCGCTGGCGGGTCTGGCACGGCGACCGCGAGGTGGGTGAGCTGCGCTCGCTGGCCGCCACCTGCTCGTACGCGCCGCGGCCGACGATGGTCCGGGTCACCGACCGGCGGCTGCCAAGCGCGGTGCTCTACCCGGCCGAGCACGTCAAGGGCACCCGGCTGCCGGTGCTGCTGGACATCTACGGCGGCCCCGGCCACCAGGAGGTGGTGGCGGCCCGCAGCGTCTGGCTGGAGCGGCAGTGGTGGGCCGAGCAGGGCTTCGCGGTGGTCACCATCGACAACCGGGGCACCCCCGGCATCGCGCCTTCGTTCGAGAAGGCGATCCACCGCCGGGTCGCCGACGTGATCCTCACCGACCAGGTGGACGCGCTCACCGCGCTCGCCGACAAGCACCCCGACCTGGACCTGGAGCGGGTGGCGGTGCGCGGCTGGTCGTTCGGCGGCTGGCTGGCCGGGCTCGCGGTGCTGCGCCACCCGGAGTTGTTCAAGTGCGCGATCGTCGGCGCGCCGGTCACCGACTGGGCGCTGTACGACACCGCGTACAGCGAGCGCTACCTCGGCATGCCCGACGACGGCATGGACGTCTACGCCCACCACTCGCTGGTCGAGCTGGCCGCCGAGCCGCTCGGCGACCCGGCGCAGGCCCGGCCGATGCTGCTGGTGCACGGCCTGGCCGACGACAACGTGCTGGCCGCGCACACGCTGCGGCTGTCCGCGGCGCTGCTGGCGACGGGCCGCCCGCACGCGGTGCTGCCGCTGACCGGGGCGAGCCACCTGGCCGCGGGCGGGGTGTCCGAGCGCCTGCTCCGGCTGGAGCTGGACTTCCTCCGCCGCTACTTGTAAGGAAGGGCCCCCTGTTAACGCCTGCGGTAAAGGAAGGGCCCCTTCTTAACGCCAGGCGTTAAGAAGGGGCCCTTCCTTGCAGAGCTACTGCTTGACGTACGCGTTGACGAAGCTGGGCCAGCCGAAGATGCTGCCGATGAAGATGCCACCGGCCTTCTCGCCGTGCGCCACGGAGACCACCTCGTTGTAGAGCGGCACCGCCGGCGCGGACTCCTTCATCAGCTTCTCGTCCAGCTTGCTCCACTCCTCGGCCTGCTTGGCCGGGTCGAGGGCCAGCACCCGGTCGAACTCGGCGTTGATCGCCTCGTTGTTGAGCTGGGACGTGTTGCTGTTGCCCTCGGCCTTGAGGCTGCGGCCGTCGAAGAGCACCGGCAGGATCGAGGCGCCGCTGGGCCAGTCGGCCGCCCACGAGTCGACCCACAGGTCCCAGGGGTTGCTCTTCTTCTTCACGAAGTCGAGGTAGCCGTCCTCGGGGATCGGCTTGACGGTGACCGTGAAGCCGGCCTTCTCCAGCGCGTTCTTGACCTGGGTGGCGGTCTCCTGCGAGGCGGTGTCGTCGGAGGTGCCGAGCACCAGGTTCACCGACTTGCCGCCCAGCGTCTCCTTCGCCTTCGCCGGGTCGCCGCTCTCACCGGCCGGGTACGCGTCGAACTTCTTGTACCCGAGCGTGGTAGGGGGCAGCAGCGTGGTCAGCGGCACCGCGCCGTACGGGCCGCCGAGGTTCTTGGTGATGCTGCTGCGGTCGATCGCGTAGTTGATCGCCTGCCGCACGGACAGGTCGGTGACCCGGGTGGTGTTGATGCTCAGCCGGTAGGCGTTGGGCGTCGCCGCGACGATCATCCGGGCCTTGAGCGCCGGGTCGCCGGTCACCTTCGCGATCAGCTCGGGCGGCACGCCACCGGTGGCGACCGCCGCCGCGTCGTTGCCGGTGCCGGCGAGGACGCGGTTGGTCTGGGTGGTGTTGTCCGAGCCGAGCGACCAGACGAACTTGTCCGGGTAGGCGTGCCGCACCGGGTCGGTGGCCGGGTCCCAGTTCGTGTTGCGCTCCAGCACCATCTCCACGCCGGGCTGGATCTTGGTGAAGCGGTACGGCCCGGACGAGAACGGCATGTTGTCCAGGTTGACGCCGGTGTCCTTGTCCGGCGGCAGCGGCGCGGTGGCCGGCAGCGACACCGCGAACGGCAGGTCGCAGCGGGGCTTGTTGAACTCGAAGCGCAGCGTGCGCGGGTCCGGCGTGGTCAGGCCGGGCGGCAGCGAGGTCTTGTTCTTCTTGAAGTCCCACTTGGTGTCGTACTGCGGGCTGTCGGCCAGCCACTCCTGCAGGTAGGTGGGGCCGCCGGTCAGGTCCGGGTCGAACGAGCGGGCGATGCCGTACGCGATCTCCTTGGAGGTGATCGGGCGGCCGTCCTCGAACTTGACGCCCTCCTTGATCGTGAACTCCCAGACCTTGCAGTCGTTGTTCACGTTCTTGCCGGGCGTCTCGGCGAGGTCGCCGACCAGCGTGACGTTGCCCTTGCCGTCGTCCTTGAAGGTGGTGAGGAACCGGGCGTAGAGCTGGCTGCCCATCAGGCCGGCGAACGAGTAGACCCGCTGCGGGTCCAGGTGGGAGATCTTGCTCTCGCGCAGGATGTAGAAGGTTCCGCCCTTGGCCGCGCCGGGCACCTCGGCCGCCGGGCCGAGCGAGTCCTTCGGGTCGGTCGCGATGGCGCCGCTGCGGGGCTTGTTCGTGTCCGCGGTGTCGCCGTTGTCGCCGGTGTTCTTGCTGCACGCACTGAGGGCGACCACCAGTGCCATCGCACCGCCCACGGCGGTGGCGAGTCTTGCTCGCATACTCAACTCCTCGGGTCCGATGAAGGAAAGCTTCGCCTAGCTTTCACTCGCGGTAAATTTCGAGCAGATAACGGGGGCACAACGATCGACCACCGGCGACGCCCGGATCAGCCGAGACGCACCCGTGGATCGATGAACGCGTACAGCAGGTCGACCACGATGTTCGCCACCACCACGAACAGCGCCGACACCAGGACGGTGGCCATGATGGTCGGCAGGTCGCCCTGGCGTACCGCCTCCACCGCCGTACGCCCCAGCCCCTGGATGCCGAACGTCGTCTCGGTGATGACGGTGCCGCCGAGCGCCGCGCCCACGTCGAGCCCGGCGATCGTCACGATCGGCGTGATCGCGGCGCGCAGCGCGTGCCGTCCGTACACATTGCGTTTCGCCACGCCCTTGGCCCGCGCGGTCCGCACGAAGTCCTCGGAGAGCGTCTCCAGCATCTGCGCCCGGGACAGCCGCGCGTAGATCGCGGAGAAGAGCAGCGCGAGCGTCACCCACGCCAGCACCAGGCCGCGCGCCCATTCGATCGGGTTCTCCAGGAACGGCACGTAGCGGGGTGTCGGCAGGATCTTCAGCGAGTACACGAAGACCAGCAGCAGCACGGCGCCGACGAAGTAGAGCTGCAGCGAGGCGAACGTCAGCGTCAACCCGATCGAGATGCGGTCGAGCAGCGACCCCCGCCGCAGCGCGGAGATCATCCCGAGCCCCACGCCGAGCGCCAGCCAGAGCACCGCCGCCGGGAGCACGATGTTCAGCGTCACCGGCAGCACCCGGGCGAACGTGTCGGTCACCGCCTCGCTGTTGACGTACGAGTAGCCGAGGCAGGGCGCCTCGCACTTGCCGCCCTGCGCGCTGCCCAGGTCACGGCCGACGAAGATGCCCTTCATGTAGTTGACGTACTGCGTCGGCTTCGGGTCGTTGAGCCCCAGCTCCGTGCGTACCCGCTCCAGCCGCTCGGCGTTGCAGTTCTTCGGGCACATGCCGGTCACCGGGTCGCGGGGCAGCGCGAAGAACATGAGGAAACTGACGATGCTCACCGCGAGCAGCACCGAGACCGCGAGCAGCAGCCGCTTCAGCAGAAACCGCACCATGTCGTCGAACCCCCTACCGTGACGACTTCGGGTCGAGCGCGTCGCGCAGCGCGTCGCCGAAGAGGTTGAACGCCAGCACGAGCGCGAAGATGGTGATGCCGGGGAAGAAGACGTACGCCGGGTCGGTCTGCAGGTAGTCGATGCTGCGGTAGATCATCCGGCCGAAGCTCGGCACCGACTCGGGCAGCCCGACGCCGAGGAAGGACAGCGCCGCTTCGCCCGTGACGTACGACGGCACGGCGAGCGAGAACGCCACCAGGATCGGGGCCCAGATGTTCGGCAGCAACTGCCGGAACAGCATGTGCCCGAGCCCGGCGCCGCTGGCCCGCGCCGCCTCCACGAACTCCCGTTCGCGCAGCGACACCACCTGGCCCCGGACGAGCCGGGCCGTTCCGGTCCAGCCGAACGCGGCGAAGACCACGATCAGCGTGGTCACCGCGAACCACGTCGGCACCGCGTCCCGGGGGCCGTAGAAGCGCAGCGAGAACGTCGGCACCACGGCCAGCGCGAAGATGAGGAACGGCAACGCCAGCGCGACGTCGGTGATCCAGCTGATCACCGAGTCGACCACGCCGCCCAGGAAGCCGGCGACGATCCCGAGCACCACGCCGATGGTCGTGGTGACCAGCGCGGCGCCGAGCGCGATCAGCAGCGACGTCCGGATGCCGTAGATCATCCGGATGAAGATGTCCCGGCCCAGGCCCGGTTCCAGCCCGAACCAGTGGTCACCGCTGACGCCGCCCACGTAGCCCAGCGGCATGCCGGTGGCGTCCAACAGGTCACCGAACTGCTGGTTCGGCGACACGCCGTACAGCCGCTGGATCAGCGGCGCGGCCATCGCCGCCAGGATGAACAGGGCCAGCACGACACCGCTGACCATTGCGGTACGGTCGCGCCGCAGCCGGGCCCAGACGAGCTGGCCCGGTGAGCGGCCGACCAGCCGCTTCTTCTCGTCCGGCTCCTGATCGGAGGACTCGATCTCGGCGAGCGCCGCGCCCTCGACCGGCGACAGGCTCATTTCGACACCTCCACGGGTTCGCCGGTCGGCATGCCGACCGGTCCGCTCTCCGGGTAGTGGCAGGCGGTGAGCTGCCCGCCGTCGTCCCGGGTGGTCAGGGCGGGTTCTTCGGTGGCGCAGTGGTCGGTGGCTTTCCAGCAGCGGGTGCGGAAGCGGCAGCCCGATGGCGGGTTCAACGGGGTGGGGACGTCGCCGGTGAGGCGGATCCGGCCGGCGGGCCCGAGGGTGGTGACGTCGGGGATGGCGGAGAGCAGGGCTCGGGTGTAGGGGTGCTGGGGCCGGGTGTAGATGGTGTCGCGGTCGCCGATTTCGACGATCTTGCCGAGATACATGACGGCGACGCGGTGGCAGAAGTGGCGGATGACGGCGAGGTCGTGGGCGATGAACACGAACGCCAGGTCGAGGTCGCGTTGCAGGTCGCGGAGCAGGTTGATGACCTGCGCCTGGATCGACACGTCCAGCGCCGAGACGGGTTCGTCGGCGACGATCAGCTTGGGTTTCAACGCGAGGGCGCGGGCGATGCCGATGCGCTGGCGTTGCCCGCCGGAGAACTCGTGCGGGTACCTGTTGTAGTGCTCCGGATTCAGCCCGACGAGTTCGAGGAGTTCCTGGACGCGTTTCTTCACGCCGCCGGGTGGGGTGATCCGGTTGACCTGCAACGGCATGGCCACGATCCGCCCGACGGTGTGGCGGGGGTTCAGTGAGGCGTACGGGTCCTGGAAGATGATCTGCAGGTCCTGCCGCAACGCGCGCAGCTCACGCCGCCCGCCGTGGGTGATGTCCCGCCCGGCGAACTCGATCGTCCCGGCGGTGGGTTCCAGCAGACGCACCAGCATCCGCCCGGTCGTGGTCTTCCCACACCCCGACTCCCCGACCAGGCCGAGCGTCTCGCCGGGCCGCACGTCGAAGTCCAGCCCGTCGACGGCCCGCACCGCACCCGTGACGCGCAGGCCCTGCCGGACGGGGAAGTGCTTGGTCAGTCCCCGCACCGACAGCAGCGGCTCGGTCTCGGCGCTCATCGGGCCACCCCCACCCGCGCGACCTCGTCCCGGTAGATCCGCTCCCGGTCACCCGSCGGCAKATGGCAGGCGACCAGGTGACCCGGCACGCCGGCCTCCCGCAGYTCGGGCACCTCGGTGCGGGACCGGTCACCGTTCACGCCGGCCCACCGGCACCGCGGATGGAACGCACACCCAGACGGCAGATTGATCAAGCTGGGCGGGTTACCCGGGATCGGCACCAGGTCCGCGTCCGCGTCACCGTGCAACGACGGCACACTCGACAACAACCCCCACGTGTACGGATGCTGCGGCGCCCGCAACACCCGCTCCACACTCCCGTGCTCCACCGCCCGACCCGCGTACATCACCAACACGTCATCAGCCACCTGAGACACCACACCCAGGTCATGCGTGATC